>QKAU01000056.1 GCA_003246265.1 Kiritimatiellales bacterium | reverse complement strand
GCTGGCAATTCCAGTGCATATGCGGCGCGCCGCATATGCAGGTATTGAAGGGAGTGAGTCATGGAATATGTTGATCTTCAACCCTTTGAGGAGTACGTGCGTCGGCGCGGCCTGGTCGATGGAAGGCATCTGCCGTATTATCGGGACTGGATTCTGCGCATTTTGCACTCGGGCTTCGACCGTGGCAAGCTGGCCGTCCGAGGAGGGTCCGCCCGTACATTGTAGCATTTTATCTTCGCCGGTTTCGGTCGGGGCGCAGCGGATACCGTCGTCTACGATCATCCGGTTCATGGCGACAGCCCGGCACTGTAGCATCTTCGCTTCGGCTTCAAACCTCGCCGTTCCAGCCGAAACGATTGCCTTGCCGGGGTGGAGGGCGAGGGGTAGCATCCAGGGATACGGGGGTGTGGCGTGCTGAAAAGGATGCTCATTGTTCTGATGGCCCAGATCGTCCTTTCGGACGATGGCCTTGCCGCTTCCGGTGAGACACGGGAGCCGGATGTGTCGATCGATGAGATCGAATACGTTGCCGGATGGGAGCGCAACCGGATCGTGCTGGGAACGACCGCGGCCGGCGTGGCCGGGGTCACGGCCTGGGGGGTGGCCAACTGGGACTACTTCTCGCGGTCGCCCCAAGCCAAGTCGGAGGGCTGGTTCGGACCGGATACCCCGGAGGGGGGAATGGACAAGCTGGGCCACCTCTATACCACCTACCTGATGTCGCACGGCTTCGCCTATCTCTACGAGCATTGGGATTTCGAGCACCGCGAAGCCGCGTTCTGCGGCTGCCTGACGTCGTTCGCGATCATGGGCTACATGGAGTTCGGCGATTCGTTCAGCGACTATGGGTTTTCGTACGAGGACCTGGTGATGAACGGCCTCGGGGCGGTCCTGGGCTATCTCCTCTACACCCGGCCTGCGCTGGCCGGAAAGGTCGACCTCCGCTGGCAGATCGGCCTCCAGCCCACCCAGGCCGATGTGCTGACCGACTACGAGAACTCCAAGTTCCTGGTGGCGCTGAAGCTCAACGGGTTCGAAACCTTCCGGAGAGGGGCGCTGCGGCATGTCGAGCTGCACGCGGGGTATTACGTCGAGGGCTTCGGGGAGGCGGGCGAGCCCGACTACCGCCACCCTTATCTCGGCATCGGAGTGAACCTGACCGACCTGCTGTTCCGCCAGGGGTGGCCCCGGTGCGCGACGGTGCTGCGCTACCTCCAGCTTCCCTATACCTCGCTCAACCACGATTTCGACCTTTAGGCGGGCTTCCGGGGACCTGCGCCAAGGTGCCGCGGAACACTTGACCTGCGCGCGGGCCTCCGCTAGCTTGTCCGCTCGTTTTTTGTGGGCCGGGGCGCCCGAACCGCTTTTTTGCGTCTTTTATGAACGATCTCAGTCTAATCCGGAATTTTTCGATCATCGCCCACATCGACCATGGCAAGTCGACGCTGGCCGACCGCATGCTGGAGCTGACCCAGACGGTCGAACAGCGGAAGATGAAGGAGCAGCTGCTCGACTCGATGGATCTCGAGCGCGAGCGGGGCATCACCATCAAGGCGCATCCTGTGACGATGAAATACAAGGCGAAGGACGGGAAGAACTACACATTCAACCTGATAGACACCCCCGGACACGTCGACTTCTCCTACGAGGTCTCCCGGAGCCTGCAGGCCTGCGAAGGGGCCATCCTCGTGGTCGATGCCGCGCAGGGGGTGGAGGCCCAGACGGTTTCGAACACGCATCTCGCGGTTGACAACGGCCTGGAAATCATCCCGGTCCTCAACAAGATCGAGCTGCCCAACGCCAATGTCGACGAGGTTTGCCAGCAGATCGAGGACATCCTCGCCATCGAGGCCACCGATGCGCTGCTGGTGAGCGCCAAGACCGGCAAGGGCGTGGCCGAGGTCCTCGAGGCGGTGGTCCAGCGCTTCCCGCCGCCCAGGCCAGCGGTGGACGACGCCACGCGCGCGCTGGTGTTCGATTCGAAGTACGATGCCTTCCGCGGGGTGGTGGTCTACATGCGGCTCTTCAGCGGCGCCCTCCGGGCCGGCGACAAGATCCGGCTGATGGGGACGGGGCAGGACTACGAGGTCAAGGAGGTGGGGGTCTTCACCCCCGACATGGTCAAGCGCGGTGAACTCCATGAAGGGGCGGTGGGCTACGTCATCGCCAACATCAAGGATGCGTCCGAAATCCAGATCGGCGACACCATAACGCTGGCGCGGTCTCCGGCGCCCAACCCGCTGCCCGGGTTCAAGGAGATCCATCCGATGGTCTTCTCGGGCATCTATCCGGTGGAGACCAGCGACTACGAGAAGCTGGCAGCCAGCATGGACAAGCTGCGCCTCAACGACGCCGCCTTCACCTACCAGGCCGAATCGTCGGTCGCGCTGGGCTTCGGTTTCCGCTGCGGTTTCCTCGGCCTGCTCCACATGGAGATCATCCAGGAGCGGCTGCGGCGCGAGTTCGACCTCGACATCATCGCCTCCTATCCCAACGTCGTCTACAAGGCGGTCCTGAGGAACGGCGAGACGCTGGAGGTCGACAATCCCCTGCACCTGCCCGACCTGACCCTCATCGAGCATATCGAGGAGCCGATGATCCTCGCCACCATCATCTGCCCGACCGACTACCTCGGCGAAATGATGCAGCTGATCATGGACCGGCGCGGCGAGATCACCAAGACCGACTCGATCGACGGGCACCGCGTCATGCTCACCAGCCGCATGCCGCTCAACGAGGTGCTGATCGACTTCTACGACAAGCTCAAGACCATCAGCCGCGGCTATGCCTCGATGGACTACGAATACTACGGCTACCAGGCCAGCGACCTGGTCAAGATGGACATCATGATCCACGGCGAGGTGGTCGATGCCTTCTCGAGCATCGTCCACCGCTCCAAGGCCGAATTCCGCGGCCGCCAGATGTGCAAGTCGCTGCTCGACGTCATTCCCCGCCAGGCCTTCGCCGTCGCCCTCCAGGCCGCCGTGAACGGCAAGATCATCGCCCGCGAGACGATCCGCGCCTACCGCAAGGACGTGACGGCCAAGTGCTACGGCGGCGACATCACCCGCAAGCGCAAGCTGCTCGAACGGCAGAAGGAAGGGAAGAAGAAGCTCAAGAAGATCGGCAAGGTGAACATTCCCCAGGAGGCCTTCATCGCCGTCCTGAAAACCAACCAGCAGTAGGATATTCCATGATCGGCATCCTCAATCGGCGGAAACAGCGGAAGATCGTGAAGGAGCACCTGCATGCGGCGCGCCACGCGCGCAACATGCGCGAAGACATCGCCGATCCGAAGGACCTGGCGGCGCTGGCCCAGGCCGAGGCCGCCGTGGTGGGGCTCCGCGACGCGGGCCGGGGGGAGCTGGAGAAGGCCCTCGGGCGGCTGGCCGAGGCGGCCGACAAGGTCTATCCCTCGCACTACCGCACCGGTGTCCGCGAAAACGTCGAGGTGATCATCGTCGCCCTAGGAGCGGCCATGGCGATCCGCGCCTTCTTCTTCCAGCCGTTCAAGATCCCCACCGGCTCCATGCAGCCGACCCTCAACGGCATCACCACCGAGGCGCAGGCCGCCCCGGGCATCGGCGACCAGCTCCCCTTCAAGTTCGCCAAGTGGCTCCTTACGGGGGAGTCCTACAAGGAGATCCGCGCCAAGGCGACCGGGGCGGTCGACCGCAGCGCCTCCTACGACCATGACAACCTGGTTGTCCGGATCGGCGGGGTGCCGCACAAGATCCCGACCTACCTGCGCGACCAGCTCCAGATCAAGCCGTTCTACAACGAGGGCGACGTCGTCGTCTCGGCCAAGGTGATCGCGGGCGACCACATCATCGTCAACAAGATGAAGTACAACTTCACGCGGCCGGACCGCGGCGACATCGCCGTGTTCGACACGCGCAACATCGCCCATCCCCAGGTGCGCCGCGACACCTTCTATATCAAGCGCATGGTCGGCCTGCCCGGCGAGAAGATCCAGATTATCGACCGGCATATCGTGGCCGATGGGAAAATCGTCGACGATCCGCCGATCTTCAAGCGGATCGACACGGACCCGATCTATGCCGGCGGGCACGACACCACGCCGGGCAGCCTGCTGGTGACGGAGGACGACTCCATCCAGCTGAAGGAGGACGAATACCTGATGATGGGCGACAACACGCGGCCGAACATGAGCCTCGACGGGCGCTACTTCGGCGGCGTGCCGCGGGAGGATTTCCAGGGTCCGGCCCTTTTCGTCTACTGGCCGTTCCGCAGCCACTGGGGCATCGTCCACTAGGGCGGGGGCCGGGGAAGCGGGGGATTCCGGGGGCGCCAACAATCCGGATATTTCCTGTTGACTTCGAAATCCCGTTGGCTATCCTCCCATCCTTCTTTTCCGAGCATAGGAACAGTTTTGACTTAACGGAGTGATTTGAAATGCCGAATCTGAAAAGCGCCAAGAAGAGAATGCGCCAGAACGTGGTGCGCCACGACCGCAACGTGCAGGTGCGCTCGCGCATCAAGACCGCCCGCCGCGACATGATGGAGGCGCTGGCGGCCAAGGATGCCGACAAGAGCGCCGAAGCGTTGCGCACCTACAGCTCCGTGCTGGACAAGGCCGCGAAGATCGGGGTGATCAAGAAGAACACCGCCATCCGCCGCAAGGCCAATGCCGCGAACAACCTGCGCAAGCTCGCCACGGTGGCCTAGCGCGCTCCGCACCTGCGAAGCAAAACCCGCCGCCGGCGGGTTTTTTTTGTGCCCGGTTGGATTGGCCGGACTACTTCTTGGCGACTGGATCCGCAAGGGTGCCCGGAGCCTGGAACCCCGTATCACCTCACCACTGCTCGACCAGGTCGTCCACCATGAACTTGGCCAGCTCGCTGGCGGCCATGGGCAGGGCGTCGCGCTTGGAGGAGGTGAGGTCCGACTGGAAGGCGAAAAGCGCTTCGCCGTAGCTGCTCGACGTCGAGAGGACCTCGCCGGTTTCCCGGTCGACGAGCCGGGCCTCGCCCGCGATGCGCAGCCGGTACTGGCTCGGCGTGGTGCGCAGCTCCGAACGGAAGGCGATCGGGGTCAGGGTGTAGTCCGTCAGGGTCGTTTCGATCACGGCGTCCGCCGTTTCCGGATCGTTGGCCACCTTGAGGCGCCCGTCGAACTGGAGGCGCTGGCGCAGGGCATGGCCCACCTGGAGCTCGATGGCCGGCTCGGCGGTGCGGTTGACCACCGGGGCGACGGCGACCGTTTCGACGTTTTCCGGGCGGCCTCCACCCAGGCGGTAGCCCATGCATCCCGAGAGCATCAGTGCGGCGGCAAGCACGGCGAACGGTTGGCAGGATCTCTTCATGCGGTTTTCCGGTTGGCGCGAAAGAGTCTCCCAGAAAAACCGATTTGTCAAAGCTTGATTCCCCCACCACGCCTGCATAGTGTGGGAGCCTGTTTTCAACCCCAACCCCAGAGGATTGCATGAAGAAGGTATTGATCCCCACCAAGCTCGACACCGTGGCGCGCGACACCCTGAAGGCGCACGGCAGCTACGAAGTGGTCCAGGACGACTCGGCGGATCTTGCCTCCCTGGTGGCCCGGCATCCGGATACCTACGCCCTCATCGTCCGTTCCGAGAAGGTCACCAAGGACATCATCGACGCGCTGCCGTCGCTCAAGGTGGTCATCCGCGCCGGTGCCGGCTACAACACGATCGACATCAAGCATGCGCGCAGCAAGGGCGTCGATGTCATGAACACGCCGGGCGCCAACGCCAATGCGGTTGCCGAAGAGGTGATCGCCCTCATGCTGGCCGACGCCCGCCACGTGGTTCCGGCCGATGCCGATACCCGCGCGGGCGGATGGGAGAAGAAGCGGTTCATGGGGCGGGAGATCACCGGCAAGACCGTCGGCATCGTCGGTTTCGGCGCGATCGGCCAGCTGGTGGCCAAGCGCCTTTCCGGCTTCGATGTCAAGGTGCTCGCCTACGACCCCTTCCTCTCCGAGGAGCGGGCGAAGGATCTCGGCGCCGAATCGGTGGAACTTGCCGACATCTTCGAGAAGTGCGATTACGTCTCGCTCCACATGCCGGAGAACGAGGAGACGCGCGGCATCATCAACAAGTCGCTGATTGCCCGCATGAAGAACGGCGCCACCCTGATCAACTGCGCCCGCGCCGGCATCGTCAACGAGGCGGACCTGCGCGCCCTCAAGGCCGACAAGAAGCTTCGCTTCCTCAACGACGTCTATCCCAAGGACGAGGCGGGCCCGAAGAGCGTGGCCGACATCGCCGACATCATGCTTCCGCACCTCGGGGCGAGCACGCACGAGGCGAACTTCAACGCCGCCTCCCGCTCCGCCACCCAGCTGATCGGCTACGACGACAAGGGCATCGCCTCCTACGTCGTCAACCGCGACGTGCCCGAGGGGCTCGACCGCGCCTACAGCGAGCTGGCCTATGCGCTGGCCCACCTGTGCCGCGGCATCGCCGGCGGCAGCAAGCAGATGAAGCTGATCGAAACCAGCTTCTACGGCGACCTCGCCAAGTTCGGCGATTGGCTGCTGGTGCAGATCGTCGCCGCGCTCTCCGACGATTTCGACCGCACCCAGGGCTACGACGCCGCGCTCGAGTACCTTGAGGAGATGGGCGTGGAATACTTCAACCGCGAGACCGACAACCGCAAGGGCTACGGAAACTCCATCACCGTCGATGTCACCACGTCGCTCGATGCCGCCCACTTCCAGCGCATCAGCGTGCGCGGCACCGTGGCCGAGGGCAACATGATGATTTCGCGCATCAACGACTTCGACAAGCTCTACTTCGAGCCGGTCGGGACCGCCGCGCTCTTCATCTACAAGGACCGTCCCGGCGTCATCGGCCAGATCGGCAACGCGTTGGCCGAGGCGGGCATCAACATCGACGACATGCGCAACCCGCACGACCCCACCGGCGCACACTCCTTGGCGCTCATGCAGATCAGCCAGAAGATCGATGCCCAGCTGGTCGAAAAGATCGCCCGGAAGATCGAAGCGCTGCACGCCTCCTGCGTCGACTTCTAGGCCGGCAAACGAAAGGGTTCCGATGGCGGATAGAACGGCACGTCCGGCGCTGTCGGAGCTCTTTCTCGTCTTCGTGCGGATCAGCGCCGTCACCATCGGCGGCGGCTACGCCATGTTTCCGCTGCTGAAGGCCGAAGTGGTCGACGCCAGGCAGTGGATCTCCGACGGCGAGATGGTCGACTACTATGCCCTGGGCCAGTCGGTTCCCGGCATCATCGCCATGAATACCGCCACGCTCATCGGCTACCGCAAGCGCGGAGTGGCGGGGGCCGCGGCCGCCGGCGCCGGCATGGCGCTGCCTTCGCTGGTGGTGATCCTGCTGGTTGCGGCCTTTCTCGTGCCCTGGTTCAACCACCCGATGGTGCACAAGGCCTTTGCCGGCATCCGCGCCGCCGTGGTGGCGATGATCGTCGTGGCCATGCTCAAGGTGGGGCGCAAGGCCATCGATTCCCCGGCCATGGGGCTGGTGGCGGGGGCCAGCTTCCTGGGCATCGTCGTGCTCCACCTCCATCCGGTGCTGGCCATTGCCGGTGGCGGGCTGGCGGGGTTCCTGCTCTTTCGCAAGGAGCCGCCGGAATGAACATCCTGGTCCAGCTCTTCACGGCTTTCTTTACGATCGGGCTCTTCAGCTTCGGCGGCGGCTATGCCGTGCTCTCCTTCCTCCAGCAGGAGGTGGAGCGCCGCGGCTGGATGACGACGGAGCGGTTCGCCGACTTCATCGCGATTTCCCAGAGCACGCCGGGGCCGATCGCCATCAACATCGCGACCTTCACGGGCTACCAGCTCGGCGGCGTTCCAGGGGCCCTCGTCGCCACGCTGGCGGTCTCCCTGCCGGGCATGGTGCTCATCTCGGTATTCGCCCTCTGCTTGTTCCACTTCTACGAGCGCCCGGCGGTGCAGGCGGTCTTCCGGGGCATGCGCCCGGCGGTGGTGGGGCTTGTCGCCGTCGCGGCGTGGCAGATCGGCAAGGTCTCCGTCGTCAACCTCCCCACGGCCTGCATTGCGGTGGCCAGCTGCCTGCTGCTGGCCCGCTGGCCGATCCATCCCGCATGGCTCGTTGCCGGTTCCGCCATCGCCGGCATGTTGTTCCTTTGAGCCAGTTCCTGGGTTTTACACAACCCGCGCCCGCTTGTTCCCGAGCAGGTCGGCGTCGGCTTCCTTGAATAGATCGGGGGAGGGCAGGGCGGCGAGGCCGGCCGATACGGGGTGGGCGGCACTTGCCAAAATGCGCTGCGCGAAGCGCGCTGCGCCATCCCGGCCGGTTTCGGGGAGGAGAACGGCGAATTCATCGCCCCCGGTGCGGCAGACGATGTCGGCGCCGCGTGCGCTGGTCCTGAGCAGTTCGGCGAAGCGGCGGAGGAGGGCGTCGCCGGCCGGGTGGCCCTGCGCATCGTTCACCTGCTTGAAGTGGTCGAGATCGAAGAGGACGAGGGCGAGGTCCCGTCCATAGCGCCGGGCGGATTCCAGGTGGTCGGCAAGGGTTTCGTCGAAATAGCGCCGGTTGTAGAGGCCGGTCAGCCCGTCGCGGGTCGCCTGCTCGCCCAGCGCGAGGAAGGCGAGCATCAACGGCAGGTTGGATGCGCCGTCCATATCAGGGATGGAGGCACTTGGCGTAGCAGTAGGCGATCCATTCGCCGACGACGGCGCGCACCCCGTGGCTGCAGGTGTACCAGTGGTCGGCCTCGTAGTCCGCCTCCTCGAGGGAGGTAACGCCGACATGGTAGTCGGGCCCCAGCGCCTTCTGGAAGAGCAGCCGGCTGCGGCGGCCGTGGGGGCCGACGGTGACGAGATGCAGGTTGGTTTCCCCGATGTTGTAGGCGATGATCGCCTCGCGCAGCGCCACGGCGGCGAGGTAGGTGCGGTCCTTCGGGGCCGGTTCGGCGATGGTGACGACGATCTGGTCGTCCGGGATGCCGAGCTTGCGGAGGCGCGCCGCGGTCATTTCGGGGTAGGATTTGAACTGCTGGATGTAGCTGCCGGTCTCCACGGGCACTCCGGTGCAGACGATTTTGGAGTAGTTGCCGCTGCGGTACAGGGTGACGGCTTCGTCGAGCGCGAAGTCGTGGATCCAGCCCTCGACGACCATGACGCCTTCGTGGGGCGGCCGGTTTGGGGCGAGAAAGGGGTAGAGGTTGGCCGCCGCCGCCACGAAGAGGGTGGCGAGGAGGAGCACGATCAGCAGCCAGCCGAACCAGGTGGGCCGGCGTCCGGTATGTTCCTTGGTCAGGGCGAATTTCATGGGTTCTTCATAGCATGGATGCGCCTCCTGAAAAACCCTAAACTTATTGCGCGCGGGGGTTGACAGGCCATGGCCGCTGATATAACTTCCCCGGCCTTGTGTTTCTACCGAACCAAGCAGAGGACCTTTTGAAATGAAAACGTTTATGCCCAAAGAGGCGGATATCAAGCGCGAATGGTTTGTGGTCGACGCGGCCGGCAAGCCCGCTGGACGCCTGGCCGTCGTGATCGCCGACGCCCTGCGCGGACGCAACAAGCCGACCTACACCCCCCATGTCGATACCGGTGCCTTCGTCGTCGTGGTCAACGCCGCGCAGGTGGTGCTGACCGGCAACAAGGAAGAGACGAAGATCTACCAGGATTATTCCGGATTCAACAGCGGCCTGAAGGAGACCAAGGCCAAGGAGATCCGCGAAAAGAATCCCGAGCGGATCATCACGCAGGCCGTCAAGGGCATGCTCCCGACCAACCGCCAGACCCGCCAGACCATCAAGCGGCTCAAGGTCTATGCCGGTGCCGAGCACCCCCACGCCGCCCAGCAGGCCCAGGTGCTGGAACTCAACTTCTAAGCAGGAACAATCCCATGGCAAAGAACACCCTGACATTTGGAGCGACCGGACGGCGCAAGACCTCCGTGGCGCGCGTACGCATCACCGAGGGTTCCGGTTCGATCACCGTGAATGGCCTCGAAGCGACGAAGTATTTCGATACCGCCCTGCAGCAGGAGCTGCTCATGAAGCCGCTCGAAACGGCCGGCGTGGTCGGCAAGTACGACATCGAGGCCACGGTCAGCGGCGGCGGCAAGTCCGGCCAGTGCGGTGCGATGGTCCACGCCGCTTCGCGCGCCCTGGCGGCGTCCGACGACGAGCTGAAGGCCGTCCTCAAGAAGGCCGGCTTCCTCAGCCGCGATGCGCGCATGAAGGAGCGCAAGAAGCCGGGCCAGCCGGGCGCCCGCAAGCGGTTCCAGTTCTCCAAGCGTTGATTGCGGGAACGACCGATGCGAAAGCCTCTCCGCCTGGCGGAGGGGTTTTTTTATTTTCCAAGGCCGGGAAAACCACTTAAATCGCGGCCTTCACCACCATGGAAGGGGAACAACCGATGTTTGCCGATGTGAGCATGCCCAAAGGATTCAAATGCGCGGGGATCGCGGCCGGGATCAAGGCGAGCGGCGCCAAGGACATGGCGCTGGTCTTTTCCGAGCTGCCGGCGTCCGCGGCGGGAGTCTTCACCACGAACCAGGTCTGCGCCGCCCCGGTCAAGGTCTGCCGCGAGCACCTCGAGCACGGCGTGGCCCGGGCGATTGTCATGAACAGCGGGGTGGCCAACGCCTGTACCGGTGCGGAAGGGATCGTGGCCGCGAAGGAGATGGCTGCCGAGGCCGCCCGGCTCATCGGATGCGAGCCGCAGGAGGTCTTCGTCTGCTCCACCGGCAAGATCGGGCCGCAGCTGCCCTTGCAGAAGATCGTCGCCGGCATCGGGAAGCTGTTCGATGCCGCGCTCGCCGCCAGTGTCCAGCAGACGGCCGAAGCCATGATGACGACCGATACCCGGCCCAAGGTGGCGGTGGCCGAATTCGGCGTGGGCGGCAAGGCGGTCAAGATCGTCGGGCTCGCGAAGGGCGCCGGCATGATCGAACCCAACATGGCGACGATGCTCTCCTACATCGCCACCGACGCGGCGGTGGGGCAGCATGCCCTCCAAAACGCGCTGAAGGCGGCGGTCGACCAGAGCTTCAACCGCATTTCGGTCGATGGCGACCAGAGTACCAACGACACCGTGCTGGCGCTGGCCAACGGCGCGGCGGGCAACGCCCCGCTGGACGAGGATGCGGAGGCGTGGGCGGTCTTCTGCCGGGAGCTGGGAAGGGTCTGCTTCGAGCTGGCGATGATGATCGTCCACGACGGCGAAGGGGCGGACAAGTTCGTGACGGTCAACGTCTCCGGCGCCGAGTCGGATGCCGATGCGGAGCTGGCCGCGCGCGCGGTGGCCAACTCGATGCTCAACAAGACGGCCTGGGCGGGCACCTACCCGGACTGGGGCCGGATCATGGACGCCATCGGCTATTCCAAGGCCCGGGTGGTCGAGGAGCGGACCGACATCGCCTACGACGGGGTCCCGGCGGTGAAGGGCGGCATCCGCTCCGCCGTGGCGCAGGAGGAACTGATAAGGGTGGTGTCGCAGACCGATTTTGCTATAAACATAGAACTCCACCTCGGGGAGGGGAAGGCCACGGTCTACACCTGCAACTGCACCGAGGCGTACGTGCGGATCAACTACTAGTGCCGGATGGCAGGCGTTTTGGACATCCAGGGGGGATATTGATGGAAAGGTATATCGAAAAGGCGGCGGTGCTGATCGAGGCGCTGCCCTTCATCCAGCAGTTCCGCGGCGAGACCGTGGTGGTCAAGTTCGGCGGCAGCATCATGGAGAGCGAGGACGGCTACAGCCGCATCCTGCAGGACATCGCCTTCATGGAGTGCGTCGGCCTGCGCCCGGTGGTGGTGCATGGCGGCGGGAAGGCCATCTCGCGGGCAATGAAGGAGTCGGGCATCGCGCCCAACTTCGTCCACGGCCTGCGGGTGACGGACGCCGAAACGATCCGGGTGGTGGAGCAGGTACTCAACCATGAGGTCAATCCGCAGCTCGTCGAGATCATCCAGCGCTACCATGGGAAGGCGCGCGGAATCCATGGCGAGGACATCCTCCGCGTCGAGAAGATGATGGGTGTCGATCCCAAGAGCGGCGAGGCGCTGGACTGGGGCTACGTGGGCAAGGTCGTCCGGGTGGACATCGAGCCGATCCAGGCCTACCTGCGCTCCGACATCGTCCCGGTCGTCACGCCGCTCGGCAAGGGGCTGGACGGCCGCCTCTACAACATCAATGCCGACGACGCGGCCACGGCGATCGCCCGGGCGCTCAATGCGCGCAAGCTGGTCTTCCTGACGGACGTGCCCGGCCTGCTGCGCGACCCGGAGGACAAGTCCACGCTCATCTCTTCGCTGCGTCTCGGCGATGTCGACGAGCTGGTCCGGCGCGGCGTCATCGGCGGCGGCATGCTGCCGAAGATCGCGGGGATGGTCGACGCGGTGAAGGCGGGCATCAAGAAGGCGCACATCATCGACGCCTCCATGCCCCATTCGCTGCTGCTCGAACTCTTCACCTCCGACGGGGTGGGGACCGAAATCACGGAATAGAAACCTGGAATCTGGAACGGAAAACCTGAAATGAACACTTCGGAAATCGCCGAACTGCAGAAGCGGTACCTGATGTCGACCTATGCGCCCGGCGTGGCGCTCGTGGAAGGCGCGGGCACCTGCGTGTGGGACGCCGAGGGGAACGAGTACCTCGATTTCGTGTCGGGGGTCGCCGTGACCAACATCGGCCACTGCCATCCCCGGATGGTGCGCGCCGTGCAGGACCAGGTGGCGACCCTGGTCCACGTGTCGAACCTCTACTACAACGAAAAGCAGCCGCTGCTGGCCAAGGCCCTGTCCGAGCGCTCCGGCCTGCCGGGCGCCAAGTGCTTCTTCTGCAATTCGGGGGCGGAGGCCAACGAGGGGCTGATCAAGCTGGCCAGGCTGTGGGGCAGCGACAAGGGCAGGTACGAGATCGTCACCATGCGCCAGTCCTTCCACGGCAGGACGCTGGCTACGCTGACCGCGACCGGGCAGGAGAAGGTGCAGAAGGGCTTCGGCCCGCTTCCCGAGGGGTTCGTCTACGCCAACTTCAACGACCTCCAGTCGGTCCAGGACGCGATTGTTTCCAAAACGGCCGCCGTGCTGGTCGAGGCGCTCCAGGGCGAGGGGGGCGTGATCCCCGCCGACCCGGCGTTCCTGCCGGCCCTGAGGCGGCTCTGCGATGAGAAGGGCATCCTGCTGCTGGTCGACGAGGTGCAGTGCGGCATGGGCCGCACGGGCAAGTGGTTCGGGTTCCAGCACTACGGCGTGCAGCCCGACGCCTTTTCGCTGGCGAAGGGCCTGGGCAACGGATTCCCGATCGGCGCGATCGTGGCCGGGGAAGCGCTTGCCGGGCTCTTCCAGCCGGGGCACCACGCCACGACGTTCGGCGGCACCCCGCTCGCCTGCTCGGCCGCGCTGGCGGTCGTCGACGTGATCGAGGAGGAACAGCTGCTCGCCAACGCGATGATGATGGGCGCCTTTTTCGTGGAAGGGTTGTGCGAGATCGCCGCCCGGCACAAGAAATGGATCGCGCAGGTGCGGGGCCTGGGGCTGCTGCTCGGGCTGGTGCTCGACGTACCCGCGCTGCCCCTGCAGAAGAGGCTCCAGGAGAAGGGGCTCCTGGCGCTGGCGACGGCGGGCAACGTTCTCCGCCTGCTGCCGCCGCTCAACGTCTCCAGGGAGGAGATCGAACAGGCCCTCAAGCTGATTGCCGAAGCATGCGCCGAACTCCACGACGAGTTGGCCGCACAGTCGCCCAATCCCTGCCAGTGCGGGGTCGGGCAGTAACAACAAACAGGAAGGATAGGAAGCAATGGCCTACGATTTGACCGGGAAAGTGAAGGTGGTCCTCGATCCCAAGACCTTCGGGAGCGGGTTCACCGTTCGCGAGTTCGTGGTAACCGTCGAGGACGGGAAGTTCCCGCAGGAGATCATCCTGCAATGCGTGCAGGAAAAGGTCGGCCTGCTCGATGCCGTGCAGCCGGGGCAGGAGGTGACCGTCTCCTTCGATATCCGCGGGCGCGAGTCGCGCGACGGGCGCTACTTCAACAACCTGACGGCCTGGCGCATCCAGCCGGCGGGGGGCGGAAAGGGCGATGAGCGCCCGCCGGTGTCCGACGCCGACGTACCGGCCGATTTCGACGAATACGAGGATGACATCCCCTTCTAGGATGGATGTCGGATGGACGGCATGAAATACGAGGAACTTGCGGAACTGGTCGACGGCTTTGCCCGGACCTGCGACTTCGAATTCGCCTTCGACGAGCTGCTCGACCATGTCTGGGCGCGCTCGGAGGAGGTGGACGAGGACGACGTCTATGGGTTGGCGTCGTCATCGAGCTACCTGTTCCAGACGACGGACGATCCAACGAACCCGCGCTTCATGCCGCGGCGGATGTTTTTCCAGGGTGCCGAGTTCCGGATCGTCCCGACCGCCGAGGAGGTGGAGGGGGGGTACCTGCTCGCCGGGCACCGCTTCATGCCGTTCATCAGCCGCGATGTCTTTCCGCCGGATGCCTGGCTGGTCCTGCCCGACGGATCGGCGCCGCATGTGCGGCGCGTGACGATGCCGCTGCGCCAGGCCCGGGAGATGCTCACCCTCTACGGGGAGGACGGCGCCGCAAACTACCTGACCACCGACGAGAAGGGCAACGAACGCAAGCTGGCCGGATCGGGCAAGGGCAAGGTGGAGGTGACCACGTTCGATCTTGCCGGCTTCTACGACGGTTGCGGCTTTGCGCCGGGCGACGCCCTCATGGTGCGGGTGCTCGACTGGCTACAGGGGGTCTACGCCGTCACGCACGTGGAGGCGGCCGAAACCGCCAGCCTCCAGATCGTCCGGGAGTGGACCTTGTCCATGCGCAACGCCTACGAGGCGATGCACGCGGAACTCGGCTTTGAGGCCGACTGCTACGAGCAGCTCGCCATCATGATGCTGATAGGCGGCCGGGGGCCGCGGCCGCTCATGAAGCAGCCGCCCCTGCCGATCGAAGGGTTCCTGCTTTCCCAGGAGGACCTGGCCATCAAGCCGGTGGCCGACCGGGTGGTCATCTGCCCCGTGGATGCCGATCCGGTGGTGGGCGCCATGCAGGAGATGCTCGAGGAGATGGAGGAGCTCGGGGGGCGCCTCGACGCCTACTTCAAGCAGCTCGGCCTCTCGTTGCGGGAGAGCGAGGCCGAAGCCTACATGCGCGATGCGCTCTGCCATGGCGCCGCCGGTCCGGAACCCGTGCTGGCCCGGGTCTGCGCGGGGCGATCGCTCTTCTTCCGCTCCGCCGAGGAGCAGGAGGAGTTCCATGCGCTCTGGTGCGAACTCTGGGAACAGGTGGGGGAGGCCTACTCCCCGGATGGCGATCCCTACGCGCAGGCCCGTTCCCGCCTGCTGGAAATCAACGACCGCTGCATTGCGACGGTCCGGGCGCTTGATGCGCGCGGAGCGCTGGAGAAGGCGGCCCGGTCGCAGGCGTTCAAGGATTTCGGCATGCTCTCCACCTCGCTGGCCTCCATGCTGCTCCTGCTCAATACGGTCGAGGGCATGGCCGACATCCCCCTCGACGAGCTGGACGAGATGGTGGACAACCTGGAGCCCGCCATCGGGAAGGTGCTGGACCGCCTCGAGGAGGTGTAGGGGATTCCCGGTGAACGGGATTGATTGGCCGGGCCAATGGCGGTAGAACACCCGCCTTTACCCAGCGGAAAAGAAAGGATTCTTGCCATGAAGGTTGTTCTTGCCTATTCGGGAGGTCTCGACACGACCGTCCTGCTCACCTGGCTGCAGGAGAAGTTCAACGCCGAGGTCGTCTGCTACTGCGCCAACCTCGGCCAGGAGGAGGAGCTCGACGGCCTGGAGGCCAAGGCCCTCAAGCACGGGGCGGTCAAGTGCGTCGTGGACGATGTCCGCGAAGAGTTCGCCCGCGATTTCATCTATCCGATGATGCAGGCCAACGCGGTCTACGAGGGAACCTACCTGCTCGGCACCTCCATCGCCCGCCCGCTCATCGCCAAGCGCATGGTCGACCTCGCCATCGCCGAAGGGGCCGAGGCGATCTGCCACGGCGCGACCGGCAAGGGCAACGACCAGGTCCGCTTCGAGCTCACCGCCTACGCCCTCAAGCCCGACATCAAGGTGATCGCCCCGTGGCGCATGCCCAGGGAGTTTACCTTCAAGGGCCGCCAGGACATGATCAAATACCTGGAGGAGAAGGGCATCCCCTGTTCCGTGTCGGCGAAGAAGCCCTACAGCATGGACCGCAACATGCTCCACATCAGCTTTGAGGGCGGCATCCTCGAGGATCCGTGGAACGAGCCCGACGCGAACATGTGGTGCATGACCAAGCCGCTCAGCCAGGCCAAGGACGAGCCGGAATATGTCGAGGTCTCTTTCGAGCAGGGGATTCCCGTCGCCGTCAACGGCGAAAGGCTCGCTCCCGCAGCCCTGCTGCGCAAACTCAACGCGATCGGGTGCGAACATTCCGTCGGCCGCATCGACATCGTCGAGAACCGCTATACCGGCATGAAGGATCGCGGCGTCTACGAAACCCCCGGCGGTACCATCCTGCACCATGCGCACCGCGCGCTCGAATCCATCTGCATGGACCGCGAAGTGATGCACCTGCGCGACGGATTCATCCCCAAGTATGCCGAGCTGGTCTACAACGGCTACTGGTTCGCCCCCGAACGCGAAATGCTCCAGGCCGCCATCGTCGAAAGCCAGAAGACGGTCACCGGCGACGTGCGCGTCAAGCTCTTCAAGGGCGGGGTGCATGTCTGCGGGCGGCGTTCGCCCTTCTCGCTCTACGATCCGAACATCGTCAGCTTCGACGAGGCGGGCGGCTACGACCAGTCCGACGCCACCGGATTCATCAAGCTAAACGCCCTGCGCCTGCGCGTGATGGCTTCGATGAAGAACAAGCGCTAGAGCAGGCAACGGTTGAGTTGCCGTTGATGGATTGGGCGGAGTGTTCCACACCGCCAAGGACGGCTGGGGACAGCCGTCCTTGCCAGTGGAATCGGCGTCGGCATCCCATTCGTGAACTGCCCAAGCCGTATTCCGCTGTGGCCAAGACAAGGGATTCCGCCTGGTGCGGAATCCCTTTTGCCTTATGCGAGCGGCAGCTCGATGGTGAAGGTGGTTCCCTGGCCGGGCATGGACGAGACGGCGATCGTTCCCCCATGGGCCTCGACGATCCCCTTGGCGATCGCGAGGCCGAGCCCGGCGCCGCCGTGCTCGCGCGAGCGCGACTTGTCGACGCGGAAGAAGCGTTCGAAGAGGTGCGGAAGGTGCTCTGGGGCGATGCCGGCGCCCCCGTCGGCGACTTCGATTTCCGCCTTTCCTCCGTTCCTGCGCAATTCCACGCGGATGGGGCAGCCGTCCGGATTGTGCTGCAGGGCATTGGCAACGAGGTTGGCGGCCACCTGCTGGATGCGTTCGCCGTCGACGTCCGCCCAAAGCGCCTCTGCGGCCGCCTTGAATTCGACGGGATGGAGGTCCGAGAGCAGTGCGGTGGAGGTGGCCGTTTCATGCAGGAGGGTGTTGAGGTCGTGCCGTCCCTTCAGCAGCTCGGCATCGATGCGTTCGACACGGTTGAGTTCGAGCAGGCTGTTGGCCATGGTCTTCATTCGCTGCCCCGCACGCAGGCAGGCTTCCAGGACGGCTTTGTATTCCTCGGTCGACCGGTCGCGCCTGAGGGCGGCCTGGGTCTGGGCGATGACGACCGCGATGGGCGTGCGCAACTCATGGGAGGCGTCGGCGGAGAACCGCTTTTGCGTTTCGATGGCATCGTCGAGGTGGTCGAAGGTTTCGTTCAGGGTGCAGGCCATGTCCTCGAGCTCCACGGGCGCATCGGCCAGTTCGATGCGGCGGTTGCGTTCGCCCGATGCGATGCGCCGGGCGGTCTGGCCGATTTCCCGGAGCGGCCGCATGACGCGGGCGATGATGAGCCACCCGCCGGCAAAGCCCGTGGCCATCACGGCCAGCCCGACCGCGAGCAGATGGATTCTCGTTGCCGCCAGGATCCGGTACACCGGTGCCAGGGGCTGGCCGACTAGGATCACGACGCCGTTGGGCTGGTGGCGCACCAGCTCGCGGTTCCCGGCGCGCGTGGCGATCACCTGCTTGCCGGCTGCCGGGGGCGGATCGGGCAGGGCCAGGTCCGCCGGTACGCTGCCGTGCCGTGCTTCCTCGGCGCCCGCGGCGTTCCAAGCCATCACATAGTAGTCGTGGTCGGCGATCTGTTCGATGAAATCCTGGCCGATCTGTTCCGGACCGTCCGCAAGGGGGGGCGGCAGCTGCTGCGGCTCCCGCCGCGGCGGCAGGGCGGATGGGGGCGGGGCGACGACCGGCAGGACGATGACGAGGGCGTCGCGCAATTGCTTGTCGACCTGCGCCACGAGCTCCTTCCTGCGCAGCTGGTAGTGCAGCGCCAGCAGTACGGCCAGCACGGCGGCCAGCAGGAGCATCTGCCACGCCTGCAGGCGCCA
This sequence comes from Kiritimatiellales bacterium, assembly GCA_003246265.1. Lineage (GTDB taxonomy): Bacteria > Verrucomicrobiota > Kiritimatiellia > Kiritimatiellales > Pontiellaceae > Pontiella. The sequence continues at coordinate 101,654 of QKAU01000056.1, read as the reverse complement.
TTTGATGCTGCGGAACATCTTCATCTCTCCAGGATATAGCCGTGGCCACGCCGCGTCCGGATGCAGTCGATGCCCAGCTTGCGGCGCAGGTTGCAGACATGGACGTCGAGGACGTTCGAGAGCGAGTCGTCCTGTTCGTCGAACAGGTGCTCGTAGAGATCGATGCGGGTGACCACCTTGCCGCAATGCATCATGAGGTATTCGATCAGGGCGTACTCCATGGCGGTCAGGGCGATCGGCTTGCCGCCGACCCGTACGGTTTTCCTGGCGGTGTCCACCTCGAGGTTCCGCAGATAGAGGACGCTGGTCGACTTTCCGGCTGCGCGGCGGATGATGGCGCGGAGGCGGGCGCTGAGCTCCTCCATCTCGAACGGTTTCACCAGGAAGTCGTCGGATCCGAGATCGAGCCCGCGCACGCGGTCGTCGAGCTCCCCGCGGGCGGTAAGGACCAGCACCGGGGTATGCTTCTCCTTGCGGAGCCGTTCGAGCATCTCCCATCCGTCCATCTCCGGCATCATCAGGTCGAGGATGATGGCGTCGTAGTCCCAGTTCAAAGCCTTGTAGAGGCCCTCCCGGCCATCTTCGGCCGTATCCAAGGCGTAGCCCTCTTCGGCCAGCGCCATCGACAGGGCCAGCCTCAGGTCCGATTCGTCCTCCACGATCAACAGGCGCATGCGGGCTCTCCTTTGCTTCAAGGTACGCGATAGGTTGTAGCATCGCGAACCTTAAGATGGGATTAAGGAGGAGCGGAAAAAAGGCCGGATTAATTTTTCCTCCTTAACCGGGTTTTAAGGTAGCCGGTGCTAGCTTCCAGGCAGGATCGAAAAGGAAACGGAGGCTGGAATGAAAAAGATGCTGGTTCTTCTCTTCGCGATGGCGGCAGGCGACCTTCGCGCGCAGTTTACGATCAACTCGATCGCTCCCGGCCGGGCCGACCCCGGCACGTCGAATCTGCTGGTGACGTTTACGCTGCCGAACAGCACCCCGCCGACCCCGCCCGCCGGCATCGTGCCCGACAGCGTGATGATCGGAGCGCTGGGCGGAGCATCGATCCTGCACCCCAGTCTCGATACGGTGATGGCGGTGTTCAACATTCCGCCGGGAGAGGCCGAAGGTGCGAAGGATTGCGTGGTCACGTTCACTACGCCGCAAGGCCAGATCGCGTTTGCGAAGATCGCCGGCTTTACGGTCGGGGCCGGCTCCTCCGACGCATCGTTTACGAACGGTCCACCGGCCTCGGGATACAACCTGTTCAGTCCGTTGTCGTCGACCAACACCTACCTGGTGGACAACGACGGCAACATCGTGAAGACCTGGTCGAGCAGCCACCCGCCTGGGCAGTCGGCCTACCTGCTGGAGGATGGTTCGCTGCTGCGCACGGCCAACACCGGCAGCACGACGTTCAATGCGGGAGGGTGCGCCGGACGCGTGGAACAGTTCGGCTGGGACGGCAACCTGTCCTGGTCCTATGACTACGATACAGCCGCGCACCGTTCGCACCATGATGTCAAGGTGCTACCCAACGGCAACCTGCTGATGATTGCCTGGGAACTCAAGACGCAGGCGGAGGCGGACAACGCGGGAAGGAATCCGAGCCTGCTGGACGACGGCGAGCTGTGGCCCGATACCCTCGTCGAAATCGCTCCGACCGGCAGCTACGGCGGCACCATCGTCTGGGAATGGCATGTTTGGGACCACCTGGTCCAGGACTACAATCCCTTCGTCGACAACTTCGACGTGGTGGCGGACCATCCGGAAAAGATCGATCTTAACTACGTCTTAAGCGGCTCCGGCGGAGGGGCCGACTGGAACCACATCAACGCCGTCGACTACAACGCGGAGTTCGACCAGATCCTGCTCAGTGTCCGCAACTTCAGCGAAATCTGGATTATCGACCACGGCACGACCACGGCGGAAGCTGCGGGTTCCGCGGGCGACCTGCTCTACCGCTGGGGCAACCCGCAAACCTACGGGGCAGGGGATTCCACCGATCAGCAGCTGTTTGTCCAGCACAACGCCCAGTGGATCGCCGACGGGTTGCCGGGGGCGGGCGATATCCTGATCTTCAATAACGGGCAGGGCCGCCCCGGCGGCGACTCTTCCTCCGTCGACGAGATTGTTCCACCGGTCGCTCCCGATGGAAGCTACACCGCCGGTCTCCCGCTTTCTCCGGTCTGGACCTACACGAATTCGGTGGCGACCGATTTCTATGCCTCGCACATCTCCGGAGCGCAGCGCCTGCGGAACGGCAATACACTTGTCTGCGAAGGCACGGCCGGCCGCGCCTTTGAGGTAACGACGGACGGTGCGCCGGCCTGGGAATACATCGGCAGCGGCGACCTGTTCCGCTTCGAGCGCTACGCGCCCGACTTTGCCGGGTTCGGCGGCACCGAGCTGGCCTTGCCTACGGTGCCGTATGCCGTCGTCGATACCCATCAGACTTTGTTCTTCGGCAACAGCGGCGGGATTGCCGCGCCCGGCATCGGCGACGCCTACTACGGCCAGGATGCCCAGTTCGACGGACACCAGCCCTGCTATGAAATCAGCCCCGACGGCTTGACGGTCTACGACTACAACACGCAATTGACCTGGACCCGGTCGCCCGACTGGAACAACGACGGGGTCATCGACATCAACGATAAGATGACCCCGTCCGCGGCCGCGGACTACGTCGCGACCGTCAACGCCGCCAACTTCGGCGGCTACGGCGACTGGCGGATGCCATCCATCAAGGAGGTCTACTCCCTGATGGATTTCCGCGGCACCGATCCGATGAGCGACGATACCTCCACGCTCGTTCCGTTCATCAACCCCGACTATTTCGAATATGCCTGGGGCGACACGAATGCCGGCGAGCGGACCATCGATTCGCAGGTGGCCACCTCCACCCTCCACCTGGATCCGGTGATGGGAGGCGGCGTGCAGACGATGCCCGGCCTCAATATCGTCGATGGCCGGATCAAGTCGTACCCGGTAACGAAGGCCTTCCTGGTCTACCTGTGCCGCGGCAACGCGGGCTACGGCATCAACGACTTTCAAGACAACGGCGACGGCACCGTGACCGACCATGCCACCGGCATGATGTGGGCGCAGGAGGACAGCGGCTCCGGGATGCTATGGAGCAATGCGCTGGCCTACGCGCAGCAGATGAATGCTGCCAACTACCTGGGCTATGGCGACTGGCGCCTGCCCAGCGCGAAGGAACTGCAGTCCATCGTGGACTATGGCCGCGCCCCGACCGCCACCGGTTCGCCCGCCATCGATCCGCTTCTCCATTGCACAACGATCACCAATGAGGCGGGCCAGGCCGATTGGCCGTGGTATTGCTCCGGCACGACCCACGTGCAGCAGAGCGGTAGCGGTGCCCATGGCGCATATGTCTGTTTCGGCCGGGCGATGGGATATTTCAACGGCATGTGGCAGGATGTCCATGGCGCCGGCGCCCAGCGCAGCGAATTGAAGACCTACGACACCACGGGATATACCTACGTTCCAGACGGCTGGTACTACACGTCATCGCCCCAGGGCGATGCCGCCCGCTGGTACAACTACGTCCGCCTCGTGCGCGATGCGGGCGCCGATCCGGTTGAGTTGACCTTGAGTGGCAGTACCCTCAGTTGGCCGAACGCGGCCGGGTATGCTTGCACGATTGAAGGTTGCTCCAACCTGGTGGATGGGATATGGACTCCGCTGGGCGAGACGACTTCGAGCAACTATGTCGTGGACACCTCGGCCAACAGCCACTTTTTCTATCGCCTTAGCATCGAGGTCCAGTGAAAGGAGGCGCAGCAATGAAGCAGGTAATCATCAAGGGTCTGGCCATGGCCGCGTGCCTGGCCAGCGCCGGGGCAGGGGAATACCCCATCGTCGATACGGGGCAGCTCCGCTGCTTCGACGACCGGATGGAGATCGACTATCCGGAAGTCGGCCGGCCATTCTTCGGACAGGACGCGCAGTACAACGGCAACCAGCCATCATACCGCGACAACGGCGACGGCACGATCACGGATCTGGTGACCGGCCTGATGTGGCAGGCCGATCCCGGGGCCAAGCGGACCTGCGCCGAAATCGTGGCCGACGTTGCAGCGTGCCGGACGGGCGGCTATGCCGATTGGCGGTTGCCGACCATCAAGGAGCTTTACTCGCTGATCAACTTTACCGGCATCGATCCCGATCCGAACAGCGGCGTTGGAGCGACGCCGTTCATCGATGCGAAGTTCTTCCGGTTCCAGTATGGCAGGGAGGAGGAGGGCGACCGGATCATCGATTCGCAGTGGGCGACCTCGACCATCTACACGGGCAAGGTGATGCACGGGGCCCGGGCGATGTTCGGCGTCAACTTCGCCGACGGGCGCATCAAGGGATATCCGGTCGATGCCATGCCGGGGCGGGAGGCCAAGACCTTCTATGCCATCCATGTCCGCGGAAATCCGGACTACGGCCGGAACGACTTGGTCGACAACGGCGACGGCACCGTCACCGACCGCGCGACGGGTCTGACCTGGATGCAGGCGGACGGCGGAAAGGGCATGGATTGGGAGGAGGCTCTGGCCTATGCGGAGGGGATGGAGTTCGCGGGGCTCGACGACTGGCGGCTGCCGAACGCCAAGGAGCTGCAGAGCATCGTCGACTACACGCGCTCGCCCGACACCACGGAATCCCCCGCCATCGATCCGGTCTTTAAATGCACGCCGATAGTCAACGAGGACGGGCAGAAGGATTACGGCCATTACTGGACGAGTACAACGCACGTCGATCCGCGCGGCGGCAGCCGGGCGGTGTACATTGCGTTTGGGCGCGCGCTGGGTTTCATGCACAACGAATGGATGGATGTGCATGGTGCGGGGGCGCAGCGGAGCGACCAGAAGAGCGGTGACGAGGCCCGGCTGCCGCAGGGCCATGGTCCGCAGGGCGATGCCCAGCGCATCGACAACCAGGTCCGGCTGGTGCGTGGCGGCGTGGCGGACCCTGCCAGCTCGGGACCCAAGGTCGCGGGGCGGAATTCCGGTTCCCGCAACGACATTCGTCCGGGCGATCCCGGCATGGCCGGTTTCGTTGCGCGTCTCGACCAGGATGGCGACGGCAAGGTCTCGAAGCGGGAGTTCGACGGGCCGGCCGACCAGTTCCCCGGGCTAGATCGCAACGGGGACGGCTATCTGGACGAGACGGAGGCGCCGCCGTTCCCGCCGGGTCAGCACCCGCCGGGGCGGTAGGTGCGGCGGCCGTGCCAGGGGTTCTTCCTTGGGGAAGAACCCTTTTTTCTTGCGCCCGGCGTTGGAAACAGAAGGGTTTCCTGTATAGTCCCGCATTCATTTTCAGGAGAACGACCATGGCCGAAAAGAGATGCCCATTGAACCGGGAACAGCTGGAAGCGCTGGCACAGCGCTTTCCGACGCCGTTCCATCTCTACGACGAAGCGGGAATCCGCGGGAACGCGCGCAGGCTGAAGGCGGCCTTTGCCTGGAATCCGGGGTTCAAGGAATACTTTGCCGTCAAGGCGACGCCGAATCCCTATATCCTGAAGATCCTCAGGGCCGAAGGCTTCGGCGCGGACTGTTCGTCCATGGGCGAGCTGCTGCTGTCGGAGCAGGTCGGCATGCGGGGCGGGGATATCATGTTCACCTCCAACGACACTCCGGCCTACGAATACGCCAAGGCCATGGAGCTGGGGGCGATCATCAACCTCGACGACATCACCCACATCGAGTACCTCGAGGAGCACACCGGGTTGCCCGACCTGGTCTGCTGCCGCTACAATCCCGGCGCGCTCAAGGCCGGCAACGCGATCATCGGCCATCCCGAAGAGGCCAAGTACGGATTCACCCGCGAACAGCTTTTCGAAGGCTACCGCATCCTGCGCGACAAGGGGGTCAGGCGTTTCGGCCTGCACACGATGGTGGCGTCGAACGAGCTGGAGATCTCCTACTTCCTTGAAACCGCCCACATGCTGTTCGAACTGGTCGGCGAACTGTCCGCCACGCTCGGTATCGGGTTCGAATTCGTCAACCTGGGCGGCGGCATCGGCATCCCGTACCGGCCTGCGCAGGAACCGGTCGACCTGGAAGCGCTGGGCGAGGGGGTCCGTGCGCTCTACGAGCAGTGGATCGTTGGCAAGGGGCTCGGGCCGCTGGATATCCGCATGGAGTGCGGCCGGATGGTGACGGGGCCCTACGGCTGGCTGGTCAGCCGCGTGCTGCACCGGAAGAACACCTATAAGCAGTATGTCGGGCTCGATGCCTGCATGGCCAACCTGATGCGGCCGGCGATGTACGGGGCCTACCACCACATCACCGTGGCCGGCAAGGAGGACGCCGCCTGCGATTTCGTCTGCGACGTCACCGGGTCGCTCTGCGAAAACAACGACAAGTTCGCCATCGACCGCGCCATGCCGCAGGCCGACGTCGGCGACCTGGTGGTCATTCATGATGCCGGCGCGCACGGCCACGCCATGGGCTTCAACTACAATGCCAAGCTGCGCTCGGCGGAGCTGCTGCGGCGCGAGGACGGCACGATCGTCCCGATCCGCCGCGCCGAGACCGTTGCGGACTATTTCGCCACGCTGGACATGGAAGGCCTGGAGGCCTTCCCAGCCTGACCTCGTGGTGGCGCGGATTTGACGAATGTTTAGGGTGGATTAGCGGGAATTAGAGGGTAGTCTCCGTAGTTCCACGGGAGAGATGCAATGTACTTTAGCGGTGTCTATACAGCCTTGGTTACGCCCTTTGCGCAGGACGGCTCGGTCGACTTCCGGAGGCTGGAGGAGCTGGTCGATTTCCAGGTGGCCGGAGGCGTCGACGGCATCGTGCCGGTCGGAACAACGGGCGAATCGCCGACGCTCAACACGAAGGAGCACCTGAAGGTGATCGAGGTCGTGGCGGCCCGGGCGGCCAGGCGCTGCAGGATCATCGCGGGCACGGGCGCCAACTCCACCGCGGAGGCGCTGGAGCTGACCGAAGCCTGCAAGGCCTTCGGCGTGGATGGCACCCTGCAGGTGACGCCCTACTACAACAAGCCGAACAACCTCGGCCTCGTCCGCCATTTTTCCGCCGTGGCCGACCTGGGACTGCCGGTGGTGCTCTACAACGTGCCGGGCCGTTCCGCCCGGGAGATCCCGTTGCCGGTGGTCGCCGAGCTGGCGCGGCATCCGAACATCGTCTCCATCAAGGAGGCGGCGGGCTCCGTCGACCGCGTCAGCGCCATCAGGGGCGTATGCGATCTCGACGTGCTGTCGGGGGATGACTCTCTGGCCTTGCCGATGATCGCCGTCGGCGCCGTCGGCGTCATCTCCGTGGCCTCCAACCTGATCCCGGCCGAAATGGCAGCGCTGGTCGGCGCGGCGCTCAAGGGCGACTTCGAAACCGCTCGGGCCCTGCACCTGAAGTACCATGCGCTTTTCGGCGGCCTCTTCATCGACACCAATCCGATTCCGGTCAAGGCGGCCATGGCGATGATGGGCATGATCGAAGAGGCCTACCGCCTGCCGCTGTGCGAAACCACGGAGGCCAACAAGGCCGCGCTGCGGGCGACCATGGCGCAGGTGGGGATTCTCTGATTCATTTGACGCCACGGGTTTGCTGCGACAACCGTGGGCAGGATTCGGCAGGTGGTGATATGAAAACGAAAATTGTTGTTCTCGGAGCCGCGGGCCGCATGGGCAAGACCCTGATTCGTCTTCTTCTGGAGGAGACGGTGCCGGGGCTGGAATTGCACGGCGCGGTCGATCTGTGGGATGCCCCGGATCTTGGCAAGGATGCGGGCCTGATGGCCGGCGCCGGGGAGGCGGGGGTCAAGCTGCTCAACAACCTCGAAGCGGTCGGGAAAACGGCCGACGTCATTGTCGACTTCTCGTCGCACTTCGGTACGGCGGGCAATGCGCCGCGCATCGCGGAGTGGGGGACCGCATGGGTGGTCGGCACCACCGGCCTGAACGAAGAGGAGCTGGCGGCGATCCATGCCGCGGCGGAAAAGAGTCCCGTCGTGCTATCCGGCAACATGAGCCTGGGCATCAACCTGCTCTGCAACCTCGTCGAGGCGGGGGCCCGCGCGCTGAAAGGCAAGGGGTATGACATCGAGGTGGTCGAGCGCCACCACAACCAGAAGAAGGATGCCCCTTCCGGCACCGCGCTCATGCTCGGCCGCGCCGCGGCCGAGGGCTATGGCTGGAACCTGAAGGAGGTCCAGCTGGACGGGCGCACCGGGCTCCCGGGCGAACGCCCGCAGGAGGAGATCGGCTTCCATGCCGTGCGCGGGGGCGACATCGTGGGCGACCACACGGTCATGCTCGCCGGCATGGGCGAGCTGCTCGAGCTTTCGCATCGCGCCACGAGCCGCGATGTCTTCGCCATCGGTGCGCTCCAGGCCGCCGCCTGGGTGGCCGGGAAACCCGCCAGTCTCTACAGCATGAAGGATGTGCTCGGATTGTAGGCTGCCCATGGAAGCGAACAAGGCACCTTTGAGCGGCCGCTTTGCCCGGGTCTACGGAAGCCCGGGGGAAGCCCCCCGCGTGCTCGGCCTGCTGAAGGCCTTCTGGCCCCTGCTGCTTGTCTGCCTCGTCACCGGCTACCTCCTGCGTGCATGGCTGCCTTGCCCGGAGCTGGGGCTGTCGCAGGTCGGTATCCTCTTCTTCCTCGTGGCGGTCTCGGCCGCCATCCTGCTCGCATGGGGGGACCGGCGGCTCGGCAACTACCTCAAGGGCGCGAAGGGCGAGGAGTGGGTGGCCCACGAACTCTCCTTCCTCGGGCCGGCATACACCGTCTTCAACGGCTTGCGCCTGGGTGGCGGAAAGCAGAATTTCGACCATGTCATTGTCGGGCCACCGGGCGTCTTCGTCGTGGAGACCAAGAACTGGAAGGGAAGCGTCGCCTTTCGCGACGGCAAGCTCTACGCCGACGGCCGCGAGCCGTCGCGCCCCCCGCTGCGGCAGGTGAAGGATGCCACGGCCGAGCTGGTCGCCTATCTCGACGAGTCGGGATGCGGCAACCTGCCGGTCCACCCCGTCCTCTGCTTCCTGGGCACGGAACTGCCCAAGGATTTGATGAACGTCAACGGCGTCGTGGTCTGCAGCGGCGAACGCCTGGCCGAGGTGCTGCAGGAAACCTTTGACGTGCCCATTCCGGAAGGTACGCGCGAGCAGGTCGTTGGCGAACTTCGCAAAGTCATTGAATGACGAGCGGGCCGTGAGGCGCGATTCGTCCTTCACGTTTCACGCGAAGCGAGGCTGGCGCCTGCGACAGCAACGAAACGAAATGAAGTGGCAATCGTCGCATCACGAAACCGGAGGTTGAGAATGAAAGCACTGGTACCGGTCGCCAACGGCTCCGAGGAGATGGAAGCCGTCATCATCATCGATACGCTGCGCCGCGCAAAGTGGGACGTCACCGTGGCGGGCCTTGCCGAAGGAGCCATCGAGGCTTCCCGCGGGGTCAGGCTGCTCCCCGACACGCTTTGGGACGCGGTCGATCCCGACGACTACGACATCCTGCTGCTACCCGGCGGCTTTGGCGGGACCGAGGCCTTCATGAAGCACGCCGGCGTGCAGCGTGCGCTGCGCGACTTCAACCAACAGGGGAAATGGATCGGCGCCATCTGCGCCGCCGCGCTGGCGCTCAACGAAGCCGGGGTCCTCGAAGGCAGGCGCTTCACCTGCTATCCTGGCGTGGAGCAGAAGCTTCCGCCCGATATCCAGCCGGTCGATGGGATCGTCGTGGTCGACGGCCACCTCATCACCAGCCAGGGGCCCGGCACCGCCTTCGAATTCGCCCTCAAGGTCATCGCCGAATGCAGCGGCCCCAACACCTCCGCCGAGGTCCGCGCCGGGCTGCTTCTTTGACGGTCTAGAATCTATCCCAGAACCTCCTCCGCGTGAGGACACGCGGTCCACAAGGTTGGCATTCACAAGGAATTTGATGTAGGCCCGGTCCCCTGACCGGGCGATGTGCAAGTTTTGGGATAGGTTCTAAACACGAGGAGCCGAAGAACGCGAAGATGTGATTCTTGGTAGGGCGAGGTATCCCCATCCCGCCGTGGACATGTGGGACACGCGTCCCTACCAACACCCATCGGCTCGAGAACAAGGCCGGTGCGGAGGAAAACCGGCGCATGGGGGGTATTTAATGAAATGCCGCGCCTATGCCTTCGTGCCGCGGAGGGTGAGGGTGCGGTTGAAGAGGGGCTTCGCCGGGGTATGGTCGAGGTCGGCGCAGAAGTAGCCGACGCGCTCGAACTGGAAGCGGGTGCCGGGTTCGACGTTTGCGAGCATCGGTTCGAGCTTGCCGGTGGCGACCTTCAGCGAGTCGGGATTGAGGAAATCCTTGAACTCCTTCTCCTTGTCGCCAAGCGGGTTTTCGACGGTGTAGAGCCGGTCGTAGAGCCGGATTTCGGCATCGACGGCGTGCCTGGCGGAGACCCAGTGGATGGTGCTCCTGACCTTGCGTCCGTCGGGGGCGCTGCCGCCCTTGGTTTCGGGGTCGTAGGTGCAGCGCAGTCCGACCACGTTGCCGCCGGCGTCCCTTTCAACCGAGTTGCAGGTGGCAAGGTAGGCGCCGCGCAGGCGTACCTCGCGGCCGATGGTGAAGCCCTTGAATTTGCTGGGGGCGTCGTCCATGTAGTCGTCGCGCTCGATCCACAGTTCGCGGCCGAAGGGGACCTTGCGGGTGCCGAGCTCCTCCTTCTGGGGGTGGTTGGGCACCTCGAACTCTTCGACGAGGTTGTCGGGATAGTTTTCGATGACGACCTTGAGCGGATCGAGCACGGCCATGGCGCGCAGCGAGGCTTCGTTGAGGTCGTCGCGCACGATGCTTTCGAACTGCTCGATTTCGGTGATGCCTTCGTACTTGGTGCAGCCGACGATGGTGCAAAGCTTCTTGATGGCTTCGGGGGTGAAGCCGCGGCGGCGCATGCCGCAGAGGGTGGGCATGCGGGGATCGTCCCAGCCGCCGACCAGGCCTTCATTGACGAGCTGGAGCAACCGGCGCTTGCTGAGCACGACGTAGGTGAGGTTGAGTTTGGAGAACTCGTACTGGTGGGAACGGAAGACATCCAGTTCCTCCAGGATCCAGTCGTAGAGCGGGCGATGCACCTCGAACTCCATGGTGCACATGGAATGGGTGACGCCTTCGAGGGAATCCTCGATGCAATGGGCGAAGTCGTACATCGGGTAGATGCACCACTTGTCGCCGGTGTTGTGGTGGGTGGCGCGCTTGATGCGGTAGAGGGCGGGGTCGCGCATGTGGAGGTTGGGGGAGGCCATGTCGATCCGGGCGCGGAGCACGCAGGCGCCATCCTCGAACCCACCGTTCTTCATCTTTTCGAACAGCGCGAGGTTCTCCTCGATGGAGCGGCCGCGGCCCGGCGGTTCCTTGCCGGGCTCGGTGGGGATGCCGCGGTAGTCCTTGAACTCCTCCTTGCCGAGCTCGCAGACATAGGCCTTGCCCTTCTTGATCAGGCGGATGGCGTACTCGTACATCGTGTCGAAATAATCCGATGCCCAGTAGAGATGCCTGCCCCAGTCGTAGCCGAGCCACCGGATGTCCTCCTGGATGGCCTTGACGTATTCCTCGTCTTCGGCCTCGGGGTTGGTGTCGTCCATCCGCAGGTGGCAGCGGCCCCCGTACTTTTCGGCGGTGCCGAAGTCGAGGTGGATGGCCTTGGCGTGGCCGATGTGCAGGTAGCCGTTGGGTTCGGGCGGGAAGCGGGTGACCACTTCGACGTGCTTGCCCGAGGCAAGGTCGGCGTCGATGATGTCGTGGATGAAATTGGTGGTTTTGACTTCTTCGTTCATGGCCTGTCCGGGGTTGGAAACAGGCGCTGTTTATCCCCGATTGATCCAGCCAGTTCAATCCTTTCGTAGCGCTATTGACAAGGGGGGAGGGATCGTTTCCTATCGCCCCGATCCCGGATGCCCACCATGAAGATCGCCACCTTCAACGCCAACTCCATCCGCAGCCGGCTGCCCATCGTGCTGGACTGGCTGGCAACCCACCGGCCCGACGTCCTCGGCATCCAGGAGACCAAGGTGCAGGACGCCGACTTCCCTCGCGAAGCGTTCGAGGCGGCGGGCTGGCATGTGGCCTTCCGCGGGGAGAAATCCTACAACGGCGTGGCGCTCGTGACGCGGGAGCCGCCCGAATCGGTCCGCTTCGGGTTTGAGGACGGCGGGCCTGCCGACGAGACGCGCCTGGTGCGCGCGGTGGTCGGCGGGGTTGCGGTCGTCAACACCTATGTTCCGCAGGGCCGGGCAATCGACCATGCCATGTACCGGTACAAGCTGCAGTGGTACGCCCGGCTGAAACGGATGTTCGCGGCCGGGTATTCCGCCGGGCAGCCCCTGGCCTGGATCGGCGACATCAACATCGCGGTCGCCCCGATCGACGTGTCCAACCCCGCCGCGCACGTGAACGATCCGTGCTACCACAGCGCCGCGCGCGACGCCTTCCTGGAGGTCTGCGCCTTCGGGTTCGAGGACCTGTTTCGCAAGCACCATCCCGGGGAGGAAAGCTACTCTTTCTTCGACTACCGCGTGCCCAACGCCGTGACGCGCAACATCGGATGGCGGATCGACTACATCCTCGCCACGCCGCCGCTGGCCCAAAGGAGCGTAGCGTGCGAAATCGATCTGGAGCCGCGCATGCGGGAAAAGCCCTCCGACCACACCTTCATGGTGGCGGAGTTCGGAAAGCAAAACGGAGCCCGGCCTGCGCCGGACTCCGTCCCGTCACGGTAGGCGACCGATCTACTTGGCGAAGTTTTCCGCGACCTTGTCCCAGTTGATGACGCTGAAAAACGCCGAGATATAGTCGGGGCGGCGGTTCTGGTAGTGCAGGTAGTACGCGTGTTCCCAGACGTCGAGCCCGAGGATCGGCACCCCGTTGCAGGGGACATCCTTCATCAGCGGACTATCCTGGTTGGGGGTGGAGCAGATGCTCAACCTGCCGCCTTCGTGCTTGCAGAGCCACGCCCAGCCGGAGCCGAAGCGGGTGGCGGCCGCCTTGCTGAACTGCTCCTTGAATCCGGCGAACCCGCCAAACGCGTCCGCGATGGCCTTGCCCAGGTCCCCGCCGGGCTCGCCGCCGGCCTTCGGGCCCATGACCTCCCAGAAGAGGGAGTGGTTGGCGTGGCCACCGCCGTTGTTGCGTACGGCGGTCCGCTTCTCTTCGGGCACCTCGCCGAGCCGCTGGATCAGCTCAAGGACATCGAGCCCGGCGAGCGCGGTCCCTTCGAGGGCGGCATTGACGTTGTTGATGTAGGCCTGGTGGTGCTTGGTGTGGTGGATCTCCATCGTCCGCGCATCGATGTAGGGTTCGAGCGCGTCGTAGGCATACGGCAGTTTGGGTAGTTCATAAGCCATGGTAAACCTCCTGATCGTTGTCTTATCAACTGGCCCGATCTTGAAGGACGGGGCGGGGATGTCAAATTTTAATAGTACAAAAATAGTATTATATTCGGCGGGGCGCGATGCGCGGTCGGCTTTAGGATTGAAATAATTCCCATTCCTTGGACAATAGCCCCTCACTTTTTCGATGGGTTGGAACGGATGGACAAACGGCAAAATGTGGCGATCCTGGGGCTGGGCCTGATGGGGGCCTCCCTCGCACTGGCGTTGCGCAAGCGCGGGTTCGGGGGACGGATCCTCGGCTATGCCCGGCGCGCGGAGACGCGGGACCATGCCTTGGCTTCCGGCATGGTCGATGCCGCCTATGCCGATCCCGCCGACGCCGCCCGCGAGGCGGACGTGGTGGTGGTCTGCGTGCCGATCTGGTCGATCGCCAAGCTGGCCGGGCAGGTTGTTCCAGCGCTCCAGGCCGGCGCGGTGATGACGGATGTGGGGAGCACGAAGTCCGAGCTGCTGCGGACCATGGAGCCGCTGTTCGCGGGAAGCAAAGCCTGCTTCGTCGGCTCGCATCCCATCGCCGGATCGGAGAAGACGGGAATCGAAGCGGGATTCCCCGATCTCTACGACGGGCGCCTGACCGTGGTGTGCCCCACGGAAGGGACGCCGGAGTCTGCCCGCGAGACGGTAGCGGCGCTGTGGCAGGGGGCCGGATCGGCAGTGGTCGAGATGTCGCCCGCGGCGCACGACGCCATGCTGGCGTCGACGAGCCATCTTCCGCACATGGTCGCCGCCGCGCTGGCCCGTTCGGTGGCCGGTTCCGATCCGGGTGCAAAGGCCGACTTCTGCGGTACGGGATTCAAGGACACCACACGCGTGGCTTCCGGCTCGGCCGATATGTGGGTGGATATCATCGACACCAACCGCGCCGCCCTCGAAAACGAGCTCGACCGCTTCCACGAAGAGCTGCAGGGCCTCATCGGAATCCTGCGCAGTGGCAATGGCGAAGATATCCGGAAATGGCTCGAGGAGGCCGCATCGGCTCGCAACGGGATTTTGAAACTAAGCAGGTTTCTTAAAAAATAGGATACCCACGGATTCAATCCGTGGATGGGATTCAATGAGCAGTAAAAGGGTATTTCCAGCACCGCTGGGCGGATCGGTCAAGATCCCCGGCGACAAGAGCATCTCGCAGCGCGTGGCCATGCTGGCTTCATTGGCCGAGGGGACGTCGAGGGTCATTGGGTATCTCAACGGCGCGGATGCGCGCAGCACGCTTTCCGCCATGGAGCAGATGGGGGCCGTGGCGGAATTCCGCGACGATGCGCTCTACATTACCGGCGTGGCCGGCACGTTGCGGCCACCCGCCGGGCCGCTGGACATGGGCAACTCCGGCACGGGGACACGCCTGCTGGCGGGCCTCGTGGCGGGGGCCGGCATCGAGGTGACCATGGTTGGCGACGAATCGCTCTCCAGCCGCCCGATGGGGCGCATCCGCCATCCGCTGGAGCTGATGGGTGCGCATATCGGCCTGAGCGGCCAGAAGGGTACGCTGCCGATGGTCGTCTGCGGCGGAAAGCTGAAGGGCATCGGCTACCTGCTCCCGATGGCTTCGGCCCAAGTCAAGTCGTGCATCCTGCTGGCCGGACTCTATGCCGAAGGCAAGACCACGGTGGTCGAGCCGCGACCCACGCGCGACCACACCGAAAAGCTGTTCCAGGCGCTGGACATTCCGATCGAGATCGACGGGCTGGAAATCTCCATCCACGGGTTCGGATCGAGGGGGCCGCGCTTCAAGGCGCGCGATTTCGTGGTGCCGGGCGATTTCTCGTCGGCCGCCTTCTGGATTGTCGCCGCGGCGGTGCGGCCCGGTGCCGAGCTGGTGCTGGAGGGCGTGGGCCTCAATCCCCGCCGCACGGCACTGCTCGACGTGCTGCGGCGCATGGGGGCTTCCATCGAAATCGTGGTGACCGAAGCGGCGGGCGATCCATGGGGAACGGTCACCGTCCGGGGCGCACCGCTGCACGGAACGGTCATCGAAGGCGATGAGATCCCCAATCTGATCGATGAACTTCCGATCCTTGCGGTGGCCGGGGCCTTGGCGTCGGGGCGGACCGAAATCCGCGACGCCGCCGAATTGCGCGTCAAGGAATCCGACCGCATCGCGGAGATGGTCGGTAACCTGCGGCTGTTCGGCGTCGAGGTGGAGGAACTCGAGGACGGGATGGTGGTCGGCGGGCCCGCCGCACTCGAAACGCCGGAGAGAGCCCTCGATAGCCGCGGCGACCACCGGATCGCGATGTCGATGGCGATCCTGAACACGTTCGGATCGGGGCCGGTAACGATCCAAAACACCGGGTGCGTGGACACTTCGTATCCCGATTTCTGGAAGCACATGGCCGCGCTGGGCGGGAAGGTCGAAGGATGATGGAGAAGGTGAAAACCATAGCGGTCGACGGCCCGTCGGCCTCCGGAAAGTCGACGGTTTCCAAGGGGGTGGCGAAGGCGCTTGGCTTCATATACGTCGATTCGGGCGCGCTCTACCGGGGGGTGACCTGGAATGCGATCCGCAAGGGCGTGGACCTGCGGGACGACGCGGCCGTGGCGGCATCGATGCACGGCGCGGCGTGGGATTTCTTCGTGCAGGACGGGGCCGCGGCCTTTTCGGTCGATGGCGCCGTTCCTGTTCAGGAACTGCGCGAAAAGGAGGTGCGCGAGGCGGTAGCGGGGGTGGCGGCCATGCCCGAGGTCCGGCGTTTCGTGGTCGAGAATCTCCAGGCCCTGGCACATTTCGGTTCGCTGGTGATGGAAGGGCGCGACATCGGCACCGTGGTCTTTCCCGATTCGCCGTGCAAGTTCTACCTTGACGCCGATCCCGAAGAGCGGGCGATGCGCCGCTACCGGGAGCTGGTCGCCGCCGGCGAGGACGAAAAGGCGCACGAGGTGATGGACAGCCTGAAAAGGCGCGACACGATCGACACGACCCGCAAGACCGATCCGCTGAAGGTGGCGGACGATGCGCAGGTGATCGACAGTACGTCGATGACCCTCGAGGAAGTGATCAAAAAGATCGTTGATGCGGTGACGGAGTGAACGAGATGATCGATACGGTTAAGCATGAAGTCATGGCCGACATGCGGGTGTACCAGTTTTCCACCCGCCTCTTTAAGTTGTTCCTGCTTGCATGGCACCGCCTGCGGATCCGCGGCGCGGAGAACATCCCGGACCGGGGCGGAGTGCTGATCGCCTCGAACCATGCGAGCTTCCTCGACCCGCCCGTCGTTGGTGTGGGGTATCGGGGGCGCCCCGTCCATTTCATGGCGCGCGATTCCCTCTGGAACTCCCGGTTTGGATCGTGGTGGATGGATTCGGTCGGTTGCATCCCGGTTGCGCGCGGCACCGGCGACATGAAGGCGCTGAAGCTGACCATCAAGGCGCTCAAGGAAGGCAAGGCGGTTTCCATGTTCCCGGAGGGGACGCGGACCGAAAACGGGGAACTGCAGGAGGCGAAGGGCGGGATTGGGTTCATCATCGAGAAGTCCGGTTGCGTCGTGGTGCCGGCCTACATCGACGGCACCTTCAAGGCCCATCCCAAGGGCTCGAAATGGATCAAGCCCTGCAGGGTGGCCATCACCTACGGCAAGCCGATCACGCAGGAGGAGTTCCAGGCGCTCGGCTCCGGCCGGGAAGCCTACGAGGCCCACGCCGCGCTGATCATGCGGCGCATCGCGGATTTGAAGAACGGAAAGGACTAGCTTGGGAAGCGACTATGGCAAAGCAGAAGAAGACGGCGATCGAGCCGACGCGGGAGGAGAACTATCCGGAGTGGTACCAGCAGGTGGTGCGCGCGGCGGAGCTGGCGGAAAACAGCGATGTGCGCGGATGCATGGTGATCCGGCCCTGGGGCTACGCGCTGTGGGAAAACATCCAGCGGGGCCTGGACCGGATGTTCAAGGCGACCGGCCATGTGAACGCCTACTTTCCGCTGTTCATCCCAAAAAGCTACCTTGAAAAGGAGGCGGAGCACGTCGAAGGCTTCGCCAAGGAGTGCGCAGTGGTGACCCACCACCGACTGGAGGCGGGACCCGACGGAGGCCTGGTTCCGGCGGGCGAGCTCGAGGAGCCGCTGATCGTGCGCCCCACGTCGGAGACCATCATCGGCGCGACCTACGCCAAGTGGGTGCAGAGCTATCGCGACCTGCCGATCCTGATCAACCAGTGGGCCAACGTGGTGCGCTGGGAGATGCGCACGCGCCTGTTCCTGCGCACGGCGGAGTTCCTCTGGCAGGAGGGGCATACCGCCCACGAGACGGAGGGGGAGGCCTGGGAGGAGACGCGCAAGATGCTCGAGGTCTACAAGACCTTCGCGGAGGAGTACATGGCCATGCCCGTGTTGACCGGCGAAAAGACCGCCGGCGAGCGCTTCCCGGGCGCGGTGAGCACGCTGTGCATCGAGGCGATGATGCAGGACCGCAAGGCGCTGCAGGCGGGGACGAGCCACTTCCTCGGGCAGAACTTCGCCAAGGCCTCGAATATCCAGTACCAGAGCCGCGAGGGCCGGAACGAATTCGCGTGGACCACTTCGTGGGGCGTTTCGACCCGGCTCATCGGCGGCATGATCATGACGCACGGCGACGACGACGGCATGGTGATGCCGCCACGGCTTGCACCCAGCCACGTCGTCCTGCTGCCGATCATCCGAAACGAAGAGGATCGCGCATCGATCATGGCCTACTGCAACGAAATCGCCGCGGCGCTGCGCCAGCAGCGGTTCCATGAGCGCGAGATCGAGGTCGTGGTCGACGACCGCGACATCAATGCGGGGGAGAAGGGCTGGGGCTGGGTCAAGAAGGGGATCCCGCTCCGCGCCGAGATCGGTCCGCGCGACATGGCGAACCACTCCGTGTTCCTCGCCCGGCGCGATACGGGCGAAAAGCAGGCGATCGGCCGGGACGAATTCGTCGGCACCATCGCCGCCATCCTCGGCGATATCCAGCGGAACCTGCTAGCGCGCGCGCTGGCATTCCGGCGGGAGCACACGCGCGAGATCGACTCCTACGCCGAATTCAAGGCATTCTTCACCCCGGCCAACGCGGACCGGCCCGAGGCGCATGGCGGGTTCGCCCTGAGCCACTGGTGCGACGGCGGCGAATGCGAAGCCAGGATCAGCGACGAACTGTCGGTGACGATCCGCTGCATTCCGTTCGACCGCGCCGCCGGCGGCGGGGGCGGCTGCGTCTGCTGCGGAAAGCCGAGCAGCGGGCGGGTGGTTTTCGCCAAGAGCTACTGATTTTCCGGGGGGGGCGCACTCCCCGGTGCTTTGGCATTGCCCGTTGAGGGGCGGTCAACTAGATTGCGGACACTATGCGTTTTCCGAAACATTTGCCACTGTTCCTGCTTGCCGGACTCTGCCTGGCGGGGTCGGGATGCCGCTCCACGAAGCCGGACGTCTATGTCGTCCAGGAGGAAGGGCGTTCAACCTGGAGGGCCATCTTCGACAAGAAGATGCCCTCTCCGGCGGAGCAATGGAGCTATGCCCAGGAGACGCTCAACGCCGGGCGGCTGAAGAAGGCCGATCGGCGGATGCTCTATCTCTACCGGCGCTGGCCGAACAGCAAGGAGGCCCCATGGGCCGCCCGGGCCCGGGCCGACATCCTGCTGGCGCGCGGCAAGGAGAAGGAGGCGTACGAAGCCTACCAGTACCTGATCGACAACTACTCCAGCCGGATGGCGGACTACGACACGGCGCTGGAGCGCCAGTTCGGCATCGCCGTCAAGCTGATGAACCAGCGGCGCATGCGCTGGCTCTTCGGCGGCTACCGGGCACCCGAGTATGCCGTGGAGTATTTCGAGGGCGTGATCCGCAACGGGCCGCAGTGGGCCCGTGCGCCGGAGGCCCAGTTCCTCGCCGGCCGCTGCCAGGAAGAGGCTGGGGAGCACGAGCTGGCGATCTCGGCGTACGGAGTGCTGGGATACCGCTATCCGCAGAGCGGTTTTGCCGAGGAGGGCGCCTGGAGGCAGATCCAGTGCCTGGACCGGTTGCGCAAGGAATTCCCCAGCAGTCCGGACATTCTCGACCGCACGCTGACGGCCACCACGGTGTTCCTCTCCACCTATCCCCAGTCCGAGCGCAGGGGCGGGATCATCCAGCTGCGCAATGAACTGTACGAGGTGAAGGCGGGCAGGGTGCTCGACGAAGCCGCCTTCTATGCCAAAGTGCCCAAGGAGCCGGAGGCCGCGATCCTCTACTACGAACAGCTGATCGAGGAGTACCCCAAGAGCAGGCTGGTACCCGTCGCGGAGGAACGCATCGCCGAGCTGCGCAGGCTGATGGCCATGCCGGAGGCCTCGCGCTCGCCGGTGGCCCCGCGCTCGAAACCCCTTCCCTTCCTCAAGGACGATGGCCATGTGGAGGGCTAGGCTCGCGCTGGCAGGCTTTTTTGCCGGTGTCCTCGCGGCTGCCGCCGCCCCGGCGGAGCTCGACCTGCCCAAGGAGATTCCCGACGAACCGTTCGATATCCGGGCGGGGCGTCTCGAGTACACCAACGACACCCTCTATGCCAGCGGCGGAGTGACCGGGCGGTTCGAACAGGTCGAGATGCGGGCCGACCGGCTCTCGGGCAATCCGGGAAGTGGCGACCTGCATCTGGAGGGCGACATCCATTTCGAGCGCGGCAACATCATCTGGCAGGGCTCCGAACTGGAATACAACTATCTGACGCAGACGGGCAGCTTCGGCCCTTCGGAGCTCGACTTCGACCCCGTCCTCATGAACGTCGACCACATCGAGCGGGTCTCGACGAACGAGTACCTGCTGCGCGGCGCCACCTTCACGACCTGCCGGCTCGACCACCCGCACTACACCATCCGGGCCAGGGAGGCGCGGCTCGTCGATGATGAATACCTCATGGCGAAAGGTGTATCGGTCTATGTGGGCAAGGTGCCGGTCTTCTACTGGCCCTACTGGCGGCAGCGGTTGAGTCGGAGCATTTTCACGTTCGGCGCGGGCTACGACAGCGCCCTCGGGGCCTATGGTCTGGTGAAGGCGACGGTCCCCTTGGCAGGGCAGGTTGAATCCATCACCGACATCAATGGCTACAGCAAGCGTGGAGTCGGGCTCGGCCAGGGTTTCGCATGGGAATATCCGCAGGCGGTCGGGGAATTCGCGGCGTTCTACCTGCGCGACGAAGATCCCTATGCCCGGCACGACGACGCCATGGCGCGCCAGCAGATTGGCGACGACCGCTACCGCTTCAAGCTCGAGCATCTGCAGCACTTTACCGACGAGCATTACATCAATACCAAGTGGAACTACCTGAGCGACCCGTTTGTGCTGGAGGAGTACTTCCGTCGGGAATACCGCAGCAGCGCGCAGCCGGAGAACTATGCGTCGGGCGTCTACGGCGGCCAATACCTGGGCAGCGAGGCGTTCATCAATGCGCGGTTGAACGACTTCTACGACAACACCGACCGGGTGGAGTACTCGGCCGACCTCTACCGAATGCGGCTGGGCAATTCACCCTTCTATCTCCAGAGCGAAAACAGCGTGGCCTACCTGGAGCGGGTATACAGCGACACCAATACGGTCGATGCCGCCTATGATTCGGTGAGGGCCGACTCGGCCAATACGCTGTACCTTCCGCAACGGCTGGGGTTCCTTCGCCTCGTGCCGCGCGCGGGCTACCGCGCCACGTACTACTCGAAGGCATCCGGCGGTGGCGGCGAAGAAATCCGGCAGATTCCGGGCGTCGGCATGGAAGCCGCGCTCCAGGCTTCCCGCGTCCTGTCGGAGCGGGAGCGGTGGTATGGGAAGGGGCTTCGCCATCGTGTTGAACCCTATGCCGACTACATCTACGAGGATGTCCGCGATGTCGACACCCCCCTTCCGCAGTTCGATTCGATCGATGCCCTGGCGGACGAGAACAAGGTGAAGCTCGGGCTTCGCAACACGCTGCAGACCCGGCGCAAAGGCCGTGTTTCGCTCTTCGCCGACCTCGACCTCTACACCTACTACCGGGTAGACCGGAATGGGGAGCCGGACCCGTTCGATCCCCTCTTCCTGGACGCCCGCATGCCCTTGACCGAACGGACGCTGGTTGATGCGCTGGGCGTGGTGGATTGGAACGGGGGGCACGTGCCCTATTTCAACACCCGGATCTCCCACGACCGCGATGGCGTCGTCTTCTCGCTCGAGCATCTCTACCAGGAGACCCTTCGTTCGCTCTGGACCCCCCGTCTGGAACTCTTTCCCAAGGCCCGGCTCTCGTTCGAGACCTACGGACGCTACGACGACAACAACAACGAGCTCGAGGAGATTGCCGTCGGAGGGTTCATGACCCGCTGCTGCATGCGGTACGGTCTCGGCTACCACCTGTACGACGAGAACGAGCACACCATCATGGTGTCGATCAGCCTGTCGGCCTTCCCGGAGGTCGGGATGTCGAGCGGGTTCTAGCTGGGCTATTTCCCGATCAGTTTGAGGAACTCGTTGCGCGTGGACTGTTCGGTACGGAATGTGCCCAGCATGGCGGATGTGACCATGCAGGAGTTCTGCTTCTCCACGCCGCGCATCATCATGCAAAGGTGCTGCGCCTCGATCACGACGCCGACCCCTTCAGGTGCCAGCGTCTGCATCAGGGAATTGGCCACCTGGTTGGTGAGCCGTTCCTGGATTTGCAGCCGTCGGGCGAAGAGATCGACGATCCGGGCCAGCTTGCTTACGCCCAGCACCCGGCCTTCGGGGATGTAGCCGATGTGGCATTTGCCGAAGAACGGGAGCATGTGGTGTTCGCACAGGCTGTAGAGTTCGATGTCCCTGACGATGATCATGTGGTTGTCTTCGACCGTGAAGATGGCGCCGTTGATGACATCCTCCAGCTTCTGGTGATAGCCGCGCGTCAGGAATTCCATTGCCTTCGCTGCCCGTTCAGGGGTGTCCAGCAAGCCTTCCCGCGAGGGATCTTCGCCGATGCTCGCCAGCAATTCCTTGTAGAGTTCGATCATGCAGGTCCTCCAGTAATTGGGCAGAACCTAAGCTTTCCCCAATCATGGCGCAAGCAAGATGAGCTCGTCGGTCCGGTCGGGGGCGCACCGGTGGCGCTGGTGGATGGGGTCAGCGGGGCAGAGCGCATTCGACGCGGGTATTGCGGTTGGCGGTGGTACGGATGCGCAGGGTGGCCCCGATTTTCGACGCACGGTACCGCATGAGCGGAATACCCATTCCCTCCCTGGGATTGGGATGCATGGGACGGCCGTCGTTCTCGATAAAGACGACAAGGTGGTTCAAGGCCTCCTCCATGCCGATGAGTATCCGGGAAGGCGCAGCGTGCCGGGTTGCATTATGGACGGCTTCGTTGACGATATGGCATAGGTGATGTTGCTTGTCGGAGCCGATGGCCGCCCAGTCGGCCTCGGAGACTTCGATGGCGATAGATGCGAATTGACCGATGTTTTCTGCAATGTTCCTGAATTGTTGCGAGAGGTCGGTAGCTCTTGCGGATCCCATGATGGACCCTGTCTCCAGAACGTGAAGGTCGGCAATGCAGGTGGCCACCAGCATGGAGATCTCTTCGGCCTGCGCGGCGAAAGGATGGCCCGTCGATGACAGGTGTGTCCACAACAGCCTGCTTATCCGGCGCATTTCATTCAATTGCTTGCTGGGCTTGTCGATCAATCCCGGCAGGACCTCGCTTGGCGGCATCTGCTCGGCTTCGATAAGTTGTTCCGCAAGGAGGCGCAAGTCCTCGGTGCGCTCGTCAACCAACTGCTCAAGGGAGTCGTGGAGGTTTTTTGAACGGAGCTGCGTGGAACGGAGCAGGGCAATGCTGAAGGAAAAACAAAGCTGGGTTCCTATTCCGAATGGATTGAAGGTTTCGGACAAAGCGCCCGCATGGGCGCCCAGCAAGAGATAGTGATAGGGTATAGTCATGAGGATGGTGACAAGAGCTCCAGGATAGCCATAAAGCCACCCCCCCAGCATAGCAAGGGGAATCGATGAGAGCATCACGGTGATGTCCAGCAAGGGGTAGAGCGATATGCTGAATCCCAGATAAGCCAGCCAGCCAAGGAAATACATCAGTAAAAGCCTATTCATGCTAGACATGCTCCTTGTCCAGCGTGATGTCGTACTCGACGGTTTCCTGGCCGATGGCATTGATGGCACTACTTGATGTGCCATGGATCTTGGCCAGTCGATATTCAATCAGCCTAGCCTCGGGCGAACTATGCATCTTCGCCCCCTTGGGCTGACCATCATGATGCAGAGAAAGTCTGCAATGGGTTCTGGAAAGAGCGAGTACTGCTTCAATCCTTGTAGCCTTGGAGTGCTTGATCAAGGCCATTGTGGTTTCTTGGCATATGCGGAATAGCTGGATGGATAATGGCTGGGGAATCGTAGTTGTTGGCTCCTCGTAGCTAAATGTGAACTCCACGCCGTACAAATCATGGAAACATCCCGACAGCTCCTCGAGGGCCGGAAGAAGTCCTGTTTCCTCCATGCGCACGGGAAACAGAGCTCGAGCGGCCCGGCGAATAAGGCTGTGTACAACCCGGGCGCGGTTTCTGAGGGAGTAGGCGAGCGATGCGCTGGTATTCAGCTCGGTGGCAAGGTTCTCAGCCAACGCAAGGCTGAAGAGCTGGATCCCGGTAAGATGCTGGCCGATACCGTCATGCAATTCCTGACCCGTTGCTACCCGCATGTTTTCAGCCCGGTCAAGAAGGTCATTGGCCAATTTAGCCAGATCAGTATTGCGCTCTGCAACAAGGCGATCGAGGTTCTCATTCGCCGACCTGATGGAGATCAGGTTCTTCTTGAGATTACCAGTGAGTGTAACAACGATGATCCATATGGTAATGCCGCTGACTTTCGCCTGATAGATATAAAAAATGTCAGCGTAAATTACACTTAGAAGGATATAGTGGTACAGAATTGATGGCAATATCAGTATCAAACCAACGAGTCTACCAAACATCCAGGCACCCACTCCGGCCAAAGCGATCGAAGGAATTGCCACGTTGATGTGCCATTTAGGGAACATGGCCCACGCAAAAACCATGTATGCTAACCATGCCAGTGCGTAGAGGAGGCCTGTATATAGTCTCATCAGTTGATTTTTAGCACAGAAGAATTCCTCAACAATCTAATTGTAGGGGCGGTAATGATTGGAAGATTTCCCGGGCGACTGTGTTGTTGGAACCAGATTCCATTTGCGGCGGTGGAGCCGATCGCCTAGAGTCCGCCGGTCATGAAGAAAACGCCGCTGCATGGGCAGCACCTTCAATTAGCCGCACGGATGGGTGGGTTTGGTGGTTGGGATATGCCGATCCAGTATGCGGGCATACTGCAGGAACATGCACACACCCGCTCCCAAGTCTCCGTATTCGATATCTGCCACATGGGTGAATTCGAGTTGTCGGGCGCTTCAGCCATCGACGACCTCGAGATGCTGCTATCCTGCAATGTGGGGTCCATGGATGTTGGGCAGATACGTTATGGCTTCATGCTCAACGAGTTGGGTTGTACCCTGGACGACCTGACTTGCTATCGGCTCGACGAGGATCGCTTCATGTTGGTGGTCAACGCAGGAACCACCGAAAAGGATGCCCGTTGGATCCGCAACCATGTTTCGCCGGATACCACCTTTGTCGACCTTTCAGGCGGCATGGCCAAGCTCGACGTCCAGGGGCCCGAATCGAGAAATGTGCTGGAGGATGTATTCGGATGCCCTCTGCCAACCCTCGGATATTTCCGTTTCAAGGAGTTCGAGGCACCGGAAACCCCATGCATCCTGAGCCGCACCGGCTACACCGGGGAGCTGGGATATGAAATCTACCTGCCCAATGCTGCCGTGGAGGGATTATGGGGTCGGCTCCTCGCGCATCCATTGGTTGCTCCCGGTGGATTGGGTGCCCGCGACACTCTCCGTCTGGAGATGGGCTATCCCCTATACGGGCACGAACTTTCGGAAGAACGTTCGCCTGTGGCAACCTCCCGTGGCGCGTTCATCTGCATGGACAAGGAGTTCATCGGCCGGGATCAGGTGGCGGAAGCGCTGGGTAATCCGACGTCGCTGCTTGTTGGCTTGGCCTTTGATTCCAAGCGGGCCGCCCGCGAACACGACAAGCTCTACTCCGACGGGCGGGAGGTTGGGGAAGTGAGCAGCGGGTCGCTAGCGCCCAGCCTGGGAGTCGCCGTGGCCATGGCTTTTGTCGAACCTGAGTTCACAAACCGTGGGCGCGTTCTGGAGGTTGAAATCCGAGGAAAGCGGTTTCCCGCACAGGTGGTTGATCTGCCTTTCTACAAACAGGGGACAGCCAGAGGCTAGCTCCCGGAATCGAGGATTATGAAAAAGACACCGTTCTGCGCCACGAGCGAGCGTGACCAGGCCGAAATGTTCGAGTTCCTGGGCATCGGCGACTTCGACGAGCTCTTTGCCGAAATTCCGGCCGACCTGCAGTCGGACCTCCTGGACATCCCGGAGGGGCTGTCCGAGATGGAAATGATGCAGCACATCCGGAAGATTGCCCGAAGGAATTCGACCAACCTCGTCAATTTCTGCGGGGCGGGCTTCTACGACCACTACATCCCTGCGGCGGTCAATGCACTTGCCAGCCGAGGCGAATTCTATACCGCCTATACGCCGTACCAGCCCGAGGCCTCGCAGGGCACGCTGCAGGCGGCGTTCGAGTACCAGACCGCCATCTGCCGCCTGACCGGCATGGAGGTGGCCAACGCGTCGCTTTTTGACGGCGGGACGGCGCTGTTCGAGGCGGTCATGATGGCCCTGCGTTCCACCGGGCGCAACAAGGTGCTGGTCGACCAGGGGGTTAGCCCGATCTACCGCAAGATGCTCCGTTGCTACACCCAGAACCTCTCCGTCGACTACCAGGAGATTCCGCTCGGCAGCAACGGCGTGGCCGACCGGAAGGCGTTCGAGGCCGCGCTCGACGATACGGTCGGAGCCGCCATCTTCCAGAACCCCAACTTCTTCGGATGCCTCGACAACCTCAAGGAGCTCGTGGACAAGGTGCATGAGTCCAATGCGCTCGCCATCATGTCGGTCTACCCGATGGCACTTTCGGTGGTCGAAACGCCCGGCGCCATGGGAGCCGACATCGTGACGGGCGAGGGGCAAAGCCTGGGCCTGCCGCTCAACTTCGGCGGCCCCTACCTCGGTTTTATGGCAACCACGAAGAAGCATGTGCGGAAGATGCCGGGACGCATCGTGGGCGAAACGGTCGACCATAAGGGGCGGCGCGGATTCGTGCTGACCCTGCAGGCGCGCGAGCAGCACATCCGCCGCGAGAAGGCGACCTCAAACATCTGTTCGAACGTCCAGCTTTGCGCGTTGCGGGCGATCATCTACCTCTCCCTGGTCGGCCGCGAAGGGTTCCTTGAAGTGGGCCGCGACTGCATGGACCGGGCCTCCTATGCATGGCACAAGCTTGCGAAGATTCCCGGCGTCGAGCCGGCGTTCAACCGCCGCTTCTTCAACGAATTCGCCATCCGCCTGCCGAAGGATGCCTCCGATGTCGTCAGTGCGCTCGTCGACCAGGGCATTGCCGCCGGCTTCCCGGTCGGACGCTACTACAAGGGGATGGAAAACGTCCTGTTGCTGGCCTTCACGGAAAAGCGCACCAAGGAGGAGATCGACATCCTTGTCGCCAAACTCGAAAGCGTGCTGAAAGCATAGGAACCGGACCATGAAGCTCATTTATGAAAAATCGTCGCCGGGACGGCCCGGGGTGAGAATGTCCTCCATCAAGATTTCCCCGACCGAGGAGATCCCCGCCAAGTATCTGCGCAGCAAGCCGGCGCAACTCCCGGAGGTTTCGGAGGCGGAGGTGGTGCGCCATTTCACGGCGTTGTCGCGTCTCAACTTCTCGGTCGATACGCACTTCTATCCGTTGGGCTCGTGCACGATGAAATACAACCCGAAGGCGTGCGAGGCAGCCGCCAACCTGCCCGAGCTGACCGAAGTGCATCCGCTTTGGCCGCAGTTGCGGGGCGGGGGGCTTCTGACGCAGGGGTCGCTGGCGATCCTCTACCACACCGAACGTATCCTCTCGGAAATCACCGGGCTGGCCGAGTTCACCCTGCAGCCCATGGCGGGGGCGCACGGCGAACTGACCGGCGTGATGATCATGGCGGCCTACCATCGCGATCGCGGCAACACGCAGAAGGACCACATCATCATTCCCGATTCCGCGCACGGCACCAATCCCGCCAGCGCCCAGCTGGCCGGCTACAAGGTGGTGACTGTTCCCTCCGACGACAAGGGCATGATGGATTTCGACCTTTTCAAGGCAGCGCTCAACGAGAGGACCGCGGGCGTCATGCTCACCTGTCCAAACACGCTGGGTGTCTTCGAGATGCGCATCAAGGAGATCTGCGATGCGGTGCATGGGGTAGACGGGCTGATGTACTACGATGGCGCCAACTTCAACGCCATCATGGGCCGCTACAAGCCCGGGGACATGGGCTTCGACATCTGCCATCTCAACCTGCACAAGTCCTTCGCCACGCCCCACGGCGGCGGCGGGCCTGGTGCGGGACCGGTCGGGGTGG
Source organism: Kiritimatiellales bacterium (assembly GCA_003246265.1). Classification (GTDB taxonomy): domain Bacteria; phylum Verrucomicrobiota; class Kiritimatiellia; order Kiritimatiellales; family Pontiellaceae; genus Pontiella. The sequence goes on along the minus strand of QKAU01000056.1, from coordinate 73,761 downwards.
TCGAAAAATTGCAGCCATACCTGCCGATCTCGCGAGTGGAAAAGACCCGGGACGGCACCTACGCACTGAACTACGACGAACCCAAGAGCATTGGATACATCGCCCCGTTCTACGGCAATTTCGGGGTGGTCGCCCGCGCCTATGCCTATATCCTTTCGCTGGGGCGCGACGGCATGCTCGGCACCAGCAACCGCGCCGTGCTCAACGCCAACTATCTTCAGGAGAAGCTGCGGCCCCTCTTCGGAGAGGAGTTCAAGGGCCGTTGCATGCACGAGTTCGTATTCTCGGGGGAATTCCTCAGGAAGCATGGAATCCACACCCTCGACCTTGCCAAGGGCATGATCGACCGTGGCATCCACCCGCCCACCGTCTATTTTCCGCTCAACGTGCCCGAGGCCATCATGGTGGAGCCAACGGAATCGGAGGATCGCGATACCCTGGACCGGTTTGTCGAAGTCATGGCGGAGCTGGTCGAACTGGCCAAAACCGATCCCGAAAAACTCCATGAAGCCCCCGTAACCACCCCCGTGGGCCGGCTTGACGAAGTCAAGGCTGCGCGGGACATGCGGCTAAGTTATTCGTGACAAAACCGGTTTGCTTGCTACTATTTTGAACGTAACAGAGACGGATGGGTCATAAGTCCGCAATTGGTAAATCAACCCTAAAAGGAGTACGGGACCATGAAGAAGCTGATGAGTATCGTAGCCGTTGCGCTGTTCGTTGCCGGTTCCTCGGCCTTTGCCTGCGACACCTGTGGATGCAAGGCGAAGAAGGAGGACAAGGCGGCCTGTTCGGCTTGCCCGGCCGAGAAGAAGTGCGACAAGTGCACGGCCGAGAAGAAGTGCGAAGAGTGCGCCAAGAAGTGCGAGGCCAAGAAGGCCGCGGAACAGAAGAAGGCCGAATAGAGGGTCCGTCTGCGCATCGCTGGATGCACGAAAGCCTCCCCGTTGGCGGGAGGCTTTTTCTTTTTGGAATCCAGGGGACGGTCCGCTACCTTTTCCCGTCATGTCCGCACCCTGTCGCCATACCTTGCTGGCAAGCCACCTCCTGTGTGCGCTGGTGGTCCTTGCCACGGCATGGCCGATGATCCGGCAACCGCGGCTCGAGGATGACGACTACCGCTATCTCGACCACATCCAGCAATGGTCGGCTGGCCGGATCGGTGCCATCGAGGCCATGACGGTCGAGAACCGGTGGGACCACCTGTGGTTCATGCAGGAGGAGGGCCGCATCCGCTTCTTCCGTCCCTTCGTGGTGCTTTCCTACGCCGTGGACCGGGCGATCTGGGGCGAAACCTATCCCCTGGGGCTGACGTTCACCAATGTCGGTATCCACTTGGCATGCTCCCTCGTGGTAGGCTTCCTGCTCTTCCGCCTGCTGGGTCCGGGATTGCCCGCCACCCTCGGTGCAGTGCTGTTCGCCGGACTGGCATCGCATTCCGAATGCATCTGGTACGTGGCGGGACGCACCGACTCGCTGGCGGCGCTTGCCTTCCTGGGGGCCTTTGCCTTGCACTTGTCGGGTCGACGGTGGTGGGCCTTGCCCTGCTTCGCCGCCGGATTCCTGACCAAGGAATCGGTGCTGGTCCTGCCGGCACTGCTTCTGGCGTACGACTGCTGGATTGCGCGTAGGCGGATCGATGTCGGGTTGTTCGCCGCCTATGCCGTCCTCGCGCTGGCGATCGTTGCCGCCAAGCAGGCCGCCTTGGGGGGCAGGGGCAGCGATTTCGTCTTTCCCTATCTCGTTTCTCCGCTGGACGCCCGCTTTCCCCTGCATCTTTGGCTGCAGTTGCGCAGCTATGCCGGCAACCTTTTCTGGGCGGAAACCACGGTGCCCTTTGCCGATTCCGCCACGGTTGCCCAGATCCATCGCCCCCTGGTGCTGGTTCTCGGTGCCATGGCGGCTGCATTGTCGGGATGGATGTTGCGTAGCAAACGGTTGTACTGGTTGCTGGTTGCCTGGGCGGTGCTCTCCTGGCTGCCAGCCAGCTGCGTCTATCTCAGCGAACGATACCTCTACATCCCATCGTTCGCCTTCTGTGCCGTCGCCGCCCTGGTCGCCCGCGAACGGAGGTTGTGGGGGGGGCGCTCTCTCTGCCTCCTGCTAGCCCTCTATGCCGGATTCCAGGCCTTCCATCTGCATGCGCGGCACGCCGCCATTGCCGGACAGCCTGGGTCGGTGGATGAAATGCTGGGGCAGATGGCGCCAGCCTGCCGGGATCTCGAACCGGGATCCCGCCTCTTGCTGGTCAACCTCCCCGGCGAGTTTATCCGTGCCCAGTTTTGCGAAAACATCCTCCGCGTGGCATACCACGACCCCGCCATGGAGGTCGAAGTGCTCACGATGATGCCCGGACAAAACGGCATCCCCTGGGAGCCCGGCGAACCGCTGCCCGACATGGGGGCCGCCGTGAAGATCGGGCTTGAAGGAGACCATGGACTGCTGCTCGAAGGCGGGGCAGGCCGGACCCATATGGTCCAGATACCCGGGATCAAGGCGTTCCGCTGGACCCCGCTTGACCATGGCACCTATAGGACTGTCGCGGGCGTCGGGGCGCACATTCTCGACGGCACGACGAACGGGGCGACGGCAATTTCGTTTGCGCTTCCCCGACCGGTCGAAGCGTACCGGATCCTGGTGTGGCGGGCCGATTGCAAGGATCTGGGCCGGCATCCTTGGCTTCGCAGGCGGGATGCCGTGGTTCGGCGCGTTGACCTGGGGCTGGAATAGAATTGCGGAGGGCGGGTGGGCAATTTTGGCAACCATATTGCTAATAAACCGATTTCGGGCCAAGGTTTGGCCCGTCAAGGAAGGTGTGTGGGATGCAACGAATCGGCTTGATCATCGGAATGGCGACCCTGGCGGCGGCTGGATACGCAGTCGAAACTGCGGTCCACTACGATTTCAACGACTTCAAGGAAGGTCCCGTGGAGGGGCAGCTCGGCTGGAACGTCTTTGAGAAGGTCAAGGATTCCTCCGCCTTCCAAGTGGCCGACCAGGTCGGCAAGGAGGACCGGAAGGGCGACAAGGCCCTGCTGGTCAAGGTGGACGCGTCCTCCATCCGCTGCATCACGGGCGAACCTGTTCGCTGGATGCCCGGGGAGCGGATGGAGCTGGCATTCGATTTCCGCGTCGGGATTCCCTCCACGCGCCCGATCGCCGAGAAGCCGGTCCTTTGCGTGGGCATCGGCAATTCCCTGCTGAGCGACAAAGCCTGCTGGACCGTCGAATTGGCCTCCCAGACAAACGGAAACTGGCGCTTCTTCGGCGCGGTGGCGGGCGAGGACTCCGTGGAGCTTCCTCCCCACGCGATCGTTCCGCGACCCGATTCCGACAAGGTGAACATATCCGGTTGGTACCGCTTTGTGCTCGTGGTCAGGAAGCTGTCCGAGCCGGATTCCTTCTGGGCCACTGCGGAAATCACCAGCCAAAGCGGGCAGACTGTTGCCCGTCTGCACTTCCTGGACGGGGATAAGAATGCCGTGACCGCCGCCATGTGGAATCTCACGCGGCTCCATGCCGGCTTCCTGACCTCGAAGGAACAGCTCGGGCTCGCCTGCATCGACAACCTCTCCATCGAGGTCTCGAAGCTGCCAGAAAGCCCTTGACTCGATCCGCGTTTTTCCAATCATTGCACCCCTTGTTTCCCGGTTTCCATGGGAAAGACAGGAGGGCGCCATGCTGGCTCGCGGGGGTATCATCAAAACGGCTATGGAAAAACGGGGTTTCCGGCACCGGCGGACCGAGGACCAGCTCACCATCTCGGGGCAGTATGCCCGCAACCTGCAATATGTCTTTTCCCTGGAGCACAGGACCAAGGGGGGCCTCGTGGTCGACCTGGTCTACTTCTCGGTTGACGTCATTGCGGAAAAGCTGGTGATCGGCCTCTACCGCGAGAATACCGAAATCGAGAACGGCGTCTACGTCAACTCCTCGCGCGCCATCGATCTGCAGAAATTCACCGCCGAGAACATCAACCAAGAACTCGACAAGCTCATCACGCCCGTCAAGGATCGCTTTAAATAAGGAGAAGGAATGGACCACGTACTGCTTTTCGCCGACCGCATCGGCGGCACCCAATTCGGAAAGTCGAACGAGATCTACAAGTTCGAGAAGATCAAGCGGGCCAAGGCCAAGGCCCGCAAGCTCCATCCGGGGCTGGAGATTCTCGACTTCGGGGTCGGCGAACCCGACCAGATGGCGCCGGCCCCGATCCGCGACGCCCTCAAGGCGGAGGTCGACAAACCCGCCAACCGGGGCTATGCCGACAACGGCATTCCCGAATTCAAGCAGGCGGCGGCAGCATACATGCGGCAATTCTTCGGCGTGGAGCTCGATCCGGCGGCCGAGATCAACCACAGCATCGGCACCAAGCCCGCGCTCGCCATGCTTCCGCTGGCCTTCGTGAACCCCGGCGATGTCGTGTTCCAGACCGTTCCGGGCTATCCCGTCATGGCGACGCACGCGAAATACCTCGGCGGCGAAGTGGTTGATATTCCGCTATTGCAGGAGAACGGCTTCCTTCCCGATCTGGGGCGGATCGATCCGGCGTTGGCGGACCGCTGCAAGCTGTTCTACATCAACTACCCCAACAATCCGACGGGCGCGGTGGCCACCGATGCCTTCTACGATGAGCTCATCGCCTTTGCCCTGAAGCACAACATCCTTATCGTGCAGGACGCGCCCTACGCCACCCTGGTCTACGACGGGGAGCGCAAATCGATCCTCCAGCGTCCGGGCGCCAAGGCGTGCGCCCTCGAACTGCACTCGATGTCCAAGGCCTACAACATGACCGGCTGGCGTCTGGCCTTCTTTTGCGGCGCCCCGTGGGCGGTGGATGCCTTGGCCGCCATCAAGGACAACTGCGACAGCGGCCAATTCAAGGCCATCCAGCATGCCGCCTGCGCCGGCATCGCCGACGAGCAGCTCGCCGAGGCCATCTGCGGCCACTACGAGAGGCGGCTCCGCCGCATGGTCGAGGTGCTGCGCAGCACCGGTTTCGACGCGAAGATGCCCGGCGGAACATTCTACCTCTACGTCAAGGCACCGAAGGGGGCGGGCGAGGTCGATTTCGCCAATGCGGAACAGGCGTCGCTCTTCCTGATCGAGAACCACGGCATCTCTACGGTGCCGTGGGACAATACCGGCCCTTTCATCCGGTTTGGCGCGGTATTCGAGTCGGCCGGCGAGGACGACGACGAGCGGGTGCTGGCCGAGTTGGCCGCACGGCTGGAACAGGCCCGCCTGAGGTTCTAGGGCGGAGGCCGATGCGTTCGCGGGGCCGGTGCGGCGTTGGGCTGCGCCGGCCTTATTCATTCTGAGGAGCGGTTTTTGGCAAAATGCCTTTGAGCGCGGCGGGTGCAATGTCTAGACTGTATGCTATGTCTGGGGATTGACCCGGTCGCAAAACGAATACAGAGGCTAAGCACACGGAGGGTAGGAGATGAAGAGGTTCAGGCTTTGCATGGTGGGGATGCTGGTAGCCGGGGGCGCGATCGCCCAGGCGCAGCAACCGGAGTGGAACAACCTGTCGGTCCTGCAGGTCAACCGCGAGCAGCCCCGCGCTTCGATGATGATCTATCCCGATGCCGCAACCGCGGTGCAGTGCGACCGGACGAAGTCGCCCTGGTTCCAGTCGCTGAACGGTCCCTGGAAATTCAAGTGGTCGAAGTCCCCCGCCGAGCGCCCCACCGAATTCTACCGCCCGGGCATGGACATGTCGAAGTGGGATACCATCCCCGTGCCTTCCAACTGGGAGATGCTGGGCTATGGGCTGAAGATCTATTCCAACGAGCAGTACCCCTTCAAGAAGGATCCTCCCAAGGCCCCCGTGGAATGGAATCCCGTGGGCTCCTACCGCCGCGAATTCGAAGTGTCGCGCGACTGGAAGGGCCGTGAAACCTACATTGTCTTCGAAGGCGTCGATTCGGCCTTCTATCTCTGGCTCAACGGCAACCTGGTCGGCTACAGCCAGGGTAGCCGCACCCCCGCCGAATTCAACATCACCAAGTACGTGCTGCCCGGCAAGAACGTCATCGCGGTCGAAGTCTACCGCTGGAGCGACGGTTCCTACCTGGAGGACCAGGATTATTGGCGATTGAGCGGCATCTACCGCGATGTTTATCTCTGGTGCACCGGCCGGACCCATGTGCGCGACTTCTCCATGGTGGCCGATCTGGATGCCGACTACCAGAACGGCACCCTCATGATGGATGCGGAGGTCCTCAACCCCGACGGCAAGATCGACGTGGTCCTGCTCGATCCCGCCAACAAGGTGGTGGGCAAGGGCAGCGCGAAATGCGACGCCAAAACGACGCTTTCCATTCCCGTCCCGGCGCCTGAAAAGTGGTCCGCCGAATCGCCCTCCCTCTACACGGCGCTGATCGCCGTCCAGGACAGCCGGGGCCGACCCGTGGAGATCATTCCCCAGAAGGTGGGTTTCCGGAAGGTCGAGATCAAGGACAAGCAGGTTTGCCTGAATGGCGTGCCGGTCCTCTTCCGCGGGGTCAATCGCCACGAGCACGATCCGGTCAAGGGCCATGCCGTTGAACGCGAATCAATGATCCGCGACATCCAGATGCTCAAGGAGCACAACTTCAACGCCGTGCGGACCAGCCATTATCCCAACGATCCGCTCTGGTACGACCTGTGCGACCAGTATGGCATCATGGTGTGGGACGAGGCCAACATCGAATCGCACGGCATGGGCTATGGCAAGGAGTCGCTGGCCAAGAAGCCGGAATGGCGCGCCGCGCACCTCGACCGCGTACAGCGCATGGTGGGGCGCGACAAGAACCACGCCTGCGTCGTGGTCTGGTCGATGGGCAACGAGGCGGGCGACGGCGAAAACTTCGCCGCCTGCTACCAGTGGATCAAAAAGAACGATCCGACCCGTCCCGTCCACTACGAGCGGAGCGAAAAGGATGTCAACACCGATATCCGCAGCAGCATGTATATGCCGCCCGAAGAGATGGCCAAGCTGGTGGGCAAGGATTCCGACAAGCCCTTTGTAATTTGCGAATACATGCATGCCATGGGGAACTCCAGTGGCGGAGCAGGGGCATACTGGGACCTCTTCTACGCCGACAACCTCGCCCAGGGCGGGTTTGTGTGGGACTGGATGGATCAGGGCATCAAGACCCCCGTGCCCGAGGAGTTCCGCAAGAATGTCGGCAAGGGGCCGGTCAAGGAGACCTTCTTCGCCTACGGCGGGTGGTTTGAAAAAGCCCAGAACGTGCACAACGACGGCAATTTCTGCATGAACGGCCTGCTGGCGGCCGACCATGCCCCGCATCCCGGCGCAGGTGCGCACAAGTGGCTGCAGCGGTATGTGCATGTCGAACCCGCCGACCTGAAGGCCGGATCGGTCAAGATCAGGAACCGCTTCGACTTCACGACGATCGGCGACGCCATGACCGGCCACTGGAAAATCGAAGCCAACGGAAAGCCGATGGCCGAAGGCACCATCGCCGATCTGGCCATCGCCCCGCGCGAAGAAAAGACGGTGTCCCTTGGCCTTCCCGAAATCCTGCCCGAAGGCGGCGTCGAGTATTTCCTTACCGTCGAGTTCAGGGCCAAGGCGGGTTACAGCCCGCTGGTCAAGGAGGGCCTCCTGCTTGCGTGGGACCAGTTCAAGCTTCCGATGGAACGCTTCGCGATGTTCGGCACCGCCACCGGTTCTGTAGCCATCGATGATGGCGCCGACGCGATCACCGTGACCGGCGAGACCTTCGAAGTGCGGTTCGAGAAGGCCTCTGGCAGGCTGGTTTCCTACACTTATAAGGGCAAGCCCGTCATCGTGGGTGTGGGGCGCCTCGAGTTTTCGCGGGCCCAGACCGACAACGAGCGGCGCCAGAAGGGCGGAACCCATCCGGCGCTGGATACGGCCGGCGCGAACTCCACCGTGGAAAGCATCGCCGTCGATCAGGTGGACGGTGCGGCCCGGATTCTGGTCCGCCATCTGATTCCCGAAATCCGTGGTGGATGCACCGAAGTCTACCGCGTGCTGCCCACGGGTGAAATCGTGGTCGAGGCCGCGTACAACCTGGCGCTCGTACCGGCCGCCATTCGCCCCCCCCTGCGCGTTGGAATGGAATGGCAGCTCGCTCCGGGGCTCGAAAACATGGCGTGGTTCGGGAGGGGTGGCGAGACCTATGCCGACCGTAACTTCGAGCCGATCGGCATCTACAAGGGGACCATCGATGGGGAGTGGACCGACTATTCGCGACCGCAGGAAAACGGCAACAAGACCGAGGTGCGCTGGGCGGCCTTTACCAACGACCAGGGTGAAGGCTTGCTGGTAACCTCCGATCTCGAGCCGATTGCCCTCGGGGCGCGCCACTACAGCGTCGAGACGATGCGCAAATCGGACTACAGCTTCCAGATGGAGCGTTCCGACAATATCTTCCTGAACATCGACGCCGCGCAGAGCGGTGTGGGGGGGGTCAACTCCTGGGGCGCCACCCCGATGGAAAAACACCGCCTGAACGAGAAGAAGTACAACTACTCCTACCGGCTACTGCCGATGCAGGGCACGATCGTGGAGACGCTCTCCAAACGGATCGAGGTCGAGGTGTCCAATCCCCAGTTGCTCGCTTCTCCGGATGTGGCGAAGCTGCCGGTACCGAAGTTGAAGTAGCCGGTGGCGTCCTTGCGGGCGATGAAAGAGGGCGGGGTCTTCCCGCCCTTTTCTTTGTGGCGCTGACAGCGTTGATCCGCCCTCGCGTCGCCAGGGCAACGGCAGCCGCCGATCACCGGCAACGGTCCTCGGTCGCTCGCTGTTCAGGCTTCGGAGTGCTTCCCCGTGCAGGTAATCAGAAAGTCGATGAAACGCTGAGCGTAGGGGTGCGCCGCGTTGGGGCCTGCATAGCTTAACACAGACGTACCGGGCAGGGCGGGCATGGAGTCCGTGATGATCGGCATTCCCTCGCGGACGGCCGAGAGCGGCAAAACGCTGACGCCTAGGCCGGCTTGGATCGCTGACTGGACCGCCTGCACGGAGTTGGCGTCGATCGAAATCCTCCACGGTTTGCCAGCCTTGGTGAGCGCATCGAACGCGATCTGCCGGAAACTGCAGGGCGGTGGCATGAGGACCAGCTCGATCGGCGCATCGGGATCGTTTTCCAGATTGCTCGTTCCGGTCCAGACCAGCGGCTCCTCCCACAGCAGTTGGCCGTTGTCCGCCTCTGGCCCGGCGAAGACGATATCCAGTTCCCCACGCGCCAGCGCCTCAAGAATTTCCGCGCCCGACCCAAGCACCATGCTGAGTTCGCAATGGGGATGCGCCCGACGGAAACGGGCAAGCACGGAGTGCAGATGCTGCGGGGCTAGGTACCCGGCGAAACCTACGTGAAGCCGCACGGATTCGGCCGGCGCGGTTACGGCCAATGCAGCTTCGTCGGCCAATTCAAGGATGCGGCGGGCATAGCTGAGGAAGGTTTCACCCGCGGGCGTGAGCGCGATCGACCGGCTGGTGCGTTCGAGCAGTTTCGTGTTCAGTCGGTCTTCGAGTTTGGCGACCTGCAGGCTGATGGCCGACTGCGTGCGATGAACCCGTTTTGACGCCGCCGAAAAACCGCCCTCCTCGACCACGGCGACGAGCGAGCGAAGAGAAAGCAGATCGGTTTCCAGTTGGAATCGATATCTATTTGATTTTCTCATCATTAAGATTAAAACTCTAAATTTTACTGATTGATGTGCGGCGCGTATGGTTACGCGCATCTAAAGCAGACATCAAGGAGAATCAAACCATGAAGGCAATCGGTTACACGCAGGCGGGGCCCATCACGGAGCCGGACGCATTGATCGAGTTTGAAACGGAGATCCCGGTTCCGGGGCAGCACGACCTGCTGGTCGAGGTGCGGGGCATATCGGTCAATCCCGTGGATGTGAAGGTGCGCGCCATGCCCCAGTTCGGTCCGCAGGCAGGGAAAACCAAGATCATCGGCTACGACGCGGCGGGTATTGTTCGACAGGTCGGTGGCGCGGTAACGCGGTTCAAGGCGGGCGACGAGGTTTTCTATGCCGGCGACATCACCCGTCCAGGAACCAATTCGGAGTTCCACCTTGTCGACGAACGGATCGCGGGAAAGAAGCCCGCCCCGCTCGGGTTCGCCGAAGCGGCCGGATTGCCGCTGACCTCCATCACGGCGTGGGAACTCCTGTTCGACTCCTTCGGACTCCACGAGGGGGAGGGCCTGGGCGAGAGCCTGCTGGTCGTGGGAGGTGCCGGGGGAGTCGGATCGATTCTCATCCAGCTGGCCAGGAAACTGACCGGCTTGACCGTGATCGCTACGGCGTCACGTCCCGAAACCGTCGAGTGGGTAAAGAAGATGGGGGCCGACCATGTGATCAGCCATCGCGAATCGCTGGTGGATCAGGTGCGGGACTTGGGGGTTGCGCCCCGTTATGTCGCTGCGCTCAATGGAACCGGCGAGCACTTTCCCGCAATCCTCGAACTGATCAAGCCGCGCGGCCATGTCGCGCTGATCGACGATCCCGGCGCCCTGGACATTTCGCCCGGCAAATTGAAGGCCTTGAGCTTCAGCTGGGAGTTCATGTTTGCGCGCCCGATGTTCCAGACGGAGGACATGGATGCGCAGCACGTGCTCCTGAACCGGATATCGGAGCTGGTCGACGACGGTACGCTGGTCTCCACCGTAACCCGCAACCTGGGGGCGCTCTGTGCCGCAACCCTGAAGGAGGCGCACGTGCTGCAGGAGGGTGGCCGCGTCATCGGCAAGAATGTGCTCGACGGCTTCCGGCAGGAATAGTCCAATTACCTTTTCAAGAAGGAAAGGACAGCCATGCCGAAACTGACCATCGTGGCCCATATCACGGCCATGCCCGACAAGATCGCACTGGTGAAGGCCGAACTCGAAAAGCTCGTTCCCGTCACGCGGGCAGAAAAGGGCTGCCTCGACTACGACCTGCACCAGGACAACGAAAACCCCGCCCACTTCATGTTCTACGAGAATTGGGAGTCGCGCGCGCTATGGCAGGCGCACATGAACGCCCGGCACCTGAAAGAATATGTTGCCGCGACCGAAGGGGCGATCGCCGAGTTCTCTCTGCATGAAATGACGCCCGTTGCCTAGGCGGGCCGGCCGACAGCCTATTGCTCCGCCTGCGCGTCGATGCCGCTCTGTGGGAAGAAGCGGTATCCTCGTCCGTCGCTGAAGACCAGGGCGTTCTGGTTGGTGGCGTACCACGCCTGCCATGCTTCGGGATTCCGGATACGCTGGTCGGTGTAGCGGATCAGCATCTCCAACGCTTCGCGGCGCTGGGACCCGGATAGCCGTTCGATCCAGACCGGGATCGACGCAGGATCGTTGTTTGGTGTGCCCCATGCCTCGGCGTCGGGATCGATGCGCAACTGGCCGCTGCCGTACCGGGTGAAGACATACGGAAGGCGCCGGGCGTAGAAATCGCGCAGGACTTCCCGTTCGTAGTTGCAGGTTGCAAGGGTCTCCGCCGGGAACCAGCGCAATGCATCATCCGACCGGAGATCGGTGGTGTCCACCAGCTGGACGATGGCGTCGCGCGGCGTCAGGCCGTTGAAATCGATCTGCCGCGCGCCGTCGAAGCCGTGGATCCAAACCAGGGCGTTGACGAAAGTCTTGCGGGCCTCCTCCTCCAGCTCGTCCGGTGCCGAGTTGTCGCCCCAGAATAGCCGATGGGCTTCGCGGAACAGCAATGCACCCTGTGCTCCGCCAAGGGTCGTGCCCGTCGCGATGATCTCGGAATCCCCGGCCGTTTCGAGCGGCTCTGTCCGGGCCAGCAGCACGTCCGATCCGGCGTTGTTGCTGATCGTCCACGTCCTGGCTGGCGCGTGGCCGGAGGAGGAAGCCGGGTCGACAAACCGCCGCGCGACCTCAAACGGGGTCTGGAAAACGGGGTGGGCGGCGAGCATTCCGGTCACGCGCACCCCCTTGCCGGAATAGGACGCATCGGCCTTTGAGCCGTAGCGGCGGCCGGTATCGATGGCGGCGGGGCCGATCAGCAGCATGGCCTTGTTGTGGTTGTCCGGCAGCACATAGGAGGCTTCGTCCAGGACAAGGACATCCGCCCGGTTCGCCTGCTCCAGCGAAAGTTCGGCGGTGTCGACGGCCCGGACCGATTGGAAATAGGCTTCCAGAAACGTAGTAAACCTGGTGCGCCGTTCCGGCGAACGCCCGACGTACAGTATGTCGAGCGCGATCTTCCCGTTCGGTACGGAAACATCCTTCGACCATTGTGCATCAAGCCACTGCATGGCGAGCAACGTAACCGGTGCCGGTGCGATGACATGCCCGCCCAGGCAGACGAAGCGCTTCACGGTGCAGCCGCGGTCGCGCAGGGTTTTCGTATCGATCAGCGTCCATGCCCCCGCGCCCATGTCGAAGTTGCCGTTGATCATGGCTATCGCCATGCCGGCCGGGTAGGGCTTGTCCTGGTACTCCGGGCCACCGAGCCAACCGCCATGGGCGATGATGCCGGCATACCGTTCCGGGCGCCGGGCCGTGATCCCGTAGGACCGCATGGCGCCACCCGAGTTGCCGGTCAGGTAGACACGCCTTGGATCGTGGGGGATGGTGGCAAGGATGTCGTCCAGGAGTTCATCCTCGATCTCGATCTCCTCGTCGTGGTTGTCCATCCGGTTGCGCAATACATCGCACCCCACGCCGATCCATCCCATCGATTCGGCGGCATCGCGGAACGATTGCAGGATGCCCATGCCATTGCCGCCGGCGCTGAATCCAACCACCATTGGGGGGGGCTGGGCGGCATCGAAGGAGGCGGGGCAATAGACATGGTACGCGACGGCATGCGCTCCGGCCGTCCGGAAGCTGGCTACCTCGCCCGGATGGAGCCGTCCGGCCTTGGAATTCCCGGTACCGCCCGGTACGGCGTTCGTATCGGCTTCGGCCCGCGTATGGTCCGGTCCGACGGCAATAACGACGATGGCTGCAACCAACCCCGATACGGTTCCCTTGCGCATGGCGACCTCCCGTTGCTTCACCAGTCAGGATAGACGGCAGGCCCGGGGCAGGGCCAGCCTGCGCATCCCGTTTTTGTGGCCCGGTCAGCGGTAGAGGTCGTTGAGCCGGTCGAGGGCGGCCTTCCCGGGGCAGAGCTCCTTTTCCGTGAGGTTGCGCAGCGGGGTCTTGGTGGTGTTCATGGTTTCGTGGATATCCTTGGCGTCTTCGTCGACGAAGAGGAGTCCGGTGAGCACCTTGCCCTGGGCCTTGTAGTCGTGGATCAGATCGAGCGCGGAGCGCCTGCTGTGGATGTCGAGCTTGGGATCGATCTTATGGAGATGGATGGCGGAGCCGTCGTGCATGAAGACCCGCTCCGAGGTGCCCTCGGCGTAGTCGGTGGTGATCTCCTCGGCGTCGGGTACGTAGTCGACGGCGTTGGAGGAGGCCATGTACTGCCGCATGTAGTCGTAGGACTTGGTGGAGCCAGGCACGTTGTTGAAGGTGACGCATGGGGAGATGACGTTGATGAAGGCGAAGCCCTCGTGGGCGATGGCGGCCTTGATGAGCGGCACGAGCTGCTTCTTGTCGCCGGAGAAGCTGTTGGCGACGAAGGTGGCGCCGAGCTGCAGGGCGATGGCGCAGAGATCGATCGGTTCCAGCGCGTTGGGTTCGCCCCGCTTGGAGGTGGAACCGACATCGGTGGTGGCGGAATCCTGGCCCTTGGTGAGGCCATAGACGCCGTTGTTTTCGCAGATGTAGACCATGTTGACGTTGCGGCGCACGGCGTGGACGAACTGGCCCATGCCGATCGATGCGGTATCGCCGTCGCCGGAGACGCCGATGTAGAGCAGGTTCCGGTTCGCCATGTTGGCGCCGGTGGCGACGGCGGGCATCCGGCCATGGACCGAGTTGAAGCCGTGCGAGTTGCCGAGGAAGTAGGTGGGGGTTTTCGACGAGCAGCCGATGCCGGAGAGCTTGGCGACGCGGTGGGGCTGGATCGACATCTCGAAGCAGGCCTCGATGATGGCGGCACTGACGGAGTCGTGTCCGCAGCCGGCGCACAGCGTGGAGACGGCGCCTTCGTAGTCCTTGGTGGTGTAGCCGAGATCGTTCCTGGGCAGGTTGGGGTGGCGGAAGCCGGGGACCTTGTAGCTCATGGCATGCTCCTATTTGCGGATGCGGCGGCGAGGGGAGGTGGTGGTCTGCAGGATCCAGTCGCGGATCTCGTGGCGGATGAAGCGCGCGGTGATGGGGCTCCCGTCGTAGTGCAGGACCGGCACGAGCCGCTGCGGATCGAGCTCCAGCTCGTTGATGAGCAGCGAACGCATCTGGGCGTCGCGGTTCTGTTCGACGACGAAGACGTAGTCGTGCTGTCCGATGAACGCCTCGATCTCGTCGGTGAAGGGGAGCGCCTTGATCCCCATGGCGTCGAGCGAGATGCCGTGCAGGTCCTCGAGGTGGTAGATCGCTTCGAGGGTGGCGGATTCGCTGGTGCCGTAGTAGACGACGCCGACGGTGCAGGGTCGGTCGGTCTTGCGGATCACCGGTTTGGGCACATGGTGGCTGGCGGTATGCCATTTGCGCATCAGCCGGTCGACGTTGGCGACATACTTCTCGCCGGCCTCGGTGTAGACGGCGTACTCGTCCTTCGAGGTGCCACGGGTGAAGAAGGAGCCCTTGGTGGGATGGGTACCCGGGTAGGTGCGGTAGCAGATGCCGTCGCCATCGGTATCGAGATAGCGTCCGAAGCGTCCCGGGAGGTTTTCAAGATCGTCGGCCCGGTAGACCTTGCCGCGGTCGTAGGTGCGCGCATCGTCCCATTCGAGCGGATCGCACATGTTGTCGTTCATCCCAAGGTCGAGGTCGGACATGACGATCACCGGCGTCTGGAAGCGTTCGGCCAAATCGAAGGCGGTGGCGGTGAACTCGAAGCACTCCCTGGGCGTGGAGGGATAGAGGCAGATGTGGCGCGTATCGCCGTGCGAGGCGTAGGCGGCCGTGAGGATGTCGGACTGCTGCGTACGGGTGGGCATGCCGGTGGAGGGGCCTGCGCGCTGCACATTGATCAGCACGGTCGGAATCTCGGCGAAGTAGGCCAGCCCGAGGAACTCGGTCATGAGCGACAGGCCGGGACCGCTGGTGGCGGTGAAGGAGCGCGCACCGTTCCATGCGGCGCCGATCACCATGCCAATGGCCGAGAGCTCGTCCTCGGCCTGGATCACGGTGTAGTTCTTGCGTCCCGTCTCCGGATCGACGCGGAACTGGCGGCAGAACCTGGAGAAGGAGTCGATGACGGAAGTGGAGGGGGTGATCGGGTACCAGCTGGTGACGGTGGCGCCGCCGTAGACCGCGCCCAGGCCGCAGGCCATGTTGCCGGTCATGAGGATGCGGTTGCCGACATTGTCGCGCCGGGCGATGCGGAAGGCGAGCGGACAGTCGTGCAGTGCGCGCGCGAGGTCGTAGCCGGTCTCCAGCGCCTTGACGTTGGGCTCGACTAGCTTCGGCTTGCCCTTGAACTGTTCGCCGATGAGCGCCTTGGGCACGTCGAGCTCCATGTCGAGCAGCGCGGCCACGGCGCCGATGTACATGACGTTGCGGAAGAGCTGTTGCTGCCGGGGATCCTCGTAGAGTTCCCGGCACTTTTCCGTGAGCGGCAGGCCGATGAAATCGATGTCGTCGCGCAGCATCGACTTCTCCAGCGGCTTGGTGGAGTCGTAGACGAAGTAGCCGCCCTTCTCGACCTCGGCGATGTCGCGCGCCATGCTCTGCGGATTCATGCCGACCATCACGTCGATGCCACCGCGGCGGCCGAGGAAGCCCTTCTCGTTGACGCGGACCTCGTACCACGTGGGCAGCCCCTGGATGTTGGAGGGGAAGATGTTCTTGGCGCTGATCGGCACGCCCATGCGGAAAACGCCCTTGCTGAAGAGCTTGTTGGCGCTGGCCGAGCCGGTGCCGTTGACGTTGGCGAACTTGACGACGAAGAGGTTGGTGACGATGTCGCGCTTCATGCTTTGCTACCTGCCTTTGCCGTGATGTAGAGGAATTTCTGCATGTCCCAGGCCGAGGTCGGGCACCGTTCGGCGCAGAGCCCGCAATGGAGGCAGACATCCTCGTCCTTGACCATGACGCGCCCGGTCTTGAGCGTCTTGGAGACGAAGATCGGCTGGGAAAGGTTGTAGGCGGGCACGTTCAGGCTTCGCCGCAGCTCCGCCTCCTCCTCGTTGTCGGTGAGGGACAGGCAGTCGACCGGGCAGATGTCGATGCAGGCATCGCACTCGATGCACTTCTCGGCCGTGAAGACGGTTTCGACATCGCAGTTGAGGCAGCGCTGCGCCTCTTCGTAGGCGGTGTCCGCATCGAAGCCCAGCTCGACCTCGAGCTTGTGGCTGTGGATCGCCTGGTCGAGGTCGACATGCGGCACGATATGCCGCCGCTCCTCGGTGACCATGCTGGCGTAGCTCCAGTCGTGGATGCCCATCTTCTGGGTGACGAGGTTGGTGCCGGGGGCGGGGCGGTCGCGCAGGTCCTTCCCTTCGAGGAAGAGATGGATGGATAGCGCCGCCGCGTGCCCGTGGGCCACGGCGGTGATGATGTTCTTCGGACCGAAGGCGGCGTCGCCGCCGAAGAAGATCTTCGGATGGGTCGACTGGAAGGTAGCCTGGTCGACGACGGCCAGGCCGATGCTGTTGAACTCGATGCCGAGATCCCGCTCGATCCACGGAAAGGCGTTGGCCTGCCCGATGGCCAGCAGGACCAGTTCGCAGGGGATGGTTTCCTGGCGGCCCACGGGCGTGAACACCTCCGTGCCGTCTTCCTTGACCGCGTACTCGATCAGCTCGAAGGTCATGGCCTTCAGCCGGCCATCTTCCACGATGTACTCCATGGGATTGTGGTTTTCGATGATCGGGATCCCCTCCGCCTGCGTATCCTCGATCTCCCACGGCGAGGCGACCATTGCCGAAACGGGTGTGCGCAGCACCACCTTCACATTCCTGGCGCCGAGTCGCAGGGCGGTGCGGCAGCAGTCCATGGCGGTGTTGCCGCCGCCGATCACGATCACGTCCGTCGGGGCTTCGGTCAGGTGCCCGAAGGCGACCTCGGCCAGCCACTGGACGCCCACGCGGATGCTCCTGCTCCCGTCGGCCTCGAATCCCGGCAGCTTGAGCTGGCGCCCGGTCGGGGCGCCGGTGCCGACGAATATCGCATCGTAGCCCTTGTCCAGCAGCGCCTTCATGCTTTCGACGCGCTGGTTGAAGAAGGTGCAAACACCCATGTCGAGGATGTAGCCGGTCTCCTCGTCGATGACCGATTCGGGAAGGCGGAAGGAGGGGATCTGCTGCCGCATGAAGCCGCCCGCCTTGCCGGTGGCCTCATAGAGGTCGACCTCGTAGCCCAGCGGCATCAGGTCGCGCGCCACCGTCAGCGAAGCCGGTCCCGCCCCGACCAGGGCGACGCGCCGGCCGTTCTTCTCCTTGGGGATCCTGGGCATGCGCGCCCTGACATCGTCCTTGAAGTCGGCACAGACCCGCTTGAGGCGGCAGATGGCTACCGGCTTGTCCTCTACACGGCCACGGCGGCAGGCGGGTTCGCACGGCCGGTCGCAGGTGCGGCCCAGGATGCCGGGGAAGACATTCGATTCCCAGTTGACCATGTAGGCGTCGGCATACTTGCCCGCCGCGATCAGCCGGATGTACTCCGGGACGGGAGTGTGGGCGGGGCAGGCAAACTGGCAGTCGACCACCTTGTGGAAGTACTCGGGATTGCTGGTGTCGGTCGGCTTCACGGTTCCTCCAATGTGCGCCCCGGGCGGCGGCGGAAACAATCGCTCTTTAAACATGGTATGTCTGGACACCCTTAAAACACAGTCGCACCCCCATTTCAGCATTAAAATACCTAAATCCTACATCTTTTGTCACCTTTCCCGCCATTCATCGGGCCCACCCCGGTGGTGGAGTGGAAAACCGTGCGCACACAGGACGCCGGGGAGGATCTTCCCATCGGATCCGATTCGATGGTTTCCTTGGCCGAGAGGAGGAAATCCTCGGAAACAATTCAGGGTGACATGAAAAAAATGAAGAAATGCCTTTGACGTGTAGTGGTTTAAAGTGGAATAACATCCCATCAAAGGGAGTGTAGTGGAGTAAATATATGGTGAGTACTCAGGAAACTCCATTTTTGTTTGTGGGATCGTTCACGCACTCGCTCGATGCCAAGCGACGACTGATCTTCCCTTCGGGCTGGCGGACGCTGGCGGGCGAAGCGAACCAGCTCTATGCCTTTCCGCATCCCGAGGAAAAGTGCCTCTACCTCTACACGGCGGTGGAAATGGCCCGGCGGCTGGAGGCGTTGCGTTCAGGCGGAGCGCTGGACCGTGGAGAGCAGCAGGCCATCCGCTCCATCATGGCGGGGGCGGACATGCTGGCCTGGGATGTCCAGGGGCGCATACGCATCGGCGAGAACCTGCTGGCCCATATCGAGGCCAGGGAGCAACTGGTGCTGGTCGGTGCGCTGACCCGCATCGAGGTGTGGAGTGCGGAAAACTTTGATTTGGCATTGCCGCAGGATTCGTCCGCTGCGGAAAACCTGTTTTTCGGGGGGTACTAGGCGTTGCTGGTTGCCGGTAGGCGAAGGGGTTGAGCATGAGCATATTCGATGTGGCGAGATATCTGAGCTATTCGCGGTCGGTCGACGTGCCGTGCGAGGGCGAACGGTACTTCAACCTTTCGATGGCCAATTCGGGGCGGCTCTTCTCGTGCCTCTACGGGGATCGGCGCCATTGGAATTTTGGACGGGAGCAGGCGGAGCCGACGCACGTCCGCAGTGCGGGGAAGGGGATGTAGGGTGCACATACCGGTCATGCGCGACGAATGCATCGATGCGCTGCTGACAAACCCCGACGGGATCTATGTGGATGGCACCCTGGGCAACGGCGGACATGCGGCGGCCCTGCTGGAGCGGCTGGGTGCAAGGGGAACCCTGGTGGGTTTCGACCGCGATATCGAAGCGATTGAGAGGGTGCGGATGAGGCTGGGGACGAAACCGGGCGCGCACGTGGAACTGGTGCACGGCAACTATGCCGACATGGCCGGCCACCTCGACCGCCTGGGCATCGGCTCGGTCGATGGCCTGCTGCTCGATCTGGGGGTGAGTTCGTTCCAGCTCGATGTGGCGGAGCGGGGTTTCAGCTTCCAGCAGGATGGACCGCTCGACATGCGGATGGACCAGACGCGCGGGGAGACGGCCGCCGACCTGGTCAACCACGCCGGGGAACAGGAGCTGGCGGAGATCATTTTCCGTCTGGGCGAGGATCGGGATGCGCGCCGCATCGCCCGGGCGATCGTGGAGGCGCGCAAGAAGGCGTGGATCGGCTCCACGCTGCAGTTGGCCGGGATCGTCGAGCAGGCCAAGGGCGGTCGACGGGGACGGCGGACCCATCCGGCCACGCAGGCGTTCCAGGCCCTGCGCATGGCGGTCAACGAGGAGTTGGCAGGCATCGAGGCGGTTTTGGAAAACATGGTGGGCAGGATGGTGAAAGGCGGGCGGATGGTGGTGCTGACCTTCCATAGCCTGGAGGACCGGCTGGTGAAGCAGTTCTTCACGCGCCATGTGCCGCGCGAAGAGTCGCTACCCCAGGGCGGGGTCCGGCGCATCGTCGAGGAGCCGCCGGTACGATGGATTTGGAAAAAGCCGCTGGTGGCGTCGGAAGCGGAGCAGTTGACCAACCCGCGGGCGCGATCGGCCAAGCTACGGGCGGTGGAAGTGGGGGTGTGACATGGCGGCAAGGCGAAAGAATACGAAGAAGCGCAGGATGAAGAAGAACCAGGTGCAGGTGCCCTTCCCGGTGGTGCTGGCCAACGTGCTGGTGCTCGTTGCGGTGCTGGGCTTGAGCTACATGTGGCTCTGCTCGCGCTGTGCCGCGCTCGGCCGCGATATCAAGCAGAAGGAAGTGGAGTTGGCGGCGGCGCGGAAGCGCCTTGTGGCGGAGCAGGACCGCTGGTCGAGCATCACCTCGCCTCCCAATCTCCAGCGCGCCATTCGCGGCCACAGGTTGGAGATGACGATGCCGCACGATTCCCAGGTCGTGCGGGTGGGGGCGTGGTCCCCCGAGTCCATGGTGAGTTTGACCGGGCGGCCATAGCCCGGGGTGGAACGGTTTGGATCCGGTAAACCCCGTAGGCTGCCTGGCAGGCTGCGGGGTTTGCCACGCAGGTGGAGCAGATAGGGCGGAGCAATGGCATCGGTACGCTACAAGGGACGGGTCGGAGTGCTGGCCACGGTCGTGGTGGTGGTTTTCGTCGGCATCGCGGTCCGTCTCTCCGCGCTCCATCTGCGTCCGGCGGAGTGGGTGCTCGAGCCCATCGAGAAGGCACGCCGCCTGGACTGGACCCCGGTAGGCAGCCGTGGCCGCATTGTCGACCGCAACGGCGAAATCCTGGCCATGGACGTCTCCGGCATCGTCTTCCACGTCGGTGTCGATCCTGAATTCATAAGCCAGCATGGCGACCCCGAACTGCTCTGCAGGATCCTGCCGTCCGAGCTCGATGTGCCGGAACAGGAGCTGCGGGCGGACCTGGCGCAGACCAACCGGCAATACGTGGTCGTCAAGAACTACGTGCCCGCCGCGCAGCTGAAGAAGTTCCATCGCGGCCGCTCAGGGCATTGGATCTATGCGGACGCCGAGGCCGGTTCAGGCGGGGAGACCAACCGCGTCCTGAAGGGGTTGGTCATCGACGAAGTGCCGATCCGCAAATATCCCAACGGCCCGCTGATGGCCCATGTGCTCGGATTCTCCAACCGGGAAGGGCAGGGTTCCGCCGGCATCGAATACCGGATGAATGCCTATCTGTGCGGCAAGGAGGGGCGTCGCATCAGCAAGCGCGATGGCCGCAACCGCGAAATCTACAGCGAACGGGAACTCGATATTCCGCCCAGGGATGGTGCCACCGTGGAGCTGACGCTCGATTCGTGGCTCCAGTACCAGGTCGAGAAGACGATTGAGAAGACCTGCACCGAATTCAATGCCCAGGCGGTTTGGGCGATCGTCCAGTGCGTGCGTACCGGCGAGATCCTGGCCATGGCCTCGTTCCCCACCTACGACCCCAACCGTTATGGCGACGCGCCCGAGGAGTGGCGCCGCAACCGGGCCATCGGCTTCAACTACGAACCCGGCTCCACCATGAAGGCCGCCGTCATTGCCTCCGCCCTGGACCATGGCATCGTGAAGGAGAACGACCTGATCGACTGCGAGAAAGGCTATTGGGTCTACGGCGGCAAGGCGCTGCGGGACAGCCACGGCGAGGGGATCATTCCCGTCGAGGACGTCATCAAGTTCTCGAGCAACATCGGGACGGCGAAGATCGCGCTGATGATGGGCGACGACCTGCTCTACCGCAGCCTGAGGGGATTCCACTTCGGACAGCGCCTCGACGTTGGCCTGCCCGGGGAGGAAGGCGGCATCTTCTATGCCCCCGGCAACTGGTCCAAGATTAGTATCACCCGCATCGGCATGGGGCAGGAGATCGCCGCGACCGCGCTGCAGATCCTCTCCATGATGAATGCCATCGCCTACAACGGGGTGCAGATGAAGCCCTATCTCGTCAAGCGCGTTGTCGACCCCGACGGCACCGTGCTGGAGGAATTCAATCCAAGCGAACTGGGCCGCCCCCTCACGCCCGCCGCCGCCCGGAGGATGCAGCGGCTGCTGTCGCGCGTGACCGAGGAGGAGGGGACCGGAACCAAGGCGCGCGTCGAAGGCTATACTGTGGCGGGCAAGACCGGAACCGCCCAGAAGATCAATCCCGCAGGCGGCTATTTCGCCAAGAACTTCACCTCCTCCTTTGTTGGCTTCCTTCCGGCGGAGAATCCCGAAATCGGCATCATCGTCGTGGCCGACGACCCGGGGATCTACAAGGAGAACGGGCAGAAGATCGGCTACTACGGCGGCACGGTGTGCGGGCCGGCATTCAAGGAGATCGCCGAGTTCGCCGTGCGCTACCTGCGGATCGGGCCCGACGGCAACCGCGTCTATGTTGCGAGGCCGGAAGAATGAACCTCAGGGAACTGCTCGAACAGGTCACGACGGTCGGCGTCCACGGCCCGCAGGATGTCGGGATCGAAGGCATGGCCTACGACTCCCGCCAGGTCAAGCCGGGCTGGGTCTTCGTAGCCGTGCAGGGCCATCGGACGGATGGCGCCGGCTTCATCACCGAGGCGGTTTCAAAAGGGGCCGTCGCCGTGGTGTCCGAGCACGATCTGGATCTCGGAACGAAGGTGGCCCATGTCCAGGTGCCGCGCGCCCGCCGCGCCCTGGCTGAAATCGCAAGCGCCTACTATGGCCACCTCTCGCGCTCCATGCGCGTCATCGGGGTCACCGGAACCAACGGGAAGACCACCACCGCCTTCATGCTGCGCGAAATCCTCCGGGCGGGCGGGGCCCGGCCCGGGTTGCTTGGGACGGTGTCCTACGAAATCGGCGAACGATCCCTTCCCTCCGCCCGCACCACCCCCGAAGCCCCCGACATCCATGCCCTGTTCCAGCAGATGAGGGAGGCGGGATGCGATTCCGCAGTGATGGAGGTTTCGTCCCACGCCTTGGCGCTCGACCGCGTGCATGGGATCGATTTCCAGGTCGGGGTCTTCACCAACCTCACCCAGGACCACCTCGATTACCACCTCGACATGGAGCGCTATTTTGCGGCGAAGAGCCGCCTGTTCTCCGGATTGGACCGGGTGGCGGGGCGCACCGCCGTCATCAACACCGACGACCCGTGGGGCCGCCGGTTGGTGGAAGAGGGGGCGTTGCGTTCGGGCATCGTGACGTACGGTTTCCGCGAGGATGCGATGGTGCGGGCCACCGAGGCCTCGGTGGAAGCCGACCGGACTGCGTTTCGCCTCCACACGCCCTGGGGGGAGGCCCTTGTCCGGCTTCATCTGCTGGGGCGCTTCAACATCCACAACGCGCTGGCCGCGATCGCCGCAGGGGGTGCCTGCGGCATCGGATTGTCCGCGATGGTGAACGCATTGGATGCCTTGAAGGCGATTCCGGGCCGCCTGGAACTGGTTTCCACCCGCAAGGGGCGCCGCGTCTTTGTCGATTATGCCCACACCGACGATGCGCTGCGCAACGTCCTATCCACCCTGCGTGAAATCTGCAAGGGCCGCCTCGTGGTCGTGTTCGGCTGCGGCGGCGACCGCGACCGCGGCAAGCGGACCAAGATGGGGCAGGTGGCCGCCGCGCTGGCCGACTACGGGATCATCACCTCCGACAACCCGCGCAGCGAGGATCCCGGCGCCATTGCCGGGGACATCCTCAAGGGCTACGGTCCGGACAGCCGCTTCGAAGTGGTGCTCGACCGGCGCGATGCCATCGCCCGGGGCATCGAGGAGACGGGGCGCAACGATGTCCTGCTGGTCGCCGGCAAGGGGCACGAGGCCTACCAGGAGTTCCGCAACTCCATCGTGCCCTTCGACGACCGCGAAGTGGTCAGGGAGATTGCAGGATGACGCCCTCCTTCCGTCCAGGCGAATTGGCGCAGTGGGTCTCCCGGCTCTGGAGGAACGGAATGCCCGAGGGGTTCGTCACCGGCGTCTCGCACGATACCCGCACCCTCCGTCCGGGAAACCTCTACGTGGCTGTTCGCGGCGACCGGTTCGACGGCCACGCCTTTCTCGGCGAAGCCTTTGCCAAGGGGGCCTCGGGCGCCATGGTGTGCGAGGATTGCCCGTGGAGCGCCAATCCGCTGCTCAAGGTGCCCGACACGGTCAAGGGCCTGCAGGATCTGGCGCGCGGCTATCGCAAGACCTGGGCGGCCACGGTGGTGGGGGTCACGGGCAGCGTCGGCAAGACCACGGTGAAGGAGATGTGTGCCGACGTGCTCTCCCTCAAGGGGGAGACCCACCGCACGGCCGGAAACTACAACAACCATATCGGCCTTCCCCTCACCATGCTGGCCATGCCGACGGGTGCGCGGTTCGGCGTCTTCGAGATCGGCATGAACCACCCCGGCGAGATCGCCGTGCTTTCCGAGCTCCTCCAGCCGACGGCCGGCATCCTGACCGATATCTGCAACGCCCATCGCGAGAGTTTTCCTTCGTTGGACGCCATCGCCGCCGAGAAGGGGCGGCTGGCGGAGAAGGTGGCCCGCACCGGCTTCGTCCTGCTCGACCGGGACAGCCCGTGGTACGCCTCGATCAGACCGAGGGTGGCTGCGCGGGTCGTCACCGTGTCGCTCGGCGGATGCGCGGACCATGTCGGGCGCAGGTCGGGCGAGAACCTCCTTCAGGTGGACGGATTCGACTACCTCATGCCCCAGCCGGGCGAGCATGTCATGCGCAACGCGCTGCGCGCCATCGCCCTGGGCCTCGAGCTGGGACTGGGTCCTGCCCGGATCGCCGATGGTCTGGCGCGCTTCAAGGCGCCGCCCATGCGATGGCAGCAGGAGGAGTGCGGGGGCGTACTTTTCATCAACGACGCCTACAACGCCAACCCCCTTTCCATGCAGGCGAACCTGCGCACCTTCGCCGCCCTGCGCGGACCCGGGGCCAAGTGGGCGGTGGTGGGTGGCATGCGCGAACTGGGCGAGACCGCCGAAGCCGAACACGCCGCGCTCGGGCGGTTCATCGATGCGCTGCCGCTCGATGGTGTCGTAATCCTCGGTGAACTCGGTCGCCTGATCCGCTGCGAAGCCGGTGGCCGGCCCGTCTTCCATTGCGATGGGCCCGACGAGGCGGCGGCCTTCCTGAAGGGCCAGCTGCGCGAGGGCGACCGGGTGCTGCTCAAGGCGTCGCGGGGCGAGCGGCTGGAGCGGGTGCTCGATATTTTCAAGGAGACGTAGGAGATGCTTTACTATCTTTCGCTGCTGGAAGGCTACATGTCGGAGCTGCGGCTCTTCCAATACATCACGTTCCGCACGCTGGGGGCGTCGGCGACCGCTTTTGTCCTTTCGCTGGCCTTGGCGCCCTGGCTGATCCGTCGCCTGCGCATCGTCAATTTCGGCGAGCTGTCGGAGGACCGCCGGGTCGACGGGCTCGATAAGCGCGGCAAGGTCGGCACGCCGACCATGGGGGGCTTGCTGATCATCGCCTCCGCCACCGGGGCGTCGCTGCTGTGGGCGATCCCCACCAACCCCCACATCCTGCTGACGCTCGGGACCTTCTGCCTGATGGGCGCGATCGGGTTTTCCGACGACTATTTCAAGATCAAGCGGCGCAACGGACTGAGCGCCAAGGCCAAGTTCACGGCGCAGCTGGCGTGGGCGGGAGTGATCTTCGCCGTCCTGTGCGCGGTTCCGGATACCCGGGAGCGGGTGCATGACTTCATGGTGCCATTCTTCAAATATCCAGTGCTCCAGCTCGGCGCGGCGGGTACGCTGCTCTTCATCGTGCTGGTCCTCGTCGGCGCCTCCAACGCGGTCAACCTCACCGACGGGCTCGATGGCCTGGCCATTGGTTGTTCCAACTCGGTGGCGGTCGCCTATCTCTTCCTGACCTACGTGGCCGGCCACTTCAACTTCGCCGAATACCTCCAGGTCCCCTACGTGCGAGGCAGCGGCGAACTGACCGTCTTTTGCGGCGCACTGCTCGGCGCCGGGCTGGGCTTCCTGTGGTTCAACTGCCACCCCGCCAAGATCTTCATGGGCGATACCGGCAGCCTGGCGATTGGCGGCGCCATCGCCATGCTCGCGATCCTGATCAAGCAGGAGCTCCTGCTCGTCATCGTGGGCGGGGTGTTCGTCATCGAGGCGGCCAGCGTCATGATCCAGAGCGGCTGGTTCAAGTACACCCGCAAGCGCTACGGGAAGGGGCGCCGCGTCTTCAAGTGCGCGCCGCTGCACCACCACTTCGAATTTGTCGAGAAGGAGCGCGCGATGGACGAAAACCGTCCTCCCGAACTGGTCGAGACCGTTATCGTTACCCGCTTCTGGATCCTCTCCATCATCTTCGCCCTCATTGGCGTCGCCACCCTGAAGATCCGCTGATGCAAACCTTCAAGAAAGTCCTGGTGCTTGGATACGGCCGCAGCGGCAAGGCCGCGGAACGGCTGCTGCAGGCCGAGGGGGTGCAAACCGTGGTCGCCGCGCGCGAAACCATCGGCGACGACGGCTTCGGACGCATCCTGGCGGCGGGCGGATTCGATGCCTGCATCGCCAGTCCCGGCTTCGGGCCAGCCCATCCCTGGATGGCCGCTGTGCATGGAGCGGGGATCCCCGTGCTGCCCGAGCTGGAACTCGGCTGGTCGCGCCATCGGGGCAGGACCGTCGCGGTGACCGGCTCCAACGGCAAGAGCACTGCAGTGAAATGGATCTGCGAAACCCTGCAGGCCGCCGGCAAGACGGCGGCGATCGGCGGCAACTACGGCATTCCGGCGTGCGAGGCGGTACTGGATCATCCGGCGGCGGAATGGCTGGTGCTGGAGGTCAGTTCCTTCCAGCTCGAAACCGTCCGCGACTTCCGGGCCGACGTGGCGATCCTTCTCAATGTGCTGCCCAACCACCTCGACCGCCACGGCTCCATGGACGTCTATCGGCGCACCAAGGCACGCATCTTCGGCCCCTCCTCCTCAGCCGGGGATGCGTGCCTGGTCCCTATCGGGCTGGCGGGGACGTTTCGGGACGAGGTGGGCCCCGGTCGCCGCTGGATTACCTTCGGTGCCCAGGAGGAAGCCGATTTCAGCTACGGGAGTGGGTTCGTCCACCACCATGGGGGGGCGGTGCTCGACCTGCGGGGAACCCCGTTCGAATCCCCGGTCCTCGGCGGGTGCACGGGGGCGGCCGTGGCGGGCGCGGCCTGGGCTTGCGGAGTGCCCTTTTCCGCCGCCGAAACCGCCGCCCGGGGCTTTTGCCCGCTGCCCCACCGGCTGCAGCGGCTGGGGGAGGCCGGAGGCGTCGCTTTCGTGGACGATTCCAAGGCCACCAACCTGGCGGCGATGGCGGCGGCGCTGCAGGCCTGCAGGGGACGGATCCACCTTCTTGCAGGGGGGCTTCCGAAGGAGTCCGACTACACTTTTGTAAAAGAAATACTGGCGGAACGGGTAAGGAGCATATACCTTATCGGCCAAGCATCCCGAGCAATGTACCAAGCTTGGAACGGGGTTTGCCCGTGCGTGGAATGCGGCACGCTGGAACAGGCTTTCAGCGCCGCCCGAAACGCGGCCCGGTCGGGGGACACCATCCTTCTTTCACCCGGCTGTGCAAGCTTCGACCAGTTCCGTAGCTTCGAGGAACGCGGTGAGCGCTTCGCGGCGCTTTTCCGGCAAATGGTCCAGGCGGGAGGTGATGCGATGTGAAAATGGAATCGGCGGCCGAGAGGGCGCAGTGGAAAAGGAGTTTGATTATGAAGGTCGGGTCGGCAGTATTGGCAGTTCACGTGGCTGTTTTGGGCCTGTTTGCGCTTACCCAGGGTTGTGTAACCACGGAATCGCAAGGTAGTGGACGCGGCGCGGGCGCGCGCCACCGCGGAATCGTTGCCCATGAACACAAGGCTGCGTCGGACAGCGGTGCGGTCGCGGTCCAGCAGGGCGGCTATCCCGACCAGGACATGGGCATGGGCGCAGCCCCGCTGTACGCCCCGCCGGTCATCGAATCCCGTAAGAGCTACACGCCGGTCGAACCCATGCCGCCGGTCTCCACGGCGGGAACCGAGGTCTACATCGTCAAGAAGGGCGACATTCTCTCGCAGCTGGCCGTCGATTTCGGCACAACCACCGCCGAGCTGGTTCGCCTGAACAGCCTCTCCAATCCCGACGTGCTCTATGTGGGGCAGGAACTGCGTGTTCCGGCCGGCCGTGGCGGCGGTGCCGCCAAGAAGAGCAGCAGCGCCAAGCCTGCGGCTTCGATCAAGAAGGGCGGCACCTACACGATCCAGAAGGGCGACACCCTCTCCGGCATCGCGCTGGCCGCCGGCGTGAGCGTTGCCGACCTGCGTGCGCTCAACAACATCGAGGGCGACCGGATCATCGCCGGAGAGACGCTCGATATTCCGGCGGGCGGCAAGGTGCCCGCCAAGGCCCAGAAGAGCACGGCCCCCAAGAAGGAGGCCGCGCCGGTCGTGGAGCCTGCGCCGGCCGCCGTCGCCCCCGCCCCGGCACCGGTGGCTCCGGCCCCTGCCGATGTGCAGGTTGAGCCGGCCGACACCGTCAAGGTCGACATGGTCGAGGACAAGATGCTCTATCCGGGCGAAACCCTCGACGATGTGGCGCGCCAGTACGGCGTGACCAAGGCGGAAATCATGCGGCTGAACAACATCACCGACGAAACCCAGGTCCGCGAAGGGCAGCGCCTGCGCATTCCGATCGCGGAGTAGCCTGGCGACGGAGTATCGATGCGCAGGACCATTTCGCTGTTTATCGCGATCGTATTGATACTCGTCACCCTCGGTGTCCTGATCCTCGCCAGCGCCAGCTCCGAGAAATACGAGGACGCCACCTATTTTGTGAAGCGCCAGCTGTTGTGGCTGGCGCTTTCCTTTTGCGCCGCGGCGGTCGTGTCCAGGCTTGATTATCGCCTGTTCCAAAAAATGGCGGTTCCCATGTCCGTGGCGTCCATCGTGCTGCTGGTCCTTGTGCGGATTCCCGGCATCGGCTCCACCGTCAACGGCAGCTGG
Source organism: Kiritimatiellales bacterium (assembly GCA_003246265.1). Classification (GTDB taxonomy): domain Bacteria; phylum Verrucomicrobiota; class Kiritimatiellia; order Kiritimatiellales; family Pontiellaceae; genus Pontiella. Next base: position 45,199 of record QKAU01000056.1, on the reverse strand, counting down.
CGCTGGATCAAGCTCGGTCCGGTTTCGATCCAGCCTTCGGAAATCGCCAAGGTGGCGATGATCGTCCTCTTCGCCTGGTGGCTTGCGCGCAGCCAGCGGCGCATCGACGAGCTGAGGCGCGGCATCCTGGTGCCCTTCGGTTTGCTGGCCTGCTTCGTCCTGCCGATCGTCGTCGAACCCGACTTCGGGACGACCATGCTGGTCTCTTCGGTGGCCGTCTGCCTGATGTTCCTGGGCGGGGCAAGCATCGCGCCGCTCCTGATCACGGGGTTGAGCGGGCTGCTCGGCATCGTCTTCCTGATCTTCCAGAACCAGGAGCGGATGAGCCGCATCCTGGCTTTCCTCGATCCACAGAAGTACGAGAAGGACAAGGCCTGGCAGTTGATCAATTCGCTGCGCGCCTTTGCGGGCGGCGAACTGCTGGGCGTCGGCTTCGGCAACAGCATGCAGAAGTACGACTACCTGCCCGAAGCGCACACCGATTTCATCTTCCCCATCATCGGCGAGGAGCTGGGGCTGGTCGCATCCACCGGCGTGGTGGGATTGTACCTGCTGCTCTTCATCCTCGGCATGCGCATCGCGTTCAACGCCCGCGACGACTTCGGTCGTTTCATGGCGTTCGGGATCACGCTCATGATCACCTTGCAGGCGCTTATCAACTTCGCGGTCGTGACCGGCTGCGTTCCCACGAAGGGGCTTGCCCTGCCGTTCATCAGCTATGGCGGATCGAGCCTGGTGATTTCGGGGGTGATGGTCGGCATCCTGGTCAATATTGCGCACTCGGCCTTGTGCCCGGCATCGGCCACCGCGCGCAATCTTTTTAAGGACCGGGCGCGGAAGGTGTAGGGGAAGGTTTCGATGGCAGATGCGACGGACCAGTACGAACTGCTGGACAGCGGCGATGGCAGGAAGCTCGAGCGCTTCGGCGACGTGGTGCTGGCGCGGCCCTGTGCCCAGGCCGTGTGGAAGCCGGGTTCGCCCGGGCTGTGGCAGCAGGCGGCCGCCAGCTTCGACCGCAACGAAGGGTTGAACTGGCAGGGGCGCGGCAACCTTTCGCAGGCATGGACCGTGCGGATCGCCGGCGTGGTCATGAAGCTCTCGGCGACGGACTTCGGCCATCTGGGCGTCTTTCCCGAGACCCGCGCACTGTGGGACTGGATCCGCGCCACCTTGCGGAATCGGCGCAATGCCGGGCAGCGCGGGCCGCGGTTCCTCAACCTCTTCGCCTATTCGGGCGGCGCCACGCTGGCCGCCGCGCAGGCCGGGGCGCACTGCTGCCACCTCGACGCCTCGAAGGGCATGGTGGAGTGGGCGCGCGAAAACGCCGCGCTCAACCAGCTGCAGGATGCGCCGATCCGCTGGATCGTCGACGACGTCATCAAGTTCCTGCGGCGCGAGGTGAAGCGCGAAAACCGCTACGACGCCATCCTGCTCGATCCCCCTTCGTTCGGGCGCGGCAAGAAGGGCGAGCTCTACAAAATCGAGGAGAGCCTGATGGAAACCCTCGACCTGGTGCACCAGGTGCTGTCCGACGACCCCTGCTTCGTGCTGCTCACCTCGCATACGCCCGGCTTCTCGCCGATCGTGCTCGGAAACCTGCTCCGGCAGTACCATGAAGGCGGGACCATCGAGTCCGGCGAAATGCTGTTGACGGGAAAGCCGGGCACGATGGAGCTGCCCAACGGCAACTGGGCCCGCTGGATCAATGAGTGACTACCGGGCATGGGAATTGGATCCGCTGGTTCTCTTCGCGGACAACCATCTGCTGGCGGTGAACAAGCCGGCCGGTCTGCTCTCGCAGGACAGCGGGACCGGATTGGGGAACCTGGAGGATTGGGCGCGCGAGTGGGTGCGCGTCGAAAAGGGCAAGCCGGGTGCCGTCTTCCTCAACGCCGTCCATCGCATCGACCGGGCCGTTAGCGGCATCGTGCTTTTTGCGCGCACCAGCAAGGCGCTGGCGCGGCTCAACGAGGATATCCGCACGCGCCGGTGCCTGAAGCGCTACCACGCGCTTGTCGAGGGCTCTCCCGAACAAGCAGGGGCCGAGCTGGTCGACTGGCTTTCGCACGATCACCACATGGCCCAGGTCTGCCGGCCGTCCGATCCCGGGGCGCAGCGCGCGGTGCTCCGCTACCAGGTGATTCGGCAGGTACGCGGCCTAGCCCTGCTGGCGATCGATCTTGAGACGGGACGTTACCACCAGATCCGCGCACAGCTCGCTGCCCGCGGGATGCCGATCGCGGGCGACGGAAAATACGGTGCCGTCCGGAACGACGAAGCGGGATCGATCGCCCTGCACCACCGTCGGCTGGAGGTGGTCCATCCTACCCTCAAGGAGACGGTATGCATCGAAGCCCCGTATCCGTCCGTCTCGCCCTGGTGGAGCCTATTGGACTAGGCGTTCGAGGTAGCCGATCCAGGCGTCCATCCCGTCGCCGGTCCGGGCGCTGAGTTCGATGACATGGGCCCCGGGCTGGACCTGCTGGATGTATCCGCGGCAGGCGGACAGGCTCCAGTCCAATGCGGGGGCCAGATCCATCTTGGTGAGCAGGATTGCCTTGGCAATGGCGAAGAGCACCGGATATTTGACCGGCTTGTCCTCGCCCTCCGGTGTCGAGAGCAGCGCCACCTTGAAACTTTCACCAAGATCGAAGGCCGTGGGGCAGACCATGTTGCCGACGTTCTCGATGAAGAGCAGCCGGGTCTCTTCCGTGATCACATGGGGCATCGCGTGCGCCACCTGGTGCGCATCGAGGTGGCAGGCACTGATGGTTTCGATCTGGTGGACCATCGCCCCCCTGCCCAGGAGCCGCCGGGCGTCGCGGTCTGTCTGCTGGTCGCCCGTGATGACGGAGCAGGGGATCCTCCCCCGCAGGCGTTCGAGCGTCTTTTCCAGCAACAGGGTTTTTCCGGAGCCGGGGGCCGAGATGAGGTTGATCGCCACGACGCCGCGCTCCGCCAGCCATGCGCGGTTCTGCGCCGCAAGCGCATCGTTGTGCGCCAGCACCTTCTGCTCGAGCGCCAGGGTCCTGGTATGTCCGTGGTCGTGTTCATGCCCCTGCCCCTGGTCGTGGTGATGGTGCTCGTTCGCCGTTCCGCATCCGCAGCTTTCGCACATGGTCTACTCCTATGGTTGCCGCGGCAGGTTAGCGCAAGAACCGGCAGCTAGGAAGGGAGAATCTCCTGTTGTTCCAGCCGCATCCGGTTGTATTCAACGACCCATGCGGCCGCCTCCATGAGCTCTTCGGCCCCATTGAGCTTCGCGGGAACCCTGATTCTAACGCCCTGGCTGGATACCAGCAGGGTTTGGTCCGTGAGGCGGGAGCGCGTGATGCCGGCCAGCTCCTCCAATGGAATCTCCTTGTCCCTCGACCAGGGCGATGATTGCCGTATCGAATTGCGGTCGTAGCGGATCTCGAACAGCAGCGTTTCGACCATGCCTCCGAAAACCAGGAGCAGGATCGGCAGCATGGTGGCGATTCCCGTCAACCCTTCTTCCAAGGGCGCGCTCTTCAGCAGGTAGATGATCCCGATGATGAACAGGGTCGATCCAAAGAGGGCAAACAGCTTCAAGGGCAGGGAGTAGGAGAGCTTGCAATATCCCGCCTCCCGCGGCGCATGTCTGGACCGGAAAAGAAATACGAATCCGACCAGGATGCTCATGAACAGCGAGCCTAGGATGGTGTTCACGGGATCCATGGCACCACGGTGTCGCGCAGGCCGAGATGCGTCAAATCAAATTGCCTTTTCGAAGCGGGCGACGCTTTCGACATGGTTCGTCTGGGGGAAGAGGTCGATGGGTTGGCAGGAGGCAAGGCGATAGAGGCCGCCTTCGCAGAGCAGCTGCCCGTCGCGGGCCAACGAGGCGGGATTGCAGCTGACATAGACGATTGCCGGGGGGGCCAGCTCGCGCAGCATGGCGACGGCCTTGGGATGCATGCCTGCGCGCGGGGGATCGGTAATGACGATATTGGGCGCGCCGAAGGCCTTCATCTCATCTTCGATGTGCCGGATGTCCTTGAGGTCGAGCTGGAGGAAGGTGCAGTTGCCTACCCCGTTGCGCCCGGCATTTTCGCGGGCGTCGCGCACGGCGCTTTCCACCAGTTCGACGCCCAGCACCTTGCCGCAGTGGGCGGCGGCGAAGAGGGCGATGGAGCCGGTGCCGCAGAAGAGGTCGTAGACGACATCGTCCGGTCCGGGCCGCGCGGCGGCCAGGGTCTGGTTGTAGAGGGTTTCGGCCTGGGCGGTGTTGGTCTGGAAGAAGGAGTTGGGGGAGATGCGATAGGTCAGGTCGCCCAGCCGGTCGGTGATGTGGCCGGGACCGCGGAGCACGAATTCCCGCTCGCCGAAGGCCACGGTGTTCTTGGCCGAGGTGGTGCTGTTGACAAAGGTGGCCAGTCGGTCGCCCAGCGCCGCTTCAAGCTCCGCGCAGAGTTCGCGCATCAAGGTGGGGTTCTGGGTGGTCGTGACCAGGTTGACCATGAATTCACCGGTGTTGCCCCCGTGGCGGACAACGAGGTTGCGCAGTTCGCCGGTGTGCGTGCGGGTCGAATAGACGGGCAGTTCGTCGCGATGCCGCAGGCAGAAGGCGCGGACGGTGGCAAGGGCGATGTTCATCTCGGGCGTGGAGAGGTCGCAACGGTCGATGTCGATGGCCTTCGAGTAGCAGCCGGGGGCATGGAAGCCGAGGGCGAAATCGAGCGGCTTCGCGTGCTGTCCGGGTTCCGTGCCGATCTCGTCGGGAGTGAGGTAGCGCAGGTCGGTGAAGGAGAAGTCCATCTTGTTGCGGTAGCCGTACTGGGCGGGGGCGGGCAGGCAGGGGGCGCACTCGATGTCCTTGAAGCCGCCGATGTGTTCCAGGGCATCCTGCACCTGCTTGCGCTTGAGGCGCAACTGTTCGGCATAGTCCATGTGCTGCCACTTGCAGCCGCCGCAAACCCCGAAGTAGGGGCAGACGGGGTCGGTCCGGCGGGGCGAGGGTTCGACCACCTCGCGCAGGCGGGCGGCCAGGTAGTTCTTCTTGATCTTGAAGACTTCGGCCTTCACCGTGTCGCCTACGGCCGCCGGGCCCTGGACGAAGACGGCCATGCCGTCCTCCAGCCGTCCGAAGCACTGGTCCTTGTCGCCGAGGTCGACGATCCCGAGTTCAACGATTTGCCCTTTGCGGTACATGGCGGCGCAACATAGTCCACCCCCCATGCCGTTGCAAAAATATTTTGCCTTCCAATGCATGCCCGGTATGGTGGGGAGCGAAGAAAGGACAATCCATGGAGACGATCAAGGCCATCATGACGCGCCGCAGCATCCGGAGCTGGACGACCGAACCGGTCGCCGAAACGGAGCGGAAAACCATCCTCGAGGCGGCAATGAACGCCCCCTCGGCGGCCGATGCCCGCCCCTGGCATTTCGTGGCGGTCGACGATCCCGGCACGATCGCAAAGTTTACCGGGATGGGCGGGACGGAGATGCTGGCCGAGGCGACCTGGCTGGTGGTGGTCTGCGGCGATCCGTCGAAGGAGACCTATCCGGGCTTCTGGCCGCAGGACTGCTCCTGCGCCGCCCAGAACATGCAGCTGGCCGCCCACGATATCGGCATCGGCTGCGTCTGGATCGCGGTCCATCCCCTGGAGGAGCGGGTCCGGCTTTGCCGCGAGGTGCTCGGGGCCCCCGATGCGGTCGTTCCCTTCGCCCTGCTGGCCATGGGGGTTCCCAACGAGGTGGTGCCGCCCGACTACCGCTACGACGCGTCGCGCGTCCACTTGAACAAATGGCCGTAGTTTTGAAGTTCCCTTTTTGAACGGAAGAGGGGATAGTCCGTCTGTTTGCGAAACGTAAGGAGTAACGAAAATGGCAGAAGGTGTAATCGAACTCGATGGCAAGGGCTATGAGGAGTCGACCCGGAACGGGGTTGTGCTGGTGGATTTCTGGGCGCCGTGGTGCGGTCCCTGCAAGATGCAGGCCCCGATCCTGGAAAAGGTAGCCGCCGCCGTGGGCGACAAGGCCGTGATCGCCAAGGTGAACGTCGACGAGAATCCCGAGCTGGCCGCCAAGTACGGCATCCGCTCGATCCCGACGCTGATCCTGCTCAAGGACGGTGAAAACAAGCAGCAGTTCGTCGGCCTGCAGCAGCAGGCGGCGCTGGTCTCGGCCATCGAGGCTGCGCAGTAGTCCATCGACATGGCAAAACGGAAAAGGCGCCTCCGCAGGCGCCTTTTTTCATGCCACCCCCGATGGCGGCCCTGCAAGCCCTCCCTCCCGGAAGGCCAGGTAGATGCGGAGGCCAAGCCAGGCGTCGGTGGCGGCGTAGGTCTGTTGCGACCCGGTCAACTCCTTCCGCGCCCAGTTGGAGACCTGCTCCTTCTTGGAGATGCGGAAGCCGAAGAGGATGGCGGTCAGCCCGCGCAGTCCGAGGTTCTTGATCCCGGCCTGCTTGGCGATGGTGGCGAGTTCCACGAATCCCGCCGGCTCGAAATGCGCCAGGGCGCGTAGCTCGGCGACATCCCGCTCGATCGCCACGCCCGCCTTGGCGATGGCGGGATCGGCCAGCACCTTGAGCAGGCTTGCGGGGAATCCGCATTGCTGGATCTGGAACAGGTAGACGGCCCCGGCCGTCGCCAGCTGGAGCAGGGAGGGGTCGTAGCTCTCGCCCTTGCGGAAGGCGGGGCGGGTTTCCGTATCGAAGCCGAGCAGGGGCTCGTCCAGCAGCCGCCTCGCGGCCGCTTCGGCCTCTTCCGGCGTCCGGCAGAGGATGATCTCGCCTTCGTACTGCTTCATCGGCAGTTCATTGATCTCGGCCTTGGAGATCTGTCTCTTTTCCGGGAAATCAGTCATTGGATTGTGCTTTCCTCCATTGGTTGGCGACCCAGACGGACTGCTTGGCCAGCCCCATCAGGATCTTGCAGTCGGGGATGGTCAGCTTTCCGCGGTTGAAGATGCGTCGCAGCCCCATCATCATGTGGTCGAGTTTCTGGTCGTGGACGAACTCGGTCTGGACCATCATCTCCCGCCACATGTCGAACATGCGCTCGCGCAGCGCGCTGGAGGCCTCGTCGGCCTTCTCCTCCGAGGGGTGGAAGACGTCGGCGGCGCAGAAGAGCTCGTAGCCGCAGACATAGGCGGCGTGCGACAGGTTGAGCGAGGTGTAGAGTTCGCTCGAGGGTATCTGGAGGATGTGCGAGCAGAGCGCCAATTCCTCGTTGTACAGCCCCTTGTCCTCGCGGCCGAAGACCAGCGCAACCTTGTGGGTTGATGCGCTTTCCAGGGCGATGGGGGCGAATTCGCGCGGGGTCAGCGCGGTGTCGCGGTAGAAGCCCGTCCGGGCGGAGGTGCCGGCCACCAGGGTACATCCGGCCACCGCCTCGGCCAGCGAGGCGTACTCCTTCCGGGCTTCCAGCTGGGCGTGCGCCTGGCAGGAGAGCTTGCGCGCATCGTCCCAGTCGGTCTCCGGCCGGGGGGCGACGATGGCCAAGTCGGTAATGCCGTTGTTGTTCATGGCCCGGCAGACCGAGCCGATGTTTCCCCCGTGCATCGGCTCCACCAGGACGATTCGTATGTTTTCCAACAGGTTCATTTTTCGCCGCCGCGTCCGGTGCGGCTATGTCCTTTCGTAGCTGCGGAGCAGGTTGATCTCTTCCGCCCAGAGCGCTTCATCGATGGTTTCGAGAATGAGGGGCAGGTTGTCGAAGCGGGGGTCGTTCATGATGTACTTGAAGACCTCCAGCCCCAGGACGCCCTTGCCTAGGCTGTCGTGGCGGTCGACGCGGCTGCCGAGGCCCTTCTTGGAGTCGTTCAGGTGCATGCCGCGCAGGTAGCCGAAGCCCACCACCCGTTCGAATTCCGCAAAGACCGCGGCGCAGCCGGCTTGGGTCGACAGGTCGTAGCCCGCAGCAAACGCGTGGCAGGTGTCGAGGCAGACGCCGACGCGCCGCTTGTCGTCGACCTGGTCGATGATTTCCGCGAGCTGCTCGAACCGGTGGCCCAGATTGGTGCCTTGTCCGGCGGTGTTTTCGATGACGGCCGCGACGCCTTCGCTCTGGGCGAGCGCACTGTTGATGGAGGCGGCGATGGTCGCCAGGCACTCGGACTCGGAAACTTGGCCGAGGTGGCTGCCGGGATGGAAGTTGAGCAATTTCAATCCCAGCTGAGCGCAGCGGCGCATTTCGTCGAGAAAGGCTGCGCGCGATGTTGCCAGCTTGTCGGCCTCGGGATGGCCGAGGTTGATGAGGTAGCTGTCGTGGGGCAGGACATGCTCCGGAGCGATCCCCTTGTCCGCGCAATGCTGCCGGAAGGCGTCGATGCTCGCCGCCTCCAGGGGCTTGGCGACCCATTGGCGCTGGTTCTTGGTGAAGAGGGCGAAGGCGTTCGCGCCGATGGCAGCGGCGTTCAGGGGGGCGTTTTCGACGCCGCCGGCGGCGCTGACGTGGGCTCCGATGAATTTCATCAAAATTTCTCCGTTTGCGGGCAATGGGCCCCTTTAAACCACATCGACTCCGTCGAAAAAAGCAAGATTGGGCGCTAAACCGGCTTGGCATGCCCCCCGGAATGGCCGAATATGGAAGAGCTTGGGTGCAAATGCCGAAAAGGTGATTCGGCAGGACACGTTTCTGGAGCTTTTTTTATTGTGTACCGTAAAGGTCGTATTTACTCTGCGGCCACCCTTTGAACGAGGAAGCAGAAAAGGACAAAAGCATGGAAAAGGCCGAAAACATGGATTACGCGCGCCAGGATTGGCTCGATGCCCTCGACGAACTGCTGGAGAGCGAGGGGCCCGAACGGGTCAAGGACATCCTGCACGATCTCCAGGTCAGCGCCCACCGCAAGGGCGTGCGGCTCCCGTTCTCGGCCAACACCCCCTACATTAACACCATTCCGCTCGACGAGCAGCCGGCCTATCCCGGCGACCGCGAAATGGAACGCCGCATCAAGGGCCTCATCCGCTGGAACGCCATGGCCATGGTCGTGCGCGCCAACCGCGAAGAAGACGGCATCGGCGGCCATATTTCGAGCTACCAGTCGATCGCGACGATGTACGAAGTCGGCTTCAACCACTTTTTCCGCGGCCGGACCGACACCTTTCCCGGCGACCTTGTCTACTTCCAGGGCCACTCCTCCCCGGGCGTCTATGCCCGCGCCTATCTCGAAGGCCGCCTGAGCGACGACCACTTGTCCAACTTCCGCCACGAGCTGCACGACACGCCTGGACTCTCCTCCTATCCCCATCCGTGGCTCATGCCCGATTTCTGGCAGTTCCCGACCGTCTCCATGGGCCTCGGCCCGATCACCGCCATTTATCACGCGCGCTTCATCAAGTATCTGGAAGACCGCGGCCTGCGCGAACCGACCGGCCAGCGCGTCTGGGCCTTCCTCGGCGACGGCGAAACCGACGAACCCGAGACCCTCGGCGCCATCAACCTCGCCTCGCGCGAGAAGCTCGACAACCTGACCTTTGTCATCAACTGCAACCTCCAGCGCCTCGACGGCCCCGTCCGCGGCAACGGCAAGATCATCCAGGAACTCGAAGCCTCCTTCCGCGGCGCCGGCTGGAACGTCATCAAGGTCATCTGGGGCGATAGCTGGGATCCGCTGCTCGAAAAAGACTCGGACGGTGTGCTCGTCAAGCGGATGGGCGAGGTGGTCGACGGCCAATACCAGAAATATACCGTCGAGGACGCCAAGTATGTCCGCGAACACTTCTTCGGCACCGATCCACGCCTGCTCAAGCTGGCCGAACACCTCTCCGACACCGAAATCAAGCGCATGCGCCGCGGCGGCCACGACCCGGCCAAGATCTATGCCGCCTACAAGCGCGCCACCGAAAACAACGGCCGCCCGACGGTCATCCTCGCCAAGACGGTCAAGGGCTACGGCCTGGGCCGCGCCGGCGAAGGGCAGAACATCACCCACTCGCAGAAGAAGCTGGGCGAGGACGCCCTGCGCGAATTCCGCAGCCGCTTCGGCATTCCGATCTCCGACGAGGAGATCGATTCCGTGCCGTTCTACCGTCCGCCGGAAGACAGTCCGGAAATGAAGTATCTCATGGCGCGCCGTGCCGAACTCGGGGGCTATGTCCCGACCCGCCGTACCGGGTTCGTGCCCGTTGCGATGCCGGCGGACAAGATCTTCCAGGAATTCGACGCGGGATCCGACCGGCCGGTTTCGACCACGATGGTCTTCGTACGCATCCTCAGCAAGCTGCTCTCCGACAAGGGCGTCGGCAAGCTGGTGGTGCCGATCGTGCCCGACGAAGCCCGCACCTTCGGCATGGACGCGCTCTTCCGCCAGGTCGGCATCTACGCCCACTCCGGCCAGCTCTACGAACCGGTCGACGCCGACAACCTCCTCTTCTACAAGGAGGCCAAGGACGGGCAGATCCTCGAAGAGGGGATCACCGAAGCCGGCGCGTTTTCCTCGTTCGTCGCGGCGGGCACGGCCTACGCCAACCACGGTATCAACACCATCCCGTTCTACACCTACTACTCCATGTTCGGTTTCCAGCGCATCGGCGATTCCGCATGGCTGGCGGGCGACTCGCGCTGCAAGGGTTTCCTCATGGGCGCCACCGCCGGCCGCACGACGCTGGCTGGCGAAGGCCTCCAGCACCAGGACGGGCACGGCATCGTGCTCGCGCTGACCATCCCGAACCTGGTCGCCTACGACCCCGCCTACGCCTTTGAACTGGCGGCGATCATCAAGGACGGCATCCGCCGCATGTACGTTGATAACGAGCAGGTTTTCTACTACATCACCCTGATGAACGACAACTACGAGCAGCCCGCCAAGCCGGCCGGTTGCGAGGAAGGCATCCTGAAGGGGATGTACAAGTTCCAATCCTCCGGAAAGGCGCAGGCGCAGATCCTCGGCAGCGGCGCCATCCTGCCGCAGGCGGTCAAGGCCGCCGCGCTGCTCAAGGAGAAATACGGCGTTGAAACCAACGTCTGGTCGGTGACGAGCTACAAGAACCTCATCAACGATGCGCTCGACGCTGAACGCGAAACCGTCCGCAACGGCAATCCGGCCAAGCCCTACATCACGCAGTGCCTCGAAAACGAAAACGGCCCGGTCATCGCGGCTTCCGACTACATGAAGCTGCTGTCGGCCTCGCTCGCGAAATGCGTTCCAAACGGCCTGGTGTCGCTGGGGACCGACGGGTTCGGGCGCTCCGATGGACGCCGCGCCCTGCGCAAGCATTTCGAGGTCGATTTCAACGCCATTGCGTGGACGGTGCTTTCGTCGCTGGCCGCCAGGGGTGAATTCGACGGCAAGAAACTGGAAAAGGCCCGCCAGGAGCTGGGCATCGATTCCGCCAAACCCAATCCGGTAGGAGTATAGCCATGGCACTTGAATTCAAACTGCCCGAATTGGGCGAGAACATCGAATCCGGCGACGTCGTCAACGTCCTGGTGGAGGTCGGTGACAGCGTGTCGGAAGGGCAGTCCCTGCTCGAAATCGAAGCCGGCAAGGCCAGCATGGAGATCCCTTCGCCCGTCTCCGGAACCATCGCCGCCGTGCACGTCAAGCAGGGCGACAGCGTCGAGGTGGGCCAGCTTGCCTTCACCATCGAGCAGGGCGGTGCCGCACCGGCCCCGAAGGCCCCAGCCAAGGCCGAACCGGCTGCGGCGCCCAAGGCGGAATCCAAGCCCGAACCCAAGGCCGAGGCTGCCCCGGCTCCGAAGGCCGAAGCGCCCAAGGCGGAAGCCCCGAAAGCAGCCCCCGCTCCCAAACCGGCAGCCCCCGCACCGGCCCCTGTTTCGGTGGAAAAGGCGGTCAATGCCGCCCCGAACGTACGCCGTCTGGCGCGCGAACTCGGCGTCGATATCCATGCGGTAGAATCCTCCACGCCCGGGGGGCGCATCAGCATGGAGGATGTGAAGAACTTTGCGAAGGCCGGCCTTTCCAGTGGCGGAGGGGCCCTCCGTCCGTCCAGTGCGCAAGGCGCCGTGCGTGTCGAGAAGATGAGCTCCATCCGCAAGGCGACCATGGAGCACATGGCGCACTGCTGGGCCACCATCCCGCACGTCACCCAGCACGACATGGCCGACATCACCAAGCTCGAGCAGCTGCGCAAGCGCTTCGCCCCCCGAGCCGAGGCGGTCGGCACCAAGCTGACGGTTACCGCGATCCTCGCGAAGGTGGTGGCTTCGGCGCTCAAGGTGTTCCCAAAGTTCAACTGCAGCATCGATCCGGCCAAGGCCGAAATCATCTACAAGCAGTACTACAACATCGGCATCGCCGTGGACACCGAGAAGGGCCTGATGGTTCCGGTCATCCGCGACGCCGACAAGAAGAACATGGTCGACATCGCCGTCGACCTCGGCGAAATCGCCAAGAAGGCGCGCGAAGGCAAGATCCAGCTCTCCGACCTGCAGGGCGGCACCTTCACGATCACCAACCTTGGCGGCATCGGCGGCTCCTTCTTCACGCCGATCGTCAATGCGCCGGAAGTGGCGATCCTCGGCGTCGGCAAGGCGATCATGGATCCGTGCATCGGCAAGAACGAGCTCTGCGCCCCGCGCCTGCGGATGCCGCTGTCGCTCTCCTACGACCACCGCATCATCGACGGCGCCGACGGCGCGCGCTTCCTGCGCTGGATCGTCGAGGCGATCGAGGAGCCGATGCTCATTTCGCTCGAAGGCTGATTGCAATCCAACCTTCGCTGTGGAAGATCGTGGCCATGTTTCCGGACATGGCCATTTTTGATGCGACGATCACGGTGCTGGACTACGAGGGAACGGGTGCTGTGCGCGGTTTTTCCAACGAACCGTGGCAACTAGGCATGGTTGCGCTCAAGGGTGGGTGGGTCGATGCGGGATCGCTGTTCGAGAGCCTGCTGCGCGTCGACATCAACCGACCGTTCAATCCCCATGCCCCCGGGCGCCATGCGCTGCTGCGCGACCGGATTGCGCAGGCGCCGACGCCGCTGGAGCTCTGGCCGCGGATCCGGGAGCGGTTGGGCCTGCCGCTGGCGGCCCACAACGCATCGACCGAGAAGGGATTCCTGCGCGCGATGGCGCCGATGCACCGCTGCGGACCGTGGATCGACACGCTGAAGCTAGCACGCAGGGCCTGGCCGGGGTGCGGTTCCTATGCCTTGGAAGACCTCGTTGCGACGCTCGGCCTGGCGCCGCGCATCGAGGCGCTCTGCCCGGGCCGCGCGGCGCACGACGCGCTGTACGATGCGGTGGCCTGCGCCGCATTGCTGGAGCGGCTGCTGCAACAGCCGGGGTGGGGCGGATTGACGGTGGGCGAGCTAGCCCATCTCCGTTAACCCGTTCGCACAGTCAGGGCGGCGCCTAGAAATCGACGATGTTGGAGATGTAGGCTTCCAGTTCGTCGATGGGCAGGCGGACCTGTTCCATGCTGTCGCGGTCGCGGACGGTAACGCAGTTGTCCTTCTCGATCGTTTCGAAGTCGACGGTGACGCAGAGCGGCGTGCCGATTTCGTCCTGGCGGCGGTAGCGGCGGCCGATGGCGGCGGTCTGGTCGTAGAAGCACTTCCAGCGGCGGGTGAGCTGTCCGAAAAGTTCGCGGGCCTTGGCGACGAGGGCCTCGTTGTTCTTCACCAGCGGAAGCACGGCGACCTTGTAGGGGGCGATGCAGGGGGCGAAGCGCATGACGGTGCGGGCCTCGTAGCCTTCCGGCGCCTGCCTGGCTCCGGGGTCGGCGGTGAGGACGTCGCCGCCGCCCTTGGGGATCCACTCCTCGCGGTAGGCTTCGCAGAGCAGCGCGAGGGCGATGCGGTCGACGCCGGCGGAGGGCTCGACTACGTGCGGGATGTACTTTTCCTTGGTCTCCTCGTCGAAGTACTCCATCGACTTGCCGCTGCACTCCTGATGCTGGGTGAGGTCGAACGCGCCGCGCGCGGCGATGCCCTCGAGCTCCTGGGTGCCGAAGGGGAAGTCGTAGAGGATGTCGGTGCAGGCGCTGGCATAGTGGGCCAGCTCCTCCTCGCCGTGGATGTCGCGGTGCATGCGGCCTTCGGGCAGGCCGACCTTTGCGTACCACTTGAGGCGCTCGGCAACCCAGTATTCGTGCTGGTCGGCGTCGGTGCCGGGCTTGATGAAGTATTCGAGCTCCATCTGTTCGAACTCGCGGGAGCGGAAGGTGTAGTTGCGCGGATTGATCTCGTTGCGGAATGCCTTGCCGATCTGGGCGATGCCGAAGGGGACCTTGTTGCGGACGGTGGAGCAGACGTTGCCGAACTGGGCGAAGATGCCCTGGGCCGTCTCGGGGCGGAGATAGGCGATGTTGGAGCTTTCCTCCACGGGACCGACGTAGGTCTTGAACATCAGGTTGAAGGCGCGCGGTTCGGTGAGCGTGCCGGGTTCGCTGGTGTCGGGGCCGACGAGCCGGGGATACTGGTCGAGCGGGATGTCGAGGAGGGCGACCGTCTCGTAGTCGGCGGGGTTGCCCTTGGCGATCTTCTGGACCTTCTTTTCGGCCGGGGCGGGCGCGCCTTCGTGGAAGGCGAACATGGGGGCGTCGTCGTCGGTCCTGTGCCGGAGGACCTGGATCTGGTCGGCGCGGTAGCGCCCCTTGGTTTCGCGGCAGTCGAGCATCGGATCCTTGAAGTTGCCGACGTGGCCGGAGGCTTCCCATACGCGCGGGTGCATGATGATCGAGCTGTCGAGGCCGACGATATCCTCGCGCAGCTGCGTCATCGACTTCCACCAGCACGCCTTGATGTTGCGCTTGAGTTCGACGCCGAGGGGGCCGTAGTCCCAGAAGCCGTTGATGCCTCCGTAGATCTCGGAGGTTTGGAAAATGAAGCCGCGCCGCTTGCAGAGGCTGACAAGGGCATCCATGGTCACGTGGTAGTCGTTTGCTTTCATAAGGCGGCAGAGCATGCCCAAGGGGGGGGTGGGGGGTCAAGACGAACAACCGGAAGAAAAGCGTGTACAAAGGGGGCAAACTCGACTACCCCATTGCCATGCGCGAAAAGGAGTCCAGGAGAATCGTGCCGGTGTCGTACGCGGCCATCGCGGTGCTCGCGCTGGTCTTCGCCTTCGAGGCGGCGGTGATGGGCGGCCTGCTGGAAATCCGCTCTTCGACGGTGGCGCGGATCGCGCCCTGGGCCTACGGGCCGTTCCTCAAGCTGGTCGGGGAGCACCCGGACGTGCAGACGTGGCGGACGGCCCCGGCGCCGCCGGCGCCCGGGGCGGAGGCATCGGGCGCAGCGGTGGTCGCAGGCATCGACCCCTCCCTGCTTTCGGTGGAGATCGACCCCGCCGCGCCCGCCACCAACATCCTGCTGGAGACCATCGTGCCCGTCCAGGCTGCGCCGGAAAGGTCAGAATCCGCCGCCGGGGAGCAATCGCCGGACGAGGACGCGGTTCCGGTGGGCTGACCGCACGCGCTAGCCCTGGCCGTCGCTCCTGAACCGGTCGGCGATGCGGCCGGCCATCCGGCCGCCCACGGCGAGGTTGAACCCATACAGGTCGCGCACAGTACGCAGCGGCGAAAGGACGAAGATGTGCGCCACGGCCCGTTCCAGCGGCCACTCGCCCTCCTGCTTGCGGATCCGGCAGAGCAGCGGAAAGACGACGCCCCACACCACCAGCGCATGCAGGAGCAGGATGGCGTGGAAATAGGAGAAGTGCGTTCCCGCAAAAAGGTGCAATCCGATCGGGTGCCGCGCAAGGGCGTCCTTCACCCCTCCGCCGGCCAGGGGCCCGAGCGCGGAGAAGAGGCCGACCATCGACCAGTGCACCGCCATCGCCATGGTACGCCCTTCAAGGGGGGCCAGGGCGGAGAGCAGGTTGAGCTGGAGCATGCCGACCGCGGCGTAGATGCCGCCCGCCACCAGGGAGGTGGCGAAGAGCACCGCCACGGGCTGCGGGACGGATCCGGCCAGCGGGAGCTGCAGGGTGGCCTGGCCATCGAGGAAGAACCATGCCGTCGAAAAGAGCGGCGCGGCCAGGACCATGGCCAGGCCGTAGGTGCGCAGCCCCGTGGTCCGGATCAGGTGGCCGCCCACGAAGCTGGCCACGACGCTGCTGAGCATGCCGGAGAGCTGGATGGCGGCCAGGTGGGTGTAGCTCGTGCCGAAGGTGCCCTTGAGGTAGACGTTGAGGAACGGGCCGAAGAAGCCCAGGCCGAAATACCATGCGCACATGGCCAGCGTGAAAAAGAGGAAGTCGGGATTCCGCAGGGGGCGCGCGAGCCGTTCCGCCGTTGAAAGCCCTCGGGAGGGCGGCGGAATGGGGGGCTCGGCGACGAACCAGTGGATGGCGATGTCCGCCACGCCCATCGCCGATGCCAGCAGCAGCAGCCATCCGAAGCCGGCGAAGGAGGTTTCCGGGAACCGGTCGAGGAACCAGCCTGTGAACGCGACACTGGCCACGCTGGCGGCCATGACCCATCCCTGCCGCCGGGCCCAGAAGGTGTCGCGCAGGTCGTCGGGGATGAGGTCCGCCATCCAGCCGAACCAGACGGGGCTGCTACTCTGCGCCACGAAGCTGAACACGCCGATGGCCGACAAGGTCAGGGCGGTCGCGGCGTCCAGGCGGCCGGGGCAGAGCAGCAGATAGAGCCCCGGAAGGGCGATGAGCAGGCGGGCGAGGATGGTGGAAAGGGCCCAGTACGGTTTCCGGCTGCGAAGCCGCTCCGTGAAGAAGGTGGCGGGCACCTGCGCCAGCATCCCGAGCTGGAAGAGGGTGACCGTCAATCCGATCGCCACGCCGCCGGCACCCAGCTTTTCGAGCATCAGCGGCAAGGGGCCGTTCTGGATGGTCATGAAGAAGAAGATGCCGACGACGCCGGCAAGCGTGCTGTTGCGCAACGAGGTTTCGATGGTTTTACGGGAGAGTTCGGTGGGCATGGGTCGGGTACTTGCAGGCGGGGTTTAGGTTTTCCAATAGGCGAGGAATTCGATGTTGCCGGCCGGTCCGGTGATGGGGGAGGTGCAGAGCCCGAGCCATTCGAAGCCGAGTTCTTCGGTGCCGAACCGCCTGACCTTCTCCACCACCTCCCGATGGACTTCGGGATCGCGCACGACGCCACCCTTGCCGACCTGCTCCTTGCCCGCCTCGAACTGCGGCTTGATCAGCGAGACGATCTGCCCGCCGGGTTCCATCAGCAGCTTCAGCGGCGGGAGGACGAGGGTGAGCGAGATGAAGGAGACGTCGATGCTGCAGAACCGGGCCTTTTCGGGAATATCGTGGTCCGTCAGGTGGCGCGCATTGGTGTTTTCCATGACGACCACCCGGGGATCTTCGCGCAGCCGGTAATGGAGCTGGTTGGTGCCGCAGTCGACCGCATAGACCTTGGCGGCACCGTGCTGGAGCATGAAGTCGGTGAAGCCGCCGGTGGAGGAACCGATGTCGAGGCAGACCGCACCGGCCAGGTCGAAGCCGAACGCCTTCCACGCCCCTTCGAGCTTGAGGCCTCCGCGGCTGACATATTTCTCGGGCGCCATCACCTCGACCTGGGCATCCTCCGGATAGAGATGCCCCGGTTTTCCGGCTGGCTGGCTCCCCACGCGCACGGAGCCGGCGCGGATCAGGCGTTGCGCCTGTTCGCGGCTTTCGGCCAGTCCCTGGGCGACCAGCAGTTGGTCGAGTCGTTGTTTCGGCATGCCGGCCATTAACGCGGCAGGCACTGGCCCAGTGCAATCCAAAAACAAACCGGGATCTTGTATAAAGAGCAAAAATCCGTACAGGACTACGGTGTTTGCTTGCCATGCGGGCCTAAATCGATATTTTTATACCGTATTTCCCGCGGTATTCCACAACGCCGGCGGGGGATGGAAGGAGGCTTCGATGGGTGCGATGGAATCGACGATCAAGGAAGTCTGCAAGCGCTACGGCAACAGTCGCGCCCGGCTGATGGACATGGTCCGCGATGTGCAGGAGCAGCTCGGCCATGTGCCCCGCGAAAGCTTTGCACTGATCGCGCGGGAGGCGAACACCCACCGGGTCGAGGTGGAGAGTGTCGTCTCCTTCTACGCCTTTCTCACCGACAAGAAGCAGGGCCGGGTGGTCCTCCGCCTCTGCGACGACATCATCGACCGGTTCAAGGGGGGGGGAGAGGTGGGGGCCGCCCTCTGCAAGGCCCTCGGCATTGGATTCGGGGAGACGACGCCGGACGGCGGAATCACGCTCGACAAGACGCCCTGCATCGGCATGAGCGACCAGGCGCCGGCCATGATGGTCAACGACACCGTCGTCACCAACCTCTCCCCGGAGGCGGTGCCCGCCCTGGTGGAAGCCTTGCGCCGCAATCCCGACCCGCAGGCGCTGGTGACCGAATTCGGTGATGGCAACAACGCCGATCCGCTTGTGCAGGCGATGGTCAACAGCAACATCCGCGAGGCCGGGCCGGTCATCCTGGCCAACTACCGGAAGGAGGGCGGATTGCGCAAGGCGCTGACCCAGACACCCGACGAGGTGATCGAGGATATCAAGATTTCCGGCCTGCGCGGACGGGGTGGGGCGGGGTTCTTGACGGGGCTGAAGTGGGAGTTGACCCGCCAGTCGCCCGGAACGGAGAAATATGTGCTCTGCAACGCCGACGAAGGCGAGCCCGGGACCTTCAAGGACCGCGTGCTGCTGACCGAGCGCGCCGACCTGGTGCTGGAAGGCATGACGGTGGCGGCCTACGCCATCGGCGCGGAAACGGGGATCATCTACCTGCGCGGCGAGTACGCCTATCTCCGCCGCTTCCTCGAGGAAAAGCTGAACCGCCGGCGCGAAGCCAGGCTGCTGGGCAACACCATCCTCGGCCGGGAGGGCTTCAACTTCGATATCCGTATCCAGATGGGGGCGGGGGCGTACGTCTGCGGCGAGGAGACCTCGCTCATCAGCTCCTGCGAAGGGACGCGCGGCGATCCAACCGACCGCACCCCGTTCCCGGTGGTCAAGGGCTACATGGTGTCGCCGACGGCGGTGAACAACGTCGAAACCTACTGTTGCGCGGCGCGCATCATGGACATGGGGCCGGGCTGGTTCGCCTCCATCGGCACGGCCCGCAGCGCCGGCACCAAGCTGTTGAGCCTCTGCGGCGACTGCGAGCGGCCCGGCATCTACGAAGTGCCCTTCGGGACGCCGCTGGGCGAGGTGCTCAAGCGCGCGGGCGCCGAAGATGTGGCCTGCGTCTGCGTGGGCGGCCCGTCGGGCCAGATGGTGGGGCCCGCGCAGTTCGGCATGGGCATCAGCTACGAGGAGCTTTCGACCGGCGGTTCCGTCATGGTCTTCAGCAGCCAGCGCGACATCCTCGAGGTGGCCGGGGCCTTCATGGAGTTCTTCGTCGAGGAGAGCTGCGGCTATTGCGTGCCGTGCCGGGTCGGCAACGTGCTGTTGCGGAGCCGGCTGGAGCGCGTGCGCAACGGCGAGGGGACGAAGGGCGACCTCGACTACCTCCGACGCCTGGGCGAGAGCGTCAAGTTCTCCAGCCGGTGCGGCCTGGGCCAGACATCGCCCAACCCGATCCTTTCGACCCTGAAGCACTTCCGGCCGGTCTACAACGCGCTGGTGAAGGATGGGGGCGGGACGGTGAACAAGTCGTTCCACATCATGAAGGCGGTCGAGCAGGCCAGCGCCATTGCCGGGCGCCGGTCGGAAATATTCCACGCCTAGGAGGAGTCCATGAGCGATAGCGTAACCATCACGATCGACGGCCGTAACATCGAGGCGCGGCCGGGCCAGACCATTCTCGAGGCGGCGGACGCGGCAGGCATCTACATCCCGCGGCTCTGTTCGCACCCGGACCTGAAGCCGATCGGCAGCTGCCGCGTCTGCACGGTGGTGGTCGACGGGCGGCCCCAGGCCGCCTGCGTCAAGCCGGTCATGGATGGCATGGTGGTCCAGAACAGCACGCCGGAGCTGCTGCAGCACCGACGCAACATTGTCGACATGATGTTCGTCGAGGGCAACCACTTCTGCATGTTCTGCGAGAAGAGCGGGAACTGCGAGCTGCAGGCCATGGCCTACCGCTTCGGCATCACCGCTCCGCAGTATCCCTTCCAGTTCCCCGAGAAGGAGGTGGACGCCTCGCATCCGGACATCCTGCTCGACCACAACCGTTGCATCATGTGCGCGCGCTGCGTGCGGGCTTCGCAGGAACTGGACGGCAAGAACGTCTTCCAGTCGATCGGCCGCGGCTTTGCGCGCAAGATCGGCGTCAATGGGGAGCGGGCGCTGGGCGATACCGACATGGCGGCCACCGACAAGGCGGCCGACATCTGCCCGGTAGGCTGCATCGTCAGGAAGCGCGTGGGATTCGAAAAGCCGATCGGGCAGCGGCTCTACGACACCCGGCCGATCGGATCCGACATCGAGGAGGTGCGGGCATGAGCAAGCCAAGGGTTGCCACCACGTCGCTGGCCGGATGCTTCGGTTGCCACATGTCGCTGCTCGACATCGACGACCGCATCCTGCAGCTCATCGACCTGGTCGAGTTCGACCGTTCGCCGGTCGACGACATCAAGCACATCTCGCAGCGCTGCGCCATCGGGCTGGTCGAAGGCGGCTGCTGCAACGAGGAGAACGTGCATGTGCTCGAAGAGTTCCGCGCGAACTGCGACGTCCTGATCTCGTTCGGCGACTGCGCCACGATGGGGGGCATCCCCGCCATGCGCAACAACATCCCGCTGGAGGAGTGCATCGACGAGGCCTATCGCAGCGGACCCACCGTCTACAATCCGCAGGGCATTGTGCCGGACGATCCGGAAATTCCGCTCCTGCTCGACAAGGTCTACCCCGCGCACGAGGTGGTGAAGATCGACTACTGCCTCCCGGGCTGCCCGCCCTCGGCCGATACGCTGTGGGCCGCGCTCACCGCGCTGCTCTCCGGCCAGCCCATCGAACTGCCGTACGAACTGTTGAAGTATGATTGAGGAGAAGGCCATGGGCACAAGGAAGATCGTGATTGAACCGGTGACGCGCGTCGAGGGCCACGGGAAGGTGACCATCCTGCTGGATGAGGCGGGGCAGGTGAGCCAGGCGCGGCTGCACATCGTCGAGTTCCGCGGCTTCGAGCGGTTCATCCAGGGGCGGCCCTATTGGGAGATCCCGGTACTCGTCCAGCGGCTCTGCGGCATCTGCCCGGTCAGCCACCACCTTGCGGCGGCCAAGGCGATGGACGGGATTGTCGGCGTCGACCGGCTCACGCCCACGGCGGAGAAGATGCGGCGCCTGATGCACTACGGGCAGATGTTCCAGAGCCATGCCCTCCATTTCTTCCACCTCGTTTCGCCCGACCTGCTCTTCGGCTTCGACGCCGATCCGCTGGAGCGCAACGTGATCGGGGTGGCCCGGAAGTATCCTGAACTCGCCGTGCAGGGCGTAATGATGCGCAAGTACGGGCAGGAGATCATCAAGGCCACCGCCGGCAAGAAGATCCACGGCACGGGCGCCATCCCCGGCGGCATCAACAAGAACCTTTCCATTGCCGAGCGCGACGGCTTCCTCAAGGAGATCGACCAGATGCTCGCATGGTGCCGGACCTCGCTGACGATCGCCAGGGACTACACGCTGGAACACCTGGACGAGCTGGCCGATTTCGGCTCGTTCGACTCCAACCATGTCAGCCTCGTGCGCGCGGACGGAGCGATGGATCTCTACCACGGCAACCTGCGGGCCATCGACAAGGACGGAAACCGCATCTTCGACCAGGTCGACTACCAGGGCTATTTCAAGTACATCGCCGAAGAGGTGAAGCCGTGGTCCTACATGAAGTTCCCCTTCATCTCCTCGCTCGGTCCGGAGACGGGCTGGTACCGGGTCGGCCCGCTCGCCCGCATCAACGCCTGCGACTTTATCGACACGCCCGAAGCCGAAGTCGCCCGCAAGGACTTTCTTTCCGTCACCGACGGCCAACCGAACAACATCACCATGGCCTACCATTGGGCGCGCATGGTCGAGCTGCTGCACGCCGGCGAGAAGATCCGCGAGCTGCTGCACGATCCCGACCTGCAGGGCGGGGACCTCGTCTTGAAGGGCGAGCGCCGCGGAGAGTCCGTCGGGCTCATCGAAGCGCCGCGCGGCACCCTCTTCCACCACTACAAGGTCGACGAAAACGACCAGGTGACGATGGCCAACCTGATCGTCTCGACCACCAACAACAACACCCCGATGAACCGGGCGGTGGAGGGGGTGGCGCGGAAATACCTCTCCGGCGCGGAAATCACCGAAGGGCTGCTCAACCGGGTAGAGGTGGCGATCCGCGCCTACGACCCCTGCCTATCCTGCGCCACCCATGCCATGGGCCGCATGCCGCTGGTGGTCGAACTGCACGACGCGGCGGGGAGGACGCTGGACCGTCGCGTGCGCGATTGATGCCGGCATGGAACGATGAAAACCCTGGTGCTAGGCTATGGAAACCCTGGGCGGCTGGACGACGGCCTGGGTCCGGCGTTTGCCGAGCGGATCCGCCTGATGGGCCTGCCGGGCGTCGAGGTCGAATCCAACTACCAGTTGAACATCGAGGACGCGGAACTGGTCTCCCGCTACGGCCACGTCGTATTCGCCGATGCATCGGTCGATTCGGCGGAACCGTTCGATTTCCGTCCGCTGGACCGGCATGCGCCCATGGTGGGATTTTCGAGCCACAGCATTACGGCGGGATCGCTGCTGGGTCTGGCGGAAGCGCTTTTCGGCTCGGTTCCCCGGGCCTACGCCATGGCCATAAGGGGCTATGAATTCAACGGGTTCGGCGAACACCTCAGCCCGGCGGCCCGGAACAACCTGGGTGCCGCCGTGGAGTTCTTCGGTGCGTGGCGCTCCGCCTGCCGGGACGGCTGAACGCGTTCGGGGGCGTATTCCGCAACTTTGCGCAAAATGGAACTTCCAATCCGCCCCGGTTCCCCATACATTGTTCCTACTATGCGCAGATCATATGCGCGGGCATGCAGGGGGTGCCGGTACGTTGCCCCCCTTTTCTATCCATGCCTGCCGCATGGCCTGTGCAGGTTCTGCATAGGGCATAACACGGGATTCGTTCATGATGGGGGATAGAAAAACCAGGTGTCGGGCGGCGTTGCGGCCGTTTTTCTTGGCCATGGTTCTCGTGCTCGGGTCGGCGCTCGCGGGGCGTGCGCAGGAAAAGACCAGCGCGGAAATGCTCAAGGATGCCCTGAAGCTCATGGAGGCCGGGAAGTACGAAGACGCCGCCAGCACCATGTACATGTACCTGGGCGAGGTGGAGGAATCGAAGCTCCCCCGCGTGGTCTTCATAGCCCAGGACGTCCGCTTCAAGCTTGCGACCATCCTGATCAAGTCCGAGCGGCTCGACGAGGCCGCTGAAATCCTTCGCCAGTATGTGGAGAAACCCTACGCGGCCTTCCCCCGCCAGGCCCGCAAGATGCTGGCCACCTGCTATTACGAGTCCTCCATGTACGAGGAGTGCGTCGGGGCGGTCACCAATGCCCTCTACTACAACGAGCACGCCGAAGAGATCGAAAAGCAGGCCCGGACCGCCAAGGACGAGGATGGCGAGGAGGTCGAGGACTACGGCAAGATCGATATCAAGCCCGAGGCGCCCTATACGCCGGAGGATCTGACCATGCTCCACCTCACGCTCGCCGAAGCCTATTTCAAGCTCGGCGACCACTGGCGTGATTGCATCGAACCCTACGAATACGTGATCGCCAATACCGCCAACGAGCAGCGCAAGGGCTATGCGATCATGCAGATCATCAATGCCCTGATCGAAATACCCGATTTCGGCCGGATCATGGAATGGGTGCCGCAACTCTACCGGACGTCGGCCCGCTATGACATCCGCGTCAATCTGGCGCTGCTGAACGCCGCCGCCGCGCTGTACGAAGCGGAGCAGTACGACAGCGCCCTGCCGCTCTACCGCATGATCCTTCCCCGCGATGTGCTTGTCGAATACCAGGAGGCCAGGATCCGCGAAATGCGCGTGGCAGAAGGGCTCCCGCCCGAAATGGGCGAGGAGATGACGGAGGATGAAAAGCTCCTCTTCGGAGTGGCCGACGATGCCTCCGCCACGAACGGCGTTCCTGCAGTCGAGGAGGAAAAGTCGAAAGAGCTGCGCGAGCTGGAGGTGCTGGTCGCCGCCCTCAAGAAGCTCGAACCCTACGAAACCCATGTCGATTTCCGGATGGCCGAACTCTACAAGGCCGTCGAACGCTTCTGGGAAGGACTCAAGTTCTTTGAACGGGTCTACGCCGTCGTTCCCGAACAGGACATTGGCGAGCGCTCCATCTACGAAATGGTCGACATCCTGCTCAACCGGCTGGACGAACCCGCCGAGGCGGAGCGGCGCGGCTTTGACTACATGGTCGGCCACAAGGAGGGGATCACGCCACGCCAGCTCGCCTACCTGCTGACCGGATACTACCAGAAGAACGACAGCATGGCGGCCATCAAGCCGCTCAAGCCCTATCTGGACACCTTCGTGCGGACCAACGACGCCACGATCGTGCAGTACGACACGGAACTCTACTTCATGCAGGGCGTGGCCGACCTGATCATGCAGAACTACGAGAAGTCGGAGGTGAGCTTCAAGTACGTGCTGGACGAATTTCCGGGTTCACACCAGGAGGCCAACGCCCTCTACTGGTACTCCATGTCGCAGATCTTCCTGCAGAAATGGTTGGAGGCCTACCCCAATTTCGAAAAGTACATCCGGCAGTTCCCGGATGGGCAGTACATCGACGAATGCCAGTTCCAGAGCGGGATCTGCCTGTTTGGCCAGGAGAAGTACGAAGAGGCCAAGGAGCGCTTCACGTACGTGATCGAAAACTATCCCGAATCCTCCGTCTTTCCCGAGGCATGCAGCATGCGCGGCGACCTCTATGGCGCCGAGGGCGAACTCGACCTGGCCATTGCCGACTATGAGAAGGCGATCGCAGCGTCCAAGCGCGTCCAGCAGGCCACCTACGCCACCTTCCAGGAGGCGGCCATCTACGAGGCGTGGGAGGAAGACGCCGAAAACCTGGACAAGCTGATCTCGATCGTCCAGCGCTACCTGGACCAGTGGAAGTCCGAAGCCGACGTGGCCAAGGGCCTGTTCTGGATCGGCAAGACCATGATCCAGCAGAAGCGCTACGACGAGGCGGTCCAAACCTACTTGCGGGCCATCGTCGATTTCGGCGGCGACCTCCGTCAGGACGGCGTGGACCTGATGATCAACGAGCTCCTCAAGATATCGCGGGTCTACCTCGATGCCGAACAACGCGGGAACCTGATCAAGTCACTGGACGAGGCCCTGGCCGCTTCGGGCAGCGATGTGCTGTCGCTGCGCCTGCGTGTAGCCCTGGCGAAACTCACGGGCAGCGAAATCGAACTGGGCAACAAGCTGATCCACGAGCTGCCCGACCTGGAGAGCGCGCCGCCGCCCGTGCTGGCGGTGATTTGCGACGCCTCGTTCGAAATGAAGGACTATTCGCGCGCCGAGGAGATACTGCGCCTCTTCCGCAACCGCTTCGAGGATTCGGATTTCATGCGCGCCGCCTACAAGTTGCGGGCCTACGGGCAGTATGCCGAACAGGATTACGAAGGTGCGCTCAAGACCGTCGAGGATGCGCAGGGGCTCTACGGCACGGAGTATGACGTGGCGTGGGCGCAGCTCATGAAGGCCCAGATCCTGCTCGACCAGGGCAAGATCGACGAATCCCGCGAAGCCAACCGCTTCGTGCTCGGGATCCGGGCATGGCGCGGCGAGGCGGTAGCCCAGGCCACCTACCAGCTGGGCCAGGTCGAGGAACGGGCGGGCGACGAAGCGGTGGACAGCAAGGAAAAATCGCGCAAGTGGCGCCAGTCCTTCGCCTTCTACCAGCGGACCTACTTCCAGTACAAGGGCCATGCCAATGGCTTGTGGGCAGCCGAGGCCTATCTGGCGAGTGCCCGCGTTCTGGAAAAGCTCGGCCCCGAATTTGCCAACGACGTGCGCAACACCTACCGCGCCATGCTCTACGACGCCTACGTCAACTACCTGCCGCAGGCCGAAGTGGCCCGCAAGTATCTTGGATCCGCCGAAACGGCAGAGATCGCGGCCTTCCTCGAGGCCGGCAACACAACGAACCTGACCATTTCCGTTGAAACCGATATGCCGGTAGGCACGACCGGATCCGATGCGGTCAAGCAACAGCCGCAAACGGCGGCGCCTGCCTCGGAGGGCGAAGTCGCCGATGGCGGTGCCGGGACGGACGAACCGGCCAGTGCCGACGATGCGGCGATGGCAGGCGACGAGGGGGATACAGCCATGGAGGGCGCAGAATGAGGGCGCTTTTAACCAGTTTAGCCGCAGGCAGCATGATCGCCGTCGCCGTGGCCCAGCAGCAGGCGGCCACGCCACAGCAAACCGGGACGCCCGCCCGCCTCGAAGCCATCAATGGCAAGATGGCGCGCGTTTTCCTGCAGGGCCTGGCGGATGGCAACCTCACCTTCCAACCGTTCGGTTCCCCGAACAATATGACCGTGGAGACGAGCAAGGTTCGCCGCTTCGAGTTTTATCCAAAGTTCGAGGTGGGAGGGGCTGGGCAGTCCTATGCCGAAGGCGACTACCCGGCGGTCTTGCAGGCGCTGGCCGAGCCGATGCAGGAATTCGCGCCATACATGTCCGTGAGCAACAATCTGCAGGAAGCCTATGTAATGCTGATGGATTCGTATCTCCGTTCGGGCGACGCCGGCAAGGCGGAAGAATGCGCCGCGCTCCTGCTGGCCAGCGACAACCCCGTCATTGTCCGCAAGGGCAAATCGACGCTGGCGCTGGCCGCCGCCGCCAAGGGGGATTTCCAGCGGGTCGAGGAGTTGCGGAGCGAACTGGACTCCCCCGCGGGCTCGCTTTTCCTCCAGGCCATTGTCGAACGGGCGAACCAACAGCCCAAGGCCGCCATCCAGCACGTTGCGGAGATCATCGCCGACCACGGCAACGATCTCGAGTGGATGCCGCAGGCCGAGTTGCTCAGCGCCCAGCTCTATCTGGACATGGGCCAGACCAATTCCGCGGCGCTGACGGCCCGCCAGGTGAAGAACATCTATGCGGGGTCGAACATCGCGGCGGATGCGGCAAAGCTGCAGGCCAGCCTGGGATTAACGGATGAACCGCAGGGCGAACAGCAAGACGAACAGCAATCTGAATAAGGAAACGGAGGCAATCACATGAAAAAAGGAATCTTGTCAATGGCGCTGCTGTTGGTGGCGGGCAGCGTGTTCGCCCAGGGCGACATCGAAGCCGCAGCCGCGGCGCAACAGACCAACCTGTGGCAGCTGATCAAGACGGGCGGATGGTCCATGTGGCCGCTGGGCGGCTTCTCATTCTTCATGGTGGCGCTCATCATACAGAATTTCATCTCCCTGCGTCCGAAGACCCTGCTGCATACCGAGCAGATGCCGGAACTGCTGGACATGATGCTCAACAAGAAGTGCAAGACGGCCCTGATCTACTGCCGCGAACATCCCTCCATGTTCGCCAATACCTTCGGCGCAGGGCTGGAGCGGTGCCTCGACGGCGAGGACAACATCGACTTCGCCAAGGTAAAGGAATCGGTCGAAGAGGCGTCCGTCGAACAGATGACGAAGCTGATGAAGCCGATCGACTATCTCTCCATCATCGGTGTCAGCTCCCCGATGCTTGGACTGCTCGGTACGGTATCGGGCATGATCAAGGCGTTCCACACCATGGGCGCGCAGGGGATGGGCAAGCCGGAACTGCTGGCCGCCAACATCGGTGAAGCGCTGATCACGACGGCGACCGGCCTGATCATCGCGATTCCCGCGATGTTCTTCTTCTTCTTCTTCAAGAAGAGCTTCCAGAAAACCCTGGCCACCCTCGGCCGCAACATCGGCTTCCTGTTCGACTGCCTGCAGACCGGCAAGAAGCCTGTCAGCTTCATGGACCTGGAAGCGCTGAAACAGCTGGATGGCGAGTAGGATAACCCCGAACGGGAAGCAGTGGGATGAAACTCGAACCGAAAGATACCGGTGATGATCTTGAGATGAACATGTCGCCCATGATCGACATGGTCTTCCTCCTCTTGATCTTCTTCATCGTGGCGTCGCAGATTGTCGACGAAAAACCGAAGGTGGATATTCCGACCGCGGCCTATGCCAAGGTGCCGGAGGATACTACCGGGCGCCTGATGATCACCGTGAGCAAGGACGAAAAGTTCTTCCTCCGATCGAACAAGACACCGGTTACGCTCGAGGAACTCAAGGACGCCATCGCCGCAGAAATCGAGGCCGATCCCAAGTTGCGCATCCTGATCCGCGCCGATTCCTCGGCCAAGTACAAGGTCACCGAGAAGGTTACCCGCGTCTGTGCCGAGGTCGGGGCGCAGGACCTTATCTATTCTGCCTTCGAGGAGTAGTCCATGAACCTGCACAAGCATTACGAAGAAGACAAGATGGAGCTGCAGATCGCGCCGTTGATCGACGTCGTCTTCCTGCTGCTCATCTACTTCATGGTGACCGCCTCGCTGATCAAGAAGGAGGGCGACATCTCGTTCATGCTTCCCGCCAATGTGCCGGCCGAGGAAATGCAGGACATCCCGGTTGAAGTGCTCATCGAAATCAATGCCGACGATACCGTGCAGATGGAAGGGTTGCGCTTCGCCAGCGAAGACCGCAACCTGGACGAGCTGGTGTCCCAGGTGCAGGGACTGCAGGCCATCGCCATGGCCCAGCGTTCGCCCTTCTTCGTCAACCTGGTGCCCAACAAGGAATCGATCCATCGCCGCATCGTGGACGTGATGGACGCCTGCGCCGCCGCGGGCGTGACGAACCTGACCTTCAGCAAGGCCGAGGAGTAGACGGTTTCCGTTTTTATGGAGGGCCGCGCTTGGCGCGGCCCTTTTTTGTTTGCGCAACGCTTCCCAAGGCTCCCGTTTTCCGTAGAATGCAACGCAAACCATCGCATTGGGGTATTCCATGAAGAAGACGAGGGTCGACCGCGCGTTCGCGGCCTTGCGTAAAAACGGGAAGAAAGGGTTCGTCGCCTACCTGTCGGCCGGGGATCCATGTCTCGACGATACCGTCGATATCGTGCTGCGCCTCGAGGATGCGGGGGTCGACGTCGTAGAGCTCGGCCTGCCGTTTTCCGATCCGCTGGCGGATGGACGGGTCAACCAGGAAGCCGCCACGCGGGCGCTGGAAGCCGGCGCTACGTTCGATGGCGTCATGGCCTGCGTCGCCCAAATCCGCGAGCGAAGCCAGATCCCAATGATTTTCTACGCCTACATGAATCCGCTGCTGGCGCGGGGCTTCGACCGGTCGATCCAGGCGGCGGCGCAGGCCGGCATCGACGGCTTCCTGCTGCTCGACCTTCCGGTCGAGGAGGCGGCGCCGTATCGCCAGGCGCTGGACCGCAATGGCCTCAATACCATCCAGCTTGTGACGCCAACGACCCCCGACAACCGCATCGCCAAGATCGCCAGGCGGGCCAATGGCTTCATCTATTGTGTTTCGCGCGAGGGTGTCACCGGCGTGCAGGACCGGATCTCCGAAGGGGCCGGGGCGCTGGTGGACCGGATTCGGTCGCGTTCCACCCTGCCCGTGGCGCTGGGCTTCGGCATTGGCACCCCGGAACAGGCCCGCGATGCGGCGCGGCTAGCCGATGCCGTGGTGGTCGGCAGCGCAATCGTCAACCAATTCCACAACAATCCCCATGCGCCGGAAGGTCGCGCTGCCGCGGCGGCATTCGTCGGGAGGATGGTCAAGGCGGTCAAGGAGGTTTGAGATGGCGGGTCGATATGCGGTCATCATGTCGGGCGGCAAGGGCGAGCGGTTCTGGCCCTTGAGCACCTCGAAGCAGCCCAAGCAGTTGCTGGCCTTGGTCGGGGACAAGCCATTGATTGCCCAGGCGGTCGATCGCCTGGACGGCGTGGTCCCTCCTGAAAACGTATTCGTGGTGACGAATGCCGATCTGGTTGAAGCGACACGCAAGGCGGCTCCCGCAATTCCGCCGGCGAACATTATCGGCGAACCGATGGGACGCGACACCGCTGCCGCCGTGGCCTGCGGCGGCGCATTGGTCAAGGCGCGCGATGGGCAGGCTGTGTTCGCCGTGCTCACGGCCGACCAGGTGATGGGGGACCTCGGTCTCTTTTCCGCCACGATCCGGGGCGGGATGGATCTCGCCGAGCAGAACGATATTCTCGTGACCATTGGCATCCGGCCGACCTATCCCGCCACCGGATTCGGGTATATCGAATCCGGTGAACCCTTCCAGACCGCAGCCGGGGTCGAATTCCGTCAGGCCAACCGGTTCGTCGAAAAACCCGACGAGGCCACGGCGGCCGGATATCTCGCCACCGGCAGGTTCTACTGGAATTCCGGCATGTTCATCTGGTCCGTCCCCTCTTTGGAAAAGGCGTTTGCGGCGCACTGCCCCGAAATGGCCCGCCTTATGGAACGTCTTTCCGGGTACGCCCGGGAGGGTAGGATTCACGAAGGCATGGATGCCACCTATCCCGAATTGAGGAAGATCTCGGTCGACTACGCGCTGATGGAGAAGGCCGGCAACATCGTGATGGCCTGCGGAACCTTTGCGTGGGACGATGTCGGCTCCTGGCCGGCGCTCGAAAGCCACTTTGCCCAGGACAACTCCGGCAATACCCGCATTGGCCGGGTCGAGGCGCTTGATGCCGGGGGCAACATCGTCCTGTCGAAAGACCGGCTGACGGCACTCATAGGCGTAAAGGACCTCGTCGTCGTGCAGGCCGACGGCGTCACGCTGGTCTGCCCCAAGGAGCGGGCCCAGGATATCAAGAAACTCGTCGTCGCCCTGCGCGAAAAGGGCGGCTACGACGACCTGTTGTAGCCCTCTGCAGTCAACCTTCGCCGTACATGCGGTACCGCCGGGAGCAGCGGGTGCATGGTTCGTGCGGCCTGTCGGGGAAAGGGCTGCGCACAGTTGCATGCACCCCGCCGCCCCGCCATGAAAAGCAGTTGCCAAACCTACTTGGTTTGGTATCTTCCGACTCTTTCCCCACCCGGGCCGGAGTGGCGAAATTGGTAGACGCACGGGATTCTGGGTTCGAGTCCCACCTCCGGCACCACTCGCAAATAATCTGGGGCCGTATATGCCCGGCCTATTGAATGGGTTTGTAAGGCACGACTTCGGATGGGTGAATCTGCTGTTTCCGGATTCGGGGAAATAGGCCTACGGGACAACTATTTCATGCCGAACCGAGTCCGGTATGGCAGGCGCGCCGCGTATGATCAAGGCGTTGCTACACCCATTCCGGGCTACAGGTTTACGCCAGTTCCCTGTACCTCGGATTCGTGGCTCCACATGATCTGCCACGGATCCTTGGTTTCGAGCTGGAAGTCCTTGAGCTGCCTTTTCATGTGGTCCAGCGTCTCGGCATACTTCTCATCCAGCGCAAGATTGCGGGTTTCATCCGGGTCCGCA
Source organism: Kiritimatiellales bacterium (assembly GCA_003246265.1). Classification (GTDB taxonomy): domain Bacteria; phylum Verrucomicrobiota; class Kiritimatiellia; order Kiritimatiellales; family Pontiellaceae; genus Pontiella. The sequence goes on along the minus strand of QKAU01000056.1, from coordinate 13,885 downwards.
GCAAGGTCGTAGAGTTCGAATTCCGGATGGTGGAGGTAGTCCTGGACCTTCCGCTTCCCAAACCATTCCCCCTTGCCGCGGTAGATGCTTTGCCAGGTGGAGGCGGCCCACAGGTCGGAAGCGAAGGGGTAGGGCAGCTGGTACGCTATGTTCCAGATGAGCTTGAGGTCGCCTTGGCGGACAACGCGCATGGGGTAGTACATGGTGATTTCGTGGAACGTGTGCGACGCGTGGATGGTATCCCAGCCGTCGACGAAGACCTTGTCGAGAACAAGCCGGAAGGAACGGCCCTGGAATGCCTTGGGGTCGAATTCGACGCCGGCGAGATCAAGGATGGTGGGGGCCAGGTCGACCCACGAGACCATGCAGTCGTTGACGTGTCCGTTCAAGGAAGTGCGTGGATCCTTGACGATGCAGGGGAGACGGATTCCCGGTTCGTAGAGGGTGGTCTTGGCGCCGGGAAAGGCGATGCCGTTGTCGGAGATGTAGATGACGACGGTGTTGTCCGTCTTGCCGGACTTTTCCAGAAGGTGCATCAGCCGGCCAAAGCCCTGGTCTATGCGGGAAACGGATTGGTAGTACTGGGCCAGCTCTTCCCGGCACTCGCGGGTGTCGGGAAGGAATGGTGGAACGACGACCTCTCCCGGGTCGTACTTGACCTGCTTTTCGCCCGGATAGGGTTCGGGCTTGTTGCCGAACGGATTCGGTGCATTCCACGGATCGGGGGTGAAGGGGTGGCCTCTGTGGGGATCGTCGGTGCAGAAGTAGAGGAAGAAGGGCTTGTCCTGTCCGAGCACGCCTGCGCAGGCGTCGGCCATTTCAATCGTGCTGCGCGGGTCGGCCTGCAGGACGGTTTGGAAGTGGTAGACCGAGTCGGGTGCAAGGTGGTACTTGCCGATGCGTGCGGTATGGTAGCCCGCCGCCTCGAGGAGGACGGGGAGCGACTTTACGGTGTCGTAGGTGCTGAAGTGATGGTAGTCGTGGGTGTGCCCGTACGAGCCGGTCGCGTGGCCATAGAGGCCGGTAAGGATCACCGACCGGCTGGCGGCACAGCTGGCGCTGGTGCAGTAGGCGCGGGTAAAGCGCACGCCTTCCGCGGCGAGGCGGTCCAGGTTCGGTGTCTGGATGACCGGATTCCCGTAGCACCCAAGGGCATCGGTGCCATGGTCGTCGGCAACAAACAGGATGAGGTTGGGGTTTCCAGCGCGCCCGCCAACAGCGGCGTTGCCCGCCACGCAAGCCAGGCCGCTGAGCAATGCGGCTGTCCAAGCTGCACATCTTCTAATCATGGCTTCATTCTCCTGCGCCAGTGCTTCCGGGACGCCTTTGCATTGAAGGCTTTTCGGTGCTCGGGCGCTACATGGAATTCCGCGAAAAAAATATGTAAATCCGTCAGGCGACCCGTCTATAGGCCCCTTCCTGTACGATCCTCCACAGCCATATCCAGATCGTCTACCTTGAGACTGCCAGCTTGCGGGTCCGCGCCGGAGCAGAAAAGGCCGACGCGCGCCCCGATCCATGTTCCCGCCCTGGCATGGAAGGTTTCGCCCAGTGGCACAAAATTCCTCCCGTTGGTGCTGTAGGCGAAGCGGCAGGCGATTTGCCCATTCTTGCCGGAGTAGGGAAGCGGGAGTTCGCCTTCGGCTTCCAACCTGAGCCAGATGGAACCGGCCGGCAGCGAGGCGATGGCTGTGGGAGCACCTTTGATACGGACACGGGCCTCGAGCCCTTCGCCAAGCCTGTGGATGGCGATATCCGAGCACGTCCGGCCCATGGCGGCCAGACCTCCATATACCGAGGGATTCGTGGAATCGAGTTCCACTTTCGCGGTTGCGGCAAAGCAGTAGCCGGGAAACATCTGGGTGAGCACGTGGGGTGCGCATTCCAGACGGCCGTCCGGCACCGGATGGGCGGGCAGTCGGAGTATCCCATCCTCAAGCAGGCTGTAGCCGGGTTTCGGGTTTGCAGGCCATTGCCACTGCAGGCCGATTTCCGGTCCGTTGAAGCTGTCGGAACCGAGCGTTGGCGACAGGGGCTCGCGCAGGTCGACCGGAAGTGGAGCCAGATGGACGGGTTGTCCAGTCCCATCGCCATCCGGATCCTCGCCAATGACGGGCCATGCATCTTCCCACCGGGCCGGCTGCAACCAGGTAATCCGGCCCAGCGTACCGACATCCTGAAAATGGACGAACCACCAGCTGCCTTGAGGCGTGTCCACTAGGGCTCCTTGATGGGGGCCGTTGACATCCGTGCTCCCCCGGGCGCAGATCGTCCGGATTTCGTAGGGGCCCATGGGGCTTCTGGCGCGCAGGGCGGTCTGCCACCCGAACGCGACGCCACCGGCGGGACAGAGCAGATAGTACCACCCATCCCTTTGCATGAACTTGGCTCCTTCGATCACGGAATGATGGCGGTCGGAGGGGAACCGCTCGGGCTTGGAAGCATCGAACACCGTTGCGGGGGCTCCGATGAGCCGGGATCCGTCCCAGGCCATCTCATGCACCACGATCCGCCCGTTGATCCCGCTGCGCGAGTGGGCGTATGCGTGGGCGAGATAGGCCTTGCCCGCGGTATCGTCCCACAAAGGCGTGGTGTCGATCAGGCCCTGCCCGGGATGGACCAGATGCGGCTCGGACCAAGGTCCGGCGGCGTTGCGCGCCCTGGTCATGTAGATGCCGGCATCGGGATCTCCCCAGAATATCCAGAACCAGCCGTCGTGAAAGCGGATGCTGGGGGCATAGACGCCGCAACCGGGGCGGGGGAGGTCGTAGTCCAGTTCGTTCCCGCTCCGCCGCGGGGTGGGTTCAGGAATGGGTGGAAGGTGACGAAGCCCATGCCCGACCAGCCGCCAGTCAACCAGGTTGCGCGAGTGCAGGATGGGCAGCCCCGGCACCATGTTGAAGCTTGAGGCGGTCATGTAGAAGTCGTCACCGACCCGGACCACGTCGGGATCAGAAAAGTCGGCCGTGACGATTGGATTGGTATAGGTTCCGGCGAAGGTGCCGAAGGCACCGGCTGCGGCGAGCATCAATGCGGCGAGGAGCATCTTCATGGTGCGAGATCCGCTGGCGCGGCGGCGGGAGCAACGCCTTCCAATGTCGGCACCACTTCCTGGATGCTCCCGTCCTCGTGGTAGGCAAGTTCGTCCACGCAGATCGACCGGCGCCACTGGCTGTACTTCGCCTCCGGGGAGCCCTTGGGATTCCGCTGCATCGAGAGGTCGGCGGTGTGGTAGAAGAGGTACCAGCGCCCCTTGTACTTTACGATGGAATGGTGGTTCGTGCCGCTATTGACCTTGCCCAGGATCGTCCCCTTGAACTCGTAGGGGCCCAGCACCTGGTCCGACACGGCATAGAGGATCCTTCCCTGCCCGGAATAGGAAAGGTAATATCTTCCTTCACGCACATGGATCCATGCGGCTTCGAAGAAATGGTCGAGCCCTTCGATCTGCCGCACCGGACCATCGATCGAAACCATGTCGCGGCCAAGCTTGACGGCATTGAGGTCGAGCTGCCCGGCGAAGAGGTAGGCCTGCCCGTCGTTGTCGATGAATACGCAGGGATCGATGAAATCGCGACGGCACACCACGCCTTCCGAATGCTTGGAGAGCAGCGGTTTCCCCAGGGCATCCTTGAACGGGCCCCACGGCGTGCCTCCGACCGCAACGCCGATATGGGCCTGGTCAGTGGGGAAGTAGAAGTAGTATCTGCCATCGCGCTCCATGCAGTCGGGGGCCCAGGCATGCTTTTGCGCCCATGGGATGTCGGCGATGTCCAGCGCCCTGCCGTGATCCGTCCAGTGCACCATGTTAGTGGTGCTGAAGACGTGGTAGTCCTCCATGTCCCACCACTGGGCATGGTCGCGGTCGTGACTCGGGTAGACGTAGAGCACGTCGCCGAACACCCGGGCCGAAGGGTCGGCCGTGTAGATATGCGTGATGAACGGATTCCGGGCCGGCGCATTCGCCGCCAGCGCCGTGATCAGCAGGATGTCTCTGGCCTTCATCGCCCCCCCCTCGGCTACAATAGGATCAGTCTGCCGGGAGGATAGCAAGGAACGCGGTCCAAGGGAATGCAGGTTCCTTGGAATTTCCGCAGCGGGGCCGGTGGTGTCCGCTATTTTCCAGTAGCAGCCTTTTTTTCCGGCCTGCGCTGGTCGGCACGGTATTTCTTCCACTGATGGGTCTCCATCAGCTCGCCGGCCTCGAGCCTGGCCCATAGTTCCGGAGCCTGCTCCTTAACGCCCGTTTCGGTCTGGGCGGCCCAGGCCCTGGTCATCTCCGGGATGCGCTTCCCCAGGTCGGCAAGTCCCATGTCGGGATGTCCGGACTGCCATTGTGCTTCAAGGCCGCGCATCTTTTCCAGCACTTCCGCATATTCCGGATTCCCGGCAAGATTGTTCATCTGGAAGGGATCCTTCTCCAGGTCGTAGAGCTCTTCGGGCGGCTTGGATTCGGCCATGAAGACCAGCTGGTCGGCAGAGAGCTTCCCCTCCGCCTTGAGGCGGCGCATGACGTGGATGGCCGGGCGGTTCAGGTCGAGATAGGCCTGGTGGGCGTCCCACGGCACTTCGGGCATGTGGTTCTTGATATAGGCGAACCGCCTGGTGGTGATGCTGCGCGAGCATTCGTCGATCTCGTCCCAGATGTCGCGCGCGGAGCGGACATATTCGCGGTACTGCGGGTTCGCGATCCCGAACACCGGATGTCCGTCGAGGTAGTCCGGCAATTCGGCGCCGGCGAGAGCGAGGATGGTGGCGGTGATGTCGGTCATGCAGACGAGATCTTCCACCACGGTACCAGCCTGGATGCCGGGGCCGCGGACGATCATCGGCACATGGATGCCGGTGTCCTGCAGGTAGCCCTTGCCGCGCAGGTTGCACCGGCCGTTGTCGGCGATGAAGACCACGTAGGTGTTGGTTGCGATCCCCATCTCATCCACCCGCTTCAGGATCTGTCCGACCTCGTCGTCCATGTATTCGATCGTGTCGCAATAGGCCGCCCAGTCGTAGCGGATCTCCGGCGTGTCGGCGAACCAGGGCGGCAGCTCGATGGCATCGACGGAAACCGGATGCTTCGATTCCCGGCGCACCTCGTTCCACCAGTCGCCGCGGTGCGTGACCACGCATTGGATTTGGCTGAAGAAGGGCTGGTCGTCCCTCGTGAAGGTGTCGAGCTTGTCGAAGAGGCCGAACTGCGAAACCCCGTCATAGGGGCCGGTCTCCTCGTACTTGAAGTTGCAGTCGATCTTGCGTCCCCTGCCCATCACCAGGTCGCTGCCGAGGATGCAGGTGTAGCCGGCCTGGCGCAGCCAGTAGGTGAAGGGTTTGTAGGGGGCCATCAGCGGAATGTCGCGGTTGCTGCGGTGGTGCTGGGCGTTGATGACGGTCTGGTGCACACCGACCATCATGGAGGAGCGGCTGGGCGAGCAGATCGGGTTGGCGCAGTAGGCCCGGGTGAATTTCATTCCCTTCCGGGCCATTCGGTCGAGGTTCGGCGTCTTCACGCCGGCCATGCCGTAGCAGGCGAGGTCGGGCCCCATGTCTTCGGCCATGATCCAGATGATGTTCGGCTGTTCGGCCGCCGGGGCGGCGAGGGCGATACCCGATGCGGCAAGGGCGAGGATTACCATGAGTTTCATGACTGGGCTCCGTTGATGGTGCAGCAAACGTAGCAGATCCATGCCCACCCGTAATATGCGATTGCGTGAAAAACATATGGAGTACGGACAGGATGGGCGGTGCGCCTGCCGCCGTCAGAAACGGATCCTGAAAACATAGGCGGCTTCGCAGGGAGGTTTTCCCTCGACCGACAATGCCAACCCGTCCGCCGTCTGCTTCCAGCGGACGGGACTTCGACCGCTGATGAATTCCACCGCCTTGACCGGGCGGGATTCGTGCGGGTTGCCCCTGGCCAGCGAGCGGATGTTGAACCGGCCGTCCTTCGGCCAGGCGAGCGCGATGGCGTAGAGCACGTCGTCCCGCGTCGTGAAGCGGATGTCGGCCGAAACATGGTCCGTGTTTTCCTTTTCGGAATGGTGGCCCGTCGCCACCTTGGTTGGGCCTTCGCCGAAGATCTTCCATGGGCGCGTACCGTAGACCGCCTCGCCGTTGACCCGGAGCCATGCGCCGATGTCGCGGAGGATTGCCTGGGCTTCATCCGGGATGGTGCCGTCGGCCTTCGGTCCGATGTTGAGCAGCAGGCAGCCGTTCTTGCTGACGATGTCGATGAGTTCGTCGACGAGGTAGTCGGAACTCTTGTAGTCCTCGTTTTCGATGTAGCCCCACGAGATTTTCCCGACGGAGGTGTCCGTCTGCCACGGGCGGGGGTTGATGTCCGCCATGCGGCCGCGTTCGATGTCGAGGACGATGAGGTCTTCGGGGAAGGATTCGTGCCTCATGTTCTTGTCCTGGAAGACCACCTCTTTCCCCCAGTCGAGGCCCTTGTTGTAGTAGTAGGCGAGAATCCTCTTGTGGACCGGCTCCCAGCCGGGCTTGTCGAGGCCGTAGTCGAACCAGAGCAGGTCGGGCTCGTACTGGTCGATGATTTCGGTGGTTCGCCGCCACCACAGGTCGAGAAACTCCGGTTCCGGCGGGGAGTCCTTGTCGACGGGCTTCCAGTAGAGGTCGGCATATTGCGGATCGTTGGTGTCCCAATCCGGATCGTCGGTCCTGTAGTAGATGCGGTTGAGGGCGAAGTGCGAGGAGGCGCCGAATTTCAGTCCTTCGGCGCGGCAGGCGTCGGCGAGCAGGCGCAGGGTGTCCTTCTTCGGCCCCATGTCGACCACGTTCCAGCGGGTATGGTGCGAATGGTACATGGCGAATCCGTCGTGGTGTTCGGCCACGGGGACGACGTAGCGGGCGCCGGCATCCTTGAAGAGCCGGGCCCATGCCGCGGCATCGAACCTTTCGGCCTTGAACATCGGGATGAAGTCCTTGTAGCCGAATTCCGACGGATCGCCATAGTGCTTGCGGTGGTAGGCGTACGCGTTCATGCCGCCCTTGTTCCAGTTGGGATCGTAGATGCCGGGCGGATACTTTTCCGACATGTAGGCCGGGACGGCATAGGGGCCCCAATGGATGAAGATGCCGAACTTGGCATCGCGGAACCAGGCCGGCACCTCGTAGCGGCTCCGGATGGAGTCCCAGTCGGGCTGGTATCGGAAGTCCTCCGCCCAGCCTGTTGCCACCACCATGGCTGTCGCCGCGACCAGCCCCTGTGCAATGCATCTCCGCATCTCGCCTTCCTCCTTCGCATGATTACGCCGTACAGCATCCCACCGGATGCGGGGGCTATGCAAGCCTGCCCGGCCCATCCTAAAGGCCAGTGCGGAACGTACAAGCCCCGGCCAGGGGTGGGGCTGCCTGCGTTCAAGAACGGTACCCGGAAAGGATGCCACTGGCTTCCTCCGGATCGCTTCCGCGGCGCTGGTCCGGTCTAGGAACCGCCTTGCTGCTTGCGGTAGTCGCGCGGGCTCATGCCGGTCGTCTTTTTGAAGACGGAAGTGAGATGGTTGTAGGTGGCATAGCCGCAGGCTTCGGCGATCTCCTGCATGTGCAGGTCGGTCTGGACCAGGAGCTGGCGGGCCTTGCCGATCCGCAGGCGCTTGATCTCGTCGCCGATGGAGTGGCCGAAGGTTTGGCGGAACCGGCGTTCGAGGGAGCGGCGGGTCATCGGGACATGGCGCAGGATGTCGTCGATCAGGAATGGCTCATAGGCGTGTTCCCGGATAAACTTGATGGCCTTGAGCATGTGGCCATCCTCGACCTTGATCGTGTCGGTGGAAAGGTGCTCGCGGATGCCGAGCGGGGGAATGTAGGTTGTTTTCGCGGGGATCTTTTCCCCCCTCATGATGCGGTGCAGGGTCTGGGCGGCGGTATGGCCGATCTTCCGGGTGGGGATGAGGATGCCTGAGAGGGCGGGGAAGCAGGCGTGCGACAGTACTTCGTCATAGCTTCCGCATAGGACCGCCACATCGTGCGGGACGGGGATATCCGCCCGCATGCAGCAATCCACCACCACCTGGGCCACGCCCAGTCCCCACACCAGGATCCCGATGGGCTTCGGCAGCGACCTGAGCCAGGGAACCAGCTCGTCGATCTGGTCCCGGTAGTTGTCATGCACGGTGAATTCCGCGTGGGGCAGTCCCTCCTTTTCCGCCGTTTGACGGAAGACCTTCGCGTACCATATCGGGTTCGGGGTGTGTCGCGGGCCCACGAAGGCGAGCCTCCGGAATCCGCGCTCGATAAAGTGGTCGACCGCCATCCGCGTCGAAACATTGTCGTCGGTGCGTATGCTCGGGGCGGCGATGCCCTCGACCGTATGGTCGGCCACGTTGACGACCGGGGCGCCATAGTCCGCGAGGGCCTGTGCCATCTCGGGAGAGTTGACATTGGCAATCACGCCATCCGCGCGGAATCCGGCGGGAAGCTGCATGGCGTTGGCGGGGTGGTTGGGGTAGACCCTGACGTACCATGGACCCATTTCATAGGCGTAGTCCAAGGCGCCCGAAACGATGTCCCGTCCCCATTGCAGGGAGGTGTTGACCAGGACGCTGACCTCGTAGGTTTCGGGAAGGGTACTCATGGCGGACCAGAATACCCCATGCAACATGGGATGGCGAGTGTTGTCCGTCGCCGGTTTCCCAGCCGACCGCAAGGTGCGCGCGTCAGGGCAAGTGCGGCTCGTCTTTCCGGGCCAGTCCGAGGAAGAGCTTGCCGCGCTCCAGCTTCACGGGGAAGGTCAGCAGGTCGCGCTTGCCGGGGCGCGAAAGCACCTTGCCGGAGCAGATGTCGTACTTTGCGTTGTGCTTGGGGCAGGAGATGCAGCCATCCTGGAGCACCCCGTCGGCCAGCAGCGCGAATTCGTGGGTGCAGACCCCTTCGGTGGCCCGGTAGTCTCCGGCTTCAAGCTGGTATACGGCGTAGTGCGCATCATCGACCACCACATCCATCGAGTCGTTGACCCCCAGTTCATCGGCGCCGAGTACGGGGTGCCACACCAGTTCCCGCCCCGCGGTTTCGCACTGCGCGGCGTGCCCGGTAGCGATTTCTTCGGCGGCCCTGTCCTTGCGGCGCACGGCGCGGCGGGGGGGCACCTGGCCGTGCACCGCCCGCTGGATGCAGTAGCTCGTGTCCTTGGCCTGCTTCCCCAGTGCGGGAAGCATCTCCCTGTAGACCGCCCAAAGCCCCTTGTAGGGTTCCGGGAGCTGGTCCTTTACGCGCTCATGGAACTTGGGCAGCGCATGGAAGGGCATCAGGGGATGCATGTGGTGCTCGATGTGGTACTGCATGTTCATGTAGAGGAAGCCCAGGAGCGGGTTCACCCTGATGGTCCGGGAATTGGCCCGGTGGTCCCAGACGTTTTCATCCATTCCCGCGTGCTGCGCGAGGATGAAGGCGCGCTGGACGAAGTTGGCGTAGAACTTCGGCCCGATGAAGTAGAGCAGCGGCAGCCACGTATGGCAGGCGATGGCGAAGCCCACCGGCACGGCGTTCAGGGCGAACGAGGCGCGTGCCCACCAGAACATCTTCCCGTACTCCTCCTCGGGCACGAACTCCCTGGCCGCCTTGCTCGGGATGCCGAGGCTGTGGAGAATGAGGATGGGATAGTAGTAGGTGGCCTCCTTGAGGCTGAAGAAATCGAGGAAGTGCGGCCAGAATTTGGGCGGGCGGGTCACCGTGATCTCGGGGTCGACCTCCGTGATAATCGTGTAGGAGTGGTGCCGCGCATGCGACCAAGCCGTGAAAACGATGTCGCGCTGCTGCATGGCGGTGGAGAGGAAGTTCAGCGCGACGTTCATCCAGTGCGTCTTGAAGACCGTGTGGTGCGAGCTCTCGTGCCAGCGCGCGTCGCAGGCGCAGTAGAAGATGCCGTAGAGCAGGAACGCCGGTACGGAAAAAAACAGGCCGTGGGGAATCGCCAGCCAGGCGAGGTATCCGCTGGCCAGCAACGATCCGATCCACAGCGCCGTGTTGGCGATGCCGTGGACGTCGTCCTTCTGCATGAGCGCCTTGAACACGCTCCGGTCGATCTCCGGCTTGTACCACTCTTCTTCAATGATCAGGTCTAGGGGGTTTGTCATGGTAGGTCTCCTGTTGAACAGCCTTTTCCCCTGGCTGCGCCACCGCACCCCCTATGGCCCTACGCCGTTGCGGGCAGCTTCAGTCCATCCCCGGGATGAAGCGCCTGGTATCCCTCCTGCGCGAAGGCCTCTTCGATGAAGGCAACCATGTTTTCGACGGTCGTGTCGCTCTCCACCGAGTGCGAAGGCGAAAAGATGTAGCCGCCGTCGGCTCCCAGCCGAAGCAGGTCGCGCGACTCCCTGCGGACCTCCTCGACCGTGCCGAACGGCAGGGTCTTCTGCATGCTCAACCCGCCGTGGAAGGCGAGGCGGCCACGATAGGCCGGCAGGATGGCGTGGATGTCCATCACCTCGGGCTGGAACGGATTGAAGCTGTTCAGGCCCGCGTCGACCAGGTCGTCGAACAATTCGTCGACATCGCCGCAGGAGTGGATCATCACGAACCTGCCGGCTGCGCGCACCTTGCCGTACATCCGCCGGAGCTGCGGCAGGATGAACTCCCGCCACCGGTCCGGACCCATGATGAGCCCATGCTGCTGGCCCCAGTCGTCGCCGAAGTAGACGGCGTCGATGTCGTACTTGAGGGCCTCTTCCACCTGGGCGAGGTTGTAGTCGGCGATGGCCGCCAGCAGGTCGTGCACGAACTCCGGCTCTTCGATCATGTCGATCATCAGGTTCTCCATGCCGCGCAGGGTCCAGGCGCGCTCATAAAGGGAGAAGCCCAGTTCAAAGACGCGGAAACAGTCGGCGTACTCCGCCAGCTTGGGTTCGATGTTGTCGAAGAAGCGGTGGTCGAGCGGGTCGGGGAAGCGGAATCCCTCCATGGTCGGCTCCGGAATCAGGCAGTTTTCCACCACGCCGATGTCCTTGTCGACGCTGCGGTCCCAGACGACGCCAAACACGTCGCGCAACCGGTCGTTGCCGATATCCTCGAAAAACCCGATATCGCTGCCGACGCGGACGATATGGTTGCCGACGGTCCGTTCGAGGTCCTCGCATCCGAGGTGTTCCTTGAGCGCATGTTCGGCCTCCATCGTGAATTTATAGGACCACGGGACATAGGGCGGCTTTTCGCCGTTGAGGACCATTCGTACCACTTCGCGTTTCGTCATGATTGCTCTCCTGCGTTCACACCCGCGCAACAAGGTAGGACGGATCGGTGGACCTGGCCATAGAGGCATTTGCTATAAACATGGACAATTTAGCTATATCGTGATAAAGGATGTCCATGATCGGAAACATGGAGTACATCTTCAGCCGCGAAATGCTCAACCTGCTCGACCACTTCACCTCGCTGACCGAGGTGCGCATCGCCTTCTTTTCGATGGATGGGGAGGAGTTGTGCATCGGCAAGAACCGCAGCATCTGCGGCTATTGCGCCATGCGACGCCGCGCGGGGGCCTTCAACGCGGCCTGCCTGGCGGACGACGACGGGGGGCGCAAGGCTTCATTGGAAAAGGGCGGAGTCCATTTCTACCAATGCCATGCGGGATTGTGCGAGGCGGTGGTGCCGGTGCTGGTCGGCGGCGTGCCGATCGGATACGCCATGATCGGCCAGTTCCGCCTTGCCGGGAACAAGGTGGAAATCCGCAATCCAAGGGAGCAGGCGGCGGTGGAACAACTGCCCGAGTTCACGCGTGAAAAGGTCGACGACCTGCTTAGCATGTTCGAAGTGCTGATCCACCACATCGCCAACCATGCCCTCGTCGGGCGGCGTGACTTCGACCAGCTCAATCCGCTCATCGAAAGAATGCGCACCGATCCGGCCGAGGTGCTCACGCTGTCCGGGGCTGCACGGTTTGTCGGGCTGAGTCCATCGCGCCTTTCGCACCTCTTCTCTTCGATGATGGGCATCGGCTTCAAACGCTACCAGTTGTTCCAGCGGCTGGAGCTTGCCGACCGCCTGATGCAAGCCCATCCCGACTGGCGCATGGGGCGCATCGCCGCGTCGTGCGGCTTCGAGGATCCGCTCTATTTCTCGCGCGCCTACAAAAAGCACCGGGGCGTTGCGCCCTCTAGCTTTGCGCGGCGCTAGGGAGCTGCGGCACGTGGCAGTAGGAGGGATCGCTCTTCTGCCGCTTCAGGGTGCTGCGGATTTCCTTCCAGGTCTTCATGAAGGGGTCCATGGGCGGCAGGTCGTAACCGATCGCCTGCCGGAGCTTCGGCAGGTTGTAGAAGGGGACGCCCGCGTGCATGTGGTGCTCCACGTGGTAGTCCATCTTCCAATGCATGAAGAGGGTGAAGGGATCCACCTTGACCGACCGGCAGCAGATGCGGAAATCGTTGCTGTTGGGCGTCAGTCCGGCATGCTGGGGGATCGTGACGAGCCATGCGAGCCAGGTGGCGTAGAAGGGGAAGGTGAAGATCGCCAGGAAGATCCATGCCTTGAAATAGACGATGGCCGCGGCGATCAGCAGCTGCCCGGCCAGCACGAAGCGCGCATAGTTGAAAAGCCGTTTGCGCGCCTTGGGGTCGGATTCGGGGAACAGGAAGTGTTCCCACTCGCCGGACAGGATGCCGAAGCTGTGGCGGATGATCATCCAGGCGCAGGCCTTGAAACGGGAAAAATCGAAGGTGTAGTACTGTACCCAGTTCCACAGGGTGAGATGGTAGGGCAGGGGCACCTCGAGATCCTGGTCGCCGTGCACCGTGGCCATATGGTGCCGGATGTGGCTTTCCCGGTAGAGGATGACATTCTTCCAGGTGATGAATCCGCAAAGCCGGAGGAAGAACTCGTTCAGTCCCTTGGTCTTGAACACCGTGCCGTGCGACAGCTCGTGGATGGCGGCGTGCTCGCCAACGAAGGTGAAGCCGGTGCCGTGGATGAACAGGGCCACGATCAGGAACGGCCAGGCGAGCGTGTGATAGGCATAGACGACGAAGGTTGCGGTAGCGACCGATAGCAGCAACTGCGGGATGATCTGGAGGAAGCCGCGCAGGTCGCTGCGCTGCATCAGTTCCTTCTTCACCTCCTTGTCGATAGGGGTCCGGTACCATTCCACTTTTCTTTCAACTAGCCGGGTCATGGGGCATCTCCTCTCGGTCATGGTTGGGCGTAGCGCGCCTTCAGAAGGTTCATCATGTGGACGTTGATTTCCCACTGGTCGGAGACAGGCTGCCGGGTGTAGGGCAGCGTCGGCATGTAGGTCGGCGGTCCGAACTCGGCCGTGATGGTGAGCAGCCCGGTTCCATCGCCCCTCCGGGTCTCGACGATGGAGTCCCACCATGCGAGGTGGGCATGGAGCGCCTCCTGCCATTCGGGGGCGCGCGGGTCTGAAATCTGCGGACCTTCCGGATGCCCGACGCGGGCGTGGATGTGGTCGGCCCGGGCAATCGCAGACGATACGGATTCATGCTGGTCGGCCAGGAGCGATTCGGAGACGTTGCACCAGTGCGAGAAGTCGGCAGCCAGGCGCATCTCGGGGTTGGCTTCCAGGAAGCGGCGGGTCTGGGCGGCGCAGAAGGTGAGTTTTCCCCGGTGGGTCTCGTGTACGATGCGAACGCCCGTCTTTTCGGAAACCGCCCGGGCCGCATCGATGATGCGCTGGTTCGCTTCGAAGGGGAACCAGTCGAGCCCGGTCTGCGAATTGACGAACAGCGGGTTGGCCGCGGCCTGCCACTCGATCCGCTTCCGGTAGCGCCCGATGTGGTTGTCGATGTCGGGATCGGTTGTTTCCCAGTGTTGGCCGATCAATTTGAGCCCGAACTCCTGCAGGGTATCGACGATATGCGCGGTTCTCCGGGCGTCGTGGAGCGGGAGGGCGAGTTCCACCCCGTCGTAGCCGGCTTTCCGGACTCGGGTG
>QKAU01000040.1 GCA_003246265.1 Kiritimatiellales bacterium | reverse complement strand
CCGTCTCGAGGAAGATATGCATCGGGCAGAGGTGCGAGCAGAAGATCCGCCCCTTTTTCATCGACAGGATGACGACATAGAGCAGCAGCCCCACGATGGCGAAGAGCGGATAGAACATGGTGGCTAGCCCGAAGTCGGCCCCATAGAGGCGGATGCATCCCTGCTCCAGATCGAAGCAGAAGAGCCGGAGCGGAATGCTTGCGAGCATCGCCAGCCCCAGCCCCTGGATGATCCTGCGCCGTTTCGTGTAGTAGCTCTTCGCCATCGCCGATCCCGCCTTCCATCCTCCCGCCGGCCCAGGGCCAGCACGGATCAGGGCTTGAAATGGAGGAGCAGGTAGGCGATGCAGACGATGGTCAGGACAATCTCGACGGCAATGTTGAACTTGCCCACGTCCGCGTGCCCCTGCTTGATCTCGGTGGTGGTTTCGAGCATCTCGTTGTCGTCATGGTCGGCCATGGGAACCCCCGTTATTTTTCGTAGTCGTTGAGCGGCTTGCCGTTTTCGTCGACCCGCCAGTTCTTGTTGCGCCCGAGCGTCTGGAGGTAGGCGGTGAGATCCCGGATATCCTCGTCGCTCAGGTAGGCGAAGGAGGGCATGATCGAGGCCTTCTCGTAGATGCCCTTGCGGTCGGGAAACTTCTCGCCCATGTTGCGCGGATCCTTGAAGTGGGCGTAGTGCCATTCGGACGAATACTTGCCGCCGACGCGGCCGAGATCGGGACCGGTCCGCTTGGTCCCGATGAAGTGGTAGCGGTCGTTGACATATTCCCACGACTCCGAGGGCGGGGCCTTGACCAGGCGCCAGCCGTAGCGGCGCTGGTCGGAGTCGAGATGGCGGATCTGCTGGGTATGGCAATAGACGCAGCCCTCCCGCCTGTAGATCTCCATGCCGCGCATCTCCTGCTCGGTGTATTCATGCACGGGCTGTTCCGAGGACCAGAGCGACTTGTCGACCATCGGCGGAACGATCGTGGTGCTGACGGCACCGACGGCGAAGAAGACGAACGCCCCTGCGGCGCTCCAGAGCAGGCTTTTTTCAACATCGATTTTCATGGTCGGCATCCCCCTCTACTCGGCAACGGTGGTCTCTTCTTCGGGATACTTGCCGAAGAAGGTTTGCAGGACATTGTAGATGAACAGGAAATAGGCCAGGTAGATCAGCCCGCCGGTCGTGAAGCGCGCAATGTGCGCATGCTTGATCGCGGCGAGGGTCTCCACGAAGGAGTTTTCCGGGTTCAGCCAGGCGTAGCCCTGCACGACGCCGGAAATCCATAGCACCGCGAAGAACGGTACGCTGGCGATCGTCATGATCCAGAACTGCAGGTCGCCCAGCTTCTCCGAATAGAGGTGCTTGCGCCCGGCCATCCGCGGCGCGACGTAGTAGATGCCGGCCATGGCATAGTAGCTGAAGGCGCCAAACAGCGCCATGTGCGCATGCCCGACCACCCAGTCGGTCTTGCTAACCACCTCGTTCACCGAGCGGATCGCCTGGAAGGGCCCCTGCAGGCAGGTGAAGATGTAGTAGACCGTGCCCATCATCAGCAGCTTCGGGATCGGCCCCTTCATGCGCGTGCCGCGCGGGGCGGTGGCGAAGGTGCCGAAGAAGTTGGTGATCACGGCCATGACCGGAATGATCAGGCTGAAGGAGAAGATGATCGCCACGGTCTGCAGCCAGTAGGTCACGGGCCCATGGATCATGTGGTGCGCGCCGGTCCAGACATAGACGAACGAGATGACCCAGAAACCGATCATGCTCAGCTTGTGCGAATAGATCGGCGTGTCGAGCTGCTTCGGGATCATGTAGTAGGCGATGGCCACGCCCAGGGGGGTGAAGATGAGGCCGACCGCATTGTGGACGTAGAACCAGATCAGGTTCGCCTGGTTGATGCCCGTCACCATCGGAAGCTGGCTGAGCATGTTCCCCGTGATGTAGACGAAGGTGGTCCAGATCACGGCCCCGAGGGTGTACCACACCGTTACGTAGAGGTACTTCACCTTGCGGATGGCGATGGTGCCGATGACGTTGATGCCGAACAACACCCACGACAGCGCCACGAGGTAGTCGAAGGGCGTCGGCATTTCGCCGTACTCGACGTTCTTCACGTGGCCTAGCACGATCGAGGCGAGGCCGCCGATCACCGCGATGTTGTAGACCACGCCGTTGAGCACGCCGAGCTTCTCGGAAAAGAGCCTCGTGTGCAGGATGCGCGGCAGGATCCAGAAAAGGATCCCCATGTTGGCCTGGAGCAGCCAGCCGAAGAGGTTGATGTTCGTGTGCAGCATGCGTACGCGCGGCAGGGAGAGGTATTCGATCTCCCCGACCGTCGGCACGACGAACTTCAAGGCGGTCAGCAACCCCATGGTCAGCGCCAGCCCGAAATAGAGCGACGAGACGATGACCATCGTTTTTGCGGCAGTGTCTTGTTTCATTGTACGGATTCCTCGGTGGTGTTCGCCCGGATGAAGGCAATGATGTCCAGAATCGTCTGGTCCCGGAGATGGTCGTGCGCCGGCATCGGCGTCCCGGGCACGCCGAGCAGGATCGACTGGTAGAGGCGTTCGTCGGTCACGGCCGGCTGGTTGAAGAACTCCTTGTTGAGCAGGTTGCGCGGCAACGGATGCTCAAGTAGGTAGGCGTTCGGCCCCTTCCCGTTCCCCAGCTTGCCGTGGCAGGCGGTGCAGTTGGCCTGGTAGGCCTCGCCACCGCGGGCCGGATCGCCTGCCTCGAGTTCCAGCCCCTTGCCCTTGAAGTCGACCCGTTCCGGATCGCCGGGCCTGGGCAACGGAGCCTCCAGACGGGTGAAGTGCCGCGGTGCGCCGGCTAGGCTGCGCTCCTTGATGTAGGCGATCAGTGCATCGATCTCCTTGTCGTCGAGGACGTTCTTCCACATCGGCATCGCGGTGCCCTTGATGCCGTTGCGGATCGACTCCTTGAAGCGGGTTTCGTAGGACTCCACGAACTGGTAGCGGAAGGCGCGAGGCAGCGGGTCGAGCATGGTCGAGACCGCCCCCTTGCCGTCCAGGTTCTCGCCATGGCAGGAGAGGCAGTAGGTGTCGTACAGCTTCGCGCCATCATCGCTGTCCGCCTTGTAGTCGAAGGTCGAGAGGTAGGCCACGAGGCTTTCGAGCTCCGCGTCGTTGTAGTCCTTGAAACTCGGCATGATCGAGTCGGCCACATGCGAACGGGAATTGAGGATATGCTCCTTGATGTAGGTGCGGCCCCTCGCCCGCAGCGACCAGGTCAGCTCCGGTCCGATCTGGCCGCCGGCCAGGTCGCCGTCGCCGTTGCGGAAGGCATGGCAGTTGATGCAGCCGCCGCGGGAGATCGACCCCTCGTAGGCGACGCCCGCAAACAACGCCCGTCCCGCATCCACACTCGGGCTTGCGATGCGCTGTTCGATCGACGGCGGCTTCTGGTAGCCGATGGGTGCGCTGTCGGCCGAACGCAGGCGGTTCTTCTGCTGCCCCTTGAGGTAGGTTGCGAGCGCCTCGACCGTTTCGGTCTCATGGACCCAGTCGAACCGGGGCATCTTCGAGTTCTTGATGTTGGCCGACGGTTCGACGATCGACTCCTCCAGATATTCGAAGGTGAACTTGCCCCCGGCATCGGTCAGTTCCGGCGCCTGCGAGGTGGTCGAGATGCCCGCGATGGTGTGGCATCCCCAGCAGGCCTTTTCGAGGAAGAGCTCGCGGCCCTTTTCATAGACCTCGGCCCCGGCCAGCGTTCCGCTCTCCATGGCGTGGCAACGGTTGCAGTTGGCCTGCGCCGTCTTGCCGGCCAGCAGCGGATGGGGCCAGCCGTGGTACTCGCCGTGGGCATCGTGCTTCTCCAGCGCCCGGCCGTTGCCGTCGTGGCAGACGGCGCAGCCCATCTTGCCGAAGTCGTGCGGATCCTTTTCCAGGCCCGGAACGATCGGCGGGTGCGCGGCGATCGGCTGGCCAAACCCCTGGGCGTCGGGATTCGAGGCGCCGACATGGCACGACTGGCAGCGGTCGACCACGATGCCGCCCTGCGGCGCATTGACGTTGACCTGCTTGATCTCGACCACCGCATCGGCGGTGTCGAGCTGCTTGTAGTACGCCTTCTGGTGCTTGGCCCATTCGGGTTGCATCTGCCGCGCCAGCGAGAGCGCGAGCAGGACGAAACCGGCGAGGGCGAGTGCCAGCATTACCCTGTAGTCCTTGATCATGTTAGTGGCCTCCCCCGGCAACATGTTCCCATGGATAGACGATCGACCAGTTCTCGCCGCGGAAGTAGACCCCGATGATGATCAGCGCCAGCATGAAGAGGTACATGCAGATGAAAAGCGCGTTTTCGAGGTTGCGCTCGCGGGCGAACCAGACGCCGGGGATGTTCTTGCGGTAGGTCCTGGAGAAGCTCTCCAGAAAGATCTCGATGTAGGGTAGCACCATGACGCCGCCGGCCAGGATGCCCGGAATGACGATGCCGCCGATGAAGCCGTGGTAGCTGACCAGTTCCTGCAGGCCCAGGAAGTACCACGGGGCCTTGGAGGGGTTGGTCGGATGGTTGGGATCGGCCGGTCCTTCGAGCGGGGCGTCGAAGAAGACCGAGACCAGGCTCAGGAAGGCCACGAGGCCGAGGAGCACCATCACCTCGCGCACGATCAGCTTCGGCCAGGCGAACATCATCTGGTCCACCTCCTCGTTCACCTTCGGCTCCTTGCCCTTTACGATCTCGACGAGCTTGTAGCTGCGCGCCGCCTTGAAGACGGAGTTGTTCTTGACCGTGCCGAACTCCTCGTCGGGGATCTGCTTTTCCTTCGAGGTGTCGGCCGGCCGGGCCAGCCCGCCATCCTTGCGGATGCGGAAGAAGTGCACCGCGATCAGGAAGCCCATGACCGCGGGCAGGACGGCGACATGGAGCACGTAGAAGCGGATCAGCGCCTCGCCACCCACGTCGGCGTCGCCCAGCAGGATGCCGCGGATGATCGCGCCGCCGGGGGCGATCTTGGCGATCTCGGTGCCCACCTTCACCCCCCAGAAGGCCAACTGGTCCCACGGGAGGAGGTAGCCGGTGTAGGAGAGGAAGACCGTGAGCAGGCCGAGGATGCAGCCGACCACCCAGTTGAATTCGCGGCCGCCGCGATGGGCGCCGGAAAGGTAGACGCGAAGCATGTGGAGCGCCACGAAGGCGACCATTCCGTGCGCGGCCCAGCGGTGCATGTTGCGGATGAATCCGCCCCAGAAGACGTTGCTGCGCAGGTTGAGCATGCGGCTGTAGGCATCCGGCAGGCCGTCGGGTCCGATGGCGGTGGACGGGACGTAGTGGAACATCAGCAGGATGCCGGTCAGGGTCAGGACGAGGAAGAGGTAGAAGGTGATCAGCCCCAGCCCCATCGTCGTCTTGAACTTGACCGAACGCTTGTGGATCTTCACCGGCTGGATATGCAGCAGCACGTTGCTGAACATGATCTTCGACTTTGTCAGGCCGGTATTGTCGAACCGGTGGCGGAAGATCGAATAGTACAGCTTGTTGCCGAACTCCCTGGCCATGGCAATCAATTCATTCATCGGCAACCCCCTTTTACACCACCGGGAAAAACGTGTTGTCGGGCAACGAGGTCCCGGTGTCGATCTCGATCTGGCCGCCCGGCACCTTCCTGACCTGGAGCCAATGCAGCGTCTTCGGCGCGGGACCTCCCACCACGATGCCGTCGGAATCGTACTGCGATCCGTGGCACGGGCATTGGAAACCGGTCTCGACCCGGTTGACCGTGCAACCCAGGTGGGTGCATACGAGCGATATGGCCGCCACTTCCTTCTCGGTTTGGCGCCGCAGCACGACCTTCTGCTTTTCAAAGATCAGCTCGTCGCCCACTTCCGGAAGATCCGCCACCGGCACCAGGAACTTCTGGGGAGTTCCGTAGGAGACCACGGGAAACATGTATTTGAACAGCGCCCCGCCCGTGGCGGCGGCAGCCAGCCCCATCAACCCGAACGCGGAACCGAGCGTGATCAGCTCGCGCCGGCTCGATCCCTTTTTCTCTTTATCCGACATTATCGTTTTCCTCCACCTGCCGCGCCTCCGCGGCTCGTTTCATCTTCCCGAAATATCACGTATTTGGCCTCCTCCGGATCGTCGAACTGCCCATCCTTCACCGCCCAGCGGAACAGGATGAAGAAGATCCCTCCCAGCAGGGTCGTGCTGATCAGCAGGATGATCGTCATGGCCAGCATCGCATCCCTCACCTACGCGTAGCAGTCCTCGAAACTGTTGACCGACATCTTGCAGGCGCCCGTCGGGCACTTCTGCGCGCACATGCCGCAGCGGATGCACTTGAGCGGATCGAAGAGCATCACCGATCCCTCGGCTTCCGCCACCTCCATGCTGCCGAACTCCATTTCCGCGAGAACCTTCAGCTCTTCGCCGCCCTCCACGCGATCCACCGTCTTCATCGACAGGCAGTACGAAGGACACACATCGACGCATCCGCCGCAGAGGATGCAGATATCGCCCTCGAAGGTGGGGTGGATATGGCATTCAAGGCAGCGGGCCGACTGGAGCTTCGCCTCATGGTCCGGGTATTCCACCGTCGTATTGAACTCGGGCTGTTCGGCCGGCTTGACGGGAAGCTCCTCGCGCTCTTCGCGCTCTTCGTCTACATAGGCCGACCCGCGACCATATTCAGGGAGGTCGAGGAAGGTGAGTCGACGCTTCAGCTGCAGCGGCTTCTCCCGTCCGGACAGGTAGGCGTGGATGCCCTGCGCGGCCTGGCTGCCCGTGGCCACGGCATTGATGAACAGCTTCGGTCCCAGTGCGATGTCGCCGGCGGCATACACGTTCGGCTTGGTGGTCTGCCAGGTCTCTTCATTGACGACCGTCACGAGACCGCGCCCGTTCACCTCCACACCGGTACCTTCGAGGAAGGCAAGGTCGGAAACCTGGCCCACCGCAAAGAAGACCGCATCGCCTTCGATCAACCGGGTTTCATCCTCCATCCGGGGCGAGAACTTGCCGGCCTCGTCGAAGACGCGGATCACCTTGCTGACCAGCAACCCCTTGATCCGGCCGTTCTCAACGACGATCTCGCGCGGCCCCCATCCATCGTTGATGACCACGCCTTCCCGGCGCCCGCCTTCCCGCTCGTCGACGGAGCCGGTCATCTCGTTGAGATGTTCGCGTTCAAGGCAGGCGAGCTGCACCTCCGGTGAACCGCAACGCAGCGCCGAACGGGCCACGTCGAACGCCACGTCGCCGCCGCCGATCACGATGGATCGCCTGTCGCGCAGATCCCAGCGCTCGCGCATGTTGAAATCGAAGAGGAACTGCAGGCCGATGTGCGCGTCCGGATGCTCCGCGTTGGGAATCGGGATCTTGCGCCCGCGGGAGAGACCGACACCGATGAAGACGGCATCGTGCTTCGCCTCCAGCTCCTGGAAGGTGATGTCGGCTCCCACATCGACGCCATTCTTGACTTCGATGTTTTCGAAGAGCTCGATCGATGCCAGTTCGTCGGCCACCACCTTGCGCGAGAGGCGGTTGATCGGAACCCCCTGCACCAGTTGGCCGCCCGACTTCTCCCATCGCTCGTAGATGGTCACGGAGTAGCCGAGCCGCGCAAGGTCATGCGCGCAGGTGTAGCCTGCGCAGCCCCCGCCGATGACACCCACCGACTTCCCGTTGGGTTCCGGCTGCACGGACCCCGGGGCAATGGAATAGGTCAGCGGCGTGCGCAGGTCGCCCGTTTCCGGACCACGCTTGTCGGTCAGGTAGCCCTTGATGTTGCGGATGACCACCGCCTCGTCGACGTCGGAACGGCGGCAGCCCTTTTCGCACGGCGCGCCGCAGATCTTGCCGCAGATGGAGGCGAAGGGATTCGTGGCGCGCGAGATGGCATAGGCCCGCTCGTAATCGCCGGCCACCGTGGCCATCAGGTAGCCGCGGGCATCCGTCTTGACTGGACAGGAATTGCGGCATTTGACCTCGGCTTCGTAGTAGTCGTCCGTCGGCAGCTCGACCTGAATCTTTTCGGCCATCATGTGTTGCGCCTCCTCCGTCACCGTAAAAGATACAAAAGATGCGTGGTTTAATCACGTCTTATTCCGCGATTTATGGCACTGCGCGCCAACGATGACAACCCTAATTTGGTATTTATATACCGAATACTTGGACCGGGTGCCGCGGAGTCGGGTCCACTTCTGCGAACCGGGGCTGTTTCGGCCGAAAATATCCATAAACAGTGCTCGCTATTGCCAGAGGGCGGGCATACTTTTCCCGCGACCTTGAAGGTCTTCCCCCCGGGGAATGGTTCAAAGCGGTCGGCACCCCCGGGTGCGGGCCGGAATAGCAACATGGGCCCTTGGGCCCGCTTAGGAGCAAGTAGGTATGTCAGACCAACTCGAGACCGGAACGGTCAAGTGGTTCAACGATGAAAAGGGCTATGGTTTCATCGCCCGCAAAGACGGAAACGACGTGTTTGTGCACTACACCGCGATCAATTCCGATGGGCGCCGCACCCTGGCCGAAGGCCAGAGCGTGACCTTTGAAGTGACCTCCGGCAACAAGGGCCCGCAGGCCGCCAATGTGACGGTAGTCGGCTAGCCCGACCACCCTCCCACCTGTCCGCAGCAAACTCCAGGTCGGAAGCTCGCTTCCGGCCAGGGGTTTTTTTGTTTAGGGGATGCACTCCTTTGCGGATAGCCGCCTCATGACGGTCCAGGCGATCGCTTCCCATGCCGAGAACCCCGGCGAGTTTGGCTTGACCATAATAAGGTATTGGCATACGTATTTATCCGCGCATAAGGATGCGCGAGGAAGCAGTGCCAATGCAGACCTTATTGTCATGGACAACCCTTTTTACCGTTGCGCTCTTTGCGTACGCTACCGAATCCCCGGCGACCAATGAGCTGGGCTCGCGGGTCACGAACGGACTCTTCCAGGTTCTTCTGCCTCCGTCGGCAGAGTCGAACATCCTGCGCATGGCGGAATGGTCGACCAACCTGAAGGAATGGGAGGCCGTTGCCCGCGACTACGGAGCCGGCTGGGAAAATACCTTCCCGCATGGCCTCTCGATCGGCATGGATGGTGCCGGGCAGCTCCTTGCCGATCCTCCCGGAAGCCCCGCCCGCTTCTACCGCGCCACGTCGACGACCACCAGCGGACTGGGAAACACCAATTCGGTGGCCCGCTTCCTTCAGCAGGCGACCTTCGGCCCAACGCGCAGTCTCATCGCCGCCTTCCCGGGCATCGGCGATCCACAACTGAACCAGCCGCCCTACTCCAACTACCTTGCCTGGATCGAGGGGCAGATCGCCGCAGCCACGAACTCGCACCGCGCCTTCTGGCGGGTCCGCAGCAATCCGGCCTTCACCGCCAACCCGGCCAATGTCCAGCTCTACGAGGTTGGGTACGATCCATCCATCGGCCAGCAACTGACCTACTACATCGACAACGTGCCCTATCGCGCGGACACCAACGACGCCATCGCCATCGGCCGCAGCTACAACGACGTGACATTCAACACCGACGAAACCAAGCAGATCGTCTGGTACCGGATGGCGATCGAGGCCGAGGACGCGCTGCGCCAGAAGATGGCATGGGCCCTGAGCCAGATCTTCGTGGTCGGCGAGAGCGGATCGAACCAGACCAGCCACTCCGAGCGCTGGCTGGCCTACTACGACATATTCGTCCGCCACGCCTTCGGCAACTTCCGCGAGATCCTCGGCGAAGTGACCTACAGTCCGCAGATGGGCTACTATCTCACCTTCGACAGCAACAAGAAGGCGGATCCGGCTGCCGGCACCTTTCCCGATGAGAACTACGCGCGCGAGGTGATGCAGCTCTTTACGATCGGCCTGTGGAAGCTCAACCAGGACGGCACCTTCATCCTCGACGGGAACGCGGAACCGATCCCCACCTACGGCATCGACGACATCACGGAATTCGCCAAGGTCTTCACCGGATTGCGTCGGCAGACCAACCGGCTCAACATCGAGATCTCCTTCGCCAACTACGTGGATCCGGTCCGTATCCAGTCCTCGTGGCACGACTTCTCCGCGAAGAACCTGCTCGACGGAAGCATCCTAGGCCCCTTCGCCCAGACCGAGGAGGGCGTGCGCGCCGACATCGACGGCCTTCTCGACCATCTCTTCAACCACCCCAACACGCCGCCCTTCATCGCCCGGAAGCTGATCCAGCGCTTCACGGTGTCCAATCCTTCCCCGCGCTACATCCGCGACGTGGCCCAGGCCTTCATCGACGGCACATGGAACGGTTCCGGAACCGGGATGCGCGGCGACCTCGGGGCCGTGGTCAAGGCTATTCTCCTGCACCCCGAGGCACGCGATCCGGCGCTCGCCTTCGATCCGGCGCACGGACGCCTGCGCGAACCCCTGGTCCGCCTCATGGCCTATGCCCGCGCCTTCGAAATCACGTCTCCGCAAACCTACGGACTCTTCCCCTTCCACCAGCTCGACGAGGTGTTCGGCGAATCGCCCTACGACTACCCCTCCGTCTTCAACTTCTACCTGCCCGACTACCAGCCCAACGGTGCCATCCTCGACCGCAATCTCTCCGCCCCCGAATTCCAGATCCATAACGACACCACGGCGCTGAGCATGCCCAACGCCATCTGGTGGCTGGTGTTCAAGGGAATCGCCCGCGATGCGGCGGTCGGCATCGGCCAGCGGTGGTACAGCCAGGGCGACCTCGACCTCGCCTATGAAACGGCGCTCGCCGCCGACACCTCCGCCCTGCTCGACCATCTCGACACCATGGTCACGGCCGGCCGGTTGACCCCCGCGAACCGGACCACCATCGCCGGAGTCGTCGATGCGATGCCGGCCGGGACCGAAGCGCAGCGCAAGGCCCGCGTGCAGCGCGCCCTCTGGCTTTTTGTCCTCACCCCCGAATTCAACGTGATCTACTAGGAGCCGCCAATGGGTACACGCAGGGAATTCTTCAGGCAGGCCAACTGCGCGGCCGTCGGCACGGTGGCCATGGGCTCGACCCTCTTCACC
>QKAU01000008.1 GCA_003246265.1 Kiritimatiellales bacterium | reverse complement strand
GGCGATCTGTTCGTTGCTCCCCGGCTCCTGCCCGAGGAAGTCGTTGGAGGGGAAGCCCAGTACGGCGAAGTCCTGTTCGCGGTACTTTTGGTAGAGCGTCTCGAGGCCGGCATACTGTCCGGTGAATCCGCACTTGCTGGCGGTGTTGACGATCAGCAGCACCTTGCCCGCGAAGGCGCCCATCGTGGTGGATTCGCCGTCGATGGTGCGGACCGCTATGGCATGGAATCCTTCCATGGGGACCTCCCTTTGTTCGGACGATGTGCAGCCTGCCGCGAACAGGCAGGCCGTGGCTAGCCGTGCGATGACCTTCATTCCCCGATTCCTTTCATGATACGCCCCTTCACAAGCCGCGTCCAAAAACCGACTAGCGGCAGGCGGTCGAACATCGCGCTGGTGTCCCAGTAGTCCTGCTGGAACACGATCTTTCCCTCGGCATCGAAGCGCACGTGTGAGAAGCCAATCGCCTCGATTGGGCCTCCCTTGGCAGCCTTCGATTCGAGCACCATCGTCCAGCGCGCAAAGTAGTCGATGCCGCTGCGCTGCATGTGGTCTACCCGGAAGGTGCAGTTTTCGACCGGTTCGGCCATCGCGAGGAAGTAGCTTTCGATCGCATCGATCCCCTGAACCTGGTGGAAGGGGTCTCCGAACCACGCGTTTTCCGCATAGACGTTGCGCACGCTTTTCCGGATCTGCTCGGCCGAATAGACGGCGTAGAACTCGTCGAACCGCTGCAGCGCCGCCTTTTCGGTTCCGCTACCGGGTTCGAGCAACGCCATGGCCGCCGTGCGTTCCAGCGCGGCCTTGTGTTCGCCGAGGTCGATTGCTTTCGATCTACTTGCGCATCCCGTTGCCATGAGTGCTCCAGCCGCCGCTAGGGCGGTCAGCGTTTTTCCAATAGATAATGTGCCACGTACCATTCGTTGCCCTCCTTGAATCCAAACAGTTCCTCGCAGGCCATGAAGAAGATGCGCCAGCGTCCGAACTGCAGGACGGCTTCGTACGGGCCAAGCTGCCGGGCGAGGATTGCAATGGCGGCGTCGCGGTTGCGGTCGATTGCATCGAGCCAGGCGCGCAGGGTTTTTGCATAGTGCCTGCCGTTGACGCACCAGTGGTTTACGACGAGCAGGTCGTCGTTGAGCATGAACAGCAACCCCTCGGAGGGCATCATGCCCTCTTTGAAGAAGTGTTCGGCCATCCAGTTGGTTTTTCCGGATCCGTTGAACAGGTAGGCGAGTTCCCGGTGCACGAAGATATGGAGGAAAAGACGCCCGTCGTCCTTCAGCCAGCGGTTGATCCGGCGCAGCAGCTCCGGCCAGTTTCGCATGTGCTCGAACATTTCGACGGAGACGACGCGGTCGAAGGTCCGTTGGGCCGAGAACCGGTTCATGTCCGCCGTGACGACCTCGAGGTTCGGCATGCCGCGCGCATCAATGAACCGCTTCTGGGAGCCGGAGTTCGATACGGCGGTGATACTGCAATTGGGGTAGTGCTGCGCCATCCAGAGCGAAAGCGAGCCCCAGCCGCAGCCGAGCTCCAGGATGTCCATGCCGTCCTCGATTCCTGCCCGCGCGCAGGTCAGGCGCAGCATTTCCTCCTCGGACCCGGCCAAGGGGGTCTCCGGGAGCGGCCAGTAGCCGCAGCTGTATTTGAGATGCGGCCCCATGAAGGTCTGGAAAAAACCCGCCGGAAGCTCGTAGTGCTGTTCGTTGGCGGTGTCGGTGGCGATCGCCACCGGTTGGTCTTCCATCGCCGCGGCGAAGCGGTAAAGGGCTTCGAGCTGCCCAGCTCTCGAGGCCCGCGACTCCATCCGGAGGCGGTCCCGCAGCAGCTTGCGGATGCCGGCTCGAAGGGCTGCATCGGGCATGCGCCCCGTTTCGGCGAGTCGCAGGAGATCCATCAGGCACCTCCTTCCAGGATGCTTCGGGGCGGTTCGCGGATGTCCCAGACGATGCCCATCCATTGCAGCAGGCGAAGGATGGCATAGGTCAGGTCGATTTCCCACCAGCGGAAGCCTTGCCGGGCGCAGACGGCGTAGCGGTGGTGGTTGTTGTGCCAACCTTCGCCCATGGCCAGCAGTCCGAGCAGCCAGTTGTTGCGGCTGTCGTCGTCGATGTCGTAGCGCTTCTTCCCAAACATGTGGGCGACGGAGTTGATGCAGAAGGTGACATGGTAGACAGCGACGGTGCTCAGGAAGAAGCCGTAGAAGACGAACTGCCAACCGGAAACACCCCAGCCGGGATGGAGGCGGTTGAGCAGCGCGCCGAGTCCGAGCAGGAGGCAGGCGAATCCGAAGGCGGGTGCATAGGGATGGCGGTTGAGCCACAAGAGTTCCGGGTATTTCGCGAAATCCTTGATCCTGTCGAAGCGGGTTTCCATCCATTCGCGCTTCATGACCCAGCCCATGTGTGCCCACCAGAAACCGTGGTGTCGCGGGGAATGGGGATCGTTCTCCGTGTCCGCGTTCAGGTGATGCATGCGGTGGTGGCTTGCCCACCAGAGTGGATCGCGCTGCGCCGCCGTGGTTCCGAGCAGCGCAAGGATGAACTGGAACACGCGGCTGGTGCTGAACGACTTGTGCGAGAAATAGCGGTGGTATCCCGCGGTCAGGGCGAACACGTGAAGCAGGTAGGTTGAGGCAAATACGACGAAGGCGGGCCATCCACCCCTGACGAAAAAGATTCCAGCACAGCATGCGTGCATGAACAGCAGGGGAATACTGAAGGATGAACCGTTCAATGCTGCGATGGAAAGGGCGCTTTTCATGGTGTTTCCAACTGGTCCTTCATGCGTTTCCGCGCCTCGGGGGAAAGGTGCATGCCCGCATCGAGCTCTCCTTTACCCTCCTGTTCGAGGAATCCCCGAAAACCTTTCTGGAAATCGACCACTTGTTGGTGGTACTTGCCGCACATGACGCAGAGGCGGATGTGGACGAACATCGGAATCCGCCGGTGCCAGGGCATTTCGTAGTACCGCTCCCTGGAGAGCGCCTTGGCCACTTGCTTGCACATGATCATCGTTCGTTCTCCGTCATGTCCTGCTCCAGTTGGCTTCGAGGCAGGCCTTGAGCTGCGTCCGGGCGCGGTGGAGCAGGACCCACAGGTTGTTCGGCCGGATCCGGAGTTCCTTACAGATTTCTCCGGTGGAGAGCCCTTCGAGTTCCCGCAGGGTGAAGGCGATCGCCATCGGGCCGGAGAGTTTTGCCATGCAGCCGTAGAAGACTTCCCAGAACTCCTTCTGTTCGTAGGCGTGCTTCGGATCGAACTTCCAGGGGGCCGGGTGCTGGCTCGGGATGCCGAAGGCCTTGAACTTCAGGCTTCCAAGGATCTCCCCGCCCTCTATGTCGTCCACGGCCACCTCCCGCGAAGCCTTCCGGATATGGTCTACCACCTTGTGCCGCAGGATGCCCCGCAGCCAGTAGCGGACAGGCGTCTTGCCGTCGTAGCGCCCCAGCGCCTGAAGTCCGGCGAGGAAGGTTTCCTGCACGGCATCTTCGGCGGCGGCTTGGTTCCGCAGGCGAAGATAGGCGTACTGGAAGAGATAGTCCCCGTGTTCATCGGGCCAGGTTTCCGGCAGGGTGGCTGGGGTGTCGCTCATGGGGCGCATGGTAGGTGCTTCCGGGGCCCAGGTAAATCCTTTGCGGCCTGTTTCGGCGGGGCCGGGAGACCCTGGGACTCGGCCGTGATTCGGGCTAGGCAAGGCGGCGGAAATTTAGTTTAGTGCCCAGAGATAGCACATTTCACAACCAGGAGAGGGTGACTATGGAAATCAAGGACATCAAGCGCATCGTCGAGCTGATGAAGGACAACGACCTTACCGAATTTGCGCTGAAGGACAGCGATTTTGCACTGACCATGAAGCGCGGAAGCGGGGAACCCCAGATCGTCTACGCCGCCCCGGCGGCCGCCCCCGCCGCGATGCCTGCCGCCCTAGCGCCCGCCGCCTCCAGCGCCCCCGCCGCCGCGGAGGACGACAACAACGGCCTGGTCGAGATCCCCTCGCCGATCGTCGGCACCTTCTATCGCAAACCCTCCCCCGATGCCGATAATTTCGTGCAGATCGGTTCCGAAATCACCGAGGACTCGGTGGTCTGCATCGTGGAGGCGATGAAGGTGATGAACGAGATCAAGGCCGAGGTCAAGGGAACCATCAGGAAGATTCTTGTCGACGACGCCACCCCGGTCCAATACGGCCAGCCGCTCTTCCTCGTTGAACCCAAGTAAGGGGGCCGCCATGTTCGAAAAGGTATTGATCGCCAACCGCGGCGAAATCGCCCTGCGCATCATCCGCGCCTGCAAGGAGCTGGGCGTCCGTTCCGTCGCGGTCTATTCCGAGGCCGACGCCGATTCGCTCCATGTCATGATGGCCGACGAGGCCATCTGCATCGGGCCGGCGGGATCGGGCAGCAGCTATCTGAAGATCACCAACATCATCAGCGCCGCCGAGATCGCCGACGTCGACGCCATCCATCCCGGCTATGGCTTCCTGGCCGAGAACGCCCACTTTGCCGAGATCTGCGGCAACTGCAACATCACCTTCATCGGCCCTTCGCCCGCCTGCATCCGCAACATGGGCGACAAGGCGATCGCCCGCGACACCATGAAGGCGGCCGGCGTGCCGATCACCCCCGGCTCCGACGGCGTGCTGAAGAGTTCGGACGAGGCGCTCAAGCTGGCGCAGCAGATGGGCTATCCGGTGCTGCTCAAGGCGGTCGCCGGCGGCGGCGGCAAGGGCATGCGCGTGGCACGCAACGACGTCAGCCTCGTCCAGGGCTTCATGGCGGCGGCGGCCGAGGCGGACAAGGCCTTCGGCAACCCCGACCTCTTCATGGAGAAGTACATCGAGTCCGCCCGCCACGTCGAGGTGCAGATCATCGGCGACAAGCACGGCAACGTCTGCCATGTCGGCGAGCGCGACTGCTCGATCCAGCGCCGCCACCAGAAGCTGGTGGAGGAGGCGCCGTGCCCGACGTTGACCGACGAGGAGCGCAGCGCGCTCGGCGATGCCGCCGTGAAGGCCGCCCAGGCGGTCAACTACGACAGCGCCGGAACGCTCGAATTCCTCTACGACGAGAAGGCCAAGCAGTTCTACTTCATGGAGATGAACACCCGCATCCAGGTGGAGCATACCGTGTCGGAAGAGGTCAGCGGCATCGACCTGCTCAAGGAGCAGATCCGCGTGGCCGCGGGCGAAAAGCTGTCGTTCACGCAGGACGACGTCAAGATCGCCGGCCATGCGATCGAGTATCGCGTCAACGCCGAGGATCCCTACAACAACTTCACCCCTTCGCCCGGCCCGGTCGAGGCGGTGCACTTCCCGGGCGGGCCGGGGATCCGCATCGATTCCCACGTCTATTCCGGCTACACGATTTCGCCCTACTACGACAGCATGATCGGCAAGATCATCGCCAAGGGCAAGGACCGCACCGAGGCGATCGCCCGGATGCGCCGCGCGCTCGAGGAGTTTTCCATCAGCGGTCCCAAGACCTCCGTGCCGCTGGGCGAGGCGCTGATGCATGATGCCCGCTTCCTCGAAGGCCGCTACAATACGGCCTACCTGGAGCGCTTCATGCACGAGGTATTCCTCAATACGTAGGCATTGAAAGGAGCAAGGCAATGAGAGACCAGGCAGGCAGCGCGGTGGCCGACACGCAGGACATCGTCGTAACGGAAGCGACCGGTTCCGAGTACGGCCAGATCCGCATCTACAACAACGTAATCGCCGTCATCGCCCACGAAACCGCCAAGAAGGTGCCCGGCGTCGTCGAGCTGCAGGGTTCGCTCGCGGACGATCTGGCCGGCATCATCGGCAAGAAGTCGAAGGACAAGGGCATCCGCGTCGAGACCGAGAACGAGGAACTGCTCACGATCAACCTCTCGGTGGTGCTGGAATACGGCGTGCACATCCCCGATGTCTGCGTGCAGCTGCAGCAGGCGGTCAAGGAGGCGGTGGAGGCGATGACCGGCAAGAGCGTCTATGCCGTGAACGTCGTCGTCCAGGGCATTCGCAACATGGCCGAAAAGAAGGCCGAGGGCTAGGGACATGAAGGCGCGTTCGGGTCGGTTGGGCGATTTTGTGATGACCCTGCTGCTCCTGCTCATGGGGGGCGGGCTGCTCTATTGCAGCCACCCGTCCATGAAGGAGAACCGGGAGATCATCGGCGAGGCGGTCAAGCTGTGGTTCGTCTGCGCAGGGCTGGGCACCGTACTCATCCTTTCCGTGGTGCTGCGCTGGGTCGGCGGCTGCCGACGGAAGCGGGAGCACTTCATCGACTTCCCGTCCGAAGAGGGCAGCGTGGGCATCAGCACCCGGGCCATCCAGGATTTCATCGAGCGGGTCGGCAGGGAGTTTGCTGCCATCAAGAGCATCGAAAGCCGTCTGGACCAGGGCAGGGAGGGGCTCGACATCGCGATCCATGTCAAGGTCCAGTCCGGCAACAAAATTCCCGAGCTTTCGCAGGTGCTCCGCCGCAGGGTGCGCGAAAGCGTCCGCGAATCGCTGGGCATCGAGGAGATCCACAACATTACCATCCGGGTGCAGGAGATCGTCGGCGAACCGGTCCGGAAGACGGATCCCGTCGAGGACGATCTCTAGCCGGTGGCCATGCGCTGGGCATCGATAGGGACGGCAGGGGCGGTCATGCTCCTGCCGTTGCTCTTTTCGGGCTGCATGGAACTGGCGCCCGTCAAGCCGCCGGGGCCGTGGCACGACGCCTACCTGCCCATCGAGGATGAAGCTTCGCGCGCCTTCGTCGACCGCGCCTTCGCCATGGCTGCCGCGGAGTTCGGCGAGCCTGCCGAGCCGGTCGCCACCGTGTTGCTGCGCCGCTCGAGGAAGACGCTGGCCGCGCGCCGCTACCGCATCGGCGAGGATTTCTCGCTGACCGAGTGCGCCGATGCGACCAACGGGCTCTTCGTCGTCTACATCGGCGTCGATCCCGGCCACCCCGACTACCATGCCTTGCTGGCCCACGAGTGCGCGCATCTGCTCAACCCGCGCATCACCGACTGGTACATGGAGGGATTGGCCACGCTCTTCTCCGAGCAGGCCTGCGAACACCTTGGCGTGGACTGGGGGGCGTGGAAGCGCCACTTCGCCCGCTCGCGCCGCGAGCCGTACGCTCTTTCGTACCGCATGATGGCGGAACTGCGCGCCGCGTTTCCGGACGAGTATCCCGACATCGTCCGGCACACCGCGCCCAACGCCCGGCGCGAAGGCTGGCTACGGATCGACATCGATGGGTGGATCGCGGCCCTGCCGCCCGTCCGGCGTGCCGAAGCGGTGGAGATCATCGGGCGCTATGCGGACGGCCTGGAGCGCAAGGTGGGGACGCAGTACGACTTCACGACGCCGGCAGGGCTTCCCTAGCTTCCGCCGCCCAGCGTTGCCGCATGCAGAAGCGTGTGCCGGGCACCGCCGGAACCGAGTTCGCTCCTGAACAGGCACGCCTCCCGGATGGGGGCATGGCCGATCTCCCTGTCCGCATCCTGCTCCAGACGCTGGACCAGCCCGGCGATCCCCTTGGGCGATTTGACGCGGCCCAGCGTCAGGTGCGGCGCGAAGGGTTTTTCATCGAACGCGGTTCCCGTCTGGCGCAGCGCCTCGACGATGCGCTGCCGTAGCTGTTCCAGCTCCGGGGATGGGGTGATGCCTGCCCAGACGACGCGTGGACTCCGTGCGGGGCCGAAATAGCCCAGCCCCCCGACGTCGAGTCCGAACGGGGCAAGACCCGCGATCCGCTGGTCCAACGCCGTCGACAGGGCGGGGAGCTGTCCGGTTGGCATGTCGCCCAGGAACGCCAGGGTGAGGTGGATGGTTTCGGGGCGGGTCCAGCGCACCGCGGCATGGCGGCGCCCCAGGTACCGCTGCACTTCGGCCA
This sequence comes from Kiritimatiellales bacterium, assembly GCA_003246265.1. Classification (GTDB taxonomy): domain Bacteria; phylum Verrucomicrobiota; class Kiritimatiellia; order Kiritimatiellales; family Pontiellaceae; genus Pontiella. Next base: position 100,528 of record QKAU01000008.1, on the reverse strand, counting down.
GTTTTACCCGGACCTCTTCGCCGACGTCGACGGCGATGAACGCGCGCATGGTTTCCATCGCGGGGCCCTCCTTCTCCGGGCTGCATCCGGGATCAGTGAAGCTTCAGCTGCGCGAGGCATTTCTTGAAGTCGCCGGGCAGAGGGGCGGTCGCTCGGATGGTTTGCCGGGTCTTTGGATGGGGGAAGACGAGGCGGTAGGCGTGGAGCATCTGGCGCGGCTGGGCGAGCGATACGTCGGAACCGGTTCCCGCATACTTCTTGTCGCCCAGCACCGGGTGGCGCTTTTGCGCCAGGTGGCGGCGGATCTGGTGGGTGCGGCCGGTCTCGATGCGCAGTTCGAGGTAGCTCGCCTGCCGGTTGGTGTCGAGCAGCTTGACCAGCGTGGTGGACATATAGCCGTCGATGTCGGCCCGGATTTCGTTCCAGTTCTTGGAGAATTTGCCGAGGGCGATGGCCCGGTAGATCTTCATGATGTCCTGCCCCTCGAAAAGGGGGATCGCGGCCTGCTTCGCCGCGGCGCTCCTGGCGAAGAGGAGGCATCCGGAGGTCTCCTTGTCGAGCCGGTGGACGGCGCAGATGTCGCGGTTCTTCTCCTGCCTGCGCAGCCGGGCCTCCAGGCTTTCGTCGGACGCGTTGGTGAGCATGAAGGGGGGCTTGTTGACGATAAGGTAGTCGGCGTCCTGCCAGAGGATGGCGATGCGTCCGGAGGGGGCGTCCGCCTGGAGGTCGGCGAGGACTTCGACCACATCGTCCTCCTTGAGGCCGTGGGTGCGTATCCAGATGCGCTGTCCGTTGACCAGGACCCGCTTGGCGTCGATCAGCGCCTGGGCCTGCTTCTTGGAAATGTCCAGCTTCCCGGCGAGCACCTCGAAGAGGCGCAGGCCATCCTGTTCGTATTCAATCTGGAAACGGGTCTTCTTCATGCGGTTTTCCGGGCTTGGAACAGGGCGCAATATGGCGCAACGCGGGGGTCGGCACAACGGCATTCTGCCGGAAAGGGCGCCCGACGGGTGTGGAGGGTTTATTTCGTTGCCCCCTGCGGCGGGGCAAGGCATATTGCCCCGCGTTTTCCAACCCAAGGCAACCTTCAGGAGGATCATCATGGAACAACTTAGGAAGAACGAGGCTTTTGGCGGACCCGAGGGGCCGGTCGTGCTGGTCATCATGGATGGCGTGGGCATCGGCCAAAACCCGCAGAGCGACTATGTGAAGATCGCCCATACCCCGAACCTCGACTGGCTGCGCGACAACGCGGCGGTCTACACCGAGCTCAAGGCGCACGGCAAGGCGGTCGGACTGCCCGACGATTCCGACATGGGCAATTCGGAAGTCGGCCACAATGCGATCGGCTGCGGGCGCGTATTCTCCCAGGGCGCGGCGCTGGTCAGCCAGGCCATCGCTTCGGGATCGATGTTTGCCGACAACGTCTGGAAGGAGCTGGTAGCCAACGTGAAGGAGCAGGGGTCGACGCTCCACTTCATCGGCCTGTTTTCGGACGGGAATGTCCACTCCCACCTCAACCACCTCGAGGCGATGCTGCGCCGCGCCAAGGAAGAGGGCGTAAAGAAGGCCCGCGTCCATGCGCTGATCGATGGCCGCGACGTGCCGCCCACCTCCGCGCTGCTCTATGTGGAACGCTTCGAAACGTTCCTGGCGGCGATCAATGCCGGCGGTGCCGTCGACTACCGCATCGCCTCCGGCGGCGGACGCATGAACATTACGATGGACCGCTACAACGCCGACTGGAGCATGGTGGAGCGCGGCTGGAAGGCCCATGTCCGCGGCGACGCGCGCCGTTTCGCCTCCATGCGGGAGGCGGTAGAGACCTTCCGCAGGGAGAAGCCCGGCATCCTGGACCAGGATCTGCCCGCCTTCGTGATCGAGCGCGACGGGGCGCCCGTGGGTCCGGTCGTGGACGGCGACAGCGTGATCTTCTTCAACTTCCGCGGCGACCGGTCGCTGGAGATCACCAAGGCGTTCGAGGCCGAGGAGCTGGCCGAATTCGACCGCGGGCCGAAGCCGAAGGTGGAGTATGCCGGGATGATGCAGTACGACGGCGATCTTGGCGTGCCGGAAAAGTACCTGGTATCCCCGCCGGCCATCGACCGGACCATGAGCCAGTACCTTTCCAACGCCGGCGTCAGCCAGTTCGCCATTTCCGAAACGCAGAAGTACGGCCACGTCACCTACTTCTTCAACGGCAACAACTCCGGCAAGTTCGCGACCGAAACCTGGCGGGAGATCAAGTCGGACAACTGCCCGTTCGAGAACGCCCCGCGGATGAAGGCCGACGAGATCACCGACGAGGTGGTCCAGGCCATCGCAAGCGGCCAGTACCGCTTCATCCGCCTCAACTATCCCAATGGCGACATGGTCGGCCATACCGGGGTGGTGGATGCCGTCAAGCTGGCGGTCGAGGCGGTCGACGAAGGGGTCGGCCGGATCATGAAGGCGCTGGAGCAGGCGAAGGGCATCATGGTCTGCTCGGCCGACCACGGCAACTCCGACGACATGTGCGAACTCGACAAGAAGACCGGGGCGCTGAAGCTCGACGATGAAGGCAAGTGCCTGCCGAAGACCTCCCACTCGCTCAATCCGGTTCCAGCCATCGTCTACGATCCCTCCGGCACTTCCACGGCCCGCAAGGCGGAGCTCGAAGGCCCCGGCATTGCGAACCTTGCGGCAACCTGCCTCACGCTGCTCGGTTTCGTGCCGCCGGAAGAGTACACGCCGAGCCTGGTCGAAGTGGGTTGAACCGCCGGAAAACGGCCCGTCCGCAAGGACCGCAAAGAACCCTCCGGGGTTTGCTTTGCGGTCCTTGCTTCCATCTGGTAGAAGGGCATCCATGAATCGTGCGGTGTTTCCAGTCGTGGCCCTGCTTGCGGCATGGGGTGTTGCGGGGGCGCAGGATGCCGCGCGCCCCTCCTCCGGCAAGCTCGACGAGTACATGGCGGCCGGAATGGAGATTTCGGGGGTCCGGGCTCCGTACTACGACGAGCAGGGGAACCTCCAGGCCCAGCTCCACGGCGGCCATGTCCGCGTGGTCGAGGGGGGCAGGGCGGAGGTGGAGGAGCTGCGGATCGACGCCTACCGCGACGGCGCCGTATTCATGACCCTCTACGCCCCGCGATGCACCACCGAGGTGGTCGAGGAGGGAGGGCGCAAAGTCCTTCGCGTCGAATCCGAAGGGGATGTGCTGATCGATCTGGACCAGATGACCATCGCCGGGCGCGGATTCCGCTTCTCCTCCGCCCATAACCGGCTGGAGATCCTCCACGACTCCAAGGTGCTGGTCAAGGCCTCGGCCCGACGGCTTGGGGAGGTCGTTCCATGACGCGTCGCCTGGGCAGGATGCTGCTGTGCGGATGCGTCCTGCTGTCCGCCTGCTCGAAACGGGAACGGAGCGCTCCGGACGATGCCGGGCAGTTGCCCGCCGATACCGTTCCCGGCGGGACTCCGGTTGTTTCGGCCGCGGCGGCGGACGGGAAGGGCGAACGGCTCCAGGACGATACCTTTGCGCCCTTTGCCCGCCAGCTGGAGGCGATGAAGGCGCGCGAGCGCCGGCCCGGCGAGACCCTGTTGACCGGCGAACGGCTGCTGTTCGACTACGACCAGCGCCAGGTGCAGCTGGAGCACGACGTCGTGGTGGTCGACGACCAGGGCCGGCTTGAGGCGGAACGCCTCTCCGGGCGCTTTTCGGCGTCCAACGAGGTGGAATCCGTGGAAGCCTCGGGCGGAGTGGCTTTTGCGGCGACGAACCGCGCCGCGGTGGCCGAGGCCGCCTTCTACGACTATGCCGAAAGCATGGTCGAGCTGCGGGGCCGTGCGCGGGTGGAGGAGGGGGAAAACCGGCTTTCGGGCGAGCGCATACGCTTCTGGACGCGGGGAACCCGAAAGATGGTTTGCGAGCCGAATGCCTTGCTCGTGGTGACCAGCGCGCCCGGCCTTGCCGGCGAAGGGGTGCAGGGGACGAAGATCGACACGGAAATCCGCGCCGGACGGGTGGAGTACGACGAGGGCGCGCGGCTGGCGCGGCTGGTCGGAAACGTGCGGGTCCGCGATCCGCGCGCGGCGATGGATTGCGGGGAGGTGGTCATCCATCTCAAAGAGGACGGCGAATTGGATTGGATCGAAGCGCGTGAAGAGGTAATAATCCAATCAGACGACAGGAAGGCGCTGGCCGGGCGTGCCACCTACCATGTGGATGAAGGAAAATTCACGCTGGAAGAGGAGCCGATGGTCAAGCAGGGATTGAACGTAATGACGGGCGACCGGATCCTATTCTGGCAGGCGACGCGGGCCATGGTGTGCGAACCCAATGCGCGCGTCCTGTTGTATCTGGACGAGGCAACCAGGGCGAAGTTCCTGAAGGACTTGAACGACTAAATGGCAGCGGAAGAGAGCTATCTGATCCAAACGCAGAAACTGGTCAAGGCCTACAAGGGCCGCAAGGTCGTGCGGGAAGTCGATATCAATGTCAAGGCGGGCGAGATCGTAGGCCTGCTGGGACCCAACGGCGCCGGTAAGACCACCAGCTTCTACATGATCGTCGGCCTGGTGCGGCCCACCTCGGGGAAGGTTTTCTTCCAGGGGAGGAACGTGACCAACGTGCCGATGTACAAGCGGTCGAGGATGGGCATGGGCTACCTCTCGCAGGAACCGTCCATCTTCCGCAAGCTCACGGTCCAGGAGAACGTGATGGCCATCCTCGAAACCCTGCCGATCTCCGGCAAGGAGCGCCGGCGCCGGCTCGGGCTGCTGCTCGACGAACTCAAGATCGGCCACCTGGCGAAGCAGAAGGCCTATACCCTCAGCGGCGGCGAACGGCGCCGGCTCGAGATCACGCGCGCGCTGGTCACCAACCCTTCCATCATCCTGCTCGACGAACCGTTCAGCGGGGTGGATCCGCTGGCGGTACACGACGTGCAGGATATCGTGCGCGACCTGCGCGACAAGGGGCTCGGGGTACTGATCACCGACCACAATGTGCGCGAGACGCTGGCGGTGGTCGACCGCGCCTACCTGCTCTGCGAGGGGCAGGTGCTGCGGGAAGGCAACAGCGATTTTCTAGTGAACGACGAGGTGAGCCGCGAACTCTATCTGGGACCGCGGTTCAGCATGTAGGGAACAACAAAGGAGCAAGCCATGCAGGTAAGCATTACAGGAAGGCATGTGAACGTAACCGACAACATCAAGGCCCATGTCGAGGAGAAGCTCGAGCGTTGTTTGTCCGTCTTCCCCCGGATCGAATCCGTGCATGTCATCCTTGACAAGGTGAAGCTCGAGAGCGTTTCGGAGATCGTGATCCAGGCCGCCAGCCATATCCGTGTCTCCTCGACCGAAGCGTCGGAGAACCTCTACGACGCCATCGACCGCTCCATCGAACATGCCGAGCGCCAGATGCGCAAGCTGCGCGACAAGATCCAGGAGCACCACAAGTAGCTCGCGGCGGAAGGAAAAAGGGGGTAGACCATGGCGATTAGCATCAAGACTTTGCTCGACAACGGCGCGGAACGGTTGTCGCTCTCCGTGGTTTCCGGCGGGGACCACCTCGACCGGAAACTGCAGGAGACCGCGATGAACCGGCCGGGGTTGGCGCTGACGGGGTTCTTCCAGTACTTCGCGAACCACCGGCTACAGATCTTCGGCCTGGCCGAGTTCACCTACCTCAAGAGCCTGCCTGCCGAGGAGATGCGCCTGCGGATCGAGGCCCTGTTCGAGCAGCAGGTGCCCGGCATCGTCGTCACCCGCAACCGGCGGGTGCCGCGGGAGATCATCGAAATGGCGGAACGCTACAAGGTGCCCGTCATGCGCACGCCGATGGTGACCATGAACTTCATGAACGAGTGTACCGTCCTGCTCGAAAAGCTGACGGCGCCGCATGAGCGCATCCAGGGTACCACCATGGAAATCATGGGGATCGGCGTGCTGCTGCGCGGCGATCCGGGCATCGGCAAGAGCGAGACGGCCCTCTCGCTCATCGAACGCGGCTACAGCCTGGTTTCCGACGACGTCACCGAGATTCGCCGCAGCAGCCGGGGGCGAATCGTCTGCTGGGCGAGCGAAATCACCCGCTACCACATGGAGATCCGCGGACTGGGCATCATCCATGTACCCAGCCTGTTTGGCGTCTCGTCCATCCGCCGGCAGACCGAACTGGACCTGGTCATCGAACTCAGGCTGCCCACGGGGGAGGAGGACCGCACGGGGGTATCCCCGCAGACGGTCAGCCTGATGGGGGTCCAGATCCCCTGCATCGCCATCCCGGTGCGCTCGGGGCGCGACATGGCCAACATCGTCGAGGTGGCCGCGCTGAACCAGAAGCTGAAGGAGCTGGGCCACGACGCCGCGAAGGAGCTCGACGACCGGATCATCAGCCGGTTGACGGGAGGGCGGGACCGCCATGGCTGAGCACTCCATCTCCAAGACCCTGAAGATCGAAAACAAGCTCGGGCTCCATGCCCGCCCGGCCGCCCTGCTGGTCAAGGCGGCCGCGAAGTACGAGGCCGATATTTTCGTCGAAAAGGATGGCAATACCGTTTCGTGCAAGAGCATCATGGGCCTGATGACGATCGAGGGCTATCCGGGCAGCAAGCTAAAGGTGACTGCGACGGGGGGGGATGCGCAGGAGGCCCTGGCCGAAATCGAGGAGTTGTTCGCCAAGAAGTTTTACGAGGATTGAGTCCCGTGGACGACGCGCATGCGCAGAGCGAAATCCTGCTGAAGGGGATCGGGGTTTCCCCGGGCATTGCCGTGGGCAAGGCGCAGCTGATCGCCCCCCATGCCCATACGGCGGTGCCGCGTACGATCGCCAGGAACGAGGTGCCGATCGAAATCGCCCGCTTCGAAGAGGCGCTGATCGCCACCCACGACCAGATCCGCCACATCCAGAAACAGGTGGCCGAGGTGCTGGGCGACGAGCATGCCAGCATTTTCGACGCCCACCTGCTGGTGGTCGACGACCGTACCTTCATCGAGGATGTGATCCGGACGATCAAGCGCGACATGCTGAACGTCGAACCTGTCCTGCTCTCCGTCTCGAACCGGTATGCCGACATGCTCTCGAAGGTGGAGGATTCCTATCTTGCCGAACGCGCGGCCGACATCCGGGACGTCACCCGGCGCATCCTGGCCAACCTGGCGGGCGAGGCGCTCGACCAGATGAAGAAGATTTCCGAGCCGTGCATCGTGGTGGCGCACGACCTCTCCCCGTCGGATACGGCGAGCATCGACCGCAACCTCGTCAAGGCCTTCGTCACCGACCTGGGCAGCGCCACGTCGCATACGGCCATCATGGCGCGGGCGCTCGAGGTGCCGGCGGTGGTCGGACTGCACAATGTCACGGCCGTCGCCCATTCGGGCGACCCGATTCTGATCGATGGCGGCAGGGGGATCGTCGTCGTCCACCCCAGCGAGGCCCGGCTGGCGGAATACGAGAAACGCGCCGAGGACCAGGTGCAGATCCTGCAGGAACTGGCGGCCCTGCGTGACAAGCCGCCGGAAACGCGGGATGGATACCTGGTACCGATCTCGGCCAACATCGAATTGCTCGACGAGCTGGATTCCGTGGCCGCGCGCGGTGCGAAGGGCATCGGGCTGTTCCGCACGGAGTTCCTCTTCCTGGGGACCGAAACGCTGCCCGACGAGGATGCGCAGGCCGCGGCCTATGCGCAGGCCGCGCAAAGCCAGTATCCGTCTCCGGTCGTCATCCGGACACTCGACCTCGGGGCGGACAAGCTTCCCGCCAGCATCAAGGCCGCAGACGAACTGAACCCCTACCTGGGCGACCGGGCCATCCGCCTCTGCCTTACCCGGCCGGCCCTGTTCAAGACCCAGCTGCGCGCCATCCTCCGCGCCAGCGTGCACGACAACGTGCGCATGATGTACCCGATGATCTCCTGCGTGCAGGAATTGGTCGATGCGAATGCCCTGCTGAAGGAGAGCATGGGCGAGCTGGAGGCCAAGGGGATACCCTTCAACAAGGATCTCGTTGTCGGAACGATGATCGAAGTGCCGTCTGCGGCGCTGGTGGCCGACCTGCTCGCACCCCATGTCCGCTTCTTCAGCCTGGGGACGAACGACCTCATCCAGTACACCATGGCGGTCGACCGCGGCAACGAGAACGTGGCGCACCTCTACAAGCCGACGCACATGGCGATCGTGCGCCTCATCGACCATGTGGTGAAGGTCAGCCACAAGTTCGGGATGTGGACCTGCGTATGCGGGCAGATGGCGGCCGACCCGTTGCTGGTGCCTCTCCTGGTAGGGCTTGGGGTCGACGAACTGAGCGTGAGCCCCTCCCAGGTGCCGATGGTGAAGGATGTAATCCGCAACCTGTACTACTCCGGAGCGATCGTCCTCGCCCAGAAGGCGCTCATCTCGACCTCCGCCGAGAATGTGGAAAGGCTCTGCCACGAAATGGTGCGGCAGATCGCCCCCGAGGTGCTCGAGCTCTCCGAGTAGCCAGCGCCCTCAACGCATCCCGGCTCCCCATTTCGCGATCCATGCCCAGGCGAGCGCGGCCTGGTGTCCTGCAAAGCTGTAGGCCATGGTCCCTTCCGTGCCGAGCAGGTCGGCAAAGCTGGCGAGCCGCGGCGACCCGACCGCCACCAGCCAGCATCCGATGGCCAGGACATTCGCGATATAGATCACGGTATAGGAGAAGATCCTGCCATGCTCCTTCACGTCCGGCTGGTGTTGGGCGAGCATGCCCAGCGTGAAGGTGATGTGGAACGACCAGGTCGCCCCCACGGCCACCAGCCACCAGGCCCGGCTTCCCTCGACATCGATCCATAGGCCGGCGAGGTAGTAGGCGGCAATGACCAGGAAGGTGTAGAAGGGGAAGAAGTAGGGGGCGAGCGTGATCAGGAAATTGGACTTCGAGAGCATCACGTGGCCGCCCGTCCTGCCGATCTTCATCCGCCCGATGCGGGCACCCATCATCAGCGCCCAGAGCGCATGCGTCAGCTCGTGGCCCAGCACATAGGCGCGGACCGGCCGCGGCAGCAGGAAATAGGTGGCCACCCATGCGGCAAAGCCGATCGGCAAGGCCCACGCCTCCCACCCGGCGGCGGAGCCGGTGTCCACCGACGTGCCGTAGAGGGTGTAGACCGCCGCCGAAACCGCCCAGCAGCCAGGGAGCAGCGCGAGTCCCGCCAGCATTTTCAGGAATCTGACCATGGGCGATTGCCTTGAGGGAGCCTAGTTGCCGCGCAGCCGCTGTTCCATGCGGGCCGCATGGCGCTTGGCCTCCATGGGAAGATGGCGGGCCAGCTTGGCCTGCTTGTAGATTTCCGCCGCTTCGGCGCTGCGGCCGGCCCGCTCGTACTCGCCTGCCAGGGCAAAGTAGGCCTCGGGGGCGGCCCTGCCGGTGGCGATGATGCGCTGTAGGAATCCCCCGGCTTCGGTACCCCGGCCCGCCTGGCCGATGAAGTAGAGATAGGAGGAGGCGTAGTTCCAGTTTTCGGGCAGTTCCATGGCGGCCGACTCCAGCTGCCTGAAGCCTTCCGGGTCGTTTCGGCGGCCGAGCAGGATGCCCAGGTTGTAGGCGGCCTGCGCCATGCGCGGTTCGGCAGCCAGCGCGGCCCGCAGGTGCGCCTCGGCTGCATCCAGATGGTCGAATTCGGCCTCGAGCAGACCGAGGTTGAAATTGACCATCGCGCTTCGCGGTTCAATGGCCAGGGCCTTCTGGAGCAGGACGTAGGCGTTGGTGCTGTCGCCGCTCCGGGCATGGACCATGGAGGCGTTGATCATCGGCTGTATCACATCGTCGCGTAGCCCCATTGCCTTGTTGTAGGCCTCCAGCGACTTGCTGGAATCGCCGATCCGGTCGAAGTAGATGCCCTGGTTGTAGTGGGTCGACCACCGGTCGGGCCAGATGGTCAGCGAATTCCAGTATTCGTCGTGGGCGGCCGAGCAGGCCTTGCGCTCCGCCTCGGAATAGCCGGCGAGGTCCCGGCCCAGCAGCGACGCCGCAGCCCGGATGCGCACGGTGCGGAAGCGGTCCTGGGCGCCTTTGACGAGGGCCCGGGTGGCTTCGGGGGAGCTGTCGTACTGCAGGGCCGCCGCGGCGGCCGAGCGAACCCACTCGTTGGTATTCGACAACTGCCCGCGGACGGCGTCCCACTTTTCGGGGTGGGGGCAGTTCGCCAGCAGCCGCAGGATGGCGGTGCCTGCGGCGGGATCGCATTCGGGGCTTTCCAGATAGGCGAGGATCGCGGGCAACTGGTCCCAGTCGCCATCCCGGCAGGCTTCGATGATCCGGCCCAGTTCGAGCACCTTGGCACCGCTCTCTTCGCCGTGCCATGCCTTGACATGGCGGTCGGCCCACTCCAAGTCCTCCTTGCGGTGCCCGTGGAAGTCGCCGGTGATGGCTTCCTTGTTGTTGTGGCAAAGATTGCAGGCGTTGGGAGAGCCGAATTCGATCGATGCGGCGGGCGAAGGGGGCCGGAAAGTGTGGTCGGATCGGTGCATGTGCGCCTGCGCGGTCTTCGGCATGTGGCAGTCGACGCAGTTGACGCGGTCTTCGGCCTGGTGGTGCGAGTGGTCTAGGATCTTATCCACCCGTTCCTGGTGGCACGGCAGGCAGGACTGGTTGGGATTGTCCTTGAAGCGGAAACGCCCGCTCGAGGTGTGGCAGTGGATGCACTCGAGCTGTCCGGAATTGGCGCACGGGTTGGCCATCCATCCGGTTTGCGTGTAGTTTTCGCCCAGGTCGCGCCCGTCGGGCCAGAAGTCCGGATCTTCGTAGGAGATCAGGTCGTAGTGGTCGAAGAAGAGTTCGCCGGGGGTGAAGTCGCTGGTCAGGGGGGACATCTTGGCATGGCACGGCGCGCAGGTGGCGTCGCGCTGCCGGTGGTCGAGATCCTTGTGGAAGCGGACCAGTTTCATGTCTTCGAGTTTTTCCCCTTTGGCGGCCGCCTGCTCCGCGGCCTTGATGTGGGCCTCGGCGGGGCCGTGGCAGACTTCGCAGTTGATGCCCGCTTCCTTCCAGGTGGTGGTGTAGCTGTCGGTCCCGGGGTCGTAGTTCTTCCGCAACTGGCTGATGTGGCAGTCGTGGCAGGCGGTATTGAAGGTCAGTTGCCGGTCGGTCCATTCGAGCGCCTGGTCGGTCAGGCCGTTGGTGAAGTGGCGCACCATGCTACCGGTGGCGTTGTACCAGATCTTCGTGTGGACGTTGTAGGCCAGCGGTGCGACCTGGAGCTTGCCCTTGTCGAGCGGAACAAGGAAGAAGTAGACGTTCTTTCCACCGAGGGCGTGCAGGATGGGGTACGCCTTCTCCGTGCCATCGGCATCGAGCTGCCGCAGGAGTCCGCCGCTTCCATTGAGTTCGACGACGAACCGCTGGTCGCCGATCGCGAGGGGGGCCTCCATCGGCGCGAGCGAACGGGCGAAGGCGGCGCTGAAGGCCTGCATCGCCTTGCCGTGGTGCGAGGTGCTCCAGAGCTCGTAGAACCGCTCGTGGCAGGCCAGGCAGTCCGAAGACCCGCGGTATTCGCCCTGCTGGGTGAATTCCAGGGCGGCCGCGAAGCCCGGCAGGAGAAGGGAGAGGAACGCAATGCGGGGAATCTTCATAATGGGGCCATTAAACGTGGGCTGCCGGTCGTTGTACAGCCCTTTCTGGAGGCGGGGCCAATGACCGATTCCAGTCTTCTGGGGTTTCCTCCCGGCCCCTGGGCGTATATACCGTTGGATGCCCGAGGTATTGCATGGCCGACGACAAGGACAAGGATTTGGAGCAGCGGTTCCGCCGCCGCCAGGAGACGTTGCGGGAGTTCTACGACACCGAAGGAGCGGGACTTACGGACGAAGAGCTGGCGTCGCTGACGCCGATCCTCAATTCATTGCGCGACGCCGGTGGGCGCTACGAGGAGGTCGGCCCCCTGGCCGAAGGAGGCGAAAAGCGCATTGCGCTGGTCCACGACCGGCGGCTGGACCGCCGCGTCGCCATGGCCCGGGCCGTCCGCGCCGACCAGCCGCAGGAGCTTGAGCAGTTCCTGCGCGAGGCGCGCCTGACCGCCAACCTGGCCCACCCGCACATCATGCCGGTCTACAATATGGGGCTGGACGGCAACGGAATGCCGTTCTTCTCGATGGAGCTGGTGGAGGGCGACAGCCTGAAGACCATCGTCGAAAGGCTGCGCGAAAGCGATGCCGACTACCGGCAGCGCCATCCGCTCGAAACCCTGCTCGGCATCTATGCCAAGGTCTGCGACGCCATAGCCTATGCCCACTCCCGCAACGTGATCCATCTGGACATCAAGCCCGGCAATATCCGGGTCGGCGCCTTTGGCGAAGTGCGTGTATGCGACTGGGGGCTTGCGCGGGTGCTGCATGCCCCGGACGAAGCGGTGCAGGATCGTGGCGACGCCCTGGACGCCGACGTGCTCAACGACATGACCCTCTCCGGAACCATGAAGGGGACGCCCGGATTCATGGCGCCCGAGCAGACCGTGGCGTACGGGGAAAAGACCCCGAGGACCGACATCTATGCCCTGGGTGCGCTGCTCTACATGCTGCTGACGTACGAGCTTCCGGTGGAGGGCGCGTCGGCGAACGAGGTGGTGCAGAACACGCGGGAAGGGAAAATCGTTCCGCCCCGCCGCCGCAAGGCGGGCCGGACCATTCCAAGGAGCCTGGCCGCCGTAGCGCTCAAGGCGCTTTCGCTGGAGCCGGACAGCCGCTATGCCTCCGTACTGGAGCTGCGGGAGGAGATCGACCGCTACCTGACCGGATACCCGACCCTGGCCGAGCGGGCGGGATGGATGACGCGGACTTCGCTCCTGCTCCAGCGCCACGACCGGATCGCGTTCCTGATCATCGTCTTCCTGCTGGTGCTTGCCTTCGTGGTGAGTGGCACCCTGGTCGTCATCAACCGCGAGAAGGAGCGGGCCGTGGCCGCGCGGCAGGCGGCGGAGGCCAATTTCCGGCTCTACCTCAAGGAACAGCAGCTCACCCAGTCGCTGGGCGAGGATCTGGGCGAGGCGGTGCTCTACACCGTGCGCAGCCGCGACTTTGTCAACGCCCCCTCCATGATCCACGTGCTCGAGACGGGGCTGGAGGAGAACGTCGATACCGTGAAGCGCCAGCACCTGCTGGAGCAGAAGGGCACCCTCCATTTCGTGCTCGAGGAGTTCGCCGCCGCCTTGGAATGCTTCGAGGCCGCGGGGGAGGATGCGCAGGCCGTCGGCCCCCTGGTGGAAGCGAGCCGGAAGTATGCCGCCATCAAGCCGCAGGACAAGCGGCGGCTAGGCGACCAGCAGCTGGCCGACCTGATCAACGAGCAGCGGGACCTGCCCGCCATGACGGTCTACTACCTCTACTACCACCACATGCGGCGCCGGCCGGCCTCGGCCGCACCGGAGGAGTACCTCCCCCTTGCCGAGGCGATGCTGGACCGACTCAACGCCGTCTCCCGCAGGAGCAACCGGCGGCGGATGCTCCTGGTTCGTACGGATGAAGGGTACCATCTCGACCTGTCGCGCACCGGCTACGTCAATTTCTCGTTCGACATCCTTGGCGTCTACCGCCGCAACGTCCTCGGGCCCTTCAAGCTCCATTCCCTGGACATCAGTTATGGCAAGGGCATCAACCTCAACCGCCTGGCCGGTCTGGGGATCAAGGAGCTGAGGATGTCGGGGAAAGGCTTCGAACCCCGCGACCGGCTTGACCGGGTGCTTGAGAACCTGAAGCTGGAGCGCGTCGTCCTGGATGTCGCGGAATATCCAAAAAAGGTGGTTGGCGGGCTCCGGGAGGCCATGGAGGTGGTCGATACGGCCCAGGCGGATCCGGTCATTCCAATTGGTCGCGGAGATGGCGGATCTCCTGGATCAGCCGCTCCTTGACGCGATTCTTCAGGCGATAGACCGAGTTTCCCTTCAGCTCCAGCGCTCTGGAGATCTCGTCGACCTCCATGCCCTGCAACGACATGCGGAAGGCCTCGACCGCCTTGCCGGTGAAGAGGGGTTCGATGTTTTCCAGCGCCAGGTTGGTCAGGTGGATCTCCCATTCGCGCTCGGCGATGGCGTCGATTTCCGGAAGGCGGATGGAATCGAGGTAGGTGAGGGTTTCGTCCTGCCCGGCCTTCTCAAGGCGGCTGGCGTCGCGGCAACGCTTGCGGATGAAATCGGTGACGCAGTTCTTGGTGACGACGGCGAGCCAGCTCCGGAAGCGGGTGATTCTTTCGTACTCCATCTTCGGCAGGCCGTTCCACAGGTTCAGCAGGACCTGCTGGAGGATGTCGTCGCTGTCATGCTCCGAGATCCCCATGCTACGGATGATGGCGTAGATGTAGCGGCGGTAAACACGGACGAACTCCTCCCACGAATCATTGTCGCGCTGGTTCTGCACCCGCTGGATGAGGGTGGCGCGTGTGCTGTAGGGATCCTCGGTACCCATGATGCTTCGCCTGCTTCAACATGCCACGCTACGTCGGGCATGGGGGAAAAGCAAAACGAAACGGCCCGCTCTTTATTTTGCTACAGCACGGGGGTCATGAGGGCGCAGAGGTTTTCGGCCAGCTTCTGGAAGGCGGGTCGCTGCAGCCATTCGTTGAGGTTGAGTTCGCGGCTCTGCGCAAGATCCTCCAGCACCATGGCCTTGAGCCGGTTGACGGTGGCGTCGTCCTCGAACAGCACGGTGGTCTCGTAGTTGAGTTCCAGGCTCCGCACATCGAGGTTGGCGGTGCCGACCAGCGCAACGGCGTCGTCGACCACCATCGCCTTGGCGTGGATGAAGGGGGGTGCCCGCTCGAAGAGGCGGGCTCCGGCCGAAAGCAACTCTTCGTAGAGGGCCTTTGCGGCCATGCCCGCGTAGCGGTGGTTGTTCTTTCCGGGCACGATGATGCGGACGTCGACGCCGCGATGGGCGGCCGAGCGGAGCGCCTTGAGGATATCGGTGGTCGGCACGAAATAGGGGGTGGCCAGCAGGACCTGCCGCTGGGCCATGATGATGGCGTTGAAGAAGGCCTCGCCGATCATGCCCGGCGGATCCGAAGGGCCGCTGTCGATGAGGCGGGCACGGGCGCGCCCCACGGATAGCATGCGGGGGAAGTGGAGGGCGTTGACGAGGGCGTCGATGGGCTGGCGCGTCATGAAGTACCAGTCCTGCAGGAAGGAGAGCTGGAGTTCATGCACCAGTGGACCCTCCACCTTGAAGTGGTAGTCGCGTATGGCCTGCCGCCCGCCGGCCGTGGTGTTTTCCGCGGCGATGTTGACGCCGCCGAAGAAGGCGACGTGGCCATCGACCACCAGGGTCTTGCGATGGTTGCGCAGGTTGATCTGGAACTGCCGCTTGAGGGGGTTGGCCTGGGTCCATCCGCAGATTTCAAGGTTCGGCACCTTGCGGTAGCGGCGGAACATGCCGCCCAGGTAGGCATGGGTCGATCCGAACCGGTCGAAGAGCAGCCGGACCTTGACGCCCTCCTCGGCCTTGGCCTTGAGGGCGTCGAGGAACGTGCGCCCCGTATCGTCGCGGTGGATGATGAAGCTTTGCAGATGGATGTGCTGGCGGGCCCCGCGTATGGCGGCAAGCATCATGGGGTAGGCCTGGTCGCCGCATGCCAGGGGGGTGATCTCGTTGTTGTCGAGCAGGGGGTGGTCGGGAGTGAGCGCGTCGATGGAGCGGTTGAGCCGCCGGCTGAGCGGGTTTTCGATCGCCTCGACATTGGAGCGCGCATCGAAGTGCCAGGCATAGAAGGCGCTGGCATCCTGGTGCCGCACGTCGCGCTGCTGCGTCATCAGGTCGTTGGCCGCCTTTTTCGCCATGCCCTTGGGGGAGACGCGGTCGATGCCGAAAGAGAGGTATAGCAGGGGGCCGAAGAAGGGCAGCGACCATGCGGTGAAGAGCCATAGTATGGTGGCGCTGGCGTTCCGCCTCCGCTGCAGGGCATGGAGGGCCACCGCAACGAAGGCCGCCAGGTGCATGCCGGTGCTGAGCACCACCCAGAACGAAAAACCGAGGTCGGCCTGATGATCCATGGCCCCATGGTAGCGGGAGCGGGGCGGGCATGGACAGTGAAAAATGGCGCGCGGGTATTGCCATCCGGGGGGAACGGGATAGATTTATGGGCATGCGCTTCCTGCTCTACAACATCTGCTACGCCACCCACGGCAACCAGAAGAAGCTGCCGCTCCTCGGCATGCTGGGCCGCACCCGGAACCACCTCGACGAAATCATCGAATTCATCGGGGAGGTCGATCCGGACGTGATGGGGCTGGTCGAGGTCGATAGCGGATCCTACCGGTCGGACCGCAAAAGCCAGGTGGAGCAGATCGCCGACAAGCTGGGCCATTTCCACACCTACTGCTCCAAGTACGGCGTCGAATCGCGTTGGCAGCGGATTCCGGTATACAACAAGCAGGGCAATGCCTTCCTGGCCAAGGATACGATCCATAACGAGCGGTTCCACTACTTCGACCGCGGAATGAAGAAGCTCGTGATGGAGCTGGAGCTGGAGCACGTCACCTTCTTCCTCGTGCATCTCGCGCTCAGCTACAAGGTCCGCCAGCACCAGATCCTCCACCTCTACCACATGATCAAGGAGACCGACCGGCCCTACATCGTCGCCGGCGACTTCAACGCCTTCACCGGGGAGCGGGAGATCCAGCTGCTGCTTGCGGCAAGCGGCATGCAGAACGCCGACCGCGCCATGCATCCCTCCTTCCCGAGCCGCAACCCGAAGCGCCACCTCGACTTCATTCTGCATAGTCCGAAGATCAAGATAAACCGGTTTGAAATGCCGCGCGTGCAGCTCTCCGACCATCTCCCGCTGGTGGTGGATTTCGAGGTGGTCGGAGACGTTGCGCGTAGCGAAACCGTGGAGGAGCCATGAATGAATTCCTGATCGGCATGGTGGCCGCGCTGGTGGCGGTCGGTGCCCTATGGGTATGGTTGAAGTCCAGGAGGCGGGGAGCCGCGAAGGAGACCCGCGTGTTCTCCAGCATCGAGCAGCTGCGCGCCATCGGGCAGCTTTCCGTCTATAAGGTGCTAACCAAGGAGATCGTCACCGAAACCGACCACAGCTGGGGCGAATTCGGTGCGCGCTACCTCGGGTGGGTGCTGAGCGGCAAGAAGATGGCCATGATATTCGAATTCGCCATTGATTTCCGCTACGACCTCAAGAGCCCGGGGTTCAACATCGTCGAGACCGGACCGGAAGCCTATGCGGTCACCATGCCCCCGTGCGACTACGAGGTCCACATCCGGGATATCCGTTTCTACGACGAACAGGGCTCGCGGCTCCTGCCGTGGCTACTGCCGGACCTGCTCAACGGATTCATCGGCGGCCGCTTCTCGGAGGAGGACAAGAACCGGCTCGTGGATGCCGCCAAACGCCATGCGGAAAAGCAGGCCATCGAGCTTATCGGGAACATGCAGTCCGAGGTCCAGAAGTCGGCCCGGAACACCATCGAGTCGCTGAGCCGGGCGTTCGGTGCCCGCAAGATCGAATTCTCCTTCGCCGCCCCGGATGCGACCCAGGTCGAGGTCGAGGTGTCGGAGCGCATTGCTTCGTAGGCGTAAAAAAACCGCCCGCATCGGCGGACGGTTTCCGGCGTGCGGGACGATGCCCGGCTACTGGCCGATCGACTTCAGGTATTCGAGGTCTTCCTTCGAAAGGGTGCTCAGTTCGAAGTCGTTTTCGACCCCGCGCTTCTCATCCTTCAGGGTGACCTTGTTGCCCTTCTTCTGGATGAAGATGGCGCGCACGGGGATCGGCTTGTCGCGGCCCTTGAGGGTGATGTTCCACTCGCGGTACTCGACCGCGACGCCGGTAGCGGTGCCGGGCTTGGCGGCCGCCGCCTGGGCGGGCGCCGGTTTCTCGGGCGCCTTCACGAACTTTGAATTGTAGCCTGCGACGTCCGTCGATTTCGCCGGGCCGCCGCTGCCGAGGGTCATCTTGCGGGTTACGCCGGCCACGTAGAAGGTCACGGCTTCCTCTTCGGTGCCGGTCGGTTCGTACTGGCTTTCGTAGTAGCCCAGGTATTCGGGCTTGTTGTCGAAGATGATGATCCGGTAGACGGGGTCGACGTAGCCGCTGAATACATGGTAGAAGGTTTCGCCGACCGGCACGGAACCCACGAAGCTGACCTTCATGTCTTCGTTCCAGTGCTCGCCGCCGATCTGCTCCAGGATGTCTTCGACCTTCCTGGGCTTGTTCTTCTTCTCGCCGGCGTGTGCCGAGAGGGCGGTGGCCACAACCGCCACCAGGGCGATTCGGGCCGTGCTGCGAATCATCGTCTTCATGTATTGTCCTCCATTTGGCGCTAGGTCGCTGTTGATGGTTGGGCACAATAGGTACCACTCCCGCCAGGCAATTGCAAGCCGGCAGGCCGAGGGTTGCGGCAGGCCGTCTCCGGCGGATGGCCGGGAGGGTTTCCGGAACAGCAAAAACCACTTGGCAGGGGAGGGGGCTTTCGGCATAGTGCGCGCTCTTTTGAACGACTTAACCAGAAGGAACCACACCGATGTACAACGCATCCGACCTCAAGAAAGGCCTGAAGATCGAGATCGACGGCGATCCCTGCATCATTACCAATTTCGATTTCTCGAAACCTGGCAAGGGGCAGGCGATCTATCGTTGCAAGATCAAGAACCTCGTCACCGGAAACCAGTTCGAGAAGTCCTACCGCTCCGGCGACAAGGTCAACCGCTGCTCCCTGATCTCGCGCGAGTTCACCTTCTCCTACATCGACGGCGCCGACTATGTCTTTTCCGACAATGAAACCTTCGAGGAGGCCCGCCTCAACGACGAGCTGCTCGGAGACCTCAAGTATTTCATCGTCGACGACATGAAGGTCGAGATCCTTTTCCACAACGAACGGGCCCTCGACATCACCCTGCCCAACTTCGTCGAGATGCCGATCGCGGAGACCGAGCCGGGCGCCCGCGGCGATACGGCGAACAACGTCATGAAGCCGGCAAAGCTGGCCAACGGCTACGAACTCAACGTGCCGATCTTCATCAACGAAGGCGACATCGTGCGCATCGACACGCGGAACGGGCAGTATTCCGACCGGGTATCCAAGGGCTGATGGACACCGGCGCGCTAGTGCTGAGAGACGCCCTGATGCGCTGCATCCGGGCGTTTTTTCATGAACGTGGTTTCATCGAAGTGGAAACCCCCATCCGGCTAAAGACGCCTTGCATGGAGTTGCACATCGATGCCGAACCCGCCGGCGACCACTATCTGCGCACCTCCCCGGAAATCTTCCACAAGCAGCTGCTGGCCGCCGGGCACGGGAGGATCTTCGAGATCGGCAAGTGCTTCCGCCAGGGCGAATATGGACGCCTGCACCATCCCGAATATACCATGCTGGAGTGGTACCGCTCCCACGCGGACTACATGGACATGCTGGAGGAGACCCGTTTGCTGGTCGAGGCCGTGGCGGCCCTGCGCAACCGCGGATTCGGCGAGTGGACCCTCCTCGGGATCTCCGAAGCCTTTCGGGAATTTGCCGGGTGGGATCCGGTGGCGGAATACGATGCCGACCGCTTCGACATCGACCTGGTGGAGAAGGTCGAGCCGGCCTTGGGGCGGATAGCCGGCCCCGTCGTGCTGATCGACTATCCCGCAGAGGCGGCGGCGCTCTCCCGCCGCAAGCCAGGCAACCCCCTCGTCGCCGAACGGTGGGAGCTCTACATCGACGGCATCGAACTGGCAAACGCCTATTCCGAACTGACTGACGCCCGCGAGCAGCGCGGCCGATTCGAAGCGTGTGCGGACCGGCGGCGGGAGCTCGGGAAAGCCGTTTACCCCATCGATGAGCGGTTTGTCGAAGCGGTGGGGCGCATGCCGCCCTCCGGGGGTGTCGCCATGGGAATCGACCGGTTGCTCATGGTGCTGGCAGGAGCCGACTCCCTAGACGGGCTGGTCGCCTTCCGGTCGCCGTGCGATGCCTAGGGCTGGACCGGGGGGTGCCGCGACCCATTGGGAAGGATTTTTTTTATGGAAAACGCTTTGCCCGGCGGCGGAAAACCGTTATCCATTAAAACTCTGCGATCGGTGTTTGTAGACCCTTTTCATGGAAAGGACTCATATGCAAGCAAAACATGGTATTTTGCCCGCGCTGGTCGCGTCCCTTGCCACGATCGCGGTTGCCCAGAACGCCGTTCAGCTGGGGGTTTTCGGATTCACGCGCATCAGCAAGCCGGTCGACTTCGTCATTTGCGGCATGCAGTTCCAGAAGGGCACCAACTTGACTCCGGCCACCGTCTACGGCGACACGCTTCCTACCGGATCTAAAATCTGGCGGTGGAACGGATCCGTCTACGAATCATCCCTGTATGGGCCGGTATTCGTGCTCGGCCAGGGACTGGTAACCAAATGGAGCTCCAACCTGGATCTCGGCAGCGGGCAGGGCTACTGGGTTGAAGTGTCCGGGGGCTCCGAGTCCATCCTTTCGGGCGGGGTGCCGCTGGAGGACGCGTTCACCAATTCCATTTCCGCCGGCTTCCAGATCTGCTCCTATCCCTATCCCGTCGATGTCGAGGTGGCCGACCTCGGATTCGCCCCCTCTTCGGGCGACAAGATCTACGTCTGGAATGGAAGCAACTATGTTTCGTCGGTGTACGGGCCGGTATTCGTCCTCGGGCAGGGTCTGGTGACCAAGTGGAGCAACGAGACCCTCCTGGTGCCGGCCGGGGAAGGTTTCTGGTATGAATCGGTGGCGAACACCAACTGGATCGCCACCCGGCCCTACGGGCTTGACTAGCCGTTCGTGAACGGGGATTTGGAGCATGTGATGAAGAAGTTGCTGTTGTTTGCGCAAATCATTTTGGCTGCGGGGGTCGCCTCCGCCGACCTGGATGTGGAATTCGACAATTTCGGTGGCGTGGTTACCTCAGCCGGCAGCAGCGGGACCGTGGGCATCGACCAGGTGCTGGCCCAGTTGATCTGGACCGCATCGGTTCCGGTGGCCCAGGCAGGGATCGATGGGGCGTTGGGAACGGGCGAGTTCCTGCTCGATTCGATCCTGACCACCTCGGGCTATTGGGGCACGTGGTCCAACCAGGACCAGCCCATCAAGACCTACCTCGACGGCCATGTGGGCGGGGCGGACATCAATGCGGGATACATTCTCGTGCGCATGTTCGACAATTCGGCAAAGGATCTGGACGACTTCTACCTGCAGTACCTGATCGCCGGACCCAGCCTGATCGAGTTCAACACGGCGCCGCGCCCCACGGCCTACAATACGAGCGGCCTGATCGGCGGGGGCGACATCGACATCCAGGGGAACCAGGTCATTCCCGAACCGACCGTGGCGGCGCTCATTGCCGTGTTTGGGGGCGGGATGCTGGTTGGTCGGCGGATCTTCGCCCGAAAATAGCGCTTGCCGGCTGCCACGGGGGCGGATGGGCTAGGGCTCGTCCGCCTTCCTGATCTCCTCCTCGCTCATCTCGCTGATGATCGGGACGATAGGTTGCTCCAGCTCCTCCTCGTCGGTGTGATAGTCGATGACGGTCTTCTCGAGGTTGCGCAACTGCTTGGCCACGTCGTTCAGCCGGAATTCGATGGAGTTGAGGATCCAGAACTGGAAGTGCTCCACCTTGGTCGACTTGTGCATCATCCAGATGATCTTGACGGAGACCAGCAGGACGGCGAGGCCGATGGAGAATTCGACACTCAGCGGCGTATCCATGTGGAACACATGGTGAAGGATGTCGTTGATGGCCAGCAGGGTGATGGCGGCGATGAAGACGATGTTGATGATCTTGTCGTGCGTGGCCTGGTCCTTGCCGCCGATCTGCCCCATGAGCCTGCGGATCTTTTCCTTTTCACGCTTGAACGCGTCGAGTTCGGCTTTGAGTTTGATCGGATCGAGATCTTCCATGGCATATGCTCCGCGTTGATTGCCTTGAAGTATAGAAACGGGACCGGTTTCATCAACAATTTAGCGTGTCAATCCCCGGGGTGGATGATAGAACGCCGCGCAATTGAACGCACAACCAGGTGGGCATGGGGAAACAACTGAATATCGCAATCGCCTGCGGAGGGACGGGAGGACATATTTTCCCTGGCCTGGCTACCGGCGCCGTCCTCATGGAGCGGGGCCACGACGTCACGTTCTGGACCGCCGGCAAGGATATCGAAAGCGATGCCCTCAAGGATTGGCCGGGGAAGATCATCACCATTCCCTCGGAAGGATTCCAGTTCGGATTGTCCATGCGCAGTCTGCGGACGGTGGGCCGGCTCTACAAGGCCTACCGGCTCTCCCTGGGCCCCATGCGCGAGCAGGCACCGCAGGTCGTGCTCGCGATGGGCAGCTATGCTTCCTTCGGCCCCGTCAAGGCGGCGGCCAGGCTGGGCATCCCCTATGTCCTCCACGAGGCCAACCTGCTTCCGGGCCGTGCCGTTTCGCTGCTGTCGCGCAAGGCCGACACCATCGCCGTCAGTTTCGACAAGACCAGCTACTATCTGAAGCATGGCAACATCGTGGTCACCGGCATGCCGCTACGTCCCGAGCTGCAGCGGGCCAGTGAGCAGCCGAAGCGGGTTCGCCGTCCCGGCGATCCGCTGCGCATCCTCGTGGTCGGCGGCAGCCGGGGGGCGCTGGTGCTGAACGATGTCGTGCCCCGCGCCATCGCCATGGCGGCCGAGAAAGGCGTCGCCCTCGAGGTCGAGCATATTGCGGGACTTCAGGACAAGGCCGCGGTGGAGGCGCTCTACGCCGGGTTGGGCAGCCGCGCCCGCGTCCACCAGTTTGTTCGCGACATGGCGGCGAAATACATCGAAACCGACCTGGCCATCAGCCGCTCCGGTGCCGCCACCTGCGCGGAAATGGCCGCATTCTCCGTGCCGGCCCTCCTTGTGCCCTATCCCCATGCCGTTCGCGACCACCAGATGGGCAACGCGCGCGTGCTCCAGGATGCCGGGGCTGCCGACGTCGTCGCCCAGGAAGACCTCACGGCCACCTGGCTGCGCGACTACCTGGTTAATGTATCCGAAAAGCCGGCCCGCCTCGAACGCATGGGGATCGCCATGAAGAAGCGTGCGCCGGGGAATGCCGCAGGCCGCCTGGCCGACCTGCTGGAGAAGGTGGCTGGCTGAACCATGGACCGGGTCGACCAGGCCGAGGGGCTGGTCCGGCGCGGCGGGCGCGTCCACCTGGCGGGCATCGGCGGCGTGGGCATGGCCGGGCTGGCCTGGCTGCTCAAGGCGCGCGGGCTGCAGGTTGACGGGTGCGACCTGGTACCGAACCGGCTGACCGGATGGCTCCAGCGCAACGGCATCGCGGTCGCGACCGGGCAGGATGCCGCGCACATCGACGGCACGGTCGACTGGCTCATACGCTCCACCGCGGTTCCGGACCGCCATCCCGAAGTGCGCCGAGCCAACGAGGTCGGCATTCCGGTGTCGCGCCGCGGTGATGTCTTGCCTGCCCTCATGCGCGACCGAACCTGCATCGCGGTCGGCGGGACCCACGGGAAGACGACCACCACGGCCATGATCGCCCAGGTCCTGGGTTGCGGATACTGCATCGGGGGCGAGATCGCAGGGATGGATGGCGTGGCACGCGACGATTCGCTGATGGTGGTCGAGGCCGACGAGTCGGACGGGACCATCGCCGGCTATTCGCCCGACTACGCCGTGATCACCAATATAGAGTACGATCACATGGAGCACCATGCCTCTGAATCCGCCTTCGTCGGGTGCTTCGAGCGCTTCATCGCAAAAACACGCAGGAAGGTGTTCTACCGGGGCGACGACCCCATCGCCTCGCGGCTTTGCGGCGGCCTTCCGGACGGCGAACCTTTCGCGATTCCCGATCCTCCCTTCCAGCTGCCGGTGCCCGGCCGGCACAACCAGTGGAATGCGGCGGCCGCCCTGGCCGCATGCCGGCCGTGGATGGAGGAGGGGGATGTCCGCAGGGCGCTGGCATCGTTCCGTCCGGTGCGCCGCCGCTTCGAGACCGTGTTCGAAGGCGGCGGCGTTCGCATCGTCTCCGACTACGCGCACCATCCGACCGAAATCGCAGCGCTGATCCAGACGGCGCTGGAGTTGGAGCCCGGCCGTCTGCTCGGCATCTTCCAGCCCCACCGGTACACCCGCACGCGCGCGCTGGCAGCCGAGTTCCCCGCCAGTTTCGAAGGATTGGATCGGCTTTGGCTACTGCCCGTCTATGCCGCCTCGGAAGCCCCGCTGCCCGGCGGAACGACGGCCGATCTCGTCCGGCGGTTCGACGTCGGATGGCAGGATCGCCTGGAGGCGTGCCCCTCCATGGAAGCCGCCTGGGCCGGCATCCGCCAGGAGTTGCGCGCAGGCGACCTGCTGCTTGTCATCGGGGCGGGCGACATCGAAAAGGTGGCCGAGTGGGCGCGGGCGCTGGAACCTACCTGCGGCGCACCGCGGTCTTGATTTCGCCCAGCTCGTTCCGGAGCAGGAGGAGGGCCGTTCCCAGATAGGTGGCGACGCCCGTTCCGATGGCCACCAGAAGCACGGCGACCTGCGCGAGCTTGACGGGAAGGTACCCATCGAGGAACGGCTGCGAAAAGTGCGCGGCAGCCCATGCGCACGCGGCCATGGCCAGGCCGCAGGCCAGCGAACGCATAGCGCTCGCCAGTATGCCGCGCCACGGGATGCCCGGCGTGCGACGCGCGAGGATGGCACCCAGCGCGGCCATGCCCGCCGCTTCCGATGCGACGGTCGAGAAGGCCATGCCGGCATGCTTCCAGTAGGTTGGAAGGGTAAGGATGAAGAGGATGTTCAGCGCCAGGTTCAAGGCGACGGTGCAGATCCCGATGCGGACCGGGGTCTTCGTGTCCTGCATGGCGTAGAAGGCCGGCACGAAGACCTTGGCTGCACTGAAAACGACCAGGCCCGGCGCATAGCAGGCCAGGGCGCGGGCGCTCAGCCAGGTCGATTCCGCGTCGAACGTCCCGTTCCACTCGAAAAGGGTCCGCATCACCTGCGGTGCCAGCACCAGCAATCCGAGGGCGGCGGGGGTCATGATGAAGGCCAGGTGCCGCAGGGAGGCGGCAATGGTGCGGCTCATGGAGGCGTGGTCTCCCTGGGCGGCATGGCCGGAGAAGGTGGGCAGGAGCACCGTACCCAATGCGGTCGCGATGATGCCGAGCGGGAAATAGATCATCCGTTCGCTATAGAAAAGCGCGGCGGGGGCCCATCCTCCGATCCACATGGCGAGCAGGCGGTCGATCAGGACGTTGAACTGCGTCACGGCCATTCCGAGGGCGGCGGGGCCCATGAGGACGAGCATCTTCCGCACCTGCGGGTCGTTCCATTTGCTGGAGAAGTGGAACGGGCAGCCGAAGCGCTTGAGGGCCGGCAGCTGGATGGCCACCTGCGCGACGCCCGCGAGCAGCACCGACCAGGCGAGGATCCGGACCCGGGTATCCGGGCTGGGTTCGGCGAGTGGGAAGAGGGCGGCCATCGCGATGATCAGGATCAGGTTGAGCAAGCTGGGCGCAAAGGCCGACGTCGCGAAATGCCGGAAGGAGTTGAGCACGGCCATGGAGAGGGCCGCCATGCAGATGAGCAGGACGTACGGAAACATCACGCGGGAAAGCGCGAAGGTGGCCAGCCATCGCTCGGAGATGCACGGGACGTGCATCCCGGCCGAAAAGAGCACGACGCCCAATACGGCGATCCCGCTCAGCAGCGCGGCGGCCATGGTGACGACCTTGGCGGCCATGTCCCATGCGGCGGTATCGCCCTTGTGGGTGCGGGTTTCGATGAAGACCGGGATGAAGGAGGCCGCAAGCGCCCCCTCGCCGAAGAGCCGGCGGAACAGGTTGGGGATGGTGAAGGCGACGAAGAAGGCCGAGGCGAGTACGGAGGTGCCGAAATGGTAGGCGATCAGGATGTCGCGCAACATCCCCAGCCCCCGGCTGAGCAGCGTGAAACCGCCGACCACGCCGACCGAGCGCACAATCCTGGCCTCCCTCAAACCGGCCCCCTTTGTTTTGTTGCCTTACCCGTGGGAAGCCAGTAAACGTAGGCCATTGATTCGCGCAGTTCAAAGCAGAACGGATGGATTTTATGATTCAACCCGGAACGATTCTGATGGGCGACGAAGAGGCGATCAAGGCCTCCTGCGAAGCCATGGACCGGCAACCGGTGGACTGGGACCTCGGCGGGAAGCCGGTGCCGCCGCTCCGCACGTACCAGACCACGCTGGCGGATTCGGCCTCCGTATCGGGGCCGGGGACCTTCATGGGCAAGGCGACCCGGACCATCACCTTCGAACCGACCAGCCTCGAGGGGTGGTGGCTCAATCGCACGGACCTGCCGCGCACGCTGCCGATCCGCGTGAGCATCGCCAATGTCTGGACCACCGGCCAGATCGTCAGCAACATCGTGCTGCGCAGTGGCAATCCGCACAACTATGTCCGCATGGTCGAGCATATCGTTTCGCTGCGCATGGGCATGGGCATCGACAACCTGATGATCAAGATCGATTCGGGCGACCCGCCGCTCTTCGAGCGCGGCAGCCTCGACCTGGTGGAGGCGCTCGACAAGTGCGGCCGGATCGAAACCCGGCGCCCCGTGCAGTACGTCACCGTGCGCGAGCCCGTGACGATTGGTGGAAGCTATGGCGATTTCGTCACGCTGGCCCCCCCCGACGATCCGGCCAACCCGCGGCTGCTGGTCGATTGCGCCATCAGCTTCAAGACCGCCATCGGCCAGCAGCGCATCATCTTCCCCGTGTGCGAGGAACTGGTGCGCATGGCCTCCGTGGCCCGCACCAACACCTCGTTCGGCAAGGTCCTCTATTGCGCCACGATCGGCCGGATCTTCGCCGACGTGCGCAACCTCGGCTACAACCGGCACAACGTCTCGATCGCCGGCAGGAAGGCCTACAAGAACGAGCCGCGCCTGCCGCACGAAGACAAGGCGCTCGAAGCCGTCTGGCACCGGGCCGTGCTGGACCTGCTGGCCGCCATCGCCCTGATCCACAACGGGCTGTTTGTCGGCAGGATCACCTCCTACAAGGCCGGCCACCGGCTCGACTGCGACCTGGTGCGGCAGCTGTACCTGAACGAAGTGCTGGTTCCGTTGGAGACGGTGGCGCCGTGAAGTCCTACCGCAAGGAGCTGTGGTTCGAGGCCCCGCGCCGCCGGCAGATCATCCATATCACTCCGCAGGTCGAGGAATGCCTGCGCGAATCGGGTATCAGGGAGGGGCTCTGCCTGGTCAACGCGATGCATATTACCGCCTCGGTCTTCATCAACGACAACGAGAGCGGGCTGCATTCCGACTTCGAACACTGGCTCGAAAAGCTCGCGCCCGAAAAACCCTACGACCAATATGCCCACAACGGCTACGAGGACAATGCCGACGCCCACCTGAAGCGGACCGTGATGGGCCGGGAGGTGGTGGTGGCCGTAACCGGCGGGCGGCTCGACTTCGGCCCGTGGGAATCGATCTTCTACTACGAGCTCGACGGCCGGCGCAGGAAGCGCGCCCTCGTCAAGATCATCGGGGAGTAGGCCGGGTTCGCCGGTTGCAATCGCCGCGGTTTTGGAATACCGTTCCCACCATGTGCCTGGCTGTACCAGTCCGCGTGGTGGAGCTGCTCGACGGCCGGATGGCCGTGGGCGAGCAATGCGGCGTGCAGGTCGAGTTCTCCACCGCGCTCCTCGGACCGGTGGCGGTGGGCGACCATGTGCTGGTCCACACGGGCATCGCCATCGAAACCCTCGATGAGGAGGATGCCCGCGCAACCCTCGCCGCCTGGAGCGAGCTTCAGGAGGGCTAGTCCGCCAGGCCTTGTCGATTATGAGCCTTCTTGGGGATTACAGCGATCCGGACGTGGCGCGCAAGCTGTCGGCGGCCATTACGCGCGCGGTCGGCGATCGTCCATGCAGCATCATGGAGGTGTGCGGCGGGCAGACGCACACGATCTACAAATACCGGCTGCGCGACCTGCTGCCGGAAAGCGTGCGGCTGGTCTCGGGGCCCGGATGTCCGGTCTGCGTTACCCCGATCCGCTACATCGATGCGGCGGTATCGCTGGGGCTCGACCATGGTGCGCTGCTCTGCACCTTCGGCGACCTGCTGCGCGTTCCCGGAACGGTCATGAGCCTCGAGGGCGCGGCGGCCCAGGGGGCCCGGATCGAGATCGTCTATTCGCCCCTCCAGGCGGTGGAGCGGGCCGAAGCACGGCCCGACCGGCAGGTTGTGCTCCTGGGCATCGGCTTCGAGACGACCTTGCCGGGCATCGGCCTCGCCCTGCTGCGGGCGCGGGAGCGGGCGCTTGTAAACTTTTCGGTGCTGCTGTCGGCCAAGCGGGTGCCACCGGTCCTGGATGCCCTGCTCGGTTCGGGGCGGGCAGCCATCGACGGGTTCATCACGCCGGGCCATGTGACGGCCGTGATCGGGACCAAGGCCTATGATGGCCTATGCGCCCGGTATGGCGTGCCCATGGCGGTCGGTGGATTCGAGCCCCTCGACCTGCTTGGGGCCATCCATATGCTGGTAGGCGAACTGGCCCGGAACGGGAGCGCCAACCTGAACGCCTATGGACGAGCCGTCTCCGCCGAGGGCAACCTGCGGGCGCAACAGGTCATCGAAGAGGTGTTCGAGGAGCGCGACGGGGAGTTTCGCGGGCTGGGGGTCATCCCCGGCGGAGGGTATGGAATCCGCGGCACGTTTTCGGCTTTCGATGCGGAACGGAGATTTGATATCAACGTGGAGAGCAGGGAACCTGCCGGTTGCAGGTGCGGGGAGATCCTCTGTGGTATTCTGCAACCTTGGCAGTGTCCGCTGTTCGGAACGGATTGCACTCCGGACACCCCGGTGGGATCCTGCATGGTAAGCAACGAGGGCGCTTGCAGCGCCGCTTTTCTTTACGGGGGATAGAATGGCGAAGTCTTTGAGGTGTTGGCTTTGTGCGATTCTTCCGCTGGGCCTCCTATGGCTGGCGGGATGTTCGGACGGCGACAAGCGGCCGGAGGAGGTCCGGAAGGTCGAGGCGATGCGCAAGGGCCTCCAGAGCGCGGAGCGCATGGTGGACGACCAAGTGCGCATGCGGACGCTCTGCCAGGTCGGGGACATGGCGGAGCTGGTGGGGCGGAAGTGGCCCGACTCCCCCGA
Source organism: Kiritimatiellales bacterium (assembly GCA_003246265.1). Taxonomy (GTDB): domain Bacteria; phylum Verrucomicrobiota; class Kiritimatiellia; order Kiritimatiellales; family Pontiellaceae; genus Pontiella. The sequence continues at coordinate 71,472 of QKAU01000008.1, read as the reverse complement.
AGTCCAGGCGTTCCTCGCCGAATACGGTCCGAAGTTGGAGCGGTTGCCGGAGGAGGTGTATGCCCTGGCGCTGGAAACCAAGGAGTTCGACGGATTCCTCTGGGCGCTGGACCATGGCGTGGAGCTGGACCTTTCCCCGGAAGGCCTCAAGATGTTCTGGAACTATGGCCGCGTATGGAAGGACTACCTGGTGGAACACCATCCGGACGAGGCGCTTCCCCTGTTCATGGAAAGGGCGGTGGACGAACGCAACGTCCGGTTCTTCGATGCCTATGTCGAGCAGTTCATGACGGAAGGCTACTATGCAGTGGGTTCGGCGGAGCGCACCTCCTTCCAGGTGCGCTATTGCGAGTTCATCGCCCGGGAGCTCGGCGAGGCCCAGGCCGGCAACGACCGGGAGCGGATCGCGTTCCTGCTTCGCTACATGCCCAGGATACAGGATGTGGTGCATATCGAGGACAGCGCCCTGGCCATAATGCACAAGCTGGGCGATTTCCTCTGCGGCATCCTGAAGGACGAGGAGCTGGCCTGCACGATGGTCGAGCTCGAATACCCCTTCGGTCCGATCGACCTGCAGGCCACCGGATTCGGCGACGCCTTCATGGAGGTGCTGCTGGCCCATTCCGATTTCGCCATCCGGCAGTTGCTGCGCCTCGATGCATGGCACGGCGCGCTGTCCCCCATGGAGGTGGCCTTTGTGCGGAGGCTCGATGCCGAGCACCGCCTCATGGTTGACTACAAGTATCTGGACGAGGTGATCGATGTGCTCATCCGCGAAGATGCAACCGAACAGGCGATCGCCCTCATCGAGTTCCGTTCCGGCATGCAGCCGTATTCCAGGTTTGAATACCTGAAGATGATCGAGTGCGGGGTGGAGCGGGGCAACGATACCCTTTTCGTCTATGGCATGAGGAAGTGCCCCGAACTCAACCTGTACAACTTCGACCTCGTGAAGCTCGCCGGCAGCTTGGACCTCTTTTCCAAGTATGCACCCAGGATCTTCCGCAACATCTATCGCACCATGGAGACCGAACCCAAGGCGGACGGAACCACCCTGGGGCGCATCCGCCAGGTGCTGTGCAGCGACCATCACGAAGCGAGCCTCTGGATCCTCAAGAACTACGACCTGCAGAAGATCTGGGTCGACGTCACCGAAGGCCGCACCCTGCTCATGGATGTATGCGAAGGCGGGAACCTTCCGGCTGCGCGCTACCTGGTGGAGGTCAGGGGGGAGGATGTAAACGCCCACACGGGCTACATGGACCTCCAGGTTTCGCTCTTCGGGCGCTCCGAGTCGAGCGAAGGCAAGCTGACGCCCCTCTTTTTCGCCGCAGTCAGCGGAAACCCGGAGCTGATCCGCTACCTGGTCTCCAAGGGGGCCCGGGTCAACGACCGCTCCGCCTACGGGGCCACCCCGCTCATGTATGCGGTGAGCCAAAACCAGATCGAATCCGCCAAGGCGCTGATCCAGCTGCGGGCGGACGTGAACGCCACCATGCACGGGGGACTGACGCTTTCGGAGATGATGCGGATCGGTTCCTACGAAGAGGTGGCGACGGCCTATCGCCGTGCCGTGAAGCAGGGCAACCAGGAGATGATAGCCCTGCTCAAGTCGGCCGGTGCCCGAAACTGATGAATCCGCCTTTGGTCATGTTGGGCCACGGTGCCGGCGGCCGGCTGACGCGCCAGCTGGTGCGCGACCTCTTTTGCCGACACCTCGGGGAGGCGGGGCCCCCAACCATGGAGGACGGTGCGCGGCTGGAGACCCCCGCCAGTGCGGAACTGGTCTTCACCACCGACTCCTATGTCGTCAGCCCCCTGGAGTTCCCCGGCGGCGATATCGGTTCGCTGGCGGTCTGCGGTACGGTCAACGATCTGGCCGTCATGGGGGCCCGTCCGCTATGGCTGTCGCTGGGGGTGGTGCTTGAGGCCGGGCTGGAGCTGGAACGGCTCGAACGCATCGTGTGTTCCATGGCGGCCAAGGCCCGCGAAGCCGGTGTACGGATCGTCTGCGGCGACACGAAGGTGGTGGAGAAGGGGAAGGGGGACGGCATCTTCATCAATACCTCGGGCATCGGTGCCCTGGAGCGGCCGCTGCTTCCGGAGTCGATCGCCCCGGGCGACCAGGTCATCGTTAGCGGTACACTGGGCGACCATGGAATGGCGCTGCTGACATTGCGGAGCGGTTTCCGCGTAACATCCGATCTTCGAAGCGATTGCGCCCCGCTCAACGGCATGGTATCCGCCCTCCGGTCGGAGGTGGAGGTGAAATGGATGCGGGACCCGACCCGTGGCGGTTTGGCAACCAGCCTTTGCGAACTGGTGGAGGACCGTCCCTGGGGGGTGGTGCTCGAAGAGGGGGAGCTGCCTTTGTCCGAGGCCGTCCAGGGGGTGGCCGAACTGCTGGGCCTCGATCCGCTCTACAGTGCCAACGAGGGCAAGATGGTCTGCATCGTGCCCCCCGGGCAGGCCGCCCGGGCCGTGCAGCTCCTCCGCTCCAGCCCCTACGGCCGATCGGCGGCCGTCGTCGGGGCGGTTTCCACCGCATTCCCGGGGAAAACCATCGTTCGGACCCGGCTCGGAACCTCCCGGGTCCTGGGGCTGCTCTCGGCTGATCCGCTACCGCGAATTTGCTGAAAATTTTCCGTATCGGTGGTTGACAGCAAATCCGATTTCTATAGAGTACGCCCTCTTATTTGCCCAACCAGCTACGGTGCGGAGGGGGCGGAAGTTGTAAGGGACAAGCACTGTGAGCGCATTTATTACCGGTGTGCAACGGGGTTTGTTTGTCTGTTTGTTGGATAGGCGATGCCCATGTAGCTCAGTTGGTAGAGCGCATCCTTGGTAAGGATGAGGTCAGCAGTTCGATTCTGCTCATGGGCTCCACTTATCCGGATTTTGGAAATAGAAAGATTAACTGAGAGAGATTCAGGAGGTAATGAAAAATGGCTAAGGACAAGTTCGAACGGACAAAGCCCCACGTAAACGTGGGCACGATTGGTCACGTTGACCATGGCAAGACGACCACCACCGCCGCAATCACCTGCGTGCAGGCCGCCAAGGGCCTTTCGCAGTACATTGCCTACGATGAAGTGGCCAAGGCTTCTGAATCCCAGGGCCGCCGCGACTCCACGAAGATTCTGACGATCGCCACCTCGCACGTCGAATACGAGTCGGCCAACCGCCACTATGCGCACGTCGACTGCCCCGGCCATGCCGACTACGTCAAGAACATGATCACCGGTGCCGCGCAGATGGACGGCGCGATCCTCGTGGTCGAAGCGCCCTCCGGCCCGATGCCGCAGACCCGCGAGCACATCCTGCTGGCCCGCCAGGTCGGCGTACCGAAGATCGTCGTGTTCCTGAACAAGTGCGACCTGGTCGACGACGAAGAGCTCATCGAGCTCGTCGAAATGGAGATCCAGGAACTGCTTGCCAAGTATGAGTTCGAAGAAGACAGCCCGATCATCCGCGGCTCCGCCCTTTCCGCGATCAAGGATCCGACCGGCCCCGGCGCCGCCTGCATCCAGGAGCTCATGGACGCTCTCGACAGCTGGATTCCGGAGCCCGAGCGCATCACCGACCAGGCGTTCCTGATGCCGATCGAAGACGTCTTCTCGATCGAAGGTCGTGGAACCGTGGTGACCGGCCGCGTCGAGCGCGGGATCATCAAGGTTGGCGACGAAGTCGAGATCGTGGGGATCAAGGACACCATCAAGACCACCTGCACCGGCGTCGAAATGTTCCGCAAGCTTCTGGACCAGGGCCAGGCGGGCGACAACGTCGGCATCCTGCTGCGCGGTACCCGCAAGGAGGAAGTGCAGCGCGGCCAGGTCCTGGCCAAGCCCGGCTCGATCAAGCCGCACACCAAGTTCAAGGGCGAAGTATACGTCCTGTCCAAGGATGAAGGTGGACGCCATACCCCGTTCTTCAAGGGATACCGTCCGCAGTTCTACTTCCGTACGACCGACGTAACCGGCGACATCCAGCTGCCCGAAGGGGTGGAAATGGTCATGCCCGGCGACAACGTTACGATGAACGTTGAACTGATCACCCCGATCGCGATGGAGCAGCACATGCGCTTCGCCATCCGCGAAGGCGGGCGTACCGTGGGTGCGGGCCGCGTTACCGAAATCATTGCGTAGCGCCGCTGCGGCGCGGGCTGGGCGGGGCAGGAACAACCTTCCTGCCCTGCACCCGTGCCGGTACCGAAAGGACGAGAGATGCCACGGGACATCATAACGCTGGCCTGCACCGAGTGCAAGGAGCGCAACTACACCGGCACCAAGAACAAGAAGCTGGAGTCCGGGCGCCGCGAGATCAAGAAGTACTGTCCGCGCGACAAGCGGCATACCCTGCATCGCGAAACGAAGTAGTTGCCCGTATTTACACAGGTGAGTAGCTCAATTGGCAGAGCGCCGGTCTCCAAAACCGGGGGTTAGGGGTTCGATTCCCTTCTCACCTGCCATGTCTATCGAAAACTGGAAGGCACGATGAATAAACTCAGCCAGGGTGTCGGGAACCTCAGGACCTTCGTCGGGGAGGTGAAGGTCGAACTGCTCAAGTGTTCCTGGCCGACGCGCAAGGAGCTCTTCGGACAATCCGCGGTGGTGATCATCTCGGTGGTCATCCTGAGCGCCTTCGTGGGACTGTGCGACGTGGTGAACATGGGCTTGCTCCGGTTCATCATCCGGTAGTTTGTTTTTCGGGGAAACGGATACATGCCAAAGCAATGGTTCATCTTACATGTGCTTTCCGGCCACGAGCTGAAGGTTCGCAAGAACATCGCCAGCCGCGTGCAGCAGGAGGAGATGGAGGAGATCATCGGCGACGTGCTGATCCCTTCGGAAAAGGTTTCCGAGGTGAAGCAGGGGAAGAAGACCACGGTCAACCGCAAGTTCTTCCCAGGCTACGTGCTGATCGACATCCACCTGTACGACGAGGGCGGAACGGTCAACGGGCGGGCCTGGTACTTCATCCAGAACACGCCGGGCGTCATCGGCTTCCTGGGCGGGGAGCGTCCGGCGCCGCTGAGCGAGTCCGAGGTGAACACCATCGTCCACCAGATCGAGGAGAAGAAGGAAGCCGTGGCTCCGAAGGTGATGTTCGAGCCGGGCGAGACGGTGAAGGTTACCGACGGCCCCTTCATGAATTTCAGCGGTGTGATCGAAGAGGTGGATCCGGAACGCGGACGACTGAAGATATCGGTCTCCATCTTCGGGCGATCGGCCCCCGTGGAGCTCGAATACTGGCAGGTGGAACGCGCGGCCGAATAAAATGGATTGAGGTTTGTTATGGCGAAGGAAATCAAAGGATACATCAAGCTGCAAATCCCGGCCGGGCAGGCCAACCCCGCCCCGCCGGTCGGTCCGGCACTGGGCCAGCATGGTGTGAACATCATGGAATTCTGCAAGGCGTACAACGCCGCCACGCAGAGCCAGATCGGCATGGTGGTGCCGGTGGTGATCACCGTCTACACCGACCGCAGTTTCACATTTGTAACCAAGAGCCCCCCGGCGTCGGTACTGCTCCGGAAGGCGGCCGGCCTGGCCAAGGGCTCCAGCGTGCCCAACCGCGACAAGGTGGGCAAGGTCACCCGCGCCCAGATCGAGGAGATCGTGGAGATCAAGAAGGACGACCTGAACGCCAACGACACCGATGCCGCGGTGCGCGTTATCGAGGGCACGGCGCGCAGCATGGGAATCGAGGTGGTGTAATCATGGCAATTCACGGAAAAACATACAGGAATGTGGCCGAAAAGGTGGCCAAGAACGAGGAATACACGTTTGACACGGCGATCTCGTTCCTGAAGGAAAACCCCACCGCCAAGTTCGACGAGACTTTCGAAATGGCGTTTCGCATGGGCGTGGATCCCACGAAGTCGGACCAGGCCATCCGCTCAACCGTCGCGCTGCCCCACGGCACCGGCAAGGATGTGCGGATCATCGTGTTCGCCACCGGCCCGGCCGCCGAAGCCGCCCGTGCGGCGGGTGCCGCCGAGGTGGGTTTCGAAGAGCTGATCAAGAAGGTGCAGGACGGCTGGACCGATTTCGATGCGGCCGTCGCCACGCCGGACGCCATGAAGGAAGTGCGCAAGGTGGCCCGTGTGCTGGGTCCGCGCGGGCTGATGCCCAACCCCAAGACCGGTACCGTCACCGACGATACCGCGGCGGCGGTCAACCAGCTCAAGGCGGGTCGCGTGGAATTCCGCATGGACCGCAACGGCAACATCGCCGTGCCCTTCGGCAAGCGGTCGTTCGACAAGACGGCCCTGCTGGAGAACGCCAAGGCGGTGGTCGACGCGATCAACCATGCGAAGCCGTCGAGTGCCAAGGGGACCTACATCAAGCGTTGCACGGTGTCGACCACGATGGGCCCCGGCCTGCGCGTGGCGCTGCGTGAAGTCACCGTCGTGTAAAGGATAGGTGTTGAGATGAAACCGGACGAAATGAATCTGAGACCCGAAAAGAAGGCGATGGCCGCCGAAATCGACGAGCGCGTCTCCGGCGCCCTGTACATGATCATGGCCGACTACACCGGCATGGACATGTCCATGACGACCGAGCTGAAGAAGTCGCTCCGCCAGAACGGCGCATCGTACAACGTGATGAAAAACCGCATGCTCAACCGCGCCTTGCCGGCGGATGCGAGCGACCTGCTCAAGGGGCAGCTCGCCATGATCTACGGCTCGGGCGACGTGGTCGAGGTGGCGAAGGTCATCCGGAAATTTACCGCAGCGAACAAGAAGCCCGTCGTCAAGGGCGGCTTTGTGGAAGGCAAGGCCGTCAGTGCGGAAGACGTGGCGGAATTGGCCAAGCTTCCTTCGAAGGATGTGTTGAGGGCCATGCTGCTCGGCACCCTGTTGGCGCCGTGCAGCCAGCTGGTCGGTGTCATGAACCAGAAGGTTGCCAGCCTGGTTTATGTGCTGAACGCGGTGAAAGAGAAGAAGGAACAGGCAGCTTAAGCAGTTTGAATCAAGCAAGAGTATAGGATTAGGAGGTACGCAATGTCCGAAGAAGTAAAAGAAGCAGTAAAGCTCGAAGGCAAGATGGCCGAGTTCGTCGATTGGATCGAAACCATTTCCGTGCTGGAGCTCTCCAAGCTCGTCAAGGCGCTTGAAGACCGTCTGGGCGTAAGCGCGGCCGCTCCGGTCGCCATTGCGGCCGCGGCTCCGGCCGGCGAAGGCGGCGAGGCCGCCGTGGCCGAAAAGACCGAATTCGACGTCGTGCTCAGCTCCGCCGGTGCGTCCAAGATCCAGGTGATCAAGGAGCTCCGCGGCCTGACCGGTCTCGGTCTGAAGGAAGCCAAGGACCTGGTCGATGGCGCTCCCGCGACCATCAAGCAGGGCCTTTCCAAGGCCGATGCCGAAGCGATGAAAGCCACGCTCGAGGGTGTTGGAGCAACCGTAGAAATCAAGTAAACCTCCCGGTTTTCTTGGCTTTTATAGATTGCGCCATCCCCGAGATGGCTTGATGGCTGTTCCCCTTTGAAACCCAAAGGGGAACAAGCGTTCTCCAATATAACCTTGAAGGTGCGGAATGGCTGACAGAATAAACTTCGGCAAACTCAGCGACGCAATTGAAGCGCCAGACCTGATCGAAATCCAATTGAATTCCTACCGGGACTTCCTGCAGCAGGATGTCGCTCCCTCCCGTCGGAAAAAGATGGGCTTGCAAGCCGTGCTGGGTGAAGCGTTCCCGATCGAGAGCTATGACGGGCAGATCGCCCTTGATTTTGCCAGCTACGAAATCAAGACGCCCAAGCTCGACCATCTCGAGTCGCTCCGCGAAGGGGAGACCTTCGCCGCGCCGCTGTACGTCACGTTCAAGCTCCGCGAAGGCGAGGACCTGCGCGAAGATACCCTGTTCATGGGCGAAATCCCGCTCATGACCGACAGCGGCAGCTTCGTTATCAACGGGGCCGAGCGCGTCATTGTCAGCCAGCTGCACCGTTCGCCGGGCATCTGCTTCGAGCAGACGCAGCATGCCAACGGCACGATGCTGCACTCCTTCCGCATCATTCCCGACCACGGCTCCTGGATCGAGGCGCAGTTCGACACCAGCGATCTGATCTACATCTACCTCGACCGCAAGCGCCGCCGCCGCAAGTTCCTGGCCTCCACCTTCCTGCGCGCGCTCGGCTACGCCAGCGACGAGGAGATCCTCCAGCTCTACTACAAGTTCGACGAGTTTGCGCTCGGCAAGTCCAGCTATGCGGAAAAGGACCTGGAATACCTGGTTCTGCGCGACGACATCGTCGATGCGGACTCCGAATCGGTCATCGGCCGCCGCTACGACAACCTGACGGTCGACATGATCCAGCGCATGAAGCTCGCCGGCTACAAGAACGTCGGCGTGGTCGACGTCTCCTGGGACCAGGGGCTCTTCCTCAAGAGCGTCCAGGCCGACACTACCCGCAGCGTCGACGAGGCGCTCAAGGACCTCTACCAGAAGCTGCGCCCCGGCGACCCGCCGACCACCGCGTCGGCCCGCCAGATGATCAAGCGCCTCTTCTTCGACGAATCGCGTTTCAGCCTCAGCCGCGTCGGCCGCTACAAGATCCAGCAGAAGCTCGGGATCAAGAGCACCTCCCTGACCCTGGAGGTGGAGGATGTCGTGGAAGCGCTCCGCTACCTGCTGATGATCCGCATGGGCGAAGGCACGCTGGACGACATCGACCACCTGGGTAGCCGCCGCATCCGTACCGTGGGCGAACTGCTCGAGGGCCAGTGCCGCGTCGGGCTCGCCCGCATCCAGCGGCTCGTCAAGGAGCGCATGACCATCTTCGACACGACGGTCGACCGCCTCTCGTCCCAGAAGTTGATCAACCCGAAGGCGCTCTCGGCCGTCATCAAGGACTTCTTCGGCCGCAGCCAGCTGTCGCAGTTCATGGACCAGACCAATCCGTTGTCCGAGCTGACGCACAAGCGCCGCCTCTCTGCACTCGGACCGGGCGGCCTCAACCGCGACCGTGCCGGCTTCGAGGTGCGCGACGTCCACAGTTCGCACTATGGCCGCATCTGCCCGATCGAAACCCCGGAAGGCCCGAACATCGGCCTCATCTCCTCGCTCTCCACCTTTGCCAAGGTCAATGAGTACGGCTTCATCGTCACCCCTTACCAGAAGGTGAAGAACGGCCAGGTCGGCAAGGAGATCGAATGGCTGACCGCCGACGAGGAGGAGCGCTACGTCATCGCGCAGGCCAATGCCCCGCTCGACAGCAACCGCCGCTTCCTCAACGACCGCGTCATGGTGCGCGTGCGCGGCGACTTCCGCGAAATGGCGCCCTCCGACGTGGAATACATGGACGTATCGCCGAAGCAGGTGGTATCGATCGCCGCCGGCCTGATCCCGTTCCTCGAGCACGACGACGCCAACCGCGCGCTGATGGGTTCCAACATGCAGCGCCAGGCCGTTCCGCTGATGAAGTCGGAGCGCCCCTACGTCGGCACGGGGATCGAAGGACGCCTGGCGCGCGACTCGCGCGTCCTCATCACGGCCCGCGGAGACGGCATCGTGGCCTACTCCTCGGCGGACCGCATCGTCGTCTCCAAGGATGGCAAGATGCCCGTCAAGAAGAAGACGCCGGAAGGGGACTACCAGGAGTACAGGCTACGCAAGTTCATGCGCTCCAACGCGGGGACCTGCCTGAACCAGCGCCCGACCGTCAAGGTGGGCCAGAAGATCGCCGCAGGCGACGTGCTGGCCGACGGCGCGGGAACCGACCAGGGCGAGCTCGCCCTCGGCCGCAACGTCGTCGTGGCGTTCATGCCGTGGAGCGGCTACAACTTCGAGGACGCCATCCTGATCAATGAGAAGCTGGTGCGCGAGGACGTCTACACCTCGATCCACATCGAGGAGTTCGAGTGCGGCGCCCGCGACACCAAGCTGGGTCCGGAAGAGATCACGCGCGACATCCCCAACGTGGGTGAGGAGGCGCTCAAGAATCTTTCGCACGACGGCATCATCCAGATCGGCGCCGAAGTGAAGCCCGGCGACATCCTCGTGGGCAAGATCACGCCCAAGAGCGAAACCGAGCTGGCCCCCGAAGAGCGCCTGCTGCGCGCCATCTTCGGCGAAAAGGCCGCCGATGTCCGCGACACGTCGCTCAAGGCGCCCTCGGGCACCTACGGCATCGTGATGGATGTCAAGGTTTCGGCCAAGAACACCCCGCTCAAGTCGGACAAGCCGACCGACCTCAAGAAGCTCCAGAACGAGATCGCGGAGCGGCACGAGGATGTCGTGGCGCAGTTGACCGAGGACCTGACCGAATCGCTCTCCAACATCCTGCTGGGTGAAAAGATCCCGCTGGACGTCATGAACGCGGAGAACGGCGACGTCATCATTCCGGCGAACCGCAAGATCACCAAGACGCTGCTGCGCAAGCTGGCGGCGAACTACGAGCACGTGGAGATCGACCCGAGCCCGATCCGCATCAAGATCATGGGCATCATCGACGAGTACCGCAACAAGTTCACCGAGGCCAAGGCGGACAAGGACCGCTCGCTGGACCGCGCCGGCAGCGGCGAGGAGATGGACGCGGGCATCGTCAAGTCGGTCAAGGTCTACATCGCCACGAAGAAGAAGCTGTCGGTGGGCGACAAGATGGCCGGCCGCCACGGCAACAAGGGGGTCATCTCCCGCATCGTGGCCGAAGAGGACATGCCGTTCCTGCCGGACGGCACCCCGGTCGACATCGTGCTGAACCCGCTCGGCGTACCTTCGCGCATGAACGTGGGACAGGTGCTGGAAACCCACCTGGGCTGGGCCTGCAAGCATCTCGGCATCCACGCCGCCACCCCGATCTTCGACGGCATCCCGGAACAGCAGATCCGCAAGATGCTCGGCGACGCGGGACTGTCGGAGGACGGCAAGACGGTCCTCTACGACGGCCGCACCGGCGAACGGTTCGAGCAGCGCGTCGTGGTCGGCGTGATCTACATGCTCAAGCTGCACCACCTGGTCAGCGAAAAGATCCATGCCCGCGCCGTCGGACCCTACTCGCTCGTCACCCAGCAGCCGCTGGGCGGCAAGGCGCAGTATGGCGGACAGCGCTTCGGCGAAATGGAAGTGTGGGCGCTCGAAGCCTATGGCGCCGCCCATGCGCTGCAGGAGATCCTGACGGTGAAGAGCGACGACATCGCGGGCCGCACCCGCATGTACGAGGCGATCGTCAAGGGCGAAAACGTCCTCGATTCCGGTCGTCCGGAGTCGTTCAACGTCCTGATCAAGGAGCTGCAGGGCCTGGGCCTGAACTTCCAGGTCAAGAACCAGCATGGCGAGCCCGTGCTTTCCGCCTAGTCCTGACGCCCATCCGCACCATAGACCGTTTACGGAGGTAATCCCGTGGAAATGAATTCAAGCAGTGTTGCAGACATCTTCGGCATCCAGCACGACGACCTCAACGACTTCGCCAACATCACGCTGGCGTCGCCGGAGGCGATCCGCTCCTGGAGCCATGGGGAGGTCAAGAATCCCGAGACGATCAACTACCGCACCTTCAAGCCCGAAAAGGGCGGGCTCTTCTGCGAGCGCATTTTCGGCCCGACCAAGGACTGGGAATGCTCCTGCGGCAAGTACAAGCGCATCAAGCACAAGGGCGTGATCTGCGACCGCTGCGGCGTGGAGGTGACCCTGTCGCGCGTGCGCCGCGAACGGATGGCGCATATCGAGCTGGCGGTGCCCGTGTCGCACATCTGGTTCTTCAAGGCGACGCCGAGCCGCATGGGGCTGATCCTCGACATGACCATGCGCAACCTCGAACGCGTGCTCTACTACGACAACTACATCGTGGTGGATCCGGGCAGCACCCCCCTCAAGGCACAGCAGCTGCTCTCCGAAGAGGAATACCGCGAGGCATGCGACAACTACGGCGAGGAAAGCTTCGTCGCCAAGATCGGCGCCGAAGGTATCCGCGACCTGCTTGCCAAGATCGACCCGGTCAAGACGCTGCAGGAGCTTGAAGAGGCGATGATGAACACGCGCTCCAAGCAGACCCGCAAGAAGCTGGTCAACCAGATGAAGGTCATGGAGGGCTTCATCAAGAGCAACTCGCGCCCCGAATGGATGATCATGGAAGTGCTGCCGGTCATTCCGCCCGACCTGCGCCCGCTCGTCCCGCTCGAAGGCGGCCGCTTCGCCACCTCCGACCTCAACGACCTCTACCGCCGCGTCATCAACCGCAACAACCGCCTGCGCACGCTCCTTGCGCTCAAGACGCCGGAAGTGATCATCCGCAACGAGAAGCGGATGCTGCAGCAGTCGGTCGACGCCCTGTTCGACAACGGCCGCCACGGCCGTGCCGTCACCGGCCCGGGCAACCGCCCGCTGAAATCGCTCTCCGACATGCTCAAGGGCAAGCAGGGGCGCTTCCGCCAGAACCTGCTCGGCAAGCGCGTCGACTATTCCGGCCGTTCCGTCATCGTGGTCGGCCCGACGCTGAAGCTGAACCAGTGCGGCCTGCCGAAGAAGATGGCCCTCGTGCTGTTCGAGCCCTTCATCATCCGCCGCCTCAAGGAACGCGGCATCGTCCACACGGTGCGCAGTGCGAAGAAGATGATCGAGCGCGAAGTCGACGAAGTGTGGGACATCCTCGACCAGGTGACCCGTGGCCATACGGTGATGCTCAACCGTGCGCCGACGCTGCACCGCCTGTCGATCCAGTCGTTCGAACCGATCCTCATCGAGGGCGAGGCGATCCAGCTCCATCCACTCGTCTGTACCGCGTACAACGCCGACTTCGACGGCGACCAGATGGCCGTCCACGTGCCGCTGTCCGTCGAGGCGCAGGTGGAGTCGAAGAGCCTCATGCTGGCCTCCAACAACATCTTCTCCCCGTCGAGCGGCAAGCCGGTCACGACGCCGACGCAGGACATCGCGCTCGGCTGCTACTTCCTCACCTCGGAGTCGCAGGGCTACCTGATGGAGCGCAAGAAGGGAGGGCGGAAAGCCGACGAGCGGCTGCCCATCATGAACGACCTCAACGAAGTGCACACCGCCTTCGACGAAGGGGTCGTCAAGCTGCATGACCGCATCCGCTACCGCAATCCGGACTACCGCCGCGAAACCCGCAACGGCGACCGCGACCGCTCCGTAATCACCACGACCGTGGGCCGCGTATTCTTCAACGAAGTCTGGCCGCACGAGCTGGGCTTCATCAACAAGACCGCCACCAAGAAGGTGATCGGCACGCTGATCGAGCAGTGCTACGAGATCACCGGGCACGCGGAGACCGTGAAGGTGCTCGACGCGCTCAAGAACCTGGGCTACGAGTACGCCACCCTCTCGGGGATGTCGATCGGCCTGACCGACATGATCATCCCTCAGGAGAAGGAGGGCATGATCGCCACCGCCCGCAAGGAGATCGAGGGGGTCGAGGCCAAGCACCGCAAGGGCCTCATCACCGAGGGCGAGCGGTACAACATGATCATCGACATCTGGACCGACACGAACGACAAGCTGACCAACCGGCTGTTCGACGTGCTCGAAGACAACGCCGACCCGCTGAACATGCAGTCGGCCACCGAGCTTAATCCGGTCTACGTGATGGTCGACTCCGGCGCCCGCGGCAGCCGACAGCAGATCCGCCAGTTGGCCGGCATGCGCGGCCTGATGGCCAAGCCCTCGGGCGAGATCATCGAGCGCCCGATCCTTTCGAACTTCCGCGAAGGGCTGTCGGTGCTGGAATACTTCATCAGTACCCACGGGGCCCGCAAGGGTCTGGCCGACACCGCGCTCAAGACAGCCGACTCGGGATACCTTACCCGCAAGCTGGTCGACGTTTCGCACGACATCATCATTACCGAAGAGGATTGCCACACCCTCAATGGCATCGAGGTGGGGGCGATTACGGAAGGCGACGAGGAACTGGTCTCCCTGGCGCAGCGCATCATCGGCCGTACGGCGGCCGAGGACATCTGCAACCCGCACACGCTGGAGGTGCTGGTGGCGGCGGGCGAGCTGATCGACAAGTATTCCGCCCGCAAGGTGGAAAGCGCCGGCGTCGAGAACGTGGTCATCCGCAGCGTGCTGACCTGCGAGTCGCGTCGCGGAGTTTGCGCCAAGTGCTACGGCAAGAACCTCGCCACCGGGCGCCCCGCGCAGCTCGGCGAACCCGTCGGCATCATTGCCGCGCAGTCGATCGGCGAGCCGGGCACGCAGCTGACCATGCGTACGTTCCACATCGGCGGTACCGCAAGCTCCGTCTTCAAGCAGCCGCGCGTCATCGCCAAGGCCGGCGGCACCGTCCGCTACGAAAACATCCGCGCGGTCAAGGTCGACGAGAAGAACGTGGTACTCAACAAGAACGGCAACATCCTCATCCTGGACGACGATGGGCGCGAGCTGGAACGCTACGCCATGGTGATCGGCGCGCTGGTGGCCGTCGATGACGGGGGCAAGGTGGCCGCGGGCCAGACCTTCGTGGAATGGGATCCCTATTCGGTGCCGATCCTTTCGGAGCACAACGGTATCGCCGAATTCCACGACTTCATCGATGGCGTCACCATCCAGAAGGGCGTGGACGAGACAACGGGCATCGAAGGCCTCATGGTCATGGAGCACAAGGAAGACCTCCATCCGCAGATCGTCATCCGCGATCCGGAGAACAAGGACAAGGTCGGCTACTACTCCATCCCGGCCGGTGCCCAGGTGATGATCAAGGACAACGAAGCCATCAAGGCAGGCTTCACGCTGGCCCGTACGCCGCGCAAGACCGTGCGTACCAAGGACATTACCGGCGGTCTGCCGCGCGTGGCGGAACTCGTCGAGGCGCGTACGCCGAAGGAAGCGGCCGAGATCGCCAAGATCGAAGGCATCGTCGAGCTGGGCGGAATTTCGAAGGGCAAGCGCAAGCTGATCGTGCGCGACACGGTGACCGGTGCCGAGGAAGAGCACCTGATCCCGATGAACAAGCACGTCATCGTCTTCCCGGGCGACTTCGTCCACAAGGGGCAGCAGCTTACGGAAGGACCGATCGTTCCGCAGGAACTGCTCGAGGTGTGCGGTCCGCAGGATCTGCAGGAATACCTGGTGAACGAAGTGCAGGCCGTCTACCGCCTCCAGGGGGTGGAGATCAACGACAAGCATATCGAAGTCATCGTCCGCCAGATGCTGCGCAAGGTGAAGATTACCGATCCCGGCGACACCGAATTCCTCTGGGGCGAGCAGGTCGAGAAGCAAACCTTCCAGGAGGTCAACCAGAAGGCGGTGGCCGAAGGTCGACGCCCGGCGGAAGCCTCGCCGGTGCTGCTGGGTATTACCAAGGCGGCCCTGGAGACGGAGAGCTTCATCTCGGCCGCGTCGTTCCAGGACACGACCCGCGTGCTGACCAAGGCCGCCACCCTCGGCATGGTCGACCAGCTGCGCGGCTTCAAGGAAAACGTCATCATGGGCCGCCTGATTCCCGCTGGTACCGGATTCCCGATGTACCGCGATATCAAGCCGGTCAAGCTCGGCGAGGAAATCTCCGTCGAGGATCTGCTCGGCGGCGATCCGCTGGCCCTGGTGGAGAAGGTCGAAGAGGAGTAGCCGTAAACCCTTCCCGACCGCAAGGGCGGAGCCGCTGGCTCCGCCTTTTTCTTTCGGGCGGGGTTGGGCCGCCGGGGCCACCCGGGGGTCGATTAGGCTTTAATTTTTCCATCCACCGGAAATAATGGGGCCGGAATCTTGGGAATCCTATGCGCAGCGCCTGTTCAGCCATCCTAGCCTGCCTGCTGGTCCTTGCGGGAACCGGTGCGGGGGCGCAGGAGCCGGTTCCGCGTCCGGTGAGCGCCCGGTTCCCCAACATCCGCGCCTCGCTCGAGGACGGATTCTATTCTCTCGCCGAGCAACAGGCCCGCGGCGCCCTCCAGGGGGAGGTTGCCGAGGCCGATGCCAACGAGGCCGTGCTGCTGCTGGTCCACGCACTCTGGGGACAGAAGCGCTATTCGGAGATGCTCGATCTGCTGGCCCGATACGGCGACGCCCCCGGATTCACCTACTGGCAGGCCCGTGCCTACTACGAACTGAGGCAGTTCGGCGAGGCGCTGGACGTGCTGCAATCCGCGGTGGACCAGATGGCGGGCAGCCGTTTCGCCCCCGCGGCGCTGCGGCTGCAGGGGAGCGCGCAGCTGGCCGAAGGCGACCATGCCACCGCCGCCGCCACGTTTGAGCGCTTTGCCAGGGAATTCCCCCAGCACCCCGACCGGATTGCGAACCAGTTCAACCTGGCCGAAGCCTATGCCAGCCTGAAGCGCATTCCCGAGGCAATCGGAATCTACGAATCGATTGCGGCTGGGGCGGGCCCGCAGCCCGCGCAGCGGGCCCGGCTCAAGCTTGCGCACCTGCTCTATACGCAGGGCGCGACCGAGAACTTCGATGCCGCGCGCGCCATTTTCGAGGGGCTGGCCACCAACGTGCAGACCCGCCTTGCCTACCGGATCGATGCCTGCGTGGACCGCGCGGCCCTGGAAGAGGCGGCGGGGAACCTGCCCGGGGCGGCAGCCGCCCTGCGCCAGGCGATCGAGTTGTCGCCCGATGCCAACCAGCGGGTGCCGCTCAAGCTGACGCTTGCCCGGCTGCTGCTGCGCACGGGGGATCTCGCGGGGGCGCTCAAGCTGCTGGAGGAGTGCCGGACGGAGGCGCCGAACGAGGCGATTGCCGCGGAGCTGCAGCTCGAGAAGGCCGGCGTGCTCCTCCGGATGGAGCGCTTCAAGGAGGCGGACGAAGCTTTCCAGATCTATCTCGACGTGGCCGACAACCAGGCCGGTCTGGCCCGGGCCTGGCTCGGCAAGGGAATGGCCCTGCTGCGGATGGATCGCTTTGCGGAAGCCGCCGCGATGCTCGACAAGGCGTCCAAGGGGCTGGATGACCCGTCGATGCGGGCCGATGCGCTGTTCAAGGCCGCCGATGCCTACTACCTGACCGGCAAGTACGACGAGGCGGAAAAGCGCTACTACGCCTTCGCCACCGGTTTCCCGGGGCATGCGAACGCGCCGAACGCCCTCTACCAGCTCGGCCTGTCCCTTGTAAACCTGGGGAGGCTCAACGATGCGCTCGGCATCTTCAGGAACCTGGAGGCGGATTTCCCGCAGAGCCTCTTTGCCCACGAGGCCGCCTTGCGCACGGCAGACGTGCTGCGCGCCAGCCAGCAGTGGGACCAGGCGCTGGCGAAATATGCCCAGATCGGGCAGACCTACACCAATTCGGCCACGGCCGCCTTCTGCCAGCACCAGCAGGGTTTGGTGCTGTACCAGCTGGGACGCTACGCCGAAGCGCAGAAGATGTTCGATCTCCTGCTGGCCCGCTACCCGGAGAGTACCTGGGCGCCGCAGGCCTCCTACATGCGGGGATTCTGCCTCTACTACCTCGGCCAGCCCGAAGAGGCGGTCAAGACCTGCCGCGAGTTCATCGACGCCTATCCCGATTCGGAGTGGGTGCCCGAAGTGGTTTTCTGGTTGGCGGAACAGTACTACAACCTGGGGCAGTACAGGGAGGCGGAGCCGCTCTTCCTGCGCGTGGCCCAGGAGTTCTCCGCCAGCAAGCTTGCGCCCAGGGCAATGTACTGGGCCGGCCGGGCCGCCGCGGCCCAGCTGAACTACACGACCGCCGTGGAGCGTTACAGCGAAGTCGCCAAGGGCTATCCCTCGAGCGACATCCTCCCCCAGACCCGCTTCGCCCAGGGCGATGCGCTGACGGAGCTCGGCGAATTCTCGCGCGCCATCCTCGCCTTCGAGGAGATCATCAAGAACTACCCCGACAGCCCGCTGCTGAACGCCGCATGGGGCCGGAAGGGCGACTGCCAGTTTTCGATGGCAACCGAAAACCCGGGCCGCTACGGCGAGGCCATGAACTCCTACCAGGCGATTCTCGACCGTCCCACGGCCCCGGTCTCCCTGCGCCTCCAGGCTGCGTACAAGGTCGGGCGCTGCCTGGAAAAGATGAATTCGCCCGACAAGGCGTTCAGCCGCTACATGGACGTGGTCTATACCTTCGCCAGCGAGAATGCGGAACGCTCGTCCGGCAATGTCATGTGGTTTACCCGGGCCGCCTTCGGCGCCGCGGCCATCAAGGAGCGCAACCGCGAGTGGGTGGAGGCCGCGCGGATCTATGGGCGGGTGGTCGATGCCAACGTGCCGGCCCGGGAAGAGGCGCTGAAGCGCATCGAAAAGATCAGGAGCGAAAACTGGCTGCTGTTCCAGCAGGCCGAGGAGGCGGACAATGCTAGAGCTGATGGTTAGGGGCGGATGGATCATGTGGCCGATCATGGGGTGTAGCATCGTTGCGGCGACGCTGTTCCTCGAACGGGTCTTCCATCTGCACCGCGCGCAGATCAAGCACGAGGATTTCCTGAGCGGGATCTACACGGTGGTCAACCGCGGGAACACCGCGGAAGCGGTCTCGATCTGCGACCAGACGCCGGGGCCCGTCTCCCACATCGTGAGGACCGGCCTGCTCCATGCCGACGAAAAGCCGGAAGCGCTCAAGGAGACGATCGCCAAGGCGGGGCTTTCGGAGATACCGCGGCTCGAGAAGAATCTCGGAGGCCTGCTGACGATCGCCCAGATCACCCCGCTGCTGGGGTTGATGGGGACGGTCCTGGGGCTGGTGCGCGTCTTCATGGCCATGGAGCAGAACGCCCCGCTGGCCGAGATCGGCGACATCTCCGCGGGGATCTGGCAGGCGCTCCTCACGACGGCGGTGGGGCTCTGCGTTTCCATTCCATCCTTTGCCGGCTACAACTTCCTGCTCAGCCGCGTTGAACGGATCACGCTGAACATGGAGTACGCCGCCGAGGAGCTCTACCGCTTCCTCGCCTATGACCGGAACCCTGCCGAAGGAACCGACGGCCGTGAAACCCTTTGACCCCCACAAGCAGAGCCACCAGTTGCGTCGCTTGAAGCCGACGCGCAAGCCGGCCGGGGTCTTTTCGATCGCGGTCGCCTTCTGCGACTCCGCGCTTCTGGCCCTGGCATTCTTCCTCGCGGCCTCGCCGTTCGTGCTGCAGCCGGGCATCAACATCAGCCTGCCGCAATCCCCGTTCACCGGTGGAGCCCGCTTCGGGGCGATGGTCCTGTCGATCACGCGGGGCGGATGGTACTACTTCAACGACGAACGCCTGGATCTGGATCGGTTGCGCCTTGCGCTCAAGGAGGCCGTGGTCGTGCAACCCGGTGCGCCGCTGATCATCGAGGCCGACGAGCGCGTGCCGCACGGCACCGTGGTCAAGGCCTGGAACGCGGCGCTTGAGGCCGGCGTGCGCGAGGTCTCCATCGCAACCCGCACCTCCGCCCCGGCGACGGAGGTCGCGACGCCGTGAGCGGGATGCTCCATCGGGGGATCGTCGCGGCGCTTTTGCTTTCCGTCGCGCTGCACCTTGCGCTGTTCCTCTCGGCCCGTACCCGCGGGAACCATGGGATGGGCGCGGTGCAGGCCGCTCCCGCCACCACCTATCTGGCGGCCTATGCCGGCATGCGCGATACGCAGGGGCTGGAAGGGCGCATGATCAATTCGCCACTGGTCTTCTCGTTGCCGACCCCCGTGGGGTTCAGCCAGGTGTTGGGGGAGGGCGACGTACGCACCCGGCTGACCTTCACGAAGCCTTCCAGGACCGAACGGTTCCTCGCAGTCGATCCTGCGCAGGCCGACGCCGACGGATCTTTCGCACCTGATTCACTGATGCTTAGCGGCGGAGTCGGGAACGGGCCCGGGTTGCCCGGCTCCGGAGTCCCGGTTGCGGAGCGGCGTCCCGCCGCGGCCCGGGTCGTGCTTTCGGCCGGCCTGAAGGAGCGCCTGGTGGGGGGGGTCGTCCTGCCGCCGTCGCTGAACCAGGAGACGCCAAAGCCATGGGAGGTTCGCGCGACCATCACCGTGACCGGCGACGGCATGGTGGGGCATGTGTTCCTCGACCAGCCGCTGGAATCGGCTGCGTTGAACATGCAGGTTCTGCAGCTCCTGCGAGGGTTGCGGTTCAAGTCCGGAGGGCCTGCCGAGGGCGTCGTCGAGATCCTTTCGCCCGAGCCCGCGGCGGCAGGGAGGACGGCGCCATGATCCCGCTGCCGGTCGATCTGGTCCTGGTTTTCTTCGTGGGCGTTCCGCTGGCGATAACCGGGCTGCTTGCCCTGTTCTACAGCCTGCGTTCCATGCACAAACCTGCGCGCGAGCGCGAAAGCATCTACGAGTGCGCCCATTGCGGCCACGTCTATGCGTTTGCGCGGAATCGGCCGATGGATCGGTGCCCGCGGTGCGGGGAGCTCAACGAAGCAGTGCGGATGTGATCAGGTCAGCGGGCCGCCCGGCCTGTCGTGGATGACGGTGTCCGCGGCGTCCGGGGCCGTTTCGGGATGGTCGGCCATGAAGTGGAGCCCCCGGCTCTCCTTGCGTTGCTCGGCGGAGCGGATGATCAGTTCGGCCACGTCGGCGATGTTGCGCAGTTCCAGCAGGTCGGAGGTGACGAGGTAGTCGCCGTAGTACTGCTTGATCTCCTGGCGCAGGTTGCGGATCCGGGCGCGGGCGCGGGCAAGCCGCCGGTCGGTGCGGACAATGCCCACGTAGTCCCACATGGCGGTGCGCACTTCGTTCCAGTTGTGCTCGACCACGACGGCCTCGTCCGACGACACCGCTTCGCCGCACTTCCAGCCCGGGATGGGCACGATTTCGCGGTACTCCTTCCATGTCCGGGCGATGCCCAGCGCGGTCTCGTGCCCGCAGACGAGGGCCTCGAGCAGCGAATTGCTGGCCAGCCGGTTGGCCCCGTGCAGACCCGTGCTCGCCACTTCGCCGCAGGCGTAGAGCCCGGGCAGGGCCGTGGCGCCGTCGACCCCGGCCACCACGCCGCCGCAGGAGTAGTGCGCGGCCGGCACGACGGGGATCGGATCGGTGGCCATGTTGATGCCGTAGCGCAGGCAGGCGGCGTAGAGGTTGGGGAAGCGTTCCCGCAGGAACGGTTCGGAGCGGTGGGTGATGTCGAGGTAGACGAAGGGGTCTCCGTGCTTCTTCATGACGAAGTCGATGGCCCGGGCGGTCACATCGCGCGTGGCCAGCGAGCCGCGATCGTCGAACTCCTGCATGAATGCCTGTCCGCGGATGTCCTTGAGTTCGGCCCCTTCGCCGC
Organism: Kiritimatiellales bacterium; assembly: GCA_003246265.1. Classification (GTDB taxonomy): domain Bacteria; phylum Verrucomicrobiota; class Kiritimatiellia; order Kiritimatiellales; family Pontiellaceae; genus Pontiella. Next base: position 50,382 of record QKAU01000008.1, on the reverse strand, counting down.
GCACGGCTTCGGAGATGAGGAAGGATTTGGCGTGGGGATGGTAGAGGCAGGTGGGGTGGAACTGCACAAACTCCATGTTGCGGATCGGCAGTCCGGCACGCCAGGCCATCGCCACGCCGTCGCCGGTGGCGATGTCGGGGTTCGAGGTGTAGGGGTAGACCTTGCCGAGGCCCCCGGTCGCCAGCACGGTGCAGGCGGCATGGATCGGGAAGATCTCTTCGGAGTGCCGGTCCAGGAAGTAGGCGCCGACGCACCGGTTGGGTCCGGGATGCCGGATCCATCCGGTCGTGACGAGGTCCACGGCCATCAGGTTTTCGAGGATCCGGATGTTCGGGTGCGCGCGGGCCTGGGCGAGTAGCACCTGCATCATCGCCTGTCCGGTGATGTCGCCGGCATGAAGGATGCGGCGGTGCGAGTGGCCGCCTTCCTGGCCGAGGTCGTATTCGTTCTCCTTGCCCTTGCGCTTGCGGCGCTCGAATTCGAGCCCGAGCTGCTCGAGCTCCGCGATGCGCTCATAGCCGCCGCGAACGATGCGCTGCACCGTTTCGGGATCGCCCAGGCCACACCCGGTGTCGAGCGTGTCCTGCATGTGGGCTTCGACCGTATCGCCCGGATCGATGACGCAGGCGATGCCGCCCTGGGCATAGAAGCTGTTGCATTCGAGGGCGTCGACCTTGCTGGCGACCAGCACCCGCCCGTGCCGGGCCAGCGCCATGGCGCAGGTCAGGCCGGCCAGTCCGCTGCCGATGACGAGGAAGTCGCAAGGATGCCGGTTCATGGGAAAATACCTAGCGCGGGGGGTGGGCCATGGGAAGCGCCAACTTGAGGCAATTTTCCCTAGCGCTTCATCTGCTGTTCGATCCGCTGTCCCACGTCGTGTTCGTAGAGGGCGTCGAGGATCTCCTGAAGATCGCCCTCCATGATGCGGTCGAGCTTGTAGAGCGTCAGTCCGATGCGGTGGTCGGTGAGGCGGTTCTGCGGATAGTTGTAGGTGCGGATCTTCTCGGAGCGGTCGCCGCTGCCCACCATCGATTTGCGGGCGGAATCCTCGGCCGCCGCCTTTCGGCGCTGCTCTTCGTCGAAGAGCTTGGCGCGCAGCATCTTCATGGCGGCGGCCTTGTTCTTGTGCTGGGAGCGCTCATCCTGGCACTGCACCACGATGCCGGTGGGCAGATGGGTGATGCGGATGGCGGAATCGGTGGTGTTGACATGCTGTCCGCCGGCGCCCGAAGAGCGGTAGGTGTCGATGCGCAGGTCCTCGGTACGCACCTCGATGTCGACCTCCTCGGCTTCGGCGAGGACGGCGACGGTGGCTGCGCTGGTATGGACGCGGCCCTGGGTTTCGGTGACGGGCACGCGCTGGACGCGGTGGGCTCCGCCCTCGTGCTTCAGGGTCTTGTAGACGTCTTCGCCTTCCACGGAGAAGACGATTTCCTTGTAGCCGCCCGCTTCGGAGGGGCTGAGATCCATGACGGAGTGCTTCCATCCCTGAAGGTCGAAGTAGCGGGTGTACATGCGATAGAGGTCGCCGCAGAAGATGCCGGCCTCGTCGCCGCCGGTGCCGGCGCGGATTTCCATGATGACGTTGCGGCTGTCCGTCGGATCGGGGGGGATCAGGGCCACCATCATTTCGCGTTCCGCCTGGGGGAGGTTTGCGTCGATTTCGGCCAGCTCCGCTTCGGCCATCTCCCTCAGTTCGGGATCGGTCGACGCGTCGTCCAGCAGCGCGGCGCTCTCCTCCCTCTCCGCGGTGAGCGCAAGCAGGCGCTTCGCGCATTCGGCCAGCTTCTTCTTGTGGGCGTATTCGCGCATGCACTCCTGCATCTTCTTCGGGTCGGCAGAGACCTTCGGATCGGACATGCGCTCTTCGAGCGCGCCGAGCTTGGCTTGGAGCTTTTCGAGATAGGCTTGGTCGATCATGGCATCAGGCGGGCAAGGGGTCTGGACGCAAAAAGGCCGAACCGGCTGGTGCGGGTTCGGCCTTCGACGGAAGCGGTAAGCTAATACATGCCTTCGGCGAAACGCTTCTTGAAGCGGTCGACGCGGCCTTCGGTGTCGATGAACTTAGCCTGTCCGGTAAAGAACGGGTGGCAGCTCGAGCAGGTGTTGACGTGCATCTCCTTGCGGGTCGAACGGGTGTGGACCTCGTGGCCGCATGCGCAACGGATGACCGCTTCGCCATAGTTGGGATGGATCTCTGACTTCATGGTGAAAACCTCGTGTTCAATTGGGAGCGTGGTTTTTAATCAATGCGCCCCCGCCAGGCAAGGAGAACTTTCCTTTTTCTGGGGGCGGGATTGCGCCTGGTTCCGCGGCTTCATCCTTCCCCGGGAACCCGACTCCGCCGCGATTCCGCCCATGCCTGAGCCGGGTCAAGCCGGGGAGGGGAGGTCCTTGCGGGAGTATCCCACCTCGGCCAGCACCTTGTCGGTGGTCTGGAAGTGGCACTTGGCGGTGTCGAGCAGGATGGCGGGTCCATGGTCGGCGACCAAGCGTTCCGCAGCGCGCCGCACCTGGGTAGAGGCGCCCTTGGGGATGTCGGTTCCGAGCTGTTTCCCCATGGCTTTCATCGCATGGATGAAGCCGGCGCGGGCCAGGATGGAGGCGGCGGCCACGGCCGGGTCCGACTCGGCCTTGGTGCGCTGGTCCAGCCGGATCTGCTTCCCCTTTTCCATGAGGGCCCGCTCGATCTGGTGCGTCGGCCCGAACTTGTCCGACAGGGCGCGGGGGCAGGAGGGAACCTTCTCGAGCAGGTTCTCGATGGCCCGCGCATGGCCCCATGCCAGCATCTTGTTGACGTTCGCGATCTTGGCATACATCCGGTTGTAGGCGCGGGGGCCGATCGTAACCAAGGCGCACCGATCCCCCAGGATCTTGCGGATGTCGCGGGCCATGTTCAGCGCCACGTTGTCCGAGCCGATCTTCTTGGAGTCGCGCACTCCCAGCTCCTTGAGCTTTTCGACCAAGCCTTCGTCGACAAAGGCGGAGGCAATCACAAGCGGGCCGAAGAAGTCCCCCTTGCCGCTCTCATCGATCCCCATGTGGGGCTGGACGGATTCGGGATCGTGGACTTGATCGTAGCCGGTCCTCGCCTCCTTCAAGATCTCCGGCTCGAGGATAAAGGTCACCCACTCGTGGGCCGCCTTCCCCTGGACGAGAAGCTTTCCCGACGTGTAGAGGTTGATGCGGCAGTCCGGGATCGATGCGGCCACCTGGGTGTGGGGGACCTGCTCGGGGCGATATTTGGACTGGGCGAGGATGCGCCTGAGTTCGGCCTGCTGCGCTTCATCGAGTTTGAAAGTAAAAGAATTGGCGGTCATTGGGGTTCCATGGTAGATATGCAGGCGTCATTGTGTAGCAAAAGATTCTTCCGGCATGAAGCCGCTTTTATACCGAGGTGGGCAATGGGGTTCCATGGCAGGTTGATCGTTCGTGCGGCGGTTTTGCTCGCCGTCCTGTCGGTCGAATCGGCGGCTGGCGGGCAAGAGGCGGCGGCGACGAAGCTGCCAACGCATGCCGATGCGGCCATAATATTGGCCAAACATTCCGGATTTTTCACCGGCTACGTCGCACCCGAAGCCACGCTCAATGAATGCGTTGCCTTCCTCAACAAGGCGGGGATCTATTTTGGCCTGATGGAAGTAATTAATGGCAAGGAGTTTGCGATGAAGGATTGCGCCCGTGCCATGGGGCAGATCGAGCTGGTTCTCTCCGGCGGGGCCGAATATTCGGCGGGCAAAGTAAAGTTGCCCATAGGCGTTGCATCCTGGGAGGAGTTCTGTATATTGAACGGTGTTGACTATGCCGGGGCCTACGAGCACATGCTCGATGTGCTCAACAGGGACCGAATTTAGTGCGTTAGATTTTCTTGCTTAGCAAAGATTGTTTTCATATTTGTAATGGTACTTAACTTGAGGAACAGAAGTATGAACAACCGCAGTTGCATCAAGTTCGCAGTCGGATCCCTCTCCGCCATCGTCCTCTCCCTTTCCTCCATGGATGCATGGTCCCAGGAACAGAATGCCGCGCCTGGGGCGGATTCGCTTGCCGGCGTGCAATCCGCCGTCGCCTCCGCCCAGAACGCTGTCAACCAGGCGCGTGCCGCCATCGAGAAGGGCAAGCCCCTGTTGCAGCAGATCCCGGCGGATTCGCCGCTGATGGGCGAAGTCAGGCAGATGCTGCAGGCCGCGGCCGAAAACTGGAGCCTTGCGGTGGAGTCGCTGGATGGTGCCAAGAAGAGCGCCGAAAAGGTTTCATCGGTAACCAACGGATCGGTGTCGGATGACTACGCTTTGCTTGCCAAGGTTGGGTCGGGCGTAGCCATTTCGGGGGCCAAGGTGGTGCAGATCAGCATCATGTACGTCGAGGCGGTCGCCTCGGAGAAGACGGAATCGCTGGATGTCATCCGTTCCGCCCTCCAGAATGCACTCGCATCGGCGTCGCAAGTGCAGTTCAACTATGAACGGGTCAAGGCGCTGATCGCCGAGAAATATACGAAATAAGGAGTCGGACATGAAGAATCGTTCCTGCCATTACATCCGCTTTGCAGCATGCATCGCCGTGCTGGGGTTGGTTTCCGGGGCCGGTGCCGTCGACAAGGCGCAGACCGCCGGTGAGCTTGCCTCGATCGCCCTGCTATCCATCCAGGCCAATGCCAACCTCTCCGGGGCCGCGCTGGACGGAAACGTGGACGGCATGGCCGATTTCAGCACGCGCATCGACGCCATCGATGCCGCGATGGCCGACGCCCAGGCCGCGTATGCCGCCATGGAGCGGGCCGTTGAAGGGGGCGATGAAGACTTGGCTGCCGCGCGTGCCGACGAGGTGAAGGCCGCTTTGCAGCGTGCGGTGGACGCCTTCACGGGCGCCGTTCCGGAGGAAGTGCGCGACCGCATCGTGGAAAAGTGGAAGGAATCCAAGACGAACACCGGCGGCGGCCCGACGGGCGCATGGGATCCGCCCTTTGCGATTTGGAAGCGTCTGTTGGAGTCGGATGCAACTCCTGAATAATGCGTTGCGTAGCGGGTTGTGGGTTGCTTGGGTTGTTGAAGGGAGCTTGAAAGATGAATAAACGATTTGCTTGTTTTCTGTCGGTAGTCGCATTTGCAGCGATGCATGGTTATGCCGCCAAGGAACGGGTGGTGCGGTTCCAAAACCATGTGCGGGTCGGGTATGATGACAACATCTACTCCACGGAGGACAAGCAGGGTTCCGGATACGTCACGGACATCATCAACCTGTCGACCAAGACAACCTTTTCTTCGCGGACCGATGCCATGCTCTACTGGCAGCCGGAATTCCGCTACCGGTTCGATGCCGAGCCGAACGACATCATGTACCAGGACCTCTACGCCCGCTTCAACCATGCGATTTCGCAACGGGCGTTCATTTCGCTGTGGGACCGCTTCCGCTACCAGGACAAGGAAGGGCAGACGGGGCCGGGGGTGAGCGTCATCGACCAGCGGTTTATTGAAAACGATCTGAATGGCAGCCTGGACTATACGCTTACCAGCCTCAGCTCCCTGCGGGTTGGGGCCGGCTACGAGATGCGCGTCTGGAACGACGACGCCTATGGCAAGGGAACGGCGAACAACGACTACGACCAGTTGCGGGGCGATGGCTCCTTCAACTACCAGCTGGTGGAAAACCGCACCCAGCTGATGGGTGGGCTGAACTATGTCGATCACCAGTACGAAGGGTCTCGTGGCGGCTTCGAGTCGATCACCGCGCTGGTGGGGATCGACCAGAACTTCAACCCCGATGTGACGGGTTATGCCCGTGTCGGTGGAACCCTCTCCGATGTTGAATACTATGGTTCCACCGAGGACTCGACCACGCCATATTTGCAGGCCGGCCTGCAGGTCAATCCGACCGCCCGGACCAGCATCAACGGAAGTCTGGGATACTCGATCTACCGTTCCGAGAACTCCATCTACAATGCCCAGGATCGCTTCGATCTGACCATAGGGGTGCGTCAAGACATCACCGCCAAGATCAATTTGGCGGCGTCGCTCTCCTATTTCCTGGGCTTCTATGATTCGGCCTACGGTTCCGTAGGCATTGCGGATGCGACCGACAACTATGCCATGCTGAGCCTGCGCGGATCCTATCAGCTCAATCGGAACAATTTCCTGGAAGCCGGATACACCTTCAGGAACCGGTGGACATCGGGTGCGCTGTACGAATACGACGGGAATATCGTGGATATCGGCTGGCGGTTGCGCCTGTAGCATACGGCCTGAAACTTAGGTTTTTGATTTGAATGACAAGGTGGTGAAGTTTACCTTCACCATCTTGATTTTTTGAACGGGAGAACTGCACATGAGCACTGAGTCGGCGCAACAGTCGAGCACCCTCCACTTCCTGGATTACTGGAGGGTCATTCGCTCGAGAAAGGAAATCGTTCTGGCTGTTGCCATTCTCGTCGTGCTGACCGGTACCGTCTACACCCTGATGTTGCCGAACATCTACGAGTCCAACGTGCGGATCTCCGTGTCGGAGGATGTTCCCGAGATCAACCCGTTCGCCGGGCAGCAGACCTATTACTCGACCTACAATCCCTATTTTCTCCGTACCCAGTTTGAAATCCTGACCTCCAAGCCCATCCTGTACGAGGTGATCAACCGCCTCAACCTGCAGAAGGAGTGGGGGGCGGAAGGCGAAACCTTGCCCCGCGAAGTGGCCCACAAGATCTTGCGGAATAGCATCAACGTCTTCCAGCAGCGCGATACCTCGCTGATCGTGGTCAGCGTCAAGCGCGACAATCCCGACGAGGCGGCCGACATTGCCAATGAATTGGCGGAAGTCTATCGCGATTCGCGGCTGGACCTGGCCATGACCAAGGCACGGGAAGCGATCGACCGGATCGAAGTGGCGCTCAAGGAGCAGCAGCAGCGGGTGGCCGATGCGGAAGACAAACTCCAGCAGATCCGAAAGGAATTCGGCATCGCCGTGCTGGGTGGCGAAGGTGACGTGGATATCGGCGAAATGCAAATGCAGCAGCTGGAAGGCGATCGGCTTTTCGCGCAGCAGCAGATGCTCGAAAAGGAGGGACTCCTCAAGGTGCTCGAAAACCTGGAGGACAAGGACCTGGTTGACAGCGCGTCCGGCCTTACCAACGACCAGCTGGTGATGAACCTGATCCAGCAGATCCAGGATATCGAGGTGCAACTGGGCTCGCTGAGCGCGGACTATGGCCCCAACCACCCGGAAATACTCCGGTTTACCTACCAGAAGACCAAGGCGGAGGAAGCCCTTAAGGAACGCCTGAAGGCTCTGCGGAAGCGACTCCAGACGGAATACGAAGTGGCCAAGAAGAAGTTCGAGGATCTCGACAAGCTGCTCGAAAGCGTGAAGGCCAGCACCATCCAATCGCAGGGCGAGGAGTTCCGTCCCTTCCGGAATGCCAAGACGGATTTGGACACGGAGCGCTTCATCTACAACCAGCTCATGTCCAAGCATCGCCAGGAGCTCATCACGCTCGAGGTTCCGCGCAATCCGGTGGAAATCATCGACGTGGCCGAAGCCAACCGCCGGCCGGTCAGTCCAAACCTCTTCATGAACGTGCTGCTGAGCATCTTTGTCGGCATGGGAGCCGGGGTCGGGCTGGCCTACTTCATCGAATATCTCGATACCTCCATCAAGACCGCCGACGATGTGGAACGGGTACTTGGCCTGCCCGTACTGGGGCTGATTCCGCAGAAGGTTCGTCCATTGATCGAGGAAGGACCCGACAGCGAGCATGCGGAAGCCTACCGTGTCTTGCGCACCAATCTGGCATTCACCGAGGGCGGTGCGCACAGGGGTGCATTCTGCGTATTGAGCGGTGGCGCCGGCGAAGGTAAGTCCACGACGGTGTTCAACCTGGCCTTCGTCTGCGCCCAGCAGGGCGAAAAAGTGTTGCTGGTCGACGCTGACTTGCGCCGCCCGGTGCAGCATACCATCCTGGGCGTTTCAAACCGGTTTGGACTGACCAACGTGCTGCTTCGCGACGTACCCGTGGAGGAGGCCATCAAGGCCACCAGCGTGCCCAACCTGCACTTCCTGCCCTCCGGTCGCCTCCCGCGGACCTCGTTGGGCGTGCTCGATCCCAAGCGCATCGGGGAGCTGGTCGGAAGCCTGAAGAGCAAGTACGATATCGTCTTCATCGACACGCCTCCGCTGGTGGGGATCAGCGACTCCTCCATCATCGCGAAGGAGACCGATGGCGCCATCCTTGTCGTCCAGTACCGCAAGTATCCGCGCGACATGCTTGTCAAGGCGAAGAACATGATCGAGTCGCTAGGCGTCAAGGCCGTCGGAGCAGTATTGAACAACATCAACATCATGCGCGACGACTACTACTACTACTACCACTCCTACTATTCGGACTACTACCGCAGTTCGCAGAGCGAGGTTGCTGCCGAGGATTCCGTGTAGGGGTATCGTGAAGGGATTTGGAATGAAGAATGGGAATATGCTTCTCTTGGCTGGGCTTGCTGCGGTGCTTGTGCTGGGTTCAGGCTGTGTCGTGCAACCGGTGCAGGGGAACGCCATGGGTGGATCGCGGTCCGGCGACGGGGTGGGGACGGCCGCCACGGGCGACGCTTCCGCCGCCTCCATCGGCGCCTACCGCCTCAAGCCGCTCGATCCGCTCTACATCCGCTTCAGCGGCGTGCAGGAGCAACAGGTGCTGGAGCCGGTGATCGATGAAAACGGCGAGGTCAGCCTGCTCCACCTCGGGCCGGTCAAGGCGTCCGGACTGACGACGTCCGAACTGGAGGACAGGATCGAGCGCCTCTATATCGAGAGGGGGATCTACAAGAATGTCTCCGTCAATGTGACCATGACGGCGAAGGTCTACTATGTGCAGGGCGAAGTAAACCAGCCGGGCCAGTTCCAGCTATCGACCGGCACCACCTTGATGCAGGCGATTGCCGGGGCACGCGGGTACACGCCTTTTGCCAACCGCAAGAAGGTGACCGTAACCCGCCAGGGGAAAATCTTCACCTACAACATGAAGGAGCTCGAAAGGGATCCTTCCCTGGACGTGAAGATCGAAGCGGGCGATGTCATCAAGGTCTGGCAGTCGGTCTGGTAGGCGATTCCGGATCGCCATCCCTATCCATGGAGCCTTCATCCACGGTCAAGCGCATCGGCATCCTGGGTGGATCGTTCGATCCCGTGCACATGGGACATCTGGTCATTGCCCAGGATGCCCTTGAGCGGCTGGAACTTTCCGAGCTGGTCTTCGTTCCGGCGGCCATTCCACCGCACAAGCAGCATATGCAGCAGGCGTCGCCGGAAGACCGCTTGAACATGCTTCGGCTGGCGACCGAAACCGATTTGCGCTTCTCGGTGTCCGAGGCCGAGTTGAGGCGGGGCGGGGTTTCCTATACCATCGATACGGTGCGGGCGCTGTCGCTGGAGCGGCCCGATGTCGAGTGGGTCCTGGTGGTAGGGGGCGATACGCTGGTGGACCTGCATACCTGGTACAAGATTGACGAGTTGCTCGACCTGTGCAAAGTTGCCTCGTTTCTGCGGCCGGGGGCGGAGAACGATTCCCTGGAGAGGATCCGCGGGAAGATCCTGCTGCCCGAGGCGCGCAGGGAAGAGCTGCTGCGCAACGTGGTCGAGGCGCACCGGGTCGAAATCTCCTCGACGGAGATCCGGATGCGCGTGGCGGAGGGGTTGTCCATCCGCTACCTCGTGCCGCAGGAAGTTGAAATGTACATCTACGAACATGGCCTCTACCGGGGCTGAGCAGGAATCATGGACAAGGATTTGGAAGTCATCAGGGAGGTCGTCGGGTTTCTCGACGAGAGGAAGGCGGAGGACATCGTGGCGCTTGACTTGCGGCGGCACGCCAACATCGCCGATTACTTTGTCATCGCAACGGGAGCGAACAAGCCGCACCTGAAGGCGCTGTACGACGGCTTGCAACGGCTCTACAAGAATGCCGGTTTCAAGGGCTACCACCGGGCAGGCGTTCCCGACAGCGGCTGGATGATCATGGACTACCACGGGGTCATGGTCCACGTCTTCGAACGCGAGATGCGCGAATTCTACGACCTTGAAAAGCTGTGGAAGGATGCCCCCCAGCTGGACCTGAAGGAAATCTGCGATGGCATTTAGGATCTACAACACGATGAGCCGCTCCAAGGAGGAGCTGCGGCCGATCGATGGAAAGACCGTCCGCATGTATACCTGCGGACCGACCGTCTACAACTATGCCCATATCGGGAACTTCAGGGCCTACATGTTCGAGGATCTGCTCCGCCGCTATGTCCGGTTCTCCGGGTTCGGCGTGGTGCAGGTCCAGAACCTGACCGATGTCGACGACAAGACCATCAAGGCCTCGATCGCCCAGGGTGTTCCGCTGAAGACCTATACGCAGACCTACGTCGACGCCTTCTTCGAAGACCTGGCCAAGCTGGGCATCGAACCCGCCGAACATTATCCGGCGGCCACCGACTATGTTCCGGAAATGATCGCCCTGATCGAAACGTTGTTCGAGAAGGGCTACGCCTACCAGTCCGAGGACGGTTCGGTCTACTACAGCATCGACAAGTTCGCCGGCTACGGGATGCTCGCGCGGCTGGACCGCGAGGGGATGCAGGCCGGAGCCCGCGTGGCCCAGGACGAATACGGCAAGGACAACGCCGCCGACTTCGCCCTCTGGAAGGCCTATGTGCCGGAAGATGGCGATGTCTGGTGGGACTCGCCCTGGGGCCGGGGGCGCCCGGGATGGCACATCGAGTGCTCCGCCATGAGCATGAAGCTGCTGGGCGAGAGCTTCGATATCCACACAGGCGGGGTGGACAATATCTTCCCGCACCATGAAGACGAGATCGCCCAGTCCGAAGCCGCCACCGGGAAACCCTATTCGAAGTACTGGATGCATTGCGGCTACCTGGTGGTCGACGGCCGGAAAATGAGCAAGTCGCTCGGCAACTTCCACACCTTGCGGGAAATCCTCGACATGGGCTACACCGGGCGCGAGGTGCGCTACGAGCTCCTCTCCTCGCACTACCGCCAGTCGCTCAACTTCGCCTTCAAATCCCTGGATGCCAACCGCGCCGCGCTCAAGCGGCTCGACGAATTCCACGCCGCGCTGCGCGAGGCGGCGGCGGACGGAACCGTCGCGGGCGAATTGCCCGCCTGGGCGGCTGAAACGCGGGCGCGGTTTACCGAGGCGATGGACGACGATATGAACATCTCCGGGGCCTTGGCTGCGGTATTCGATACGGTCCATGCCGGAAACAAGGCCATGGCGGACCACCCCCTCGGGGGCGGCGAAGCGCTGGCCGTGCTCGGGCTGTGGAACGACCTTGACCGGGTTCTCGGGTTCCTGGTGCCTAGGGAAGAGGCGGTGCCGGCCGAGGTCCGGGAACTGGTCGCAGCCCGCTCCCTGGCCCGCGCCAACAAGGATTGGGCCGAGTCCGACCGGATACGTGACCGTCTCGCGGAACTGGGCTGGGGCGTCAAGGATACCCCCGAGGGCCCGAAGCCCCGCAAGCTATAGCGCCTCCCCGCGGGGCGGCCGATGAAGGAAGGGTCGCGCAACATGAGTGGCAGGTTCATCACCTTCGAAGGGCCGGAAGGTAGCGGGAAGTCGACCCAGATTCGGCTGCTGGCCGAAAAGCTGGAATCCCTCGGGATCGAGGTGGCCATGACCCGCGAACCGGGTGGAACGCCGGTCGGCGAGTCGATCCGCGGCATTCTCCAGCACGACGCCGCCGGCGAGTCGCCCCTGCCACGGGCCGAACTGATGCTTTTTGCCGCCAGCCGGGCGCAGCTCATGGGCGCGCTGATCCTGCCGGCCCTTGAACGGGGCGCGTGGGTCCTGTGCGATCGCTTCATCGATTCTACCATGGCCTACCAGGGTTTTGCCCGCGGCATGGACATCGATACGCTGGACCGCATCAATGACTTTGCCATCGGGGGGCGCAAGCCCGACCTGACGGTGGTGCTGGACCTGGACGTCGAGTGCGGATTCCTGCGGCTACGGCAGCGCTACCGGGACGAGGACGGCGCACACGACCGTTTCGAGCGCGAGGCGATCGAGTTCCATCAGCGGGTTCGCGATGGCTACCGCCGTTTGGCGAAGCGGGAGCCCGGGCGCATCCACCTCCTGGATTCCGACCGTCCCATCGAGGTAGTGGCCTCCGAGGTCTGGATGCTGGTGAAGGAGCGGTTCCTGTAGCATGGAAGCGGTCGACTACAGCACCGAGGCGTGGGCGGGCATCCGTAACGGATATGCCGCGGGGCGCCTTGGACACGCCTATGTCATCGTGGGGTCGCCGCGTGGAAACGGACGAACCTTTGCGGAATCGATCCTCAAGCTGCTCTTCTGCATGGAGGAAGAGAAGCCCTGCCACCGCTGCGCGGGATGCCGTCTGGTGGACTCGCATAAGCATGCCGACATCCTATGGGTGGAGCCCCAAAGCAAGTCCCGGCAGATTCTTGCCGACGAGGTCAGGGCGCTGATCCAGCGCATGGCGCAAACCGCCTTCGCCGGCGGATGGAAGGCCGGGGTCGTCCTCTCCGCCGACTGCATGAACCCCAGTTCTGAAAACACGCTGCTTAAAACCCTCGAAGAACCCCCCTCGAAAAGCCTGCTGCTGCTGGTCACCGATTCCCCGCAAAGCCTGCTGCCCACGATCCTTTCGCGTTGCCAGAAGATTGTGCTGCCGGCCGCGGGCAAGCCTTCGGAGGAGGCCGGGTGGCGAGAGGCGTTGATGGGCATCCTCCACGAATTGCCGCCTTCCAGCGGCCTCGACGCCGCCCGGCTGGCCGGACGGTTCAAGGGGCTGTTCGATACGGTCAAGGCCGTGCTTGCCGAAGAGGTGGAGACCGAAATGGGACGGATGGCCGGGGAGATGGACGAGGAGAAGCTCAAGAAGGTCGTGGAAGCACGCACCAACGCCCGGCTCAAGGAGGTCCAGTCCGATGTGTTCCGCGTGATGGCTGATTGGCACCGCGATGTCCTGCTGCTGGCAAGCCGGGTGGAGCCGGGCCATCTGCTCTTTGCGAGCGACAGCGCCGTCCTGATAGGCCAGGCCGCCCGGCATACGCAGGCCAGTGCGCTCCAGGCCGTCGAAATCGTCGAGGGTATGGCGCGTCGGCAGGAACGAAACATTCCCGACCAGCATATCTTCGACGAGGCCTTTCGTCAGCTGGTCCGGAATGGATAGGCTGCGCCGCCCTAGCCCTTGAGGTGGTGGACGATCGCCCGCAGCGCCAAGGAGTAGCCGAATCCCTGGAAACCCATGATCTGGCCAACGCAGGCGGGTGCCGTGAGACTCTTGTGCCGGATCTCCTCGCGGCGATGGGTGTTGCTGAGGTGCACTTCCACGGCGGGAACCTTGTCCGCAACGGCCTTCAGGGCGTCGCACACTCCGAGGCTGGTATGGGTCAGCGCGGCGGGATTGATGATGATGCCGTCGTACTCGCCGCGGGTGGCGCCGATCCAGGTAATCAGTTCCGCCTCCGAGTTCGTCTGCCGGAACTCGATTGAAATGCCGCCACCCAGCCGGTCGGCGCACGCCTTCATCTCCGCTTCGATGTCGGCCAGCGTTTCAATACCGTAGATTTCCGGCTCGCGCGTTCCGAGCAGGTTCAGGTTGGGGCCGTTCAGGACCAGGATCTTCATGCCATCCTCCGATGTGTCCGGAATGTAGATGACTACCATGGGAGAAACAAGCACAACCCCGAACTGGAAACGTGTACTGCAAATGTCGCGGGGTTTTGCAGATGCCCAAAGGGCATATATGAAGGATTGCAATTAATAAGAAACGGAAGGCTAGCTTCTTCTGGGAAATCGCTATAGGTGGATCAAGCGGCTGGCCGAGCGCAGCCGCACACGCTGGGTTTCCAAGCAGACTGAGGCGGCATACGGCCCGGACGACCCCTTCATCCCCATCCATCAGCCGTATGATCCGGTTATAGGTCGAGATTCTCCTGCACCTCAGAGGGGCCGAGGCAGGCGGGGTCGTCGTGGGCGACGGAGTTGACGCGCCGGGAGACGGGCCGGGCCACCAGCGTGGGCGGCGATGCGGGAATATGGAATCCTTCCAGCCAGCTCCGTCCGTCGGCAAGCGGGAAGATGATCGGCATGCGGTGGTGGATTCCCTGCATGCTGGCGTCGGCCGCGCGGGTGAGGATGACGAAACGGTCGTCGCGCCACAACCCGGCAAAGGCGAAGAGGGATCCTCCGTCCAACTGGAAATAGTAGGGCTGCCGGGCCTTCCATTCGTAGAAGCCGTCGGCGATCACCAGGCAGCGGTTCCGGTCGACCAGATCCCTGAAGAGGGGTTTCTCGCGCAGGGTTTCGCATCGGGCATTGATGGCCGGAGCTCCCGATCCGGGAAGGTCGAAGCCCCAGGTGCACGCCATGGCACGGGCCTCGGCGTCCTGGCGCAGGATGGCCGCCTGCTGGGTCGGGGCGATGTTGTAGCGGCGCTGGAACAGGGGCGGGAGCTCGATCTCGCCGAGTTCCACCAATACCTCCTCGCGGCTTTTGGTTTGTGTAAAACGTCCGCACATCCTAGTTTTCCGCATCGATGTTGGAGGCAGTATGAAGCTGGTGCGGTTCGGGGAAAAGGGAAAAGAGCGGCCCGGGATCTGGATGGGGGATGGACGCATCCTCGATGTGCGGGCCCTGGCTTTCCATATCGAGGACTACAACGAGCACTTCTTTGCCCACGACGGAATGGCGCAGCTTCGTGCGCTGATGGGTGATCCGGGCGCCACGTATGTTCCTGCCGGATCGGTACGGCTGGGGGCGCCCGTGGCCCGTCCATCCAAGATCATCTGCGTGGGCGCGAACTACGCGGCTCACGCCAGGGAGTTCGGCCATGCCATTCCCCAACAGCCCGTGCTCTTTTCCAAGGCCACGACCGCTATCACCGGGCCGTTCGATCCCATTGTCCTGCCCGAAGGGGCGCAGGTGGTCGACGCCGAAGCCGAACTTGCGGTGGTCATCGGAAAGCGGGCCTCGATGGTCCGGGAGGAGGACGCCTCCGCGCATGTGGCCGGCTATACCGTGCTTAACGATGTCACCGAGCGGGTGGTGCAAAAGTCCGCGGGCCAGTGGTTCCGCGGCAAGGGGTTCGACACCTTCTGCCCCATGGGCCCTTTCCTCTCAACCCCGGACGAGGTTCCCGGAACGGCCGGTTTGCGCGTGTGGCAGACGCTGAACGGGCAGGCGATGCAGGAGGCGTTGGCGGGCGACATGATGTTCGGCATCCCGTTCCTGATCGCGCACATTTCCCGGGGCATGACCCTGCTGCCCGGCGACGTCATCGCCACCGGAACCCCGCCAGGTATTGGTTCCGCACGCAATCCGCCGGTGGTGCTGAAGCAGGGCGACGTGGTCGAAATCGGCGTCGATGGGCTGGGGGCGCAACGTTGCGAAGTGCTGTAAGAAGGTAGGGACGGCTGTCCCCAGCCGTCCGTGGCGGAGTGGGGCCCCACCGCCCTACCTCGCACAAACAATCATTCCTAGAACTGGTAGCGGATCGAGCCCAGCAGGGTGTGGTCGCTGTAGTCGCTGCCCCAGCGGCCGTCCAGGTCGGCACGCAGCTCGAGGTATTCCCCGAGCTTGGTCGAGAGCCCGACGCCCAGTTTCAGGATATCCTCCTCGGGGGCCTGGAGCTGCAGGTTGTAGGAGCCGGTGCCGCCGATGAGCATGTAGGCCAGGTCCTCCTCCTTGGCGTTGAACTCATGGAGCCAGAAGGCGCGGATCTCGGGCTTGAACGACATCTCGCCAAGGGAGGTGTAGAGCGCCAGGCTGCCGCCCACGGCACCCTGCACATAGAGCGTGTCGAAGCTGTCGACCTGCCGGCCCACGGCGTTCGAGGCCTTTTCCGTGTAGCCGTCCTGCTTGTAGTAGTTGGCCAGCAGCGAAGCCTGGGGGGTGAAGACCAGGTAGTTTCCGATGAGTTCCTTGCCTCCGCCCACGTAGAAGGCGATGTTCTGCGCATCGTATTGGGCCTTCGTGTCGAACGTGGTGCCCAGCGTGCTGTCGACCGAGCTTCCGCCATAGATGATGCTTGCATCGCCAAACCAATCCTTCGTCCCCATCGAGAGATAGCCGGCGATGTGGGTGGTGCGCGTGTCGGTCGAAGAGCCGTTGTCGCCGTCGATCGATCCACTGCCGGAACCGCCCGCCACGCCCACCAGCACGTTGTCCGCGACGGAGGCGTCCGCGCCGATCAGGAAGCCGCCAAGGCTTCCTTCGTATCCGTTGAAGCCGTCCGCCGCCTTCTTGTCCGACCATGTGCCGTATCCGGTCAGCCATCCCTGGAGTTCCTGGTGCGGCATATGCGGCCCGCCAGCCCCCTGGGGGGCGGTATCCGCGGCCGATGCCATGCCCATGCGCGCGCGGGTGTTGTCGGCCCGCATGGTGAGCCGTTCGGCCACCGACTGGATGCCCATGTTGATCACGTTGTGCGACGGGACGGAGCTCTCCTTCTCGCCGTAGAAGTTGCGCAGGGCCTGGTTGGCTTCGGCATCGGTCAGCCCCTGGATGACAGCGTACATGTTGGATGCCGCGGGATCCCCGCCGGCCCGCAGGGATTCGATCTCCCCGGCCACGGCCAGCACCTGGCCGTCGAGTCCGGCGGCTTCGCCGATGGAACGGACGATGAAGTTGTCGAGCACGATCGCCGTCCCGTTCGACACGGTGACATTGAATCCGAGCAGGAGGTTGGTGGCGATGGTGACGCGGTCCAGCAGCAGGCGCGTGGAGGCCGCCTGGTCGTCGATCGTCAGTTCCCCGGCCACGACCACGTTCTGCACGACATTGGTGTCGTTCTTGCCGATGCCGTCGTTGAAAACGAAGAGCTTCGATCCGGTGGAGAGGTTGGCCCGGCCGGCCACGTTCAGGTTCGGGGCCGCCTGGTTGGTGCTAACGCCTACGGCCAGCGTGGAGCGGGAGTCCTGGTTGTAGTCGCCCGCCACATCCATCCGCGAGATGGAATCGATCCGCAGGGTCGCGCCGTTGAAGAGGTCGGCATCTCCGCCTACCTTCACCAGGCCGCCCGACAGGATCTCCAAGGTGTTCGAGCCGGTTACCTGCCCGAAGAAGTTGAGGGTCGACGTGTTGGTTTCGGTGCCGATGGAAAGGTTCCCGCCAATGTCCAGCAGCGAGCCCGTGCCATCGACGACGACCCGGTTGTTCTTCGACGCGATCCCGATGTAGAGGTTGGTGGCCGTGGCGGCCATGGCCCCGTTGGTCAAGGTCAGGCTGTTGCGGTCGGTGTCGCGTCCGACCACCAGGGCATTGGTTCCCGTGTTCCACGCCGTATTGGTTCCTCCAAGCGTGCCGTCGAGGATGAAGGCAAGGCCACCCTCCACCTCGTTGGTGCCGAAGAGCGAGCCGAGCAGGTGCAGGGCGGAACCGCCCTGGAACACGATGTTGGTGTCCATGCCGGAAAAATCCCAGCCCAGGGTCTTGAGCGTGCCGCCGTTCCCGATGGTGAGCGAGCTGCCCACCCCGTTGGTGCCGGCCGCCAGGGAAATGGTGTTGCCGACGTACAGGGTGCCGCCGCTCTTCACATCGACCGCATTGTTCGTTCCGGTAGCCGATCCGATCGCCAGGTTGTTTGTGATGTTCAGCAGCGAGCCCTTGCCTGTTACCGTGACGATGTTGTTCGACACGCCGGCGTAGGTACCGACGAACAGGTCCTGCGCGTTGGCGATCGCGCCTGCCACGATGTCGAGCGTATTGACCGAATTCGATGCGCCGACATGCAGGGCGTTGGCCACGTTGAGCACGGCATTGGTGGTTTCGAGGTGGATGAAGTTCTTGCTTTCGTGCTGTTCGGTGCCGCTGCCAAGGAGCAGGTCGCCGCCGATGTTGGCGGTGCCGCCATAGACCGCGAAACGGTTGCTGCCGCCCTTCTTCCCGACGACGAGGTCGCCGGCCACGTTGAAGCGGGTGTCGGCGTCGCGCTGGAGGTAGATGTAGTTGTCCTTGACCGCCTCGCCGATGACCGTGTCGCCGGCCACGTTGACGATGCCGCCGTCGCGGACCGTCAGGATGCTGCCGCTGCCCTCCTTGCCGACCGTCAGGTTCTGCGCGATCTCGAGCGTGGCGCCTGTGCCGACGATGGCGCGGTTTCCAGTGGTGGCGGGGTCGGAGGTGGCGTTCACGCTGCCGGTCGTGCCGCCGGCGGCCTTGTTCTTGCCGATGATGAACGAACCGCCCACGACATTGGTGCCGTAGGTCTGGTTGTAGCGGTTGTTCCTGGACGATGCGCCGACGACGACATCGTTGGTTACGGCCACCTGGCCGCCATCGATGTTGAACTCGTTGGCCGCGCCGAAATCGCCCACTACCACGCTGCCGCCTACGCCGAGGACGGCGTTGGTGCCTACGGCGATCGTGTTGCCGTCAGCTCCCGAAGAGACCCCGGCCTTGAGGTCGAGGGCCACGACAACCGCTCCGCCGTCGGAGAGTTCCAGGGCGTTGCGCTTGCCGGACGCGCCCACCAGCAGCTTGTCCTTGGCGACCAGGATGGAGTTGGATCCACCCACGGCGACGAAGTTGTCGGTGGCTGTGGATTTGTTCCCGACGTATAGGATGTCGGATGCGGTCGCCGAGGCCCCGTTGGTGATGGTCAGCGAATTCTTCGCCGTGGAGTCGCCGACGTAGATTTCGGCGGTGTTCCATGCGGCTGTATTGGTGCCAAGGGCGTCGTCCAGCACGATATTGAGGCTGTTCTCGATGGCCGAGTCGTCGATCGTCAGGGTGCCGCCCACGCCGAGCACCGCCCCGGCCTTGAAGTTCAGGTTCGAGGTGCCGGTGACGCCGGTGGCGTTGACGTCGCCGCCGACCAGTAGCCGGCCCGCGGATTCCACATTGACTTCGTTGAAGTGGTTGGTCGCCCCGGCCTTGTTGGCGATGACAAGGTCGGACACCTCGTTGACGAAGAGGGCGCCGCCGTCCTTGAGCGATACCACGTTGTTGGAGTTGGCGCTGGAACCCACGTAGATCTTGTTCTCGATACGCAGCAGGCCGTCGCCCTGGACTTCGACCTTGCCTGTTTCGTTCGAGCCGAGGCCGACATGGAGGTAATCCGTGGAAACCTCCGATGCGTTGTCGATCCGGAGCAGGCCCTTGCCGCTGGTGTCGCCCACCGCGATGCCCCCGGTGGAAAGGTTGTTGGTGTCGACATTCCCGGCGAGGAGCACGCCCCCGCCTGTCACGGCCAGCAGGTTGCTGGTGGAAGTGGAGTTCTCGCCCACATAGACCTCGTTGAAGACGACGTAGCCGCCGTTGGTCACGAACAGGGTGACGTCCGCCTCGTCGACGCCGACCTTCAGGCGCGTGTCGTTGGTCGTCCACCCGATGTAGTTGGTGGTTCCCGGGTCGTTGTATTTCAGCGCGAAGGCCGGCAGGACGCTGGCGGCAAAGAGGGTGGCAAGGACACCACGCTTCAACGGTGTTCCGAATAGGTTCATGCGGTCGACTCCCTGTTGTTGGATCGGGTCTGGCGACCCGAAAAAGACCCGTACAATCTACAGGCCGACCCCGCAAAAAACAACCCACTTTGCCGGGTTTTCGGGGCGCCGGACGGGGACGGATCCCGGCGTTTTCCAATTGTTGGATTTTAGGCTTGGGGAGGGTCGGGCAGAGCGGATAGCATCCCCTTCCATGTTTTGAGAATGGCCCTCCGGGGCGCAAACATGGGACGGATTCGATGGCGAAATACCTCTTTATCACCGGCGGGGTGGTCTCTTCCCTCGGCAAGGGCATCACGGCCGCCTCGATCGGCCGACTGCTGATCAACCGCGGATTGAGCATCCGCATGCTCAAGATGGATCCCTACCTGAACGTGGATCCCGGCACCATGAGCCCCTACCAGCACGGCGAAGTCTATGTGACCGACGACGGCGCGGAAACCGACCTCGACCTCGGCCACTACGAGCGCTATACCGGCCAGCCCACCTCGCAGAAGAGCAACATCACGGCCGGCAGCATCTACTGGGACGTGCTCCACAAGGAGCGGCGGGGCGACTACCTGGGCGGCACCATACAGATGATCCCGCACATCTCCGACGAGATCAAGGGCCGGATCCGGGCCCTGGAGAAGGAGAACCCCGACATCATCGTCGTAGAGCTCGGCGGTACGGTGGGGGACATCGAGGGGTTGATCTTCCTCGAATCGTTGCGCCAGCTGGCGCTGGAGGTCGGCCGCGACAACTCGATCTTCATCCATCTCACCTACGTGCCGTTCATCGCCGCGGCCAAGGAGGTCAAGACCAAGCCGACCCAGCAGAGCGTGGCCAAGCTGCGCGAGATCGGCATCATGCCCGACGTGCTGGTCTGCCGCACCGAGGTCGACCTCGACCGCGAACACCTCGACAAGCTCTCGCTCTTCTGCAACGTGCCGAAGGATTGCGTGATCGTCGAAAAGGACGTCGAAACCTCCATCTACGAGATCCCGCTCATGCTGCAGCGGGCCGGGCTCGACGAGATCGTGCTCAACCGCTTCCGGATTGCCCGGCCGGCGGTGCCGCTCAAGGATTGGGAAAAGCTGATCCAGACCATCAAGAATCCCGCGGGAACGGTGCGGATCGGCGTGGTCGGAAAATACTCCGAGCTGCAGGACGCCTACAAGTCGATCTACGAGGCGCTCTACCATGGCGGCTACGCTGCCGGGTACAAGGTGGAGGCGGTAAAGATGGCGGCCGAGGAGATCGAAGGCAATCCGGCCGTGCTCGACACCGTGGACGGCATCCTGATCCCGGGCGGATTCGGCGTGCGCGGGATGGAGGGCAAGATCCGTGCCGCGCAGTATGCGCGCGAAAACAGGATTCCCTTCCTCGGCATCTGCCTCGGCCTCCAATGCGCCGTCATCGAATTCGCCCGCAATGTCTGCGGCCTGGCCGGGGCGGACTCCACCGAGTTCGACGAGGAGCGCGGCGCCAAGGCGGAGCATCCCGTCGTCTGCCTCATGGAGGAGCAGGTGGATGTGCGGGAGAAGGGGGGTACCATGCGGCTCGGCGCCTGTCCCTGTTCGCTGGTGGAAGGGACCAAAGCCTACGAGGCCTACGGGGCGAAGCAGATCTCCGAACGCCACCGCCACCGCTATGAGGTCAACAACAGCTACCGCGCGCAGCTCGAAGAGGGAGGACTTGTCCTCTCCGGCATCAACCCCGACATCGGGGTGGTGGAGATGATCGAGCTGGCCGACCACCCGTGGTATGTCGCCACCCAGGCGCACCCCGAATTGAAGTCCCAGCCCGTCAAGCCGCATCCGCTCTTCAAGGAGTTCATCGCGGCCGCCGTGAAGCGGCACGAGGGCTGAAGTCCCATCCAACAATAACCGCGTGCCCTGCTCTTCGGGCACGGGAAAATGAAACCCGGCGGAAAAACCGCCGGGTTTTCGCTGTTCCGTAGCGGCGCCAGGGCAGTTCACGAATGGGATGCCGCTGCCGATTCACTGGCAGGGGCGGCTGTGTCCCCAGCCGTCCACGGCGGTGTGGGACACACCGCCCTATCCATTAACCGCAACGCAACCGTTGCCTGCCCTAGAATTCGTAGAGCAAGGTGCCGCTCAGGGTGGTGGAATAGAAGGTCTTGCTCACCTGGGCATCCAGGTCCGCACGCAGCTGAAGCCCGTTCTTCCACTTCGCCACGCAGCCTACGCCGAACTGGCCGATGTCCGAATCGGGGGCGCGGACGAGGAACTGGCCGGGCTGGGTCGAACCGGCGAGCGTGTAGTCGATCTTGTCCTCGTCGTCGTTGAACTCGTGGAGCCAATAGGCGCGGAACTCGGCTTCCCAGTCGATCTTGGCGCCCGCCTTCGGAATCGCCATCTCGGCACCGACGGTGGAGAGGTAGCTCCAGCGATCGTAGGCGTCGACCTGCTTGCCGACGGCATTGGGGGATTTCTCCGTGTAGCCGTCCTGGTCGAACAGGCTGACCTGCAGCCCGAGCAGGGGACGTAGCAGGGCGCCGGAACCCTCCGGATCCTTGAACTCCTTGCCGCCTCCCGCATAGAGGGTGGTGTGGGTGGCTTCCGTGCTGGAGGAGACGTCGAAGGCCCCGCCCGACTCGTTGTCGATGTCGGATACGCCGTAGCTGGCAACCAGGTCGCCGAACCAGTCCTCGGTCCCGTAGGAGGCGTAGAGGATGCCGTAGCCGGTGCCAGCCTCGCTCTCGTCGCCGTTGTCGGCATCGATGACCGATCCGGCATAGCCGCCCGCAAGGCCGAAGAGCCACTCGCCGAAGGCGCGGTCGAAGCCCAGCACGGTGCCGAAGGCCTGGACGTCGTAGCCGTCGTTGTAGCCCGTATCCTTGTCCTTGTCGCGCGCGCCGAAGCTGCCATAGGCCTTGACCCATCCCTGCACGCCCTGGTCGGCGGCGTGGGGTCCGGGGCCCGCCGCGCCGGCGGGGGCGGGTGGGGTCCCGGTGGTCCGGTGGAACGAGGAGCCGCGCGCACGGACCTGGTCGATTCCGCCGAACACGCCCTGGTTGTGCATGAAGGTCGGCAACTGGTAGACGTAGAGCTGTTCCATGGCGGTCTTCTGCTGCGCGCCATCAAGCAGGTTGAGGATGTCGATCTGGTTCGAGGCCGCGGCGTTGCCGGTCATGGAGAGGATGTCGATTTCGTCGGCAATCTCCGCCATCATCGTTTCTGGATCGAATCCCGCCGACTGCGAAAGATAGCGCCGGTTGTAGGTGGCGACGATGTTCGTGCCGTCTTCCAGCGACAGGCTGAAGTTGACCAGGGAGCCGCCGCTGGTGCCGAGCTTGGCCAGGTCGGCGGTAGCGCCGTTGGTCACGCCGCCGATGATGAGGGCGTCGGCCTGCACGATGCTGTTGGTGTACATCTGGTCGATGACGAGCCGTGAGACGGCATCGACGCCGATCCTCGCACCCGATTCGAAGGTGGCGGTATCGGCGCGCAGGAGGCCCGCGTTCGTGCCGTCGGCGGCGGCGAACACGGTGAGGTAGGCCCCGGCCGACTGGTAGTAGGAGGCGACATCGACCGTGGCCCCGGAAGCGATCTCGAGCCCGGAGGTGCCCGTCGTGTTGCGGTTATGCAGGGTGCCGGGGGAGTAGAACATGGCGCCGTCCTCGATGCGCAGCACGTTGCGGTCGCCCCCTTCGTGCCATGCGTTGCCAACCAGGGTGCCGCCGATGGCTGCGAAGCCGAGGTTCGTTACGACGGAGCCATTGCCGCGCACCAGCAGGAGGTTGTCGTTTCCGCCCTCCTTGAAGTCGCCGATGGAGACGGTCTTGAAGGAGGCATTCGCCCCATTCTCGACGATGAAGGTGTTATCCGAAGAAAGGTCGCCGAGATGGAAGTTGTTGGTGTGGGCGGCAAGGTAGGCGTTGGGGCCGTTGAGGATCATGGTACGTCCGCGGCCGAGGAAGAATTCACCCATCTCCGCATATTCGCCCAGCACTTCCCACCCCGGAATGACGGGGGCCTCGCCCTGGAACTCGAAGGTGCCGCCGGAATTCCATACGATGCTGGCGTTGGTCCATGCCAGGGCGTCGTTGAAACCCGAACCGAAGGTGATCCATCCGCCGTCCTCGACCCACAGGGTGCTGCCGTCGTAGAGCACGGAACCGGTGTCTTCCAGAACCAGCTTGCCGCCCGAACCCAGCCATACCTCGCTGTCGCCGGCAGCACCGATCTCGATCCGGTTTGCACGGACCAGCGCGTGGTCGCGCACGGTGAGCGTGGAACCACCTTGCGCAGCCCCGACGGCGATGGTGCCGTTGTTGGTCCACAGCGCGTTCGCGCCCTCCGCGATGAAGCTGCCGCTGCCGTCGATGCCCGGCAGGTCGATCATGCCGTGGGCGATGGCTTCGCCGCCGCCATCGAACTGGATGGCGCTTTCCGAGGCGAGGATGCCGTCGAGCGTGAGGAGGCCGCTGCCGGAGACCTGGATCTGGTTCGACGCGCCGGCCGCAACCAGATTGCTGGCAACGGTGGTGGAGGATCCTGCGAGCACGAAGGCATTGCCGGTGGTCCCGGCCGATCCGAGGAACAGGTTGTCGATGTCCAGGTGGGCTCCGCTATCGAGCTTGACGCTGTTCCCGCTGGTCGACTGGCCGATCACCACGTCGTTGGTTGGGCGGTTCCATGCGGCATCCGCGCCGTTGAGGACGATGTGGCGGCCGCCTTCCACCTGGTCGAGGTGGCTCAGCGTGCCGTCGACCTTGAGGGTGCCGTTGCTGGTGAAGTAGAAGCCGAGGAGTCCCGCATCGAAATCCGAGCGGGCATGGAGCGTACCCCCGTCGGCCAGGACCAGCCCATTGCCGTTGGTCGCGCCGTCGATGGAAAGGGCCTTGCCGAGTTCGAGCATTCCTCCGTCGAGGATGAAGACCCGGTTGGCACCGTTGCCGGCCGTCCCGACCTGCAGGTTGCCGACGGACCAGGTCGAATCGTCTGCGATGCCGACCGTGTTCGACGATGCGGTGTCGGTGAAGCCGACGAAGGCGTCGGCGCTGGCCAGCGTCGCGTTGGACGAGACATCGAGGACGTTTCCGGAGGTGTATTTTCCCACGTAGGTATCGCCCCAGGTGGTATTGTAGATGATGTTCGTCCGCTGGTTTTCGATCAGGACGTCCTCCTGCGCGTGAAGGATTCCCGGGAAAACAAGCAGGGTAGCGATGCCGCAAAGGGCTCCAATGGCAGTGTTTCTCATTTTTTCAACCCCTTCTGTTGGTTTAGGCCTTCGTAGATAGTTAGCACGGATCGTTCCAGTTTAGGCCAAGATTTTCCGAAAACAACCCTGTTTTGTACGGGTTTTCCCTAGAATGCGTAGACCAGCTTGGCGGATACGTTGTGCGAATTGAAGCCGTCGCCGAAGAGTTCGTCGAAATCGAGCCGCAGGATGACGTTCTTCGGTTTCTGCCGCAGGGTATTGAAGAAGGAGCAGCCGATGCCGAGGCGGTAGATCTCCTCGTCGAGATGGGGATAGGCGATCGGGTAGATGGTGTTTCCGCCCTCAAGCGTGAAGGTCTTGCGGTCGGGGTCGGGCATGAATTCGTGCATCCAGTGGATCCGCCCCTCGAGCTTGAATCCGAAGGTTTCCATCCGGGTGGTGTCCAGCATGGAAACGTTCATGCCGACGCTGCCCAGCAGCGAATCGGCGTCGTATTCGTCGAAGTGGCGGGGAACGGCCCCCGTGCCGGTTTCGGTGTACTCCTCCTGCACATAGTGGCTGTACTGGATCGATGCTTCCGGCGTGAAGACCGTGCCTCCCTTGGTGTCGATCAGGTCGTAGCCGCCGCCGAGGTAGGCGCTGGCCACCTGCGCATCGAACTCCCCTTCGAGCAGGAACGGCTCTGCCGTCCGGTTTTCCACCTGGTTGCGGCCGTAGGCCAGGCCCGCGTCCAGGTAGCCGCGCTCCATGCCGTACGTTCCATAGAGGTTGCCGTGGAACGCGGTGGTGTTCTCGCGCGCCTTGGAGTCGAGCCGGGTGTAGTACCGCGCGCCGCCACCGCCGATGCCCAGCATCAGGTTGCCGAAGCTGGTGTCCACCCCGACGACCCCGCCCTGCAGGATGGTGTCGTATTCCGGGTTGAGGCCCACCGCATCGTGGGTGAGGAACTGGCCGTAGTACTTGCCCCAGCCGCGCAGCGCATTGTTGCGCTCCGGCCCCTGGGCCCCTTCCGGCTTCAGCTTGAGCTGCTCGCGGAATTCCGTGCCGCGCGAAATCGATTGGCCGACGGCGGCGCGCATGCCCTGCAACGCGGTCTGGAAGGTGTTGAACGTGGTGAAATAGGTCTGTTCCACCAGGGCGGCCGAGATGGCCGGATCGTCGATGGCGTCGATGGCGGCCAGCATGGTGGCGTTGGAGATGGCGTCGAGCTCGTCGGCCAGCAGGGCCAGCTGTCCGTCCGCCCCCCAGTAGTCGCCCAGGGAGAGGGTGGTGAAGCGGAGCCGGAGGTCGTTGCCCTCGAACAACACGCCCGCCAGGCCGGTGCGGCCGCTGGAGCCGCCCACGATGTTCACGTTCTGCGTGAAGTTCGCCTCGTTCGCCGCGTTGGTGCTGCCGCCGGCCGCGATGATGTTGATGCCCAGGGATGCCGAAGCCACGGTCGAGGTGGTCGAGGAGTTGACGGGCAGGCCCTGGAGGTCGGCTACGATCGAGAGCGTCGAATTGGTCTGGAAGGTGATCGTTTCGGCGCTGAAGAGGCCCGAGCCATCCAGGCCGGCGGCGACGTAGTTGGTCGAGCCGGAGAGGAAGGAGAGGCTTCCAAAGGGCACTTCGATGCTGGAGTGGGGCGATGCCAGCACGAAGTAGCCGTCCTGGCCCAGGGCGAAGTCCTGGGAGAAGAGCAGCGATCCCTGGTTGACGATGGTGGACTGGAAGGCCGCGTCGTCGAGGTTGGTCGCCACCAGCAGGCCGCCGTCGAGCACCAGCCCGCCGGTGACGCCGATCCCCGGTCCGGCGGTCAGGTACTGCGTGCCGGATCCGGAGAAGCCGATCCAATTGAAGGTGCCGCCGTTCAGTGCGACCGTGCTGGCATGGTTCGACGAGGCATGGCTGAGGAGGCCGTAGTAGCGCGCTCCTCCACTCGTTCCCCCTAGGAAGGTGCCGCCCTCGATGGCCAGGTCGGAATCCTCGGCGTAGAGTCCCGCGCCGGCGGTGGAGAGCGCGGCCTGGCCGGCGTCGCCGCCGGTGAAGGTCCCGTCGAGGATGGTCAGGGCGGCGTTCTTCACATAGACCCCGTGGCCGCCCTTCGAGTAGGAGGTGTAGCCCGCGCCGGCCGAAGCGTCGCCCGCCTGGCCACCACTGAAGAATCCGTTGCCGATGGTGGTCGGTGTGCCGTTGGCATAGAGGCCGTGTCCGCCGATGCTGTAGGCGTGGTTGGTCGGGGAATAGATCGATAGTCCGGCCCCGCCGACGGCGTGGGTCGAGTTGGATCCGTCGTCGCCGAACCATGCGGTGGACCCGTCGATCTGCAGTCCATAGGTGCCCAGCGAGCGGTTGGGGTTGGCCGCATAACTCGCCCCGGCGAAGCGGGCGCGGGAGACGCTGACGGTCTGCACATTGGCGATATAGCCCCCGAACGCGGCGTTGGTGGCGTAGAGGTACTGCGAGCCCTGCCCGGGAAGCGGGGGGAGTCCGATGGTGCTTTTGCCCGGGGTTCCGATGTAGCTGCCCCCGGCGATCGTCAGGTTGGTTCCGCCCGTGACGGAGAGTACGGCATGGCTGGTGCCGTTGCTCAGCACCGACCCGTTGCCGGTGATCGTGAAGCCATCGAACGCGTTGTCGATGGCGATGGAGCCGTCGATCCGGTGGCTAAGGTGGATGGAGGTGGTTTGCGGGGCCTTGATGGTGAGCGATCCGCTGCCGTCGGCCACCGAGGCGATCGACGGGGCGGTGGCGAGGGCGGCGAGGTTGGTGCCGTAGGCCGTGCCGGTGGCGAGGTTGGTCTGCGCGGAAGCCGCGCCGGCGCAGGCGAAAAGAAGAAGGGCGGCCGCCTGCCGGCGGGCCGCCCTGGTCCATGCCTTGCCCGTCCGCTCCGTGGTGCGATGCGCTCGTTTCATGGAATCACTCCTGGCGCGGCGGGGTCGGCGTGCCGGCCTATTTCTTCTTCTTGGGCACGAGGATGGCGGCGAGGCTCCGGCCCTGCAGGCGCGGGGCCTGTTCGACCGTCGTGAACTCCACGGTGTCCTGGATGACGCGGTTGAGCACCTCGAAGCCCAGCTCGCGGTGGGCGTTCTCGCGGCCGCGGAACATGAGGGAAACCTTGACCCGGTCGCCGTGTTCGATGAACTTGCGCAGGTTGCGCATCTTCGTCTCGTAGTCGTTCTCTTCCACGTTGACGTGGTACTTCACTTCCTTGAGCTTGGTCTGCACCTGGTTCTTCTTCTGTTCCTTCTTCTTCTTCTCCTGCTCGTACTTGAACTTGCCGAAATCCATGATCCGGCAGACGGGCGGCTTCGCCGTGGGCGAAACCTCCACCAGGTCGAGCCCCAGCTCGTTCGCCCTGCGCAGGGCGTCGCTGG
The DNA here is from genome assembly GCA_003246265.1 of Kiritimatiellales bacterium. GTDB lineage: Bacteria > Verrucomicrobiota > Kiritimatiellia > Kiritimatiellales > Pontiellaceae > Pontiella. Next base: position 22,408 of record QKAU01000008.1, on the reverse strand, counting down.
TTTTCATGATGTCGAGCGGGTCGCCGTTGTAGTCGATCACCCGTACTTCCGGAACGCGAATGCGCATGTTGATGCGCGTCGAGGGTTCCCGTTCCTGCCTACCCCTGAAGTTTTGCCTTCTAATCTGAGACCTCCATGTCCATGGTTGACTTTTCCAGCTCTTCCTTCTTGAGCTGGCCGATAAATTCCTCGAGCAGGCAGGCGCCCTTCATGCCCGCCAGGCGGTGCCGCACGGCCACCTGGCCGTTCTCCTGCTCCTGTTTGCCGATAATAAGCATATAGGGGACTTTGTCGAGCTGGGCGTTCTTCACTTTTCCGTTCAGCTTGCCCGCCTTCCTGTCGACCGTGGCGCGCACATCGGCCAGGCGCAGCTTCGCGAGCACCTCGTCGGCGTAGGCGAGCTGGTCGTCGGAAAGCGGCAGGACGCGCACCTGCTCGGGCGCAAGCCAGACCGGGAAGCCGCCGGCATAGTGCTCGGTCAGGATGCCGAAGAAGCGCTCCATGCTGCCGAACAGCGCGCGGTGCACCATGTAGGGGCGGTGCGGTTCGCCGTCGTCGCCGATGTATTTAAGGTCGAAGCGCTCCGGCAGGTTGAAGTCGAACTGGATCGTGCTGGTCTGCCATTCGCGGCCGATGGCGTCCTTCACCTTCAGGTCGATCTTCGGGCCGTAGAACGCGCCGCCGCCTTCGTCCACCTCGTAGGGCAGCCCCTCGGCCTGGATCGCCGCCTCGAGCGACTGCGTCGCCTGCTCCCATCGGGCCGCCTCGCCGACCGCCTTTTCGGGTCGGGTGGAGAGGTAGGCCTTGACCTCGGTGAAGCCGAAGGTCTTCCAGATGAAGTTGCAGAAGCGGATGACCTCCTTCACCTCGTCCTCGATCTGCTCGACGGTGCAGAAGATGTGCGCATCGTCCTGGGTGAAGCCGCGGACGCGGAAGAGGCCGTGCAGGGTGCCGGCCTTCTCGTAGCGGTAGACCGTGCCAAGCTCGGCCCAGCGCAGCGGAAGCTCGCGGTAGGAGCGCAGGCCGGACTTGTAGATCTCGACATGGAAGGGGCAGTTCATCGGCTTGATGAAGTACTCCTGGCCGTCGATGTCCATCGCCGCGTACATCCCTTCGCGGTAGAAGGAGAGGTGGCCGGAGGTTTCCCAGAGGTTGGCCTTGCCGACGTGCGGGGTGTAGACGATGTCGTAGCCGTTGCGGAAATGCTCGCGCTTCCAGAACTCCTCGATGATGGAGCGGATGCGCCCGCCCTTCGGGTGCCAGTGGACGAGGCCCGGCCCGACGTTCTCGCTGATCGAGAAGAGGTCGAGCTCCTTGGCGAGGCGGCGGTGGTCGCGCTTCTTGGCCTCCTCGATCTGCTGCAGGTACATCCGCAGCTCCTTCGGGTTGGCAAAGGCGGTACCGTAGAGGCGCTGCAGCATGGGGTTGGTTTCGATGCCGTGGAAATAGGAGCCCGCCACGTTCATCAGCTTGAAGGCCTTGATCTTGCCGGTGCTCTCGACGTGCGGGCCCCGGCAGAGGTCCTGGAATTCGCCGCAGCGGTAGAAGGTGATCGTTTCGCCCTCGGGGATCTCGGCGAGCCGTTCCAGCTTGTAGGTCTGCCCCTGGAGGATCCCCTCCGCCTCCTGCCGTGAAACCGCCCGGCATTCGAACGGGTGGTCCTCGTCGACGATCTTCTGCATCTCGGCTTCGATGCGCTCGAAATCGTCGGGGGTGATCCGGTCCTTCAGGTCGAAGTCGTAGTAGAAGCCGTCGTCGGTCGAAGGGCCGATGTCGAGCTGCACGTTGTCGAACACGCGGCAGACCGCCGCCGCCATCACATGCGCCGCGCTGTGGCGCATCCGCTCCAGATCGCTCATTTCATTCTTCATGGGGCCGTGGGAACTCTCCGTTGAAAAGAGCGCGAATATAGGGGGATATCCATACCCTGTCAATTGGCGGAACCCTAAATAAGAAGGCCCTTTCCGTGCCCCGCAGCAAGCTTTACCCTGCCGAAGGGAACCCTCCATGCAGAGCATGGACACGGATCCTGCACAGGAGTCTGAATGGCGGTGGAGAGGCGGGGTGGAATTCGGATCCGCTCAATAGTCGGCGGCCGGGGGGGTGGCGAATTCGTCGGTGCGGCGGGAGGACCAGGCTTCCTCCTGGCGGCGAAGCATCCATAGGGGGCGCTCCAGCGTCATTTCCCAGTCAAACTGCTTGCGGAACAGCTCCTTCACCCGGTCCGGATATTGTGCTGAGAGGTCGGTCTGCTCGCCGGGGTCGTCGATGAGGTTGTGCAGGCGCGGCGGCCGGTCGGGGAAGCGCAGCAGCTTCCAGTCGCCGTCGCGGATCGCGCCGCGGCATTCCATCTTCCAGTGGAGCGTCGGGTGGGGGCGGCCGCTGTTTTCGCCGGTGAGGTAGGGAACCATGTCCACGCCATCGAGGCCATCCATGGCCGCGGGATCGCCGCCGGCGGCCGCGATGAAGGTGGGTAGCAGGTCGAGGGTGCTCGTCGGCGGGTCGTAGACGGCGCCGGCCGGCAGGCGGGCCGGCCACGTGACCAGCCCGGGAACGCGGATGCCGCCTTCGAGCTGGGTGGCCTTGACGCCGCTGAACGGGTAGTTGCTCGATCCGTTCTTGTCCATCGGCCCGCCGTTGTCGTTGCTGAAGACGACGAGGGTGTTGTCGTAGAGGCCCAGTTCCTTGAGCTTGGCGACGATGCGCCCGCAGGCGCGGTCCATGGAAAGGGTCATCTGCGCCACCTTGCGGCGGTCGCCCTGCAGCCCGGGGAATTCGGCGGCATCCTTCGGGTCGGGCTCCATCGGCGTATGGACGGCGTTGAAGGCGACGTAGGCGAAGAAGGGGCGCTGCTGGTTGCGCTCGATGAAGGCGCAGGTTTCGTCGGCCAGGACATCGGTCAGATAGCCCTCGTGCTCGGCGTACTGGCCGAAGTTGCGCTCGATGCGGTTTTCGTGCCGGATGCTTTCGGGGTGGGGGTAGGCGAAGAAGCTGCGGGCACCGCCGCGGAAGCCGTAGAACTCGTCGAAGCCGCGCCGGAGCGGATGGTAGCGGTCGGCCGCGCCCATGTGCCACTTGCCGAAGGCGGCGGTCCGGTACCCCAGCTCCTGGAGATGGTTGCCCATGGTCCTGAGGTGGGTCGGCAATCCCATCTCGTCGTCGTTGAGCTTGCTGCTGTCGCTCATGATGCCGGTCACGTTGATTTCCTCGTAGCCGAAACGCTGCTGGTAGATCCCGGTGAGGAGTCCCGCCCGCGATGGCCCGCAGGTGGCGCCGGTGACGTAGAAGGCCGACAGGCGGACCCCGTCCTTCGCGAGCTGGTCGAGGTGCGGCGTCCTGAAGTGGCGGCTGCCGTGGAAGCCGAAGTCGCCGTAGCCCGCATCGTCGGCAAACAGCAGGACGATGTTGGGCTTCTCCGCGCCCGAAGTATGCATGGAGAGAACCGACAGCGTGGCCAAGAAGAAGACATACATCCGTTTCATATTCATTTTCCCTCCAAGGTGCCGATGGATATTTCGTCGATCAACAACACGCTCTCTCCGCCCGGCACATCCTCCTGGTGAACCACCAGCCTCAGCCGGTCTTTCTCCGACGATGCCGCCGCCCGCGTGAACGCCTGCGTCATGGTTACCCACTCCCCGCGGGGAATCCCCGACAGATCAAGCGGTGCAATCTGCAGCCATGGGGCTTCCAGGATGGGATGGATTTTCTTCACTGTGCCTGCAGGATCCAGCCACAGCTTCATGGAGAGCGTGTATTCGCCGGCAGGAAGGTCAACCGTGCCGTAGGGCGCCATGGCGGCCACCTGGTCGAGCTTCAGTTTGCCTCTGTGGCTGAACTTCATACATTTCCTTCCGACGGCGGGTTTCTCCTCCGAAATGGAAAAAAAGGGTTTGGACTCTTCACCGATATACCAGAATTGCTCAAGCCCTTTGTCGTTTCGGGGAATGGGATTATCTTCCAGAACCATGGGGCCTTCGAATCCGAAGAAGGCACGGTCTAGCAGGTTTGGGCTCGGCTGCTGCCACACCCGGACATATTCAATTTCAAAATCGACCGGGAGGTCCTCGGCCTTCGGCAAACCCATCCAGGGAAACGTTTCGGAATCGAACCAGATTTCCAAGGGGTTGGTGAGCAGCCAGGCATCGCCGAGTTCTTTCTGGGATATGGAATAGACCAGGTTCCCGTCCTCAAAAAATTTCAGGTAATCTTCCCCCCACTCGCAACCGTAGGCATGAAAATCGTCGGCAACCCGGTAGTCCAGCTGGTGCTTGTGGTTGAAGATGCGGTTGCTGCCGGAAGCCGTTGAGCCCGGCCGCCAGTCGTGAATGGAAAACATGTAGATGCGTCCAAAGTCGGAATTTTCCGGAATAAGCGGCTGCCCCATCTGTTCGAAAACATCCAGTTCGGACTGATAACCCAGCGTCCAGAAGGAGCTGGTCATGGCCGCGTCAGCGGCTTTGGACCTGATCTCCATATAGCCGTAGAGGAATTTCTTATGGCTGATCACTCCGGCGGTCGTGATGTTCTCATATTTCCGGCCGTCAAATTCGAACTCGGCAAAATGGCCGTAGTCCGGCTCCCAGCGTGAGGTCAGCTTGAGCTTGCCGTCCTCGACCTTCACATTATGCGGCGCGAACTGCGACGGAGCCCGGCCGCGCCACTTGTGATACATTCCGCCGGTACCCTGGACAAACCATTTGGAATCATCCAGCTTTGCGCCTTCGAATTCGTCGCTGAGATCTGCGTTGAGCATCCAGCCGCCGGTGTTCGCGGGATCGGATGCGGGATAAACATCCGCCGCTTCGCCGGCGGTGGCCACGGCGGATGACAACAATGCCGCAAAGAAATACATTGCTCTTCTCCCGGCCGATGCCCGCTCCTGTATTTGCGCTGAATATCGTAGAAGCAACTGCTTATTTCCTCTTCTGCCAGACTCTGACATATTCGATTTCAAAGCCCACGATGCCATCGTCTTTTTCATTTTCAGGGCTGTTCAACTCCAGATCTTCCTTGCTGTCCGGAAGCCCGTTCCAGTGGAAGGTTTCCATGTCCAGCCACAAGTGAATCGGTTTGGTTGCCACATACCCGTCATAGTCTTCATCGACCTTGCGGTTCTTGCGCGCCCATTCCGTGGCTTCTTTGGCGGTCACCTTGGAAAACAGTTTTCCATCCACGAAATATTTGATGCCCTTCTCATCCCACTCCACCCCGTAGACGTGGAAATCATCAGCCACCCGGAATCCAAGATCGCGGCGCTCCGTGTATGACGGTTTCCCGCGCAGCGTCTTCCAGTCGCGGATCGACCACCAGAGTTCACGATCCAGATGATCCTTGCCCGGTATCCGGCAATCGCCGAACTGTTCAAAGAAATCAAACTCCAGGTTCTCTCCCATGGACCAGAAACCGCTGGTCACCTCGGCGTCGGCGGCCTTGCTCTTGATTTCGATGTACCCGTACTTGAAGGATCTGCGGCCGATGAAGCACGCCGCGGTAATGTCTTTGTAGGGAAGCGGATCGCCGAACGCGGGCACGGGAATCTCGTCGCTGAACGGGAAGTCCGGCTCCCAGCGTGTTTCCAGGATAAGCTTGCCGTTCTGGAGGCGGTAGTTGCGGCCCGAGAACTGGGAAGGCGCCCGGCCCTTCCACACCTTCCTGTCCGGATCGTCCGGATGCGTGTAGACGGGTGTGCCGTTCTCGAACTTCCCGACGATGTACCACCGGTTCTCGTCGATCTCCTTTTCCTCGAACTCGTCACTCACCTCCCGGTTGAGCACCCACTTCCCCGTATTCCCCGGATCGGATGCGGGCAGCAGGGGAGCGGCCGTGGCACCGAAGGGGAGCGGCAGGGCAAGCAGGGCGCACAGGGTTGCGGCAGGATTCATTTCGAAGCCTCGCCCGCCGGTCCGAGGCGGAAGGTGAAGGTGTACGCGCCGGCATGGACGAGATACGGCGGGAGCCGGTCCGAGAGGGTGCCGCCGACGCCGGACTGCACGAGGTCGATGTTGAGCGTGAAGAAACCCTGCGGCTCAAGTTCGAACGGGTGCCTGGCCAGCTCGATGTTCTTCGCCGAATAGGGCCATGCCGAGAAGCCTAACAGGGGCAGGCCGTCCACACGCAGGCCCTTTCCGGAGCCGTCGACCATCTCCAGCCAGCGCGTGGCGGTGCGGTTGCCGTTCTCCTGCGGGAAGGCGTAGTTGTAGAACAGCTCTTCGGTCGGCATCCTGTACTCGCCGACCACCGCAAAGCGGCTGCGGTCCGCATAGTTTTCCTGCGGACCCTTGCCATACCAGCTGGTCGTGGCCAGCGCGGCCGGCACGCCCAGGGTCATGCCGATGCGCGACAGGTCCGGCAGCGAGGGATCGGCCTCCAGCTTCAGGGTCACGACCACGGAGCCGTCGCCGGGGAATGCATAGGTGGTTTCGCAGGCGACCTTCTCCGCCTCCTGCCTGGCCACGACCGTGACGGCCTTGCCTTCCTTGCGGGCATCCACGGAGACCGTCCTGAACGCCTCGGGAAGCCTGCCCCAGGCCTTGCGGGAGGCGCCGAACGCCTTGGCGCCGCGGCCGCGAAGGTCGTTGTCGATCGGCGGGCGGTTGAAGTTCGGGCGCATGGGGGCCGCCAGTTGCTCGGTGCCCTCCAGCACATAGGAAACCAGTTGGCCGTTCCGTTTCGAAACGGTCGCGGCGAACCCCTTGCCCTCCACGACGATCCCGGCATCGGTCTCCTTGAAGCCGACCGGGGCCGCCGGTCCGGGCTCGACGCCGGCGGGGAGCTTGCGCTCCGCTACGGCGATCTGCCCGTGGGCGATCTCGAATCCCGCCTTGCACCAGGGCCGGTCGCTCTTTTCGTGCATCGTCATCAGTAGCCAGTATTCTGCGTTCTCCTTGAAATCCACCGGCTTGAAGGGCACCGTGGCCTCGCCGGAGGTTCCCGGGGCGATCTCCAGCGGCGGCAGCGCGCCCGACTGCAGCGCTTTGCCGTTTTCGGAGAGTGTCCAGCGGATTTCGTACGCCGACAGGCTGGTGAAGGCGAAGCGGTTGGCGATCCGGATGCTTCCCCGGACGGGATCAACGCCTTCGAACACGGCCGGCTGGAAGACGTATTTGCATTCCCAAGCGTGGGGATTGGGGGTGCGGTCGGCGGCAAAGACGCCGTTGAGGCAGAAGTTGGAATCGTTCGGGATGTCGCCGAAGTCGCCGCCGTAGGCGAAGAAGGTCTGGCCGCTCTTTTCGTCGCGTTTCACGAGCCCCTGGTCGATCATGTCCCAGATGAAGCCGCCGATGAGGTTGGGTCGCGCGCGGATCTCGTCCCAGTAGTCGCCGAGCCCGCCGATGGAGTTGCCCATGGCGTGGAGATATTCGCACATGATGATGGGGCGGTGGATGTGCGGGCTGTCGGACATGCCGACGATCTGGCTCAGCTCGGGGTACATGCGGCTGAGCACATCGACGTAGTCCGGGTCGTCGGGATTGGCGTAGACGGGCCAGCTGGTCATCTTGTAGCCGACGCCGTCCTCCTCGACGTAAAGCGGGTCGAGCGGGTCGCCCTGTGCACCTTCGTAGTGGATGAAGCGGCCGGAGCCGTAGTCGTAGTAGCGGATCCAGTTGGCGGCCGCGGCAAAGCCGGGGCCGGTGCCGGACTCGTTGCCGAGCGACCAGCCGATGATGCTGGGGTGGTTCTTGTCGCGCTCGACCATGCGCACCACGCGGCTGAGCAGCGCGCCGTTCCACGAAGGCGTGTTGCAGAGGTAGCCGCCGAGGTGGTGGGTTTCGATGTTGGCCTCGTCGAGGACGTAGATGCCGTACTGGTCGCACAGGTCGAGGAAGTGGGGGTCGTTCGGGTAGTGCGAGGTCCGCACCGCGTTGAAGTTGAAGCGCTTCATCAGCTCGACGTCCTGGCGCATCTCGTCGCGGGTGAGCGCCTTGCCGTTGAGCGCGCTGTGGTCGTGGCGGTTGACGCCCATGATCTCGACCTCGCGGCCGTTGACCAGCAGCTCGTTGCGGGGTCCGAAGGCGACCTTGCGGAAACCGACATCCAGGCTGCGGGCTTCGGCGACCCTGCCCTGGGGATCGGTGAGCGTCAGCACCAGTCGGTAGAGGTAGGGGGTTTCGGCCGACCATTTGCGCGGGTTCCGGATGTCGGCCTTCATGAAGGCGAAGACCGGCAGGTCGCGCGGGGGCCAGCGTTCGTTGTAGACCTTGCCGGCATCGCAGGCGAGCGGCTGCTCCAGCACCGGGTTCCGGTCGGCATCGAACAGCTGCGCCGAGATCTTCCAGCCGTCCAGCTTGCCGGCGTCGCTCCTCGCCCAGACGCGCGGGCGGATTTCGAGCGTGGCGTTCTCCAGGCGGTCGTCGAGCGGGGTGCGGACATAGACATCGTCGATGGCGACCTTCGGCTGGGCGAGGAGCAGCACTTCGCGGTGGATGCCGCTCAGCCGCCACATGTCCTGGTCTTCGAGGTAGGAGCCGTCGGACCAGCGGAAGACCTGCACGGCGAGGCGGTTTTTCCCGGGCTTGATGAGGTCCGTGATGTCGAATTCCGCCGCGAGGCGGCTGCCCTGGCTGTAGCCGATCTCCTTGCCGTTGACCCAGGCATGGAAGGCCGACGAGACGCCGCCGAAGTGCAGGATGACCGACTGGTCCTTCCAGTCGCCGGGGACTTCGAAGTCGCGGTAGTAGCTGCCGACGGGGTTGTCGCGGTAGATGAAGGGCGGGTGCGGCGGTTGCGGACCCTTCCAGTCGTAGGTCAGGTTTGTATCGAGGATGCCCGGCGTGAAGGGGTAGGTGATGTTGGAGTAGATGGGTTGCCCGTGGCCCTTGAGCTCCCAGTTCGAGGGGACCTCGATGTCGTTCCATCCGTCCCCCTTGAAATCCGCCGCCATGAAGCGGGTGGGACGTTCGTCGACCTTGCCGACATACTTGAACTTCCAGATGCCGTTGAGCGATACCATCCGCGCCGTTTCGCGGTTGCCCGCCAGCGCATCGTCCGCGCCCAGGTAGGAATAGGAGGCGATGCGTGCCGGCAGCTTGTTGCGCTCGAACACCAGCTCGTTTTCCCAGTCGTTGCCGCGGGCCGGAATGGCCAGCAGCGCCATGGCGGCCAGGCCGGCCCCAAGAAGGTTCTTTTCCATCTGCATGTTTTCGATTCTCCTTTCCATCGGCCCGGTTTGCCGGGGATGTCGTGCCTGACGGGTCCGTTGCACGGGGTCGACGGCACGCACCATTGTTCCACAGGTGCCGAGGGTAGGATACCGTGGATATTATGAAAGACCATGCTTTTATTGCACGTAGAAGGGGTGGGGCCGCGCGCGGCGGCGCCGACGGGGATGAGGATGCAAGATCGACATGGTTTAATGCAGTAATGCCATTTCCATGGCTGGCCGGTTCGTGGCATATTCTTGCAATCGGATTATCAGGGCGCTATTGCGCAGCAACCCCAACCAGATGCGAGGACGATGGATATGAACATGATACGCTCAACCCTGTGCATGATGGCGGTGGCCATGCCCCTGGCGGGTTTCTCCGCCGGTGAAGTCGACAACGCCCGCAGCCCGCATGTCACCCTGCGGAGCATCAACCTGGGCGACTGCCACTGGACGGACGGCTTCTGGGGCTCGAAGTTCAAGGAGTGCGAGGAGGTCATGCTGCCCTACATGGGCGAGGTCCTCAAGGGGGACGTGGGCCACGGGTACAACAACTTCAAGATCGCCGCCGGAATGATGCAGGGCAAGCACCAGGGGTTCCCGTGGCATGACGGCGACTTCTTCAAGTGGATGGAGGCCTACTGCTACGTCTACGCCAACAACCAGGATCCGAAGATCGTCAAGGAGCTCGACGAGTGCATCGCAGTGATCGCCAAGGCGCAGGAGCCCGACGGCTACCTGCACACGAAGATCCAGATCGACGGCATCCCGCACTTCTCCAACCGCCGCTTCCACGAGATGTACAACTGCGGCCATCTCTACACGGCCGCCTGCATCCACCACCGCGTGACGGGCAAGAGCAACTTCCTCGACATCGCGAAGAAGAACGCGGATCTCCTCTACAAGGTGTTCAAGCCCGAGAACCCGGACTATGTCCGCTTCGGCTTCAACCAGACGCAGATCATGGGGCTGGTCGAGCTCTACCGCACCACGGGCGACAAGCGCTACCTGGAGCTGGCGGAAATCTTCATCAACCGGCGCGGCAAGTACAAGGTCGAGGAGATCGCCAGCACGCAGGGCTATCCGATCGGCGACATGGTGCAGGAGCGCGTCGCCCTGCGCAAGGAGACCGAGGCCGTGGGCCATGCGGTGCTCGCACTCTACTACTATGCCGGCGCGGCCGACGTCTATGCGGAGACCGGCGAAAAGGCGCTGATCGATGCCCTCGACCGGCTCTGGGACAACGTCGTCCAGAGGAAGATGTACGTCACCGGGGCGGTCGGCCAGACGCACTACGGCGCATCGAGCCGCCGCGACAAGATCGAGGAGGGCTTCATCGACGAATACATGATGCCCAACATGACGGCCTACAACGAAACCTGCGCGAACATCTGCAACGCGATGTTCTCCGACCGCATGCTCGACATCCACGGCGAATCCAAATATGCCGACATCATGGAGCTGGTCCTCTTCAACAGCGGGCTCTCCGGCATCAGCCTCGACGGCGAGCACTACTACTATTCCAACCCCCTGCGGAAGATCCACGGTGCGCGCGACTATTCCAAGATGAACACCGAATCGCCCGACCGCCTGCCGTACCTCGAATGCTTCTGCTGCCCGCCCAACCTCGTCCGCACCATCGCCAAGTCCTCCAACTGGGCCTACGGCATCGCCCCGAACGGCATCGCCGTGAACCTCTACGGCGGCAATGTCCTCTCGACCAAGCTGCAGGACGGCTCGGCACTGAAGCTCAAGCAGGAGAGCAACTATCCTTGGGACGGCAACGTGAAGATCACCCTCGAGGCCTGCAAGCCGGGGGCGTTCGAAATCTGGCTGCGCATCCCCGAATGGGCCGAAGGGAGCACGATCAAGATCAACGGCAAGGATGCCGGCGTCGAAGCCGTGGCCGGCAGCTTCGCGAAGATCGGCCGCGCGTGGAAGGCGGGCGACGCGGTGGAGCTGTCCATGCCCATGGAGGTCAGGCTGGTCGAGGGCCATCCGCGCATCGAGGAGGTGCGCAACCAGGCGGCCGTCAAGCGCGGCCCGGTGGTCTATTGCCTGGAATCGCCCGACCTGCCGGAAGGGACGGGCATCCTCGATGCCTACCTGCCGGTGGAAGCGGATCTCGATGCGAAGTACGATCCCGATTTCCTCGGCGGGCTCGTCTCCATCGAGGGGAAGATCCTGCTGCGCACCGATCGGGAGGAGGGGATGTACCGCCCGCTGGAGAAGCCGGCGTTCAAGTCCTACAAGGCCCGTTTCGTCCCCTACTATGCGTGGAGCAACCGCGGCGACAGCGAAATGACCGTGTTCCTCCCCCTGGTCTGGGACGACTAGGCCGATGAAAGGGCTCTTCTCCATGGTGGCCGGCTGGCTGGCGGCGGCAGGGCTCTGCCTTGGCGCGGACGCGTCGCGCCCCAACATCCTGGTGATCCTGTGCGACGACCTCGGCTACGCCGATGTGGGGTTCAACGGGGCGAAGGACATCCGGACCCCCGCGCTCGACAGGCTGGCCGGGGGCGGAACCGTCTGCACCTCGGGCTACGTGGCCCATCCATTCTGCGGCCCCAGCCGCATGGGGCTGCTTTCGGGCCGCTATCCGCACGAGTTCGGGGGGCAGTTCAACCACCCCAACACGAACGAGGGGCTCGAGGAGTACGACCATGTCGGGATCCCGGTGGAGGAGGTCCTCATCAGTTCCGTGCTGCAGAAGGCGGGCTACTTCACCGGGGCCATCGGCAAGTGGCACCTCGGCATCGACAAGCCGTTCCATCCGAACAGCCGCGGGTTCGACGATTTCTACGGCTTCCTGGGCGGCGGACACATGTACTTCCCCGAGAAGTACGAAGGCATCTACCAGCGCCAGCTCAAGAGCGGTGCGAAGCGCTTCAACGAATACAACGTTCCGCTCGAGCACAACGGCGAGCCGGTGCAGGGCAGGGGCTATCTCACCGACGAGTTGACCGGCGAAGCGGTCCGCTTCCTCGGCGAAGCGGCCAGGCGGAAGAAGCAGCCGTTCTTCCTCTACCTGGCCTACAACGCGCCGCACTCGCCCATGGAGGCCACCGAGGAGGACGAGGCCGTGTTCAAGGACATCGCCGATCCGAAGCGCCGCACCTATGCGGCGATGGTCTATGCGGTCGACCGCGGGGTGGGGCGGATCGTGGAGGCGCTCAGGAAGAACGGGCAATACGAAGACACCCTCGTCGTCTTCCTCAGCGACAACGGCGGCAAACCTTCGCAGGGGGCCTGCAATGCGCCGCTGCGCGGGCAGAAGGGCGATACCTTCGAGGGGGGATTCCGCGTACCGATGTTCTTCCACTGGGCCGGGAAGCTTCCCGCGCAGAAGGTGGACTTCCCGGTGACCTCGCTCGATTTCTATCCAACCTTCGCCGCGCTGGGGCGGGCCGCCATCCCGGCGGGCAAGGTCCTGGAGGGGCGGAACATCCTTGCCGGACTGGCCAGCGGGGAAAACCCGCGCAAGGGGGAGCCGATCTTCTCGATGCGGCACCGGGCCGGCTACACCGACGTCAGCGCGCGCCGGGACGACTGGAAGGCCGTCCGCTACGGCAACGAACCCTGGCGGCTGTTCAACCTGGCCGAGGATCCGGGCGAGAACAACGATCTTGCGCTCCAGAATCCCGAACGCCTTGAGAGCCTGGTGAAGGCCGCCGAGCAGTGGAGCCGCTCCCACGTGGATCCGCTCTGGTTCGACTCGCCCGGGGCCCGCGACAACTGGCACGACGAGCACATGCCGCATTTCGGGCAGACCTTCGAGGTGGTGGCCGGCGCGCGAAAGCTCGCCCCCTCCAGCCAGGAGCTTCCGGGTGCCGGATCCGATGACGACGAATCCGCGACGGATGCCGCGGTGCCCCAGGGGGTCAGGCTGAAGAAGGGCGACTCCACCCGGGAGCAGTTCCTCGCCATGGAGCAGGCCAAGTGGGAAAAGAACGGCTGGGCATGGGATCCGCAAAAGGCCGCCGAGCTGTTCGATGCGATCGACGCGAATCATGATGGAATCGCCTCAGGCCAGGAAAAGAAAGCCTATTGGGCGAGCGTGCAGCCGTAGCTGGGGGAGAAGTCATGGAAAGAGGATCCAATGCGCGCGTGGTGGCGGGCACCGCATGGTTGCTGTGCGCCACGGCATGGGCGGGCATCTATAGCGGGCCTACGGACACGGCGACCTACAACGCGCTGATGGGCCAGGTGCAGGCCAAGGCCGTTGCCTTGTCGAACAAGGTAGCCCAGGCCCAGGTTGCCGGGGTGAACACCGACTATGCCCAGGTCACCCAGGTCACGCTCGAACTCTTCAAGAATCAGTTTACGCCCTGGGACCGGGGCAACCCCGCGTCGATCGACAGCGCCTATGCCGAGAAGGGCTCCTTTGCCACCGATGATCCGGTGTATGCCGCCTACGGCGCGGCCGGGCTCCCGTTCGACGAACTGGCGGACTGCATCGAGATCGCCGACGCCGCCATCGCGGAACTGGACCAGCAGATCGCGGGGAGCATCGTCCTGCTGGCCCCGCCCGATTTTTCCACGGGTTTCCTGACGCTGAGCGGAACCCATTACGAGCTGGACGGAAGAAAAGTGGTGCCCAGCCGGTTCTTCTGGCAACCGGAAAACGATGAAGGCGTCTGGCAGGCGTTCGGCCGCATGGGGGCCGCCTATTACGGGCTTCGTCCGCACATGGCCCAGACCAACCTGGCGAGCGCGTCCCAGCTCAACAACTTCCTTGGCGACGTCAACAACCTGAAGAACGTGGGCGCCGCCCCCGTCGAATTCTGGCATGCCACCGTGGTGAGCTCCACCCCCGGTCATTGGCTTCCCGACGACTATCCCGATGTGCTCGTCGACGGGCGGCGCTATTTCAACCACTACGATATCGACAACCCGCTGGTGCGGCAGTGGGAGAGCAACCTCTTCAGCCAGGTGCTGGGCCCGGCCGTGGCCAGCCTGGACGCCGTCGGCGGCCCCAGGTACCATCTGCTCAACAACGAGCCGCGCTTTCCGATCCGCCAGGGCAACTCCGACTCGGCGAACAACCTCTCCGCGCATACCTACGCGAAGTTCGCGGCCTGGCTGCAGAACGTCTACACCAACATCGCCTCCCTCAATGCCGCGTATGGAACCGGCTATCCCGACTTCGCAACGGCCTCCACCGCAAACTACGTGGTCGACGACGGCGTGAGCGAAAGCCTGCAGGGCGGCCCCATCTGGTATGACTGGTGCGCGTTCAACATGGAGCGGGTCAACGGCTGGCTGACGTTCCTCCACGACCTGGCGCACAGCGTGGATGCAACGCCCTCCACCTACGTCAAGATCTGGGGCGAAGGATCGATCCATACCGCATGGCAGGACCAGGGGATCGACTACGAGTATCTGGCCAAGATGCTGGATATTCCCGGCTCCGACAGCCAGTGCACCCCGTTCGGGGCGGCCTACGACATCCGCGTGGAGCAGGACTGGAGAAACCGCTACGCCTTCGAGTGGCGCGCGCAGGCCGTCATGATGGACTTCATCAAGTCGATGAGCCCGGGCAAACCCTACCTCGATGCCGAATGGCACGGATTCACCGGCAATCGCTGGCGCGATTTCCACATGGATGAGCGGTATGTCCGGGCCATTCTCTGGATGGCGGCGTCCCAGGGGCTGTCGGGGATGAACGCCTGGTTCTGGAACCGCAACCAGGGCGATGCCTCGATCCGGTCCATGTCGGAGTTCGCCGGCAGTCCCGTGGTGCAGCCGATCGTGCTGGACGCCTACGGCCGGACCATGAAGGAGATCAACGCCCATGCCGCCACGTTCGCCTCGTTCCTGCCGGCGGAGCGCTGCTACGTCGTCTACTACAGCAAGGATTCGGCGCTCCAGGACGACACCTATTCGGACAACATGACCGATGTCTACGAGGCGCTCAAGCTGCTTAATGTGCCGGTCGGCTTCACCACCCCGGCGGAACTGTCCGCGGTGTCGAACGCAACGCAGACGCTGGTCGTTCCCCGGACGGAATTCATCTCCGATGCGGATCTGGCCGGCCTCCAGGCCTTCGAGGCGGGTGGCGGCAAGCTCTTGCTGGTCGATCCTTCCAGCTGCTTCCTCAGGACCGAGCGCGGCGTCGCCCGTTCAGGGGGATCGGGCCTGTCGCCGATCGCCACGGTCGCCCATGGCGAAATCTACGCCATGGCCGCCGCCCTGGAGGCGGCGCTGGCTTCCAGAAAGCCGGTGTTGCCGGTCGATTGCGCGGTTGCCACGACCAACGGGGTTCCCCACTACGGCGTGGTCTGCTACCAGCACGAGGAGGCCTCGAGCGGGGATGTCTCCCTTTGCCTCATCAACCTGAGCCAGGATCCGCGGAGCGTGGTGCTGGCGGCTTCCCACATGGACTCGATCGATGACCTGGTCACGGGAGGGCTTGTCCCGAGCACGTTTGTCATGGATTCCCAGGACGTGCTGCTGCTGCGCATCAGGCGGAGCCTGCCGGCCAATCCGGTCTGGAGCAACTTCGTGGTGCAGTATGGATTGACGGGCGTCCGCACCGACAACGCCGATGCGGACAGCCTGGACGACTGGGGCGAATATGTTTTCGGCGGCGATCCGACCAACCCGGCGGTGGCGGGCATCCTGCCGGTGTTCGATCCGGCGACCGGCGATTTTACCTTCCAGGTCCGCAACGACCCCCTGCTGGCCGCGTTCGTCCTCACCAGGACCAACCTGCTGGTCGGGGCGTGGGATACGAACCAGGCCATCGCCATCGTGGAAAACGACGGGGCGATGGGCGAACACCTCGCCGCGCTGGGCCTCTCGGATCCGAAACTCTTCTGGACGGTGAAGGTCGAGGAGGTCAACCAGCCGCCCGCCTTTGCGGTCGATCCCATCCTGAAATCGGCCGCCGTCGTCGACGTTGCCTACACCGGATCCATCGCCGGAGAGGCCTCCGATCCCGAATCCGATCCGCTGACGTTCTCGAAGCTGTCGGGGCCGGCATGGCTGGCCGTGGCGTCGAGCGGGGCGCTCGGCGGAACGCCAGGGGCCGGCGATCTTGGAACGAACGATTTCGTGGTTCAGGTCGTTTCATCGGGCGGCAGCGATACGGCGACGCTGAGGATCATCGTGGGCTCGCCCCCTCTCGTCGTGCTGGCCAGCGACGACTTCGAGGGCGGCAACCTGGGCAACTGGCTGGATGCCGGTTCCGATTCGCGGTGGCTGGCCAACGCCACCTGGTCGATCGGCACCGCATGCGCCCATATCCGGAGCGCGAGCTCGTCGTCGAACATCGAGCTGGCCAATCCGCTGGATCTTTCGTCGAAGACCCGGCTGCTGGTCGATTTCTCCTACATCTGCAACGGCATGGAGGCGGGGGAGGACTTCTGGGTGCAGTTCAGTTCCAACGGCGGAGCCAGCTGGACGACCGTTGCCGCGTACGTGGCGGGAACGGATTTCGCGAACGGCACGCGCCAGGATCCGCAGGTGGTGCTCGACAGCGGAAGCTATGCGTTTACCTCCAATGTGAAGATCCGCTTCAACTGCGATGCCTCGGATGCCACGGACAACGTCTACCTGGACAACATCGTCCTGTCGGCGCAATAGGGCCACGCGGCCGGACCAGCCGGATAGGAAGGGGGAGAGCATGGAAGGCGGCAAACCATCGTCGATGCGTCCGTGGCTGGTGGTCTTCACCGCGGGGGCATTCTTCTGCTACAGCTTCATCCAGATGACCCTGCTTGGATCGGCGGCGATGCAGGAGCATTTCAAGGAGGTGCTCCAGCTCGGGACGCCCGATGCCTTCGGCAACTTCGCAGGGACGTTCCTGTATGGAACCGTGCTGCTGCTGATTCCCGCAGGGGTGCTGCTCGACAAGGTATCGGTAAGGCAGCTGGTCCTGTTCTCCCTTGCCGTCGTGGTGCTCTGCGTATTCGGTCTAGCCTATGCCGCGAGCGTCCATGCCGCCATGGCCATGAGGTTCATCCAGGGTGGGGCGCACTGCGTGGCCTTCATGGCCCCTTTCCGGTTGGCGCCGCGCTGGTTCCCGTCGGGCAAGCTGGCGCTGGTGGCCGGCCTGCTGGTGACCTTTGCGGTGTTCGGGGGCTGGATATCCGGCGCACCCATGCTGGGGCTGGTCGCCGCCGTCGGCGCCCGGGGGGCCATGCTGTCCATGGGTGCGGCAGGGTGCGCGCTGCTTGTGCTGTCCGCCGCGCTGTTGCGGGATTTTCCGGACGGTGCTCCGGCCCGGGGCGTGGAGGCGGAGCGCGTCCCGCTCGGCGCGGGGCTGGCCATGGCCGCCCGGAACCGGCAGAACTGGCTCGCCGGACTTTATATCGGCCTGCTGAACCTCTCCGTCCTCCTGCTGGGCGCCGTGTGGGGAACCACCTATCTCAAGATCGTCAATCCCCGATTTTCGGAGGCCGTATCGACAGCGATCATTGGAATGATCTTCATCGGTACCATGATCGGTTCGCCCCTGGGCGGCCTGATCTCCGACCGGATACGGTCGCGCAGGATCGCCATGATCGGCGGAGCAACGCTGTCGCTGCTCGTCATGCTGCTCATCATCCTCCCCCCATCCGACGGGGCGGTGATGTTCTACGCCCTCTTCCTGCTGCTGGGGATCATCACGGCCTCGCAGAGCATCGGCTACGCGGTGATTGCCGAGTCGAACGACGATAAGGTGCTGGGTACGGCGAACGGGCTCTCCGCCGTCGTCCTCATGGGAATGGGTGCCATCGGCCAGCCGCTGTTCGGGCAGCTGGTCACCCTCTTCGGAGGCGGGGAGGGTGCATCGGCGGAATCCATCCATGCCGCATTCCGGCAGGCCATCTGGGTGATGCCGGTCGCCTTTATCGGTGCCGCCGTCTGTGCCGCGGCCTTGCGGGAGACCTTCCGCAAGGATTCCTGAGAGATATGCCCCTCGGCCTTGGTGTCCTTGAAGTGCAAGATCAGCCTGTTCTTGTATAGGAATCGCTATATCCATTTTCCGCGCTGGCGGTATATTGGTCTACATTCGACTTCTTCCCCTTCGCTGATGGACAAAGATGGCGACTGCCTTCAAACCGCCGGGGGGTGGATGGTCCAACAATATGCAGAGCCGGGTGCATGAGGAGGATAAGGTGAAGAGAACAGATGTGAAGGTGTTGATCCTGGGTCTGGCGGCGTGCGTTGCGGTCTGCGGCGCGCAGGTTGCAACCATCGAGTTCACCGGGGCGGAAGGGTATTCCAACGGCGATCTGGGCAACCATCCCGACTGGACCGCGATGCCGGCCAACGTGGTGAACACCAACGCGGACGGCTACAACGGTGCCAAGGGGATCCTGACCTACGATCCCGACACCACCTATCGCGACGCCGTCTACAATGCATCCAGTACATTGGGCCCGTCGGACAGCCTGACGACGGTCTCGATCTTCCGCTTCAACAGCACCGGTACCGGCGACACCGGCGTCAGCTACATCCTTCACACCCACCTCTACTCCGACGCCTGGGACACGGGCGCGAACGAGATCCGCCTGATGTTCCGTCGCAACAAGTCGACACCCGACACCTTCGACATCCAGACCCGGGGATGGGACGACGGCAACGTCTCCAACTACAAGTATTCCACCACCGTGGCCGGCAGCGCGCTGGGCCTCTCCTCCGGGACCGGGAAATCCGACTGGATGCGCTTCACCTCCACGCTCACGAAGGGGGCGGACGCCGCATCGTGGTCCGCCACCGTGAAGGTCGAGAACCTGACGGCCGGGACCACCGTGATCGCGGAACAAACGCTGGCCGGCATCACTTCCCAGACCGCCTTCTACAATGCGGGTTCCTGCTATCCGGGCCTGACGTCCGGCAATACCGACGCCCAGCTCCAGTTGGTGGCCGACAGCCGCGAAATCGACCGCCTTGAGTTCTTCTCCTCGAACGAGGGCGTCAACCAGCCGCCGTCTTTCGGCAGCGATCCGATCATCAAGCCCAGCGCCGACATCGGGGTGGCCTACACCAACAGCATCGCCGGCGACGCCTCCGATCCGGAATCCGATCCGATGACCTTCTCGAAGCTCACCGGCCCGGAATGGCTCCAGATCGCGGGCGACGGGGCGATCATCGGAACGCCGGCCTCGACCAACGTGGGGTTGAACCTCTTCTCGATCCAGGTAGCCGCGACGGGCGGCGTGGACACCGCCATGCTGCGGATCACGGTCAACGCCCCGCCGCCCGACCCGACCGGCTGGGAGGCGTTCGTGGCCCGGTACGGCCTGAGCGGCAACCAGCAGGCCGACGCGGACGATGACGGACAGTTCGATGTGATCGAGTTCTACCATGGCGGCGATCCGACCAACCCGGCCGTGCTGGCCGCCCTGCCGACGATCACCTACGGTTCGAACGACGTGGTCAGCTTCATCGGCATGGAGCCCGCCCATACCAATCCGGGCATTCCGGCCGTGGCGGAGTGGACGGACAACCTGGTGTCGGGCATCTGGCATGCAGCCTGGAGTGCGACCAACACCGCACCGGCGGCGCTGCCGGGCTACAACGAGGTCGAGCGGCAGGTCCAGGGCGGGGCCGATGCCAGCCTCTTCTTCCGCAACCGGTTGTTCCCCCTGCCGCCCCCCGCGGGCAGCCGGCCGAACATCCTCCTCATCCAGTGCGACGACCTGGGGTATTGCGATGTCGGCTTCAATGCCGCCATCTACGGGGAAAAGCCGACCAGCATCGTCTCCCCGCATACGCCGAATATCGACAGCCTGGCCACCGCAGGCATGATTTGCACGCAGGCCTACACGGCCCATCCGTTCTGCGGGCCGAGCCGCATGGGGCTGATCACGGGCCGCTACCCGCACCACTTCGGCGGGTCGAAGAACCTGCCCTACGAGGTGTTGGACCTTCCGGACGCCGCCACCCGCGCGCTCGGTTTCGAACCGGCGAACGACCTGGGCATCCCGACCAACGAGGTGACGATTGCGACGGTCCTCCAGGATGCGGGCTACCACACGGGCGCCATCGGCAAGTGGCACATGGGGGTGGCCCCGAACGCCCATCCCAACAACCGGGGCTTCGACTACTGGTTCGGGTTCCTTGGCGGGGGGCACAACTACTATTCCGAAACCTGGATTCCCAAGGAGTCCGCCTCCAACGACTACCAGTTCTGGCTGACGCGCAACGGCGACGAGATCGATTCGCCCGACGGGCTCTACCTGACCGATATGCTGGCGGACGATGCCGTGGCCTTCATCACCAACACCCCGCCTAGCCAGCCGTTCTTCCTCTACCTCAACTTCAATGCACCGCA
Organism: Kiritimatiellales bacterium; assembly: GCA_003246265.1. Lineage (GTDB taxonomy): Bacteria > Verrucomicrobiota > Kiritimatiellia > Kiritimatiellales > Pontiellaceae > Pontiella. The sequence continues at coordinate 1,997 of QKAU01000008.1, read as the reverse complement.
CACGCCGCACCATGCGAAGGCGGCGGACCTGATCGCGCTGTTCGGGGGCGACGGCAACAACGACAGCTATGCGCCGCAGCAGCTCATCACGGCCATGATGTATGCGGTCGATCGCGGCATCAGCAACATCGTGGCGACGCTGACCACGGAGGGCATGCTGGACAACACCCTGGTCGTCTTCATGAGCGACAACGGCGGCAAGCTGGAAGACGACGCCGACAACGGCCCGCTCTCCGGCGGCAAGGGCAACACCACCGAAGGCGGCATCCGCACGCCGATGTTCATCCACTATCCCGGGGCCCTCGCCTCGGGATCGACCTACGACCATCCCATCGCGATGTTCGACTTCTATCCGACCTTCGCCGGCCTGGCCCAGGCGACCATTCCGGCAGGCAAGGTCCTTTCCGGAACGGATATCTGGGACGACCTCCTGGCCGACCGCGATGCCAACACCAACACGATGGTCTGGGTGCGCCACAATGCGAGCGGGCACCAGATCGGCCTGCGGCGGGGGATCTACAAGGCGCACCGGCTGAACTACGGCGTCTGGAGGCTCTACAACCTCTCGAGCGACATCGGCGAGACCAGCGACATTTCGGGAGCCAACGGGGCATTGCTCAACAGCATGATCCACGACGGCCTGCTCTGGAGCGCCGACGGGGTCGATCCGCTGTGGCACGATACGCAGGACGGCTACGACAACTGGATTTCCAACGGCATGCCCAACTACGGGGCGTCGTTCAGTCCATAGGCAGGGCCGGAACGGCGGTACCGGGAAACGGTTCTGGATGAGGTGGCCCGACGCAGGGCCAGGAACGATACAAAAGGAAAGGGAAAAGCATGAACAAGTGGACATGGATTGCGGCCGTGGCCGCCATGGGGATGACGTTGCAGGCCGAAGAGCCGAAGAGCGAAGGGGCCAAGGGCGACAAGGCCGAAAGCCAGCCCGCCAAGGGCGATGCGGCCGCCCAGGCCAATGCGGACTGGACCAAGGAGCAGTTCATCGCCATGCAGAAGGCCAAGTGGGAAGAGAAGGGTTGGAAGTGGAACCAGCAGAAGGTCGAGGCGATGTTCGAAGAGATGGATACCGACAAGGACGGCATCGCGACCGGCAAGGAGCGCAAGGCCTACTGGGCCAAGAAGTCCGAGAAGACGGACGCCTAGGGCAGGTTCAGGAACGGATTGGGACGGGGTGCCTCGCGCACCCCGTTTTTTTTGTGCTTGCCTCGCCGGTGTGGGTAGCTAGGGCGCGACCGCCGGGCTGGCCACGCCTGGAAGCGCAGGGTGCGGTGCTCACGTCGACGAGCCCGCGCCTTCGCCGGAGGGGCGTGCTGGACGGTTCCTGCATCCGCAACTCCATTGTGCAATAAGTGAAGGGCTAATTGCAGGATCGGCTATGTTGTTCATCCTGGAGACATGGCAACTTATTCGATGCACAACGGGTAGGGATAGACCCTGCTTGATGCAAGTAAACAGGAGAACAAGATGAAGAAAACAGTATCAGCGATGGCGATGTTGATTGCCGCTGCCATGGTGGCGCAGGGTGCCGTCATCGTCTCGTGGGGCCCGACGACGGATGCCGTTACCGCCAATCAGAACATTGCGCAGAACACGACCTTCACGGACGCTTCCTACCAGAGTCCGGCGGTGGGTCCGGACTACAACAATACGGCCGCGGTCGCCAGCCCCAATTTCTATGCGGCGCTCAGCCATGCGGCATCGACCTCCTTTACCGTATTCAACGGGGCAAACAACGACCTGCTGGGGCGTTGGCAGGGTGGCGTTACAGCCGGAACGGTCCAATCCATCATGCTCGCATGGGATGTGACCAGCACCGAGACCCTCGACAGCTACACCATCAACGGTATCGGCAGCTTCGGCGGAATGACCGACCGGGCGTTGCGCTGGCTGGTGCAGGACAGCGCGGGCGACTGGTATGCCAGCAACGAGATCAACGGGTTTGGTGAAAACGTGGACATCACCAGCAACGTTGGCGT
>QKAU01000026.1 GCA_003246265.1 Kiritimatiellales bacterium | reverse complement strand
GCCTGGCTCATGAGGAAGGCGCTCATCTTGTCGACGACGTCGGGACGGTCGAGCAGGGAGAGCAGGATCCCGTTGCAGCTGCGCAGCTGGTAGTAGGCGTTTTCGTCGCCCTGCGGATTCTGGTTGCTCAGCAGGCCGTATTCGGAAAAGACGAACGGCAGCGTCCCGCCATGGATGAGATGGTGTTCGTTTTCCCAGAGGTCGACAAAGGCGGGCAGCCGCCCCTGGTGCCAGATTTCGAAGCGGCTGAACTGGTCGTCGAAGGAGGAATTGCCGGTGCTGTTGGTGGTCATCTGCTCATAGGTGTGGATGGCATAGGCGTCCATCTTGCCGCCGGCGAGCTGGATGAATTTCCGGTTCGCATTTTGCCAAGGCGAGAAGTCGCCGTCGGAGTCGTCGCGGAAGGGATAGGCATCGGTGGGCCCGGCCACCTTGACGATGTTGGAAAAGGCCGAGGCGTGCACGGCATCCGCCACGCGCCAGTGGAATTCGGAGAGCTTGTCCCAAGCGTCGGCATCCCAATGCCATCCGTAGTTGCTTTGGATCGAACTTTCGTTCATCACCTCGAACCATTTCGGCATCAGTCCGTTGCGCGACTGAAGCTGCGCGAGGATCCTGGTGATCGCTTCGGCATGCGCCACGTTGTTCGACACCGTCAGGATGTTGTGGGTCAGGGCCGGATTCCAGCACATGTAGGCCGGATATTTCCCATGCCCTTCGCCCGACATGACCGTCTTGTGTTCCGGGGCCTTGGTCTTGGCCCACGCATAGCGGGAATCGAAGACCGAATTGAATGCGGAGAAGGCCGACGGGGCCACATAGGACGGGCGGGCGGGATCTTCCGCCAAGGCCTGGAAATTGACGGTGCCGCGCGACGGCCACATGCGCCCTTCCTGGTTGATCCACTCGTCGAAGGACAACGTCTTCCCCCCGTCGGTGAACGACGTGCGTCCATACCCCGTTTCGTGGTAGACGCCGAACCAGGTTTCGCGGTCCAGCGCCGACACGCCGCCGATGGCGCGCTTGCGCGTGAGGTCCACCTGCGCCACGACCTTCTCCCCGGTGGCTGGCGGAGGCGTGGCCGGAACGGTATAGACGGTCCAATGGTCGATCTGGAGGAGGGTCGACTGCGGATTTCCCAGCACCCGGAAGCTTGGCCGCATGCCGCCGCCCCACGAGCCATCCGCCGTATTCTGCGTCCACGTTCCCAAAGCACTTCCCAGACCCACCTGGTCGGTCAGGTTGCTCGCCGACACGGATCCGATGAATTCGTTGGTTGTGGCGCTGCGGGTGATGGTCTGGGTGAACCGGATCCAATCGCCGGCATCGGTGGCCGCAATGGAAAGGCGGCTGCCGCTCTCGGCGCCTCCAAACCAATAGCTACCATCCGTCGAGGTATGGATGTAGGAACCAATGGAGGGCGTGTTGGCTCCCGAATGCTGCGCCAGTTCGGCAAAGCCAATGCGGAAGGCATCCACGTCCGCCCAGGCGGCGTCCGCATCGACCAGGCGCAAAGTGGTCTCGACCACGACCGACTCGCCGACATCCAGGGAGAAGCTCGCCAGGTTGCGCGCACGCTGCCACGCGGATTGGCCCGCGGCGTATCCGATGCCCGCCGTATCCTCGGCGCTCCAGCCCGACTGGCTTTCCATGCCGAGGGTGCCGGATAACGGACCTCCATCCGCAAATCCCTCCGCAGCCGAGAACCCGATATCGAGCACCGGAGCGGCGGTCGCGGCAAGGGCGATGGACATCAGCAACGCAACGTGGAGCATCGGTTTCATGTTTTCCTCCCGCCCGGAATCCGAGGGGTAAAGAAAACCCCGCCGGGGGGCGGGGTTTCCATGCGGTTTAATCCTGCGAACCCGAACTACGGCCCGCTGACCTCAACCTTGAAGAACTCGGCGGCGATGGAGCTGCTCACCTTGTTCGTTACAGCCTTCCAATAGTAGTCGATGACGCCTTCGGAAGTGGTGCCTGCATTGCCCCAGGATCCGTAGAGCAGGTCGTCCGTGCTCTTCAGTCCGTAGGTGATGCCGCTCACCGGATCGCGCTGCTTCTTGTAGATGCAGGTGACGAAGTCCGGGGCATCCGGATCGATGACGATGCTCGGCAGGTCGGCCGTGTTGGCCGACAGGGGATTTCCGCCAAAGGCGTATTCCCACTGGTTGATCACGCCGTCGTTGTCCGGATCGAGCGTCGGAGCGGAGTTGGTGAACGCCGCACCCTGCTTGCCGACCCAGTAGTCGTAGGAGGGCAATGCGCCCTGCACCTTGACATCGAGCTCGTACATCGCGGAGCCCCACTGCTTGTTGTGGAACCACCCGATGGCGTTAACGTCCGTCAGGCTCAGGGTGCTGCCGGCCACGGCCGCACCAAACGTCATTTCGGCCGTCGGATTGACGGTCAGCGGCCTCCACAGCGAATTCGCCACGTCGGCCACGGTCACCGTGCGCAGGTCGGCACCGTTCCCGCCGTTCGAATATTTTTCATTCGAAACATACCAGGTCGTACCGTTGCGGATGGCGATGCGGCAGGCGTTGTCCACACTGCCGGCATTGCCGATGGACCAACCTTGCCAACGCGCCTTGATATAGAGCGTCGTCGCCGTCGCATCGAAGGTCGAGTAGCCCATGTCCGGCGCGGTGATGAAGCCCAGGAATGCGCCGTAGGGGCCGGTTTGCCACCCGGATGAGGGGTCGGAGCTATTCAAGTGCCACCCGGCATAATTGTTCACGATCTCCAGCTTGCAGAGGTCGTACGCGCTCTTCGTACCCAGCTCGTTGTCCCACACCTGCTGCATGCCATAGATGGTCGGTCCGGTGTAGCCGTCCACACCGTTCTGGAAGAAAGGCGTGGTCATGGCGTTCCGGTACATCATGGTGGCGCCCGAGGTCGCAATGGCCACGGTCGTCGTGCGCGCCGTCCCGCCGAACTGCTGGTTGAGGTGGTAGGCCGGCACCAGGCCGACCGGCGAGGCCACGAAGTTCGTGCTTGCGGTGTTCGGCGACAGGTCTTCGCCGAAGTTCGCCGTCAGCGTGTAGGTGTTGGGGATGTCGTTCCAGCGCGGCGAATCGGTCTTCGTCGTGGCCGTAATGTTGTCGGCCACCACATAGGTTTCGCCGTTGGTGGTCTGCAGCGTCAGGGTATAGCCCTCGGCATCCAGCACCGGACTCCAACTGACGGTTACTTCGCGATCGCCTGCAAGCACCGACGTAACCGTCGGAGCCTTCACGACCGGCTCGTTGCCCGAGGTATGCGACAGGCTGACTTCACTGACCGTGGCGTGCAGCGTGCTGTACCGGCCCGCCAGGTTGGACTTGTAGTAATGCCCCATCGCAAAAAGGCTTGCGGGGGTATCGTAGGCAGCGGTCTTGCCGGATACCGTGGCCGACGCGATTTCCACGGGGGAACCGTCGTTGTGCGCGGCGGTCAGCAGGTTGGACATGGAGGCCCATGCCTGGAATTTTCCGGCTTCGCGGGTCTTGCGGATCTTCCACGAGATGCGGATCGGATCGGTCTCCAGGTCGCGCGGCAGGGCGGAGCTGCCCACGTTGAGGTTGGTCGTGGCCATGATCGGCTTCGGATTCCAGTTCAGCTCGCTCCATGACAGGTACGCCAGACGATTGCCGGAGTCATCGTTCCCGTCCTGGCCGAACAGGATGGCAATGTTGTTTTCATTGCGGACGGTCACGTGCAGCAGGGCCATGGCGGCCTTGGACGTGAGCAGGGACTCGGAAGTGCTGCTCGTAAGTCCGAAGCCCAGGACGCCCTGGTTGGTGTGGTCGGAATCGGCTGCACCGTTGGCGGTCACGCTGACCACGACATCGATATAGCCCTCGACGGCGTCGTCCTGGTTGTTGCGGAACAGCTTTTCCAGATAGACCGCATTGCCCACCGTGTTGGTGAAGTAGCTTTCAACCACCGCGGTATCGGCGACGTTCGACGCTCCGTTGGAAATGACCTCGAACGCGTGGTTGCTGCTGCCGCTGATCTGCGCCCAGTCGGCATCGGCGGCCAGGTCGCCCAGCGCGATGCCAGAGAAGTCGGTGGAGTAGACCAGCTGGTCCACATAGATCGTCTGGGGGGTGCCACTTGCTTCGTCGGAGAATCCGGAATCCCCGTTGGAATATTTCGCCACGACGACATAGTAGTAGGTCGTGCCGTTCGACACGGGCGTGTCCAGATAGCTTTCCGTCGTTAGATCGGTCACGAGCGGGGCGCCGTAGACCCCCGAGGTGGTGGAGCGGTAGACGTCATAGGTCGCGCCCGGCATGAGGTTCCATGCAAGCTGCACCTCGCCGTCCAGCGCCAGGGCGGAGACGCCCGTCGGAGCCGCGACGACCGGATCCAGCTTTTCCATCTTCACGTACTGGATGTGGTTGGTATAGCCGTCCTCCTTGACGTTGTTCAGGGTGAACCAGAGGCTCGGGCTCGACCAGGCACCGGCGCGGCTGACGTTGCTGGCCGATGCGGTGACGGAGGCCCCCGTCGTCGCGTTGGTCGTCAACATGGTCACATAGAACAGGTTGGACGACTGCGTCTTGGTGATGGTGTAGACCGTGCGGAGCACGTCCGAATCGGAGTCGATATAAGCGGCGCTGTCGTAGGGCACGACGTTGGTGTAGTAGCCATATGGATTGAAACCGCAGTCGGGATCGGCCAGCAGGGTGCCGGTATACAGGTTCCACTGGGCCCGGTCAGGCATGAAGGTGATCTGGCCGGAGTAGCGGAAGGAGGGTTCCAGGGCGAAATTGAAGACATAGGCGTCCACCATGTCCGCCGATCCGATGCCGCCAACCACCGGCGCGGTGGCATTGGTCTGCACGCCAAACCCAAAGAAATGGCCATGCTTTCTCGTCGGACCCACGCTGAGGCGGTAGTCCAGCGTAATGCGGATTCTTTCCCCGGCCGCCAAGCTGGTTCCCGATCCTGCATTCATGACCCGCGAACTCATCGTGAGGGGGAGCTGAAGTTCCCCACCGACGACGGTGAAGCCATTGGTGGCCGCCACCCAGCCGTCCACCCCGTTGATATCGCCATCGCTGTAGGTACTGAAATCCTTCTCCAGGATCACCGTATCCACGGCATGCGCAGTGAAGGCTGTTGCCAGCAGGCACAACGCCAATCTTGCCCATTGTTTCATTACTGTCTCCTCATGCTTTTTCCAGCAAGGCCGTTCGATTCGAGCACTCCCAGAGTACGCCCACCACACCCGGGCGGGCACGGCCATCTTACTACCATCCATACGTATAGCATGTTATCCTTAACATGCAACTGCAATTTTCACCGCCGATCGTATAATTATTACTTGTCATGCGCTATCTTGCTCTGCAATGCGATGTTATGACGATCAACAAGGTTGCGAACAACCTGAAACACTACCTATCCTAAAGAAGTGCCCAGTCAAATCCTAGAAGGGATTTGGTGTCATCGGTAACACCAAAAAGGTCCTCCTTTTTCGCCGGGGCAGATCACCTGTCCTCAGGATTAATGCAGCCTCTTCGAAGCAATAGATAACCTATCACCCACCCCCTCGCCCCGTAGCTAGACAAAGGTCTAGGTCGGGTGCGCACGCCATCCACGCTTCATGCGTCCTTGAAGAACGCGTCGCACGCGATCCGGCGCCCATCGAAGTCCTGGTCCGCCGCGAAAATAGACGTGTGGCCTATTGCCGTACCCCACCGATGTGCTACACAACGTCGACCATGTCGATCAATGAAAGGTTCCATCGATGAAGCTCCCTCTCCTTGCCCTCTCCTGCCTGGCGCCACTCTGGACGGCTGCCGTCCAGCCCCCCAACTTCGTCCTGATCCTGGCCGACGACATGGGCCATGCCGATGCCGGCTTCACCGGCTCCACCGACATACGCACCCCCAACCTCGACCGGCTCAGCGCCTCGGGCGTCACCTTTGAGCAAGGCTATGTCACCCACCCCTTCTGCGGCCCGTCGCGCGCGGGGCTGCTATCGGGCCGCTACCAGCACCGCTTCGGCTTCGAAACCAATCCCGCCTACGATCCGACGAACCTGCAGATGGGCATTTCGCCGGGTGAACGGCTCGTCTCGACGCGGCTGAAGGCCGCCGGCTACGCCACCGGCATGATCGGCAAGTGGCATCTGGGCTCCGCCGCCCCGTTCCACCCCAACCGTCGGGGGTTCGACTATTTCTTCGGCTTCCGCGAAGGCGGCCACGACTATTTCCGGATCGATACGATCGAGGCGGGCGAAAAGCCCTACCTCCTTCCGCTCGAACGCAACAACCAGCCGGCCGTCTTCACGGGCTACCTCACCGACGCCCTGACCGACGAAGCCGTCGGCTTCATCGAGCGGAACAGGGAGAAGCCCTTCTTCCTCTACCTCGCCTACAACGCCCCCCACGCGCCGCTGCAGGCCCCACAGGAGGCCATCGACAACCATGCGCAGATCACCGACCCCAAACGACGGACCTATGCCGCCATGGTCGACATCATGGACGCCGGCATCGGTCGTGTCGTCGAAGCCTTGGAGCGCAACGGCCTGAGGGGGAACACGCTGGTATTCTTCCTGAGCGACAACGGCGGACCGGTCGACTCGGAAGAGCACCCTGCTGGCGGCAACGGATCGGACAACGGCCCGTGGCGCGGCGGAAAGGGCGACTTCTACGAAGGCGGCCTGCGCGTCCCGATGCTGGCTTCGTGGCCCGGCCGGATCGAGGCCGCGAGCCGCTACGGACAGCCGGTGATCGCGCTCGACATCTCGCGGACCATGGTCGAGCTCGCCGGGGCGGACGCGGCATCGCCGCAGATGGAGGGGGTCAACCTGCTGCCCTACCTCGACCGGGAGATTGCCGGGTCCCCGCACAAGGCGCTCTTTTGGCGCGGCTACAACCACACCCTATGGTCGGTGCTTTGCGACGGGAAAAAGTATGTAAAGAACAAGTGGAACCAGGCTCCGGAGCTGTTCGACCTCGCTGTCGATCCGGGCGAGCAGCACGACCTCCTCGCCCATAGCCCCGAAACCGCCGCCACCCTGCAGGCCCTCTGGAACGAGTGGGACAAGCCCAACATCCCCTACCAGTTCCTGGAGTTTTTCCAATATGAGAGCAAGCGCAAGGCGTTCCACCAGGAGGTGGTGCCGCCCGAAGCCAGGAAGGCGCGCGGGACCCCGTAGCCCCCTTGCAACCTATCCATTCCCTCAACGGTTGGGCAGCTTCGCGAATCCGACCAGGAGACCGCCATCACGGGTTTTCCCAATGAGCTTGCCGGCAAAGTCGTCTCCGGCAATCCCGCTGCCCGCGCCGTCGAATACCAACACGAGGCCGTCCGGGTGCGGTTCCGTATTCGCCAGCTTCGCACCGCGCCCGAAGTCGACCTCCTCCGAAGCACCGAACCTCAGCGATCCGTTATCCACGTCGTTCTGCGCATCAAAGCCCTCCTCCGACCGGATCAATACGCGGATCTCCGCCGTGTCTGTGGTTAGCGAACCGGTGTTGAGCACCGCCAGGCGCTTCGGCACAACCAGCGGCAGCACGAGATTCTTGGAGCTGTGGTGGTCGTTGCCGTAATCCTCGGCCTTCGGCACATCGATCGCCGCCAGGGAAAGATGCGTAGCGCGGCCATATTCATCGGTCAAGACATGCGGGCGCTCCAGCTTGTACCAAAGCGTGCGGGTACCATCCTCGTACTGCGTGCAGGCCGGCGTATAGGCCAATCCATTCTCGTATTTCCAGTGGATGCCGTCCGGCGATCGCAGGTAGATGGCCCGGTAATCCAGGAAGGCGTTGATGATCATGTGGAACTGGACTTCGTCGCGCCACATGACCGGATCCTCGTAATTCGACTTTCGATACGGTTCCGGAATGGTTTCATTGGCCTGGACCTCGTCGCTCAAGACCTTGTATGGACCGAGAAACCCATTCTCGCTTTTAATCATGCGGCCGAACTTGCTGACGAACAATAGACTGCCGTCTTCCAGTTGCACGCCCGACAGGTTGCGGAGCAACTGATAGGATTTGGATTCCGGAACAATCGCAGGATCGTAATCCACGGTCATTTCGCCTTCCAGCTTCCACGGTCCGGCCAGGGAGTCGGAGGTGAACAGGGTCGGTTTGAAGTTGATCAGGGAATAGAGCAGGTAGCGCCCGTCGTTCAGCAGAACGATGTCGGCATTGTGCCCATATCCCTTGTTATAGTCATAGGCCAGCTCCCGGACGACCCGGTAGGGACCGTCGGGACGCTCCGCCACCGCATAGGCCACGGTCGACCAGGGCCACTCCCAGTGCCCCCGCCGGGCGCCTTCCGGCCAGCGCACGATGTTCATGTGGTAGCGGCCGTCGCGGCCCTCCACCGGCCTGCCGCCCCAGTACGACCAATCTGCGTCCTCGATGCCGTTGTCCGGATCGCGGGGAAGCACGGTCGCCGTCCCCCACAGGTCCGAGCGGAGACGGTCATGGACCGGCATCGGCAGGATCAAATCGCTGAACGAGGCGCCCCGCACCGCCTTTACCTTTGCCTTGGCGATGGCCGACCTGGGTCCGGTGTTGCCACTGAAATCGACCGCCTCGACCGCATAGCTGTTTTCAATGCCCTTGACTGGAAGCATGTCTTCGAAGCGATTGCCTGCCACATGCGGCGCAATGCACGTCATGTTGCCGCCGTCCGCACCACCGCGATAGATTCTGCAGTACGCAACGTCACTGTCGCTGGTTTTCCATTCCAGCTTAACCATCCACTCTTCGCCCACCGCCGCGCATCCCTCGGGCGCCGCCGGCGGAACCGAATCGGTCTTCCGGGCCATGACCACCGACGATACCGACGCCGCCTGCCTTATGGCGTAATAGTAGGTCTTCCCATTGATGATCGAATTATCGACCCAGCGATTACCCTGCACGCCTTCGGCGACCGGTCGATATCCCTTTCGCTCTTCAGTACTGCAATAGATCGTGCAGTAGCCCTGGGACGAGCGGCTCGCCCGGCGGTCGAGCCCTACCGCTTCGCTCCAGGCAAGTTCGATGCCGTCATCGCCGGCGTTCGCAGCCAGCTCGCTCACTCTTCCGTCCTGCAACAGCTTCAGATCAAGCCAGTGAACGTAGACGATGATACCGTGGGACGATTCCAGCGTAAATTTCGCACGGGGCATGCCGAGCTGCGCATCATCGGCGGTCACGGTATAGCAGCCCTCGTAGACCTGCGGCTTATCGGGGCCGTTCGGCACCTTGACGCGATCCGCCACCACCCGCTCCCGGTCGCCGAACACCAGTGCAAAGCTGACGCGGCCGTCACAGGGATATTCCGTGTTCGACGCAAACCGCCATGCCAGCACATCGCCTTCGTTCAGCGACTTCAGTCCGGTGTGGTCCAGAACGACCGACTCCGCGGTTGCAAGCGAGCCACCGCTGATCATCAGACAGCCTTCCGCAAACCCGACCTTGCCGCCGCCCTTCACTGCCTCGGTCGTCCAATATGGGGACTGGGCAGGATTCCTCCACCCTGCCTTGATGGAATCAAAATCGCCATCCAGCACGCTGGCGTTGGGAATATCACTACCGATCAGCACCACATCTGCCGAGCAATGAGCGGATATCATCGCTCCTATTGCACACATCAACCTGAAGGTATTCATAGACTGCCGCACCTCGCCTCTCTACATGCAGGCGCATCAAGCAAACAACACCTGCTCGGGGAACAAAGTGGAAGGAAGGGATAAGCAAGGGATTGCCAGGGAATCCGCATTACAACTCCCTCACCCAGATATTGCGGAAGCGGACGGGCTGACCGTGATTCTGAAGCACGATCGGCAGCTTGTCGGCATGCGCTTCATAGGGAGGTGCCTTGTTGTGTTCGGTTGGCCCGTAGATTTCGGTGTGGTTCTGCACCAGTACGCCGTTCCAAAAAATGGTGACATGCGCAGGGGCGACGAGCGCAGCGTCCTTGAAGACCGGCGCTGTGAAAACGATATCGAACGACTGCCACTCGCCGGGTTTCTTCGCAGCATTCACCATTGCAGGATTCTGCCCATATACGGCTCCCGCCATGCCATCGGGATAGGCGGGGTTGTCCCATGCATCCTGGATCTGGATCTCATATTTACCCATAAGGAAGATGCCGCTGTTTCCGCGCCGTTGAGCCGCCTCCACCACTTCGGCGGGAACCGCCCATTCAATATGCAGTTGGCAATCGCCGAACTTCCTTCGTGTTGAAATGCTGCCCTTCCCCGGAACCACCTCCATGAAAGCCCCGGCCAGCTTCCATTCCACCTTGCCGTCCTTGCCGCCCCACCATTCGTCGACGTTGCTTCCGTCAAACAGCACAAGGGCATCCGATGGCGCCGAGGAATCGGTTTTTCCGGGCGTCACCCTTGTCGGCTGGGGACGATCCATGTCGTGTACATGCCATCCGTTCGGCAGCTTCGGAAAACCGTTTTTGCCCGAAGCACCAAAGGCAAGAAGCCCGCAGACGCCTATGATCATCAACCTTGTCATCGCATTTCCTTTCAACCGACCGGAGGGATAGCAGCCACGTTGACCGCATTCCGGGTTTCGAGGCCGGCGAGCCTCCGACGTTCTAGAGCTTGTAGTATTGTTCCCAGCCCTTGCGAGGCGCATCCTGCAGCAGGCTGTTGGCGATATCGTTGTTCTTGAAGCGATTGGTTTCCCGGTCGAACTCCAGTGTTTCCCCCTGTGTGCCGACGCGCTGCGCAATGGAGCCGAGGATGAGGAACTGCGAGAGCGGCCCCCCAATGGAGAACGGCGAACGCGCCTGTTCGACACCTTTGCAGGCCAACAGGAAGTTGGCGTAGTGATCGGAGTTCTTTCCAAAATTCCTTGGCAGCTTGCCGGCCTGCAACAGTTCGCGCATCTTGTCGTAGGGAATGACCTGCAGCGGATCGCCGTGGTGCTTCCCGTAGAAGACGAGGTCGTCCGTGAAGATGAACTTGCCGGGATCCTTGTGGAAGTCGTGTTCGCGACCTTCGAACTCCTTCGGAATCGGCGGCAGGTTGGTCCACCCGTCATAGTAGTCGACCGTCAGTGCCGGCAGGCCGTCGCGCTCCGGAAACCTGAACCCGAGCGTCGATGCCATCGGAAATATGAACGCATTCTTTCCTTCGAGTTTTTTGATCTCGATCAACTCCGGCATGCCAAACCCGAGGAAATGATGCATCGTGTCGAAGATGTGCGCGCCCCAGTCGCCGAAGGCGCCGGTGCCGTACTGGTGCCATCCGCGCCACTTGAACCGGGAATAAAGCGAGCTGTACGGATGGTCCGGCGTGGTGCCCAGCCAGACATCCCAGTTGATGTGCTCCGGCATGGGCTCCGCCTCCGGCCATCCGGTGATGGCCTTGTCCGCGTCGTAATGGTGCGGATACCAATCGAACCCGAGGTTGATGAAGGCGTCTACATGCCGGACATTCTTGATGATGCCGGCTTCCTGCCACGCCTTGAACTGGAAATAGTTGTCGCCGGAAAAGCCCTGGTTGCCCATCTGGTTGACCACGCCATGCCGCTCTGCCGCCTTCATCATCAGGTCGATTTCCTGGAAGGTGCGCGCCAGCGGCTTCTCGGTGTAGACATGCTTGCCCAGCGCCATCGCCGCCATCGTGACC
>QKAU01000069.1 GCA_003246265.1 Kiritimatiellales bacterium | reverse complement strand
GGCAGGCCCCTTGAAGGCTGATGGGCACACGATGATCCTCAACCTCGGCCCGCATCACCCCGGCACCCACGGCGTGCTGCGCCTGGTCCTCAAGCTGCACGGCGAGGAGGTCGAGGAGATCGACGTCGATCTCGGCTATCACCACCGCGGCGCCGAGAAGATCGGCGAACGCCAGCACTGGAATCAGTACATCCCCTACACCGACCGCATCGACTACATCTCCGGTGTACAGAACAACCTGGCCTACCTCCACCCGCTGGAGACCCTGCTGGGGGTGAGCGTTCCCGAGCGCGCCCAGGTGGTGCGGGTTCTGCTCTGCGAACTTTTCCGGATCGCCAACCATTTGGTCTGGATCGGCACCTACGCCCACGACGTCGGGGCCATGACCCCGGTCTTCTACGCTTTCGATGCCCGCGAGCGGATCTTCGACATCGTCGAGCTGATCACCGGCGGGCGCATGCACCCGGCCTGGTTCCGGATCGGTGGACTGCCGGCCGATCTCCCCGATGGCTGGCGCGAAGCGGTCGATGCCTTTACCCGCGATTTTGGCCGGACTATCGACGATCTCGACAAACTGATGACCGACGGGGCGATCTTCAGAAGGCGCACTGAGGGGATCGGTGTCACCACCCTTGACCAGGCCATCGACTGGGGGATTACCGGGCCGAACCTGCGCGCCTGCGGCATCCCCTGGGACCTGCGCAAGAAAATGCCTTACTCCGGCTACGAGCGCTTCGACTTCGACATCCCGACCCACGGCGCCGGCGACTGCTTCAGCCGCTTCATCGTACGCCTCCAGGAGATGCGCCAGAGTCTACGCATCGTCAAACAGGCGGCGGCCGACATGCCGGACGGAGCCTACGTCAACCGGGATTGCCGCTACACCTACCCGCCGCGCCAGCAGGGTTTAAACGACATCGAGACGCTTATCCACCACTTCGTCAACACCAGCCGCGGCATGAGCCCGCCGCGCGGCGAATGTTACCGCGCCATCGAGTCGAGCAAGGGGGAATGCGGCTACTACCTAGTCAGCGACGGCGAAAGCGTCCCCTACCGGCTGCGCATCCGCACCCCGAGCTTCCCGCACCTGCAGGCACTGCCTGCCATGTCGCGCGGCTGGCTGCTTTCCGACCTGATCACCATCCTCGGGTCGATCGACTTTGTCCTGGCGGATCTGGATCGATGAACGAACTGCTCCCGCAAAACCAGATCGACGCGTTCCGCGCCAAAGCGGCGGCCATCGCGCACCCGCACGAGTTGATCGTCGATGCGCTGCGTGCCGTGCAAAGCCATTACGGCTGGGTGCCGGACGCAGGAGTCGACCTGGTTGCCACACTGCTCGGCGTACTCCCGGTGGAGGTCGAAGAAGTTGCCACCTTCTACGACAAGATCTTCCGGCGCCCGGTGGGGAAGCGGGTCATCCATCTGTGCGATTCGATCTGCTGCTGGGCCAATGGGGGAGAAGCGATTGCCGCGCACCTGCAAACGGCTCTCGGCATCGGCTTCGGTGAGACCACCACGGACGGGGTTTTCACCCTGCTGCCGACCTGCTGCCTCGGCGCCTGCGGCGACGCCCCGGCGATGATGGTCGGGCTGACCACCCACGGTCGGCTGACTGCGGAAAAGATTGACACCATCCTCGCCGGCTACCGTGCGGAGGTCGTAAAATGAGCGGCTATCCGCAGGTGCTCTTCAAAAACCGCCGGCCCGGCACAACCGCCTTCCTTGCCGAATATGAAGCCGGCGGCGGCTACCAAGGGCTGCGCCGGGCGCTGACCATGACCCCGCAACAGGTTCGTGAGCTGGTCAAAGCCTCCAACCTGCGCGGCCGCGGTGGGGCCGGCTTTCCGACCGGGGTCAAATGGTCGTTCTTCCCGGAAGAGCCTGGGGAGAAGTACCTGTTGGCCAACGGCGACGAGATGGAGCCTGGCACCTATAAAGACCATCAACTACTCCTTGCCGACCCGCATCAGTTGGTGGAGGGGATGGCGATCGCCGCTTTCGCCATGCAGATTCCGCAGGGCTACGTGTTTTTGCGCTATGCCTACGAAGAATGTGCACGCAACGTCGAGCAGGCCATTGCCGAAGCGGAAGCCAAAGGCTATCTCGGTCGCAATATCCTCGGCTCAGACTTCGCCTTCGAACTGCATGTGCATCGCAGCGCCGGGCGCTACATCCTCGGCGAGGAAACCGCCTTGATCAACGGCCTGGAAGGCCGGCGGCCGAATCCGCGCAGCAAGCCGCCCTTCCCGGCGCAGAGCGGTCTGTTCGGCAAACCGACCAACGTCAACAACATCGAAACCTTCGCCAATATTCCGCACATCCTCAACCATGGGGCCGAGTGGTATCAGGGGCTGTCACGAACCCCGGAAGGGGCCGGCACCATGCTGGTCGGTCTGTCCGGACACCTTAACCGGACCGAGTGCGTGGAGCTGCCGATGGGAATTCCACTACGCGAAGTGGTCGAACAGATTGGCGGCGGCGTGCGCGGGGGGCGGAAGTTCAAGGCCTGCCTGCCGGGCGGGGCTTCAACGCCGTTTTTGACCGCCGGGCAGCTCGACACCCCCCTTGACCATGTGCATCTTGAGAAGTCTGGCAGCCGTCTCGGCACCGCCGGGGTCACGGTGTTCGACGATGCCACCTGCATGGTCGCGGCGACGCTGAACCTGGCACGGTTTTTCGCCCGGGAAAGCTGCGGCTGGTGCACCCCCTGCCGTGACGGGCTGCAGGTCATTGTCTGGCTACTCGAGGAGATCGAGGGGGGCAGAGGCCACGCCGAACAGCTGGCGATGCTCCATGATCAGGTGAAAAATATCAGCGGGCGCTCTTTCTGTGCCCTTGCCGAGGGGGCCATGGGCCCGGTAGGCGCGCTACTGGAACGCTTCGGCGACGAACTGGAAGACCATGTGAAGCGGGGACACTGCCCGTTACGATAGGGAGATGTAGCAGGCGCCCCATCAGGTGGCCCCTACGGAAATCCAATGCCAACTTTGACCATCGACAATCTTGAAGTCACCGTGTCCGAGGGGACCAACGTCCTCGAGGCGGCGCGTGCCCTCGACATCGTCATCCCGCACTTCTGCTACCA
>QKAU01000021.1 GCA_003246265.1 Kiritimatiellales bacterium | reverse complement strand
CGAATACGGCCTGCTGAGCAACCAGAATCCGCAGGGCGACGAAAACGCCTACTACCAGCTGCGCAGCTGCAACGGGATCCTGCTCTCCCTGCTCGACCGTCCCGACGTCGTCGACAAGATGAGCGCCTTCCTCATGAGCCAGGCTCCCTACAACTGGAACCAGAAGCGCGTATTCTTCGCCTCCAACAATTCGGGTGCCACCTACTACAAGACCAGCTATTTCGAATACCTCAGGTTCTGGCGCGACCTGGAGGGCGAGTACCTCTTCTCGCTCGCCGACAACCAGCACATGGCGCTGCACGCCTTCCTGGCCAACAGCGGCGGCACGCTCTTCGTCGTGATGAAGAACAACCACAACGTTCCGTATGCCATCGACCTCCGGACCCGGCTCCCGGCAGGGGCGTCGATCGGCTCTGCCCAGATCCAGCGGATGTACTACAACGGCGTCGACGATGTCGCCCGCGATCCGTTCACTTCGCTGGCCGACCTCTCCGCCGTCGCCATCCAACCCGACGAAACCGTGATGCTTAAGCTCCAGTTGGCGAACATGCCGAACCTGCTGACGTGGCGCGAGTCCAACGCCTATGCGGACCGAACCCTCGTTCCCATGGCCGCCGCCTCGCCGGAGACGTTTGCATTCGATCTGCCCGGAACCGCGGTGGAGCCGCACAGCGAAGGCGTAGTCCACCTGAGCCTCTATTCCCTCAACGGATTTGCAGCCCCGCTATCGCGGGTCGAGGTCAACGGTACGGTGGTCACGAACGTACCCGATATTTCCTTCACCGCCGGTGCGCCGCGCAGCTGGAAGCAGATCGCCATCCCCGTTCCGCCCGGAATCCTCCGGCGGGGCATGAACAACGTGGTCGTCACCCCGTCCGAGTCGGGTAGCCAGAAGAAGATAACCAGCGTCCGCCTGGCGGTGGCCAGTGCCGTCGGCGACGAGGATGCCGACGGCATGCCCGACTGGTGGGAACTCGACCATGGGCTCCAGCCCTTTGTCAACGATGCCTTGGCGCACGCCGACACGGACGGCGTGTGCAATCGGGACGAATACATCGCGGGGACGGACCCGCAGGATGCCTTGAGCCGTTTGCGGGCCATGGGTTCCGGGGAGCAGGGCGGATTCAGGATTGCGGTCGATTCCAAGACCAACCGGCTGTATACCATCGAGGAGACGGAGAATCTGGAGGCAGGGTGGACGGTTTTGACCAACGGGATTCCCGGAACGGACGGTTCCATCGAAGTCATGGATGCGGATGGCGCCAGTAACCGGTTCTACCGTGTTCGGGTTGAACTGGAATAGAGCCTCTTTGCGGGCATGTTGTGATCGTGAACACAGGTGCCAAGGAAACGAGGCGGCCGATCCCGGGCGGTGGTTGGGGAAAAGTAAAAAAACCGGCGCAAGGAAAAGAGGAGGGAAACCTTGCGCCGTAAAACGGGAACCCAACAACGAGCCCCATTTTTAAATTGTCTTCGCCCACATGGGGGTGGGCAACTTGCATGCCTGCATCCTGTCCATTTCGACGGCAGAACCAAGCTTTTTTTTCAACCATTTTTTAACGTTCCCATAAAGGCGTGGGATAGGTGCCTCCACGATGCATCGCCTCCAGGGCGGAGACGACGGCCGGGCGGTCTTCGGGATAGGTGACACCGAACCAACGGCTGTCGCATTCCAGCACCTGTACCCGGGTTTCGCCCTTCGCGACCATGTCGTCGACGATGTCCGGGATGTACCATTCCGACTTCTGCTCCCCGCCTTTGGCGCCCAGGAAGGCGATGAAGCGATCCTCCAGACGGTCGAAGAGGGTCGGGTGGAATCCCCAGAAATTCATCGAGCAGATTTCGCCCCCCGCCATGGCATGGGCATTGCCCGCCTCGAAATAGTGGATGGTTCCTTCGGAATCGGCTTCGATCTTCTGTCGCTCGGCAATACCGGTAAGGTAGCCGTTGCGGGTCTGGCAGACGCCACGCGAAACGAATCCATGCGGGGAGAGGGTGTTGCGCAGCCGGTAGCCGACCATGCAGCTCTCGCCTGCCGGCATGTCGGCCAGATGGCGCGCGAGGGTCAGGTAGGCGTCGGCACCGTAGAAGTCGTCCGCGTTCTGGACGGCGAAAGGGGTGGCGATCAGGTTGCGGCTGGCCAGAACGGCCTGGCCGGTGCCCCACGGTTTGCTCCGGCCCTCGGGAACGGAGAAACCCGCCGGGAGATCGTGCAGCGATTGGAAGGCGTAGTCCACGGGGATCCGGTGCTCGAACCTGCTGCCCACCTGCTGCCTGAACGCCTCTTCGAAGTCGCGGCGGATCACGAAGACCACCTTGCCGAACCCGGCCGCCATGGCGTCATGGATGGAGTATTCGAGCAGGGTTTCTCCGCCGGGACCGAGCGGGTCCATTTGCTTGAGCCCGCCGTAGCGGCTGCCCATTCCCGCGGCCATGATCAAAAGGGTTGGTTGCATGGTTCTGGATCCATTCCTGTGGGTTGAAGGTCGGACGCTACCATGCGCCTGAGGCGGTTTCAAACCGTCAAGTGCGCGAGGCGACGGCTATTTGTACCTGTCGGCGGCCCGTGCAAGCGACTTCGGCGGGATGTACTCCTCGCTATGCAGGATTTGATCCAGCTCGCGGTTGCCCTTTGGGAACCAGCGAAGTTCATCGGCCTTCCGGGCGAGGGGCTGGAAACGGATGCGGGCGAGCTGCTTGTAGCAGGTGTCGGCGGCGACCGGGTCGCGATCCTTGATCCAGGATCCGGTTGTCCAGAGGATGGCCGCGCGCTGGTGGCGGTTCCATGCCAGTTGCGCGGCCTCGGCGCCGAGCCCGACGGCCAGGTAGCGGTAGTGGTATCGTACGTTCGGCTGGGGTGCGGTCTCCGCGTAGGTGGGCGGGATGCCATCGCCGACCCGCAGGGTTTCGCTGGAGATGCCGGCATGGGCAAACGACCCCTCGAACAGGGCGTAGTCGGGATGGAGTTCCGTCCCCGCCAGTTCCATCCCATTCCATCGCATGATGCGGGCGGCATGGAACCGGTGGGCCGAGCGCAGGTTGCGGTCCAGCCAGATTTTTCCCGATTGCTGCAGGGCGACGAGATAGGTGTCCAGGATGTCGGCAAGCCCGGCCGGATAATAGGATCGGGCGTCCGCCGGGCGCGCCTCGCGGAACAGGCGGCGGGCAAGCAGGTAGGCCAGTCTCCGTTCGATGTACCCGCGCTCGTTCTCGGTCTGGAATGCCTGGTAACCCGGTTCCAGCGCGTACCCATCCGGCAGGCCGAACGAATCGACGATGCGTTTCAATTCATCGGTTCCGAGATAGCGCTCCGCAATCAGCGCGGAATCCACATAGGCGCCGGCATCCAGGAAGCATTGCAGGGCCTCGGTCAGATGGTCCTGCGACACCAGCAGTCTTCCCAGCTGGCCGTGGAGCGCCGATTGGGGGCTGACGTTGCCGGTGTTCCTGAACGTGAAATAGATGCGCGGGTCGTGCTCCAGCGCATCCATCCATTTCCGGAGGAGGGCTGTGGCTTCCTGCGGGTGGCCGTTGCGCTGCGCGATCCGGAACCGGAGCCAGTTGGCGAGGATGTCGTCTTCCGGACAGCTCTCCAGATAGGCCATGGCGTGGTCGATCCGGCCGCCCTTGTACATGAACCAGGCGAGACGAGGGGTGATTTTGAGCGGCGGGTTTTCCGCAAGCTGCGTGAACAAGCGGGGATCGCCATACCGGAACAGGGCCAGGGCTTCCCTGCAAAGCGGATCTTCAACCGCCATGTCAAGCTGGCCAAGATCGACCTTCAGGTGCTCGAAGCAGTGGCCGAGACGCTTGGAGTCGCCCGAGAGCTGATAGTACGCCACGGCCATGACCCCGCAGCGGACGCGTTCAAGATGGTTGGTCTGGGCCAGCTGCTCCCGCTTGTACGAAGCGTGCGCGAGTCCCAGCGGGTCGATGAACCCGTCCAGGACCGCACGGCGGCAGGCGGCATAGTGCAGGGACGCCTGTTCGGGCTGTCCATGTCCCGAAGCCAGGTTTCCGAGCATGTAATGGACCCAGGTTGTTCGGTGCATCCGGTTGGCTGGATCGAGATCCAGCAGTCGGGCCCACGCCAATGGCTCCGTCAGTTCAGTATCGTTTTGCATCTCCCGAAACCCATCCAGATAAAGGACGAACTCGCGCAGTTCGTCGGGGACGTCGGGGGCGGTGCCGCAGATGGCGTTTTCGCGCGCGGCGCAGGCATATGCGGCATAGGATACGGTCAACGCCTCGTGGGCGGATGCCTTGGCGGCCCGCGCGAACTCCTCCAGGTCCACCTCGGCCGTCGTTCGGTCGCTGTCGGTAAAGGGGTGGAGGCCGACGAGGTCGTACTCCTGCGCCAGCAGGACAAGTTCGACCGGCAGGTTGATGTTTTCGATGAAGCGGTCGTTCCCGTCGTCCAGATAGGTCGAAGGGAAGTAGGGACCGCAGGCAAAGGCGATCTGGCAGGTGCACAGCAGGACCGGAAGGAGTTTATTCATTGCAGCTCCATCGTGATGGATGGGGGTTGGTTGGATGAGCACTGGAACCAGCCTATCTTGACCGACTCGCCGGGCGGGGGGAGCGGGACGGTCAGTTCCTCGGGAAGCTGGCCAGGCAGGGCGGATGGCGAATCGGCATCTGCATAGAGGTCGTAGGTTCCATGAGTGCG
>QKAU01000017.1 GCA_003246265.1 Kiritimatiellales bacterium | reverse complement strand
ATGAACGCGGTCCGGCACCCCTTTTGGTTGAATGCCGCCAGCTTGTCTCCGGCCGTGGTGGCGAAGAAAGCGTCGAGCAGGTCCAGCCGCTCATGGATGAATTGGAATTTGAAGGCCCGCGCACTGTAGAACCAATCGCAGAACCATTGGGCAATCTTGATGCCCGGCTGATTGGCGCGGATGGCTTCGAGGGTTTCTCGGGTGATCGATTGGGTATGGCCGAGCAGCAGAAGGTCGGGGCATACTTTGCTGCAGGTTTCGACGAGCGAGGCGTTAGCCCGCTGCGACCCGAAGCGCTTGCTGCAGGTCCAGTGCATCTGTCGACCGATGTCGTGGACGGGAAAGGGGTAGGCATAGTGCCCGTTCTCGATCAGCCCATGATGAATGCGGGCATCCATCGTATCAAACTTGTCGCCGCTTTTGTTGTAGTGGAAGTTGCAGGCGTGGACGATACGTAGTTTGGAGTCGGCAAGATTCATATTTCGTTGCGCCCATTTTTCCCGAGGTGGCGTTCGTACATCTTCACGTCCTTGAGCCAGCGGTTGGAGGCGATGACCGCCGCGCAGGCGAATCCGTAGACCCCGGCGCGGTACATCCGGTGGGTCACGAACTTCTTGTGGAAGTAGAACGGAAACCCGAACAGGATGCGCAGTGCGAGCAGGCCCTTCGGCTTTAGTTCGGTTTCGTTCGCGCGCACAGTGCTGACCCGGTTCATCTTGGCCATTTGTTGTTCGATGTCGCGGAAGGAATAGTGGAGCAGGGTGCCCCGAAGTTTCCATGGCTTCACTCCAGCGGGCACCTTGAACTGGTCCCAGGCGGCGTGGGCGGGCATGCGGACGATGGATTTGTGGTAGAGCTTGTTGCGCCAGGCAAGGCAACAGGTTTTCCAGACGGCACCCTTGGGCACGGGCGGAACGGTAACGAGCTTGAGGGCGTAGATACCGGGTTCGGGCGCGCCGTTGGCAAAAAGTGCGCGGATTTCATCCTGCAGTTCCGGGCTTAGGACCTCGTCGGCGTCGAGGTCGAGCAGCCAGTCGTTGGAGGCGGCGTCCTCGCCGTGGCGTTTCTGGAAACCGTTGCCTTCCCATTTTTTTTCAATTACCCTCGCACCCGCCTCCCGTGCGATCTCGCGGGTGTCGTCGGTGGATCCGGAATCGACAACGACCACCTCCGCGCCGGTTGCCGCCGCCGCCTTGACGACCGGTCCGATGCGTTTGGCTTCGTTCTTGGTGCGTATGTAGCAGCTCAAGGGGATGGCAATGGGCTCATTCATGGCGTTCGTCCAGCGAGGTTGATTTGACGATGTAGGTCGGGCGGTTCTTCACTTCGTCGTAGATGCGCGCGACATATTCGCCGACGAGCGCGATGGCCAGCAGGATCAGGCCGCCGAGGCCGCTGATGAGAATGACCAGCGTGGTGAAGCCGGTGAAGGCGACCTCCTGCCCGAGCAGCCGCTTGACGAGGAAGAAGAGCGCGAGGCCGAACGAGGCGAGGGCGGTGGCGAGCCCGATCCATCCGAGCAGGCGGATCGGTTTGTAGGAAAAGCTGAGCACGCCGTCGACGGCATACTTGAGCAACCGTTTGAAGGTCTGCTTGGGCGTGCCGGCGGCGCGGTCGTCGCGAACATAGTCCACGAATCCGCGTTTGAATCCGATCCAGCTGTAGAGCCCGGGCAGGAAGCGGTTGCGCTCGGGCAGCCGGTTGAGCTGCTCCACCGCCTTGCGGTCGAGCAGGCAGAATACGCCGACGTCGGGCGGGATGGGAAAGTCGATGGTGTAGCGGAAGAGCTTATGGAAGAGTTCGAAGCCCGCGCGCCGCAGCCCGGTTTCGGCGCGATCGGTGCGCCGGGCAAAGACCACTTCGTTGCCGGCCTGCCACGATTCGACCAGCTTGGGGATGAGCGATGGAGGGTCCTGCATGTCGGCATCCATCACCACGACCGCGTCGCCGCGGGAATGCGCGATGGCTGCCGTGACGGCCGCCTGGTGGCCGAAATTGCGCGAGAGGTCGACCCACTCGATCTCCGGGCAGGTGGTTTTCGCCTGCCTGACGAGCTCCAGGGTGCGGTCGGCCGAGCCGTCGTTGACCAGCACCAGTTCCCATGGCAGGGATTGTGCCCTCATGGTGGATGCCACGGCGTCGATAAAGGTTTCGATGCCCTGCTCCTCGTTGTAGATGGGAGCAACGATGCTGATGACGGGATGGTTCATGTTCCCTCCGGTGGAATGTAGGCAAGGCCGAAGCGGCCGGACGCGCCATGCTTCATGCGCGGCCAAGGGATGACGAGGTCGGGCAGGGGCTCGAGCGCCGGGTAGCGGGCCTGCAGGTCCGGGAATACCCCTTCGAGCGGGGTTTGTGCTTCCGACTCCGCCTTGCGGTTTTTGAGCCAGAGCACCAAAGCGCCTTTTTCATGCACGTGTGCCTCGGTCAGGTAGGCCGAGCGGGCGAGGCTGCCGCGAATCATGACGGCAGGGCCATCCTTGCCGTAGTGGTTGACGATGCCGCCAAGGAATTCATCGGCAATGATATATTCCAACGGCTGCGCCTGTTGAGTGCGCCATGCCGATTCGACGGCATGGGCCAGCGGCTTGCCGGGGTAGTTGACGCGGTGCGGCTTGTCGCGGAAGAGCGGTCCAAGACCATAGGTTGCGCCGTAGCCGATGACAAAGACGGCGGACATGGTTGCGATGGCGGTGAAAACGGTGCGGGGGAAGCGGTCGAGGTTGCAGCTGGGAACCAGCCAGAGGCCGATGGCCAGCGGCATCGGGGCGGCCCACATGGCGACCGGCTCCATGCCGGTTGACAGGGAGAGGAGGGCGATGGCCGCGTAGGCGCCGGTTGCGAGGGCACGGGCACCGGAGCCGCCTTGGCCAGGTTCTCCGGCGCGCAGCCTGCCGGCGATGGCGATGAGCAGCATCGGGGCGAGGATGGCGGCTTGCTCAAGCAGGAACTTGATCGGATTCCAGAGATGGTGCCACCAGAGCGCCTTTTCGCTCGCGCCGCGCTTGAGGCCGTAGGTGATGGTGATCCAGTCGTGCTCCCGCATCCAGAGCAGGTGGGGCAGGAAAAGCAGGACGGCAATGACCCCCGCCGCATAGAGACCGTACGAAGCAAACGCCTTGTTCAGCTCCCCTCGTGCCCACCATGCTGTGAAAAGGGGAACCAGGAGGAATACGGCGATGTATTTGGTCAGGGCGCCAAGCGCCACGCAAACTCCCAGCCCAAGCCATGATCCGAATCGCTTGTTCGCCACGGCGTCGATCCCGAAGAACCAGCCCCACGCCCAGAAGGGGAGCTGCATGATGTTCACGTTGAATTCGACGCTGATGAACTGGTAGTAGTAGATGGTGTCGAGCAGCAGTACCGCGACGAGCGCCTGCCGGGCGGGGAGTTTGAGCAGCCGTCCGAGGCGGTAGATGCCGAGGCCGGCCACGACGACGCAGAGCTGGCTGAGCAGGTAGAGTCCCGCATCGCCCATCAGGTTGGTGAAAAGTTCCGGCATCCATGCGCTGAGCGGAGGATGCTTGTCGTAGCCCCACTGCCATTGCGATCCCCACATCACCGCCTCGATGGAATCGAGCGGCAGGCAGGTGTTGCAGGCAAGGGGAAGCAGGGTCCAGACCACGAAATGGTAGAGCGCCCATATGCCCAGTGCCCGGGCCGGATGGCTTAAAATATTTTCGTGGGGTTTCATGTCAGTTCGTCGTATACGGCCAACTCGGTTTCCGTCATCCGTTCCAGGCTGAAGTGGTCCACAATATGTCGGCGCATGTCCCGGAAATCAAACGCCAACGCGCGGGCGATGCACCCGGCCAGCCCGGAGATGTCGCCAGGCGGGTAGAGGAGGCCATTGACGCCGTCGAGCAGGATGTCGAGCGACCCGCCGTGGGCGCTGGCGACAACCGGGCGGTCCATGGCCAGCGCCTCGGCGGCCGTGCGGCCGAAGGTCTCGGGCTTGGACGAGGCGGCCGAAACGACGAGGTCGCTCAGGGCGTAGATCTCTCTCACCTGCGTCTGCGAGCCGGTGAAGCGGATCTCCGCCCCCGTCTCCCGGGCCAGTTGGACGAGCGCATCGAGGTAGCCCTGCTTGTCGTGCCACACCCCGCCCGCCACGACGCCGACCACTTCCGGATGCTCCTTCTGCACGCGGGCAAGCGCGCGGATGAAGTCGTCGTGCCCCTTCCACCCGGTGATGCGTCCCACGATGGTGGCGACGTACCGGCCCTCGAGCCGGTGTTCGCGCCGGAACGACTCGATGAAGGCCCCGTCGACCCCGGCGGGGTCGAAGTGGTGGGTGTCGATGCCGCGCGGGACGTAGCGCAGCTTGGACGCGTCGACGGCGTAGTGGGCCAGGATGTAGTCGCGGATCGCGGTGCTGCCGTAGATGACGCGGTCGCCCGAAACCATGACGGCACTGTAGCGGCTGACGCTGTTGAAGCCATGGACGGTGGTGACGAAAGGGATCGCCGTCGACTGGTTGGCGAACCGGCAAAGCCAGGCGGGAACCCGGCTGCGGGCGTGGAGCAGGTCGGGTTGGAGCCGGCGGATCGCCGCCTGGAGTTGGCGGACCCGGAATGGTGCGGTCAGGGGATTCTTGGAGCAGATGTCCAGCGCTACGTGGCGGCCGCCGTCGGCTTCGACCTGCCCGGCCAGCTCGCCCCCGGCGGAGATGACGGTCGACCGGTGGCCCCGCCGGACCAGTTCGCGGCTGAGTTCGACGGTTCCGCGTTCGACGCCGCCTTGGTTGAGTTCGGGAAGCAGCTGGACAATGTGCATGGGGAAAGGCTAGCAGTTTGGGGTTTGCCGTTTGAAGTGCGTAGTTTGTATTTAATTGCCGCGGTTTGCCCCGGAACGTGGGCTGTGCGCGGCTCCAAACCGATCCCTGCTTTTTGCTTTCCGATGGGCGGGTGTTTGTGGAGTATGCGCCCCATGAATCCAAGCGCAATCCAGCAGGCCGGGTCGAAAGAGGTCTACGGTCGGCTTCTCCCCTATGTCCGGCCCTATGGGGCGCGGCTGGCCATCGGCATCCTCTGCGGCATGCTCTATGGCGGAGCCACCTTCGGCATGCTGGTCGCCCTGCGCTGGGCGCTCGGCGGGATTTCGGGCGAGGACTTCACCCTCGAAGGGCTTGGATCGATTGGAGACCTTGGCAATGCCGAAGGGAACGCGGGCGGGATGGGGGTAGGCGGACTCGTCCGCACCGTGGCCCTCCTGCCGGTTGTCACCATCCTGCAGGGGATCCTCTTCTTTGCCGGCAAGTATCTGGTCGAATGGGTGGGCAACCGGGTGGTGGCCGACCTGCGCAGCGAACTCTTCGCCCACATCCACGCCCTGCCCATGCAGTTCTTCTCCAAGAGCCGCGTCGGAGAGCTGATCACGCGCATCACGAGCGATACGGCGATGCTCACCGAGCTGGTCTCCAACGTCATCGGCGATATCCTGCGCGAACCCTTCACGCTCATCGGCTGCATCGCCGCCATGTTCTACCTCGACTGGCGCCTCTCCGTCGTCGCCCTGGTCGTCTTCCCCGTCTGCATCCTGCCGGTCGCGCTGCTCGGCCGGCGCATCCGCAAGGCCTCGAAGCGCGGACAGGAAAACATGGGCGACATGCTCTCCGTGGTTCAGGAATCGGTCGGCGGGGCGCTGGTGGTCAAGGCCTTCCAGATGGAGCAGGAGGAGATCGGCCGCTTCAACGCCCTCAACAACAAGGTCTTCAAGCTGATCATGCGGCAGACCCGGGCGCGCTCCATGGGCGATCCCATCGTCACCTTCCTCTCCTCCGTCGGGCTTGCCGGCGTCGTGGTCTACGCCTTCGTCAACGATCTCTCGCTTGCGCTGCTGATCACCTTCGCCGGCGCGATGGTCCAGATGTACAAGCCCGCCAAGAAGCTCAGCCAGATCCACATGCGCATCCAGCGCGCCACCCCCGGCGCCGAGCGCATCTTCGAGATCCTCGACATCGAGAACACCATCGCCGACGCCCCCGATGCCGCCGATTTCCAGGGTCCGGTCGCCCACGTTTCGCTCAAGGAGGTCTCCTTCGCCTACGACCAGAAGAAGATCCTCGACGGGGTCAACCTCGAAGTCGAGGCGGGGCAGTGCATCGCCTTCGTCGGCAGTTCGGGGGCCGGAAAGACCACGCTCGTCAACCTCATCCCGCGCTTCTTCGACGTCACCGGCGGACGGATCGAGATCAATGGCCGCGACATCCGCTCCTACACGGTCGCGACCTTGCGCGCCCAGATCGGCGTCGTGACGCAAAGCACCGTCCTCTTCAACCGGAGCGTCGCCGAAAACATCGCCTACGGCTCGGGCAGCGCCACCCTCGAACAGATCCAGCAGGCCGCGCGCCGCGCCAACGCCCACCGCTTCATCACCGAGCTGCAGGATGGCTACGACACGGTCATCGGCGAGCGCGGGTCGCTCCTCTCCGGCGGCATGGCCCAGCGCGTCGCCATCGCCCGCGCCCTGCTCAAGAACCCGCCCATCCTTATCCTCGACGAGGCCACCAGCGCGCTCGATACGGAATCCGAGCGGCTGGTGCAGGGGGCGCTCGACGAACTGATGAAGGACCGCACCGTCTTCGTCATCGCCCACCGGCTATCCACCATCGCCCATGCCGACCGCATCGTCGTGCTCGACCATGGGCGCATCGTGGAGCAGGGGACCCACGACGAGCTCCTCGCCAGGGGCGGCAAGTACAAATACCTCTACGACATCCAGTTCGCCAGCGCCGCGCCATGATGCTTTCCGCCATCCGGAACGGGGTCCACGCCCATAAGGGGATCCGAATTCCCTGCGGATCCTGCTGCTGGAGATGACCCGGATGGAATGGCCTTCGCGGGCTATGACTGGGGCGGACGGCTGGCGGCCTGCAAGGATTTGGGGCCGACACATCCCACGCTGGCGCGGGAGTCCCCGAAGAATCGTCTGAGCAGGGAATCGCCCCTCCATTGTGAATTGGACGGTGCGGCCATGGCTAAACTGGAGCGGATCAAAGAGGTGGCGCGGGTGCGGGACCTGTCGATCCGCACGGAGCAGACCTATTTGTCGTGGTGCGAGAAACTCCCACGTCTCCATTCTCCGGCCTTGTACCGCCCAATCTCCATGCGCTTGCGGCAGGGAATCAACCCATTAGGTTGCTTCTTGTGGGAATGTGGTTTTGCCGGAACTGTAGGCTATGCGGCCTTGCGGAGCTGCGCCATGCGGCGCTGCTTCCCGCCGATGGCCTGGCGCAGCCGGAAGTGCGCGCCGCCTTCCAGCGGGATGAAGACGCGGCGATTCGTCTTCAGTTGCAGCAGGTAGACCGGACAGCGGGAACGCCGTCCGGGAAGGAAACGGGTCCAGTGGATGATCCGATAGGGCAGAGGGGTTTCGGACCGGGTGGCCAATCGCATGAAGGCCACATCGTCCAGGTCGATGCGCAGGAAGGGCAGAAGACCCAGGAAGCGGCCGACGATTTGGTGGTTGCGCAGTTCGTACGAATGGATGGAGCCGAAGGACAGCGGACGGAGCGGGGCCGATTCGCCGGGCCTAGACATTGCGGAGCCTGCCGAGCGTGGACTTCATATGGATGTGCGATCCCTGGTCGAGCCGCATGAATATGCGCGGCGAGTTTTCGTCGGCCTGCAAGGTGTAGACGGGGCAAAGCTTGCGGCGGGAGGGAAGGAAGGAAAACCAGTTGAGGTGGTTGAGCGGCGTGATGTCGGTCTCTTCCGCCTCGCGAAGGTCCATGACCTTGTTGAGCGGGATGCGGTTGAGGGTGAAAATCCTGAAGAGCTTAGTGGAGAGCGATTCCGCCGTCAGCTCGTAGCTGACAAATAGACCGACATCCATGTCGATCAGACTCAGGCTTCTTTTGCTTGTTTTCATCGGGCCAGCTGTAGCATGGCACGTGCCATGCCTTGCCGACGGGTGTAAATCATGCTCGAATGCCGCGAAACATTTCCCGTCGGCAACGAAACCGGCAGGTTCCATTCTCAGGATTGACAAGTTGGACGCCTAGGGATGGTGCAGGTTGATGGTGGGCTGCGCTCCATCCCTGTTGCGAACGAAGAGGAGGGGGAAGACGATGTCGCTCATGCAGCAGGGAATCCACACCGCGATGAACAGGAACAGGGCGATCATCACGGTCTCGAGCAGCGAGAAGGGATCCGACTGGGTCCGCATGATATGGAAGAGGGAGGCCGCCGTGCTCAGCAGGACGTGCCCGCCATGGGGAAAATGGGTGCGGCTGGAGAAGAAGGCGCCCCCGATCCCGATCAGGGCCGCCATGTTGATGATGACGGGCATTTCGACGATGCCCAGGTGCGGATGGGCGTGCTCCATGCCCAGCAAGAGCTCGCCCCAGTAGGGGATGAGGCAGTCGCTGAGCGTGGCGATGCCGATCGATCCGAAATAGCCGACCAGCACGACGGCCAGCATGCCGCTCTTCGTATGGTGCGGGCGGCCCCGGTAGTTCCTGTAGACCGCCGCGGTAACCATGGCGCTGAGCACCACATGCAACGGGTGGGAGAACTCGAAAAGGGCTTCGGCCCGCTCCGTAGTGATGGCATGGGGGGCGATGCGCTGCAGGACGGCCACGACCGCCACGCCTAGAATGGCGCCCAGCAGCGTGAAGGGTCCGTGGTGCCTGAACTCTTTCATGATGGCGGATTTCATGCGCGGACTTCTATCAGAGGGGGGGCGCCAACGCAAGCGGCGGCGGACCCGAATGCCGGTAGCCAGGGCCGCTCCAGAAGGGGATGCCGCTGCCGATTTCACTGGTAGGGACGGCTGACCCCAGCCGTCCATGGCGGTGTGGGACACGCCGCCCTGCCCATTAACGGCAACTCAACCGTTGTCTCTTCTAGGCGCGGCCGATCTCTTCCAGCAGCGCCCGCAGCGCTGCCGTCGGCCGACTGATCCGCAACCGCTTGTTCCGCCCGGTTTCGCCCGACAGGATTTCGATCTGGGCGCGCGGCAACTTCCATGCATCGGCAAGAAACCTGACCAGACAGGCATTGGCCTTGCCCTCGACCGGCGGGGCCTGGATGCGGACCTTCAAGGCATCGCCGACCAGTCCCTGGATACCTTCCTTCGCGGCGCGTGGCACGACCCGTATGTTGAGGATGATGGCGCCGTCCCTCTCTTCGTAGAACGCCATTCAGCCTTCTCCCGGTTCGAACTGTTCGAGGATCAACGGCGGCGGATCAACCGGGCCATCGCCGATCCCGAAGGCTCCGGAAATGAGCCGTGCCACGAGGTCCCAATCCTCGTGCCCGTTCGAGTGGACGACGCAGAGCGGTTCATCCCGCTCGACCGGCTCGCCGATTTTCTTGAGGTCGGACAGGCCGACGGCAGGATCGATGGCGTCGTCGGTACGGCATCGGCCGGCACCGAGAAGCAGGCAGGCGCGGCCGATGGCTTCGGCGTCGGCCCGGGACACGAAGCCCGCCCGCTCCGCCGGGAAGGGAATCTGTCGTCGGGATCGGGGCAGGGGGGCGTCGGGATCGCCGCCATGGCATGCAACCATCCGGCGAAAGGTCTCCAGCGCGGAGCCGTCGTGCAGCTTGGTCTCCGCATCCACCGGGCCGACTCCCGCCAAGGCAAGCATCCGGTCCGCGAGTGCCAGCACCAGGGTGCGGACATCTTCCGGCCCCTCGCCTGCCAGGATGTCGAGGGCTTCCCTGATCTCGAGCGCATTGCCAACGGCGCGGCCCAGCGGCTGCTCCATGCCGGTAATCACCGCCGATATCTTCCGGCCCATGGCCCGGCCGGTATCAACCAGGGTCCGGGCGAGCGCCCGGGCATCGGCGAGACTCTTCATGAAGGCACCGGAACCGCATTTGACATCGAGGACCAGGGCATCGATCCCCTCCGCCAACTTCTTGGAGAGGATGGATGAGACGATGAGCGGAATCGAGGGTACGGTGGCGGTGACGTCGCGCAGGGCGTAGAGCTTGCGGTCGGCCGGCGCGATCTCGGCCGTTTGGCCGATCATGGAGCAGCCGCAGCGCTCCAGCGTACGGATAAACTCCTCTTCGCCGAGGCCGGTGCGGTAGCCGGGTATCGATTCGAGCTTGTCGAGCGTGCCGCCCGTAATGCCCAAACCCCGGCCGGAGATCATGGGGACCGTGGCCCCGCATGCCGCGACCAGCGGTGCGAGGGGGATGGAAACCTTGTCGCCGATGCCGCCGGTCGAGTGCTTGTCCACCTTCCGGCCGGCAATCCGGCCGGGATCGATCACGCTTCCCGATTCCATCATGGCCAAGGTGAGGTCGGCGGTTTCCCGGGGGGACATGCCCTGGAAATAGATGGCCATGGCGAGGGCGGACATCTGGTAGTCGGGAATCTCGCCGCGGGTGTAGGAGAGCACGAAATCGCGGATTTCGCCGGAATCGAGTTCCTGGCCGTCGCGCTTGCGCTCTAGGGTCCATTGGGGAAGCATGCGGAAACGGTAGCACGGGGCCGCGCGCCTTTACAATTGCCATGTTTTCCCTTGCGCAAAATAGGAATAAAGCATTATCTCAAACCATTGAGGAAAGTTTGGTGGTGCAACGGAGGACGGAGCCATGACAGAGACGTCGACCAAGAAATATTCGATGCTGGTGGCGACCAGCATGGGCATCCGGCTGACGCCGGAAGGGGCGCAGCCGTTCCACGGCAGCGATACGTTCAAGATGCAGGCGACCAGCGCCGAGAGCAACGTGGCGAGCGTCGCTTCGTACCTGGGCCTGCCGGTGAAGGTGTTGACCGCCTTTGTGAAGGGCAGTCCGGTTTCACATTTCATCAAGGCGAGCCTCCGGAGCCGCGGCATGGATTTCGAAGGTCCGGAGTTCGACCAGGGCGGGCCGTGGGGCTATCGCCACCAGATCAACATGGCCGACATCGGATGCGGTCCGCGCGGTCCGCGCGTGCACAACGACCGCGCCGGGGAGGTTGGCCGCGAGCTCGATGCCGCCGATTTCGATCTCCAGCGGATCTTTGCGGAGGAAGGGGTGCGCATCGTCCACCTCTCGGGCCTGATCGCCGCGTTGTCGCCTAAGACCAGCCGGTTCTGCCTCGATGTCGCCCGCGTCGCCAAGGAGCACGGCTCGCTTATTTCGTTCGACCTCAACCATCGCGCGAGCTTCTGGAAGGGGCGCGAGCAGGAGCTCGCCACCGCGTTCGACGAGATCGCTTCGCGCAGCGACATCCTGATCGGCAACGAGGAGGACTTCCAGCTCTGCCTGGGCATCGAAGGCCCCGAATCGGGCGGGAAGGGGCTGGATGGGAAGATCGACGGATTCAAAAAGATGATCGGACGGGTGCAGCAGGCCTATCCACAGGCGACCTGGTTCGGCACGACGCTGCGCGAAGTGATTTCCTCAAATCTCCATATGTGGGGGGCGCTCGTGACCGATTCGAAGGGGTGGGAAACCATTCTGCCGCGCGAAATCGGCGTGCTGGACCGCATCGGCGGCGGCGACGGTTTTGTCGGCGGCCTGCTCTACGGCATCCTGAAGGGCTGGACCGTGCAGGATTGCGCCCGGTTCGGCTGGGCAAGCGGCGCGCTGGCGGCTACGCTGCTGACCGACTACGCGCAACCGGCCGACGAAGAGCAGGTCTGGAGCATTTGGAAAGGCAACGCACGGGTTAAACGCTAGAGGAGGATTTCATGAAGGCGGACATCGGTTTGATCGGCTTGGCGGTAATGGGCGAGAACCTCGTCCTGAACATGGAGAGCAAGGGATTCACGGTGGCGGTGTTCAACCGCACGGTGGAAAAGGTCGACAAGTTCATCGCCGGGCGCGGCGCGGGCAGGAACTTCATAGGTTGCCACAGCATCGAGGAGCTTTGCGCCAGCCTCGAGCGTCCGCGCAAGGTGATGATGCTGGTCAAGGCGGGGAAGGCGGTCGACGACTTCATCGAGCAGATCGTCCCACACCTCGAACCCGGCGACATCATCATCGATGGCGGCAACTCCCATTTCCCCGACACGATCCGGCGCACGAAATATGTGGAAAGCAAGGGCCTGCTCTACATCGGCACCGGGGTCTCCGGTGGCGAAGAGGGCGCCCTGCTCGGCCCTTCGATCATGCCTGGCGGCTCGCCCGCCGCGTGGCCGGCCGTAAAGCCGATCTTCCAGAAGATTTCCGCGCACACCGAGGCGGGCGAGCCCTGCTGCGACTGGGTCGGCGAGGATGGCGCGGGCCATTTCGTGAAGATGGTCCACAACGGGATCGAGTACGGCGACATGCAGATGATCTGCGAAACCTACCAGATGATGAAGGAGGGGCTCGGCATGTCCAACGAGGAGATGCACGAGGTGTTCGCCGAGTGGAACGCGGGCGAGCTCGATTCCTACCTCATCGAGATCACGCGCGACATCCTCGGCTACCAGTCCGAGCAAGGCGAAGCGGTGATCGACCTCATTTTGGATACCGCCGGCCAGAAGGGGACCGGGAAATGGACGGCCGTCGCCGCACTGGATGTAGGGCAGCCGCTTACTTTGATTGGCGAGGCGGTCTTCGCGCGTTGCCTCTCCGCGCTCAAGGAGGAACGTGTTGCGGCCGCCCGGGCGCTGGGCGGTCCGGCCGCCTCCTTCGGCGGCGACAAGGCGGCGATGGTGGAGGATCTGAAGCAGGCCCTCTATGCCTCGAAGATCGTCTCCTATGCGCAGGGCTACCAGCTCATGCGCGCGGCGGCCGAGGAGCACGGTTGGAAGCTGAACAACGGCGGCATCGCGCTGATGTGGCGCGGCGGCTGCATCATCCGTTCGGTCTTCCTCGGGAAGATCAAGGAGGCCTTCGACAAGAATCCCGGGCTGGTCAACCTGCTGCTCGACCCCTTCTTCAAGAATGCGGTTGAACAGGCTCAGGCGGGCTGGCGCCGCGTGGTCATGCAGGCGGTCGCGCTCGGCATTCCGATGCCGGCCATCGGCGCGGCGCTGGCCTACTACGATGGATACCGTTCCGCGCGCCTCCCGGCCAACCTGCTGCAGGCGCAGCGCGACTACTTCGGCGCGCACACCTACGAGCGCGTCGACAAGCCGCGGGGCGAGTTCTTCCACACCAACTGGACAGGCCGCGGCGGCGACACCTCCGCCTCGACCTACATCGTGTAATGATCGCGAAATTCGGAGCAGGCGTTTCCATTTCCCGTGGCGAGCTGCGGGAACTGGTGCATCGGGTGCTGGACGGGGCGGGTGCACTGAAACGGGTGCTCCTTCTTCCACCCGACCACACGCGGTTGAATTCGATGGCGGGGCCGATCACGGCGATGGTCTATGAAAAGCTGGTGGGCGAGGGCGTGGCGGTGGACATCCTGCCGACACTCGGAACCCACAACCCGATGACGCCGGCGCAGCTGCGCATGATGTTCGGCGAATCGATCCCGCTCGACGCCTTCAAGGTGCACGACTGGCGCAACGGGATCGTTCGGAAGGGCGAAATCCCGGGTTCGGTGCTGTCCGGACTTTCGGAGGGGAAGGTCGACTATTCCGTCGGCGTTGAAGTCAACAAGATGTTGTTCGACGGCTACGACCTGATTCTGTCCGTCGGCCAGGTGGTGCCGCACGAAGTGGTCGGAATGGCCAACTACACCAAGAACATCGTGGTGGGGGTGGGCGGGGCGGACATCATCAACAAGTCCCACTTCCTTGGTGCCGTTGCGGGCATCGAACAGATCCTCGGCCAGACGGACACCCCGGTGCGGCGGCTGTTCAACATGGCGGTCGACACCTATCTTTCCGACCTGCCGATCACCTACATCCTTACGGTGATGGAGCAGGACCATGACGCCGGGAAAATGCACATGCGCGGATGCTATGCCGGCGGCGACGTGGCCGTCTTCGAGGAGGCCTGCAAGCTGGCGCGCACGGTGAACATCAACCTGCTGGACCGCGAGCCCAAGAAGGTGGTGGTCTATCTCGATCCCCACGAATTCCAGAGCACGTGGCTGGGCAACAAGGCGATCTACCGCACGCGCATGGCGATCGCCGACGCCGGCGAGCTCGTGGTGCTCGCGCCGGCACTCAAGGAGTTCGGCGAGGATTCGACCATCGACCGGCTGATCCGTGAATACGGCTACCGTGGAACGCCCGCCACGCTCAAGGCGGTTGCGGCAAACGAAGAGCTGCGCAGCAACCTTGGGGCGGCGGCGCACCTGATCCACGGCTCGTCGGAGGGCCGGTTCGACATCACCTATTGCCCCGGCGGCGACCTCCCGCTCGACGCGGTGCGGGCGGTGGGGTTCAAGGCGGCGCCCTATGCGGAGATGGCGGCGCGCTATGATCCGGGGCGGCTCGCGGAAGGATGGAACACGATGCCCGACGGCGAGGAGGTGTTCTACATCAGCAATCCGGCCCTCGGCCTCTGGGCCTACAAGGAAAAGTTCAAGGAGTAGGCAATGAAACAATTCATGGACGACGATTTCCTGCTGCGGACCGACACCGCGAAGGAGCTCTACCACGGGCATGCCGCGCGCATGCCGATCTACGACTACCACTGCCACCTGCCGCCGCAGGAGATCGCGGAGGACCGGCGGTACGGCAACCTCGGCGAAGTCTGGCTGGGGGGCGACCACTACAAGTGGCGGGCCTTGCGCACCAACGGCGTAGCCGAGGAGTTCGTGACCGGTAGCGCCCCGTGGCGCGAGAAGTTCCGGAAGTGGGCGGAGACCGTGCCGCAGACGCTGCGCAACCCGCTCTACCATTGGACGCATCTCGAGCTCCGCCGCTACTTCGGCATCGACACGCTGCTCGGTCCCGGTTCGGCCGACGCCATCTACGACGCGTGCTCTGCCATGCTGCAGTCCGAAGGATTCTCCGCGCGCAACCTGATGCGGAAGATGGATGTCAGGGTCGCCTGCACGACGGACGATCCAGCCGACGACCTGCGCTACCATCGCCAGCTCGCCGCCGACGGCTTCGAGATCAAGGTGCTGCCGACCTTCCGGCCGGACAAGGCGATGGCGATTGCCGACCCGAAGGCGTTCAAGCGCTACATCAGGCGCCTTGCCGAGGCATCGGGCATCGAAATCTTCGACTTTGCCACCCTGCTGGAAGCGGTCGACATCCGCCATGCCTATTTCCACGAAGCGGGGTGCCGGCTATCGGACCACGGCATCGCCTATGTGCCCGATGCCGACGCCGGTTCCGCCGAGCTCGATGCGATCTTCGCCAAAGTTATGCGGGGCGGGGAACCGGCCGGGGACGAGATCGAGGCCTTCCAGGCGGCGTTCCTCTACGTCGTGGCCAAGATGAACCACTCGCGGGGGTGGGCGCAGCAGTTCCATGTCGGAGTCTTCCGCAACAACAACAGCCGGCTGTTCGAGGCGCTCGGTTCCGATACGGGATTCGACTCGGTCGGCGACTACCGCCAGGGCCCCGGCCTGTTGCGCCTGCTAGACCGCCTCGACTACACGGACCAGCTGGCGAAGACGGTACTCTACAATATCAATCCGTCCGACAACGAGCTGATGGCCACCCTGGCCGGATGCTTCCAGGACGGATCCTGCCCGGGCAAGATGCAGTTCGGTTCCGGCTGGTGGTTCCTCGACCAGAAGGACGGCATGGAAAAGCAGATCAACGCGCTTTCCAACCTGGGGCTGCTGAGCCGTTTCGTGGGCATGCTGACCGATTCCCGCAGCTTCCTCTCCTATCCGCGCCACGAATATTTCCGGCGCATCCTCTGCAACCTGCTGGGGAACGACGTCGAGAACGGCGAGCTGCCGGACGACCGGGCACTGCTCGGAACGCTGGTGGAAAACATCTGCTACAACAATGCCGTCGAGTACTTCGGCATCGCGCCGTAGCGCATCCGCTGCTGGGGCAGTTCACGAATGAGATGCCGCTGCCGATTCCACTGGTAGGGACGGCTGTCCCCAGCCGTCCGCGTCGGTGTGGGGCACAACGCCCTACCCATTAACGGCAACTCAACCGTTGTCTGCTCTAGCGGTGGTGGAACCGCGCACGGATCTCTCCACCCTTCCGGTGGATGTAGTCGGTGGCGCGCGGGAAGCGCTGCTGGAGGCGCGCCTTGAGGCGGGCGAAGAAGGGGATTTCATCGGCCAGCAGGTAGACGCCAAGCAGCATGGTGAGGAGTCCCTGTCCCGGCGTTACCAGCATGACCGCTCCCGCCACCAGGCAAAACCAGCCCGCAGCATGCTTCAGCAGCAGGCGGGTGTGCCGGTTCCAGAGCAGTCGCTTCATGGGGTGGATCCTCGGAAAAATAAAACCACGGCTTGACGGGAAGCGCGACCCAAACCTCCTTGTTTCGCTGCCGTGCTTCCCCGCCGCGGTCGCCGAAGGGGGGCGGCGCCGGCGGCTAGGCCGTGGTTTGGGCTCAAAGACCGTCTAGTTCCGCCCAGCGTTCAAAGGCGGCTTCCAGTTTCTTCGGCAGCTCCTCGGCCCGCGCGGTCGCGGCGGCGATCTCCTCGCGACCGCGCTGGTAGAACGCCGTGTCGGCCATGGCCTGCTGGAGCTCCAGGAGCTCCGCTTCAAGCCGTTCAATGAGCCCGGGGAGCTTTTCCAGTTCCTCCCGTTCCCTGTTGGTCGGTTTTCGGGTGGACCTCTTTTCCTGCGCTGGCGCGGGCTTCTTCTCCCCGCTTCCCGCTCCCTGCCCGCCGCGCTGAGACAGCCAGTCGCCATATCCGCCCGCATATTCGCCGATGCGCCCGCCGCCCTCGAAGACAAGGGTGCTGGTAACGATGTGGTCGATGAAGTCGCGGTCGTGGCTGACCAGCAGCAGGGTCCCCTCGTAGTTGGCCAGCAGTTCCTCGAGCAGCTCGAGCGTTTCAATGTCGAGGTCGTTGGTCGGCTCGTCCATCACCAGCACGTTGGAGGGTTTGGTGAAAAGCTTGGCCAGCAGCAGGCGGTTGCGTTCCCCGCCGGAGAGCACGGCGACCTTCTGGCGCGCCCGGTCGGGCGTGAAGAGGAATTCCTGGAGGTAGCCCAGCACATGCTTGCGCGCGTTCCCGATGGTGATGGTCTCCTCGGGACTGACGTTCTCGGCAACGCTCTTATCTTCATCCAGCGCTGCCCGATGCTGGTCGAAGTAGGCGATTTCGAGCCGGGTGCCGTGCTCGATGGTGCCCTCCTGGGGTTCGAGGCGGCCCAGGAGCAGCTTGATGAGCGTCGATTTCCCGCAGCCATTGGGGCCGATGATGCCGATCTTGTCGCCGCGCATGATCCCGACGTCAAAGGCCCTGATCAGCGTCACGTCGCCGTAGTGGTAGGTGATGCCCTTGGCGGCGATGACCTTCCTGCCGGACAAGCCCGCCTCCACCGCCTGCATGCCGACCGAGCCCGTCCGCTCGCGCCGCTGCCGCCGTTCCAGGCGCATCTGTTCCAGGGCGCGGACACGGCCCTCGTTGCGCGTACGCCGTGCGCGGATGCCCTTGCGGATCCAGATCTCCTCCTGCGCCAGCTTCTTGTCGAACTGGGCCCACTGCCCAGCCTCGCCGTCGAGCAACGCCTGCTTTCGTTTCAGGTAGGTGTCGTAGTCGCACGCCCACGAATGGAGGCGGCCCCGGTCGAGTTCGACGATGCGGGTGGCCAGCTTGCGCAGGAAGGCGCGGTCGTGGGTGACGAAGAGCAGGGTGCCGCGGTAGCGCTGCAGGAAGTTCTCCAGCCACTGGATCGATTCGATGTCGAGATGGTTCGTCGGTTCGTCGAGGACTAGGATGTCCGGTTCGCAGGCGATCGCCTGCGCCAGGAGGGCGCGGCGCTTTTGCCCGCCCGAGAGGGCTTCGAACCGCCAATGGTTCTGCAGCGAAACGAGGGAGACGGCCTTGTCCACCGCCTGGTGCGAGGAGAGATCGTCGTGCGGATCCTCCAGGCCCGCGAAGACCAGCTCCTCGACCGTGCAGGAAAGGGTGTTCGGCACGTTCTGCCGCAGGCGGCGCACCTTGAGGCCGGGCTGGCGGATGATTTCGCCCGCATCCGCCTCAAGCTGTCCGGCCACGATCTTGAGGAGCGTGGACTTGCCCTCGCCGTTGCGGCCCACGAGGCAGATCCGTTCGTTTCGCTCGATCTGCAGGGTGGCGTCGTCGAGCAGCTTCGGTCCGCCGAAGGCTTTTTCGATGTTCTGGAGGCTGAGCAGTGCCATGGGGTTCCGATCGATTGCATTCGGCCGCCGCGGGCGGCGGTTGAAAGGGGCGAAGTATTCCCATTTTGGTCGCCGAGGAAAGCCAAAATTGGCTGGAGCACCTGCCGGGAGGAGCGAAGAAAACCTGGTGCGCCATGCGCTGGAAGGGAAATCCGGAAAGTCGCCCTACAGCTCGATACCCGCAAACCTGCGCAGCGCGATGCCGATCAGGAAGCTGATGGCCGAGACGCCGAGGCTGAGGCCCGCCATTTCGAGGAAGCGTTTGCGGAACGACACCTCCTGCACGACCGAGATGTAGTAGTTGAAGGCGGCCACGATCATCAGCGCGATGGCCAGGGTGACGGCGAG
Organism: Kiritimatiellales bacterium; assembly: GCA_003246265.1. GTDB lineage: Bacteria > Verrucomicrobiota > Kiritimatiellia > Kiritimatiellales > Pontiellaceae > Pontiella. The sequence continues at coordinate 100,352 of QKAU01000017.1, read as the reverse complement.
GCAGAGGTAGAACGAGGAGAAGAGCAGGTAGGGCAGGATCAGCAGCGCCACGGTCATGACGTAGGTCGAGCCGGTGTAGATCGAGGCCTTGAAGGCATCCTGCCCGTTGCCCTCGGACTTGGTCGACAGGTATTCGGAAACCCCCATGGAGAGCGCCGCGGCCAGTCCGGTGATGGTCCCGGTGAGGGCGATGAGTCCGGTATTCTGCAAGGCGAAGGTAAGGCCGGCCAGGGCGCCGGTCAGTTCCACCAGGGCGTCGTTGAGCCCGAGCACGATCGAGCCGACATAGCGCAGGCGCTCCTCGTCGAGCATGCCGATCAATTCCTGCTCGTGGTCGTTTTCGTCGTCGATGATGTGCGCAATCTGCAGCTCTTCCAGGAGGTGGCGGTAGCTTTCCTGCGCCGCCTCTTCTCCGGCCTCCATCAACTTGATGGCGAAGGTGAAGCCGAGCAGCCGGCTGATCAGGGTGTACTTGAGCACGGACAGTCGTTGCGGTGCGACGTCCCGGCCGGTATGGAGCTTCCACTCGTGGTAGTGGCGCATCTCGTCCTTGGCGATCTTTTCGAGCACGCGCCGGTTGGCATCGCCCTTCGCGAGGCGGGCGAGGCGGGCATAGATGTGGTGCTCCGTGATTTCGTTGCGTTGGAATCGAAGCAGTTTGTCGAGTTGCGGTTGGGCAATGTCCATGGCGCGCTTCTACCGGAACCAAGGTTCGTTGGCAATGCCGGCCGGAAGACAATAAGGGGCGTCCGCCCAACCGGGTTCCAGTTGGCCGAACAGCCATGCGGCGGTGCGGGCGCTGCGCCGGAACTGGCGTTCGACGGTGTTGAGGCGGCGGGCCATGAAACGGGTCGCGCCCCGGTGCGGATAGGCGTGGATCTCGGCAAGGTAGACCACGCCCGCCCCGGCGGCATCCAGCACGCGCAGGTGGATGACCAGGTCGTAGGGGCCGAAGCCCCGCTCACCCTGCACCCCGAGCACCAGGTCGTACGAAGCGCGGTCGCCCCGGCCCCGATGGAGGACGCCGATTCGCGTGCGCCGGCCTTCGGAGTCGATGTGGAGAAGGATTCCGTCGCCCATTGCCGTGACGGTGCCAGCCGGGGGGTGGCCGGGGGGGAGGGCACGGGCGTATTCCTGCTGGAGCAGAAAGGGTAGCCGGTCGTCTTCCAGTCGCCGGACCACCTCGCCGAACGGGATCGGCAATACCCCGCAGGCGTCGGCCCTGATGCACTTTCGCGCCAGTAGCGCCTGGATCTCCGGGTCGCCTGCGAGCGAAGCGGTCTCCAGCGCGTGGGCGGAGAACAGGGCGGAAGCCAGGAACAGGATGGCGGCCAACCGTCTCATGGGCTGGCATTAGAGACGACCCGGCGCGAAGCTTCAACCCGAAACGGTCCCGCACCCACCGCCTAAATGCCGCTACCCTGCTTGAAGTTGAGATGGAGGCCGCACTCCTTGTGCTCGGGGCTTTCCCACCACCAGCGGCCGGCGCGTTCATCCTCGCCCTCCTTGCAGGGGCGGGTGCAGGGGGCGCAGCCGATGGAGAGGTAGCCCTCGTCGTAGAGCCGGTTGTGGGGCACCTTGTGCTCCTCGACGTAGTACCACAGGTCGGCCTTCGTCCAGTGGATGAGCGGGTTGATCTTCACCAGGCCCGGATGCACCGGATCCGTCTCGATGATCCGCAGGGTCTTGCGCGTGTCGCTCTGGTCCATGCGCCGGCCGGTGATCCACGCCGAATACCCTTCCAGGGCCCGGCCCAGCGGCTCCACCTTGCGGATGCCGCAGCATTCCTTGCGGTTTTCGGTGCTCTCCTTGAACGAGAATAGTCCCTTCTCGCTTTCGAGCTTCTCGACCGCTTCGAAGCGGGGGAAGACCCACTCGACGTTGATGCCGTAGCGCTGCCGTATCGCCTCCGAGCATTCGTAGGTTTCTTCGGGCAGCCGTCCGGTATCGATGGAGAAGACCCGCACCGGCTTGCCGACCTGGTGGACCATGTCGAGCAGCACCAGCCCGCCGAGCTGGAAGCTCGTGGCCATGCAGATCGCGTCGCCATAGTGGTCGACGGCGCGCGCTATGATCGCCTGCGCATTGTGCGGATCGATCCCTTCGAAGAGGTTTCCGTGTTCGTCCATGTTCAATCCTTCGTCGCCTAGGCGACCGGTTCCGTGACCAGCGACACCTTCTGGATGCTGATGGCGTCCACGGGGCAGGCGGCGACGCAGGCGCCGCATCGGATGCAATCCTCCTGGTTGATCCAGATCATGTTGACATCGTCGGCCCGTTCGGCGATCTCCCATCCCACGATGCGCCCCTCGGCGTCGTGCCGGAGCGTCTTCACCTTGAGAATGCATTCCGGCCGCGGCTTGGCCTTGATGCACCAGTCGCAGTAGATGCACTTGTCGGAGTCGATCTCGTATTTGTAGTGGCATTGGTAGCAGCGTTGCGCTTCATCGACGGAGGTCTCTTCGGGGAAGCCCAACTCCACTTCCGTCGGCAGGTCGCGCCGTTCGAGGCCGATGGTCGGCATCGGCTGGAGCGGCACCTGGTCCATTTCGCGGATGCGGCCCGATTCAGTGACATCCTCGATCCGGGCGTAGTCCTTCAGCCGCACCTCGCCGGTCAGGAAGCGGTCGACCTCCCGCACGCACTGCTTGGCATGTCCGATCGCCTGGATGAGCGAACTCGCGCCGGTGGCGAAATCGCCGGCCGCGAACAGCTTCTCCCGCGCGGTCGCATAGGCGCTTCCGCTCTTGAGCCAGCCATCCTCCCCGGCCAGCTCGGCCCGGATCGCCTCGTCGATCCACGCCGTGTCGGGGAACTGGCCGGTGGCCAGCAGAACGGTGTCGACCGGAAGCTCGAACTCGCTTCCCTTGATCTCGACCGGGCGGCGTCGTCCGCTGGCGTCGGGTTCGCCGAGCTCCGTGCGGATGAAGCGGATGGCCTTGACCCGCCCGTTTTCACCGACGTAGGCCTTGGGGGTCACCATCGTTTCCAGCGGGATATGCTCGTGTTCCAGCTCCTCGAGTTCCCCTGGGGTCACCAGCATCTCGTCGACGGAGCGGCGGTACCAGACCCCGACATTGCCCTTGGGGATCCTCAGGATGGAGCCGGCGGCCACCTTGTCGGCCCGCTCCTCTTCGATCTGCACGGTCGTTGCGCCAAGCCGCCGCGCGGTGCGCGCGCAGTCCATGGCCGTAAAGCCGCCGCCGATCACCACCACGCGCTCGCCGACCTCCGTCGATCCGGTTTCATTCACCTCCAGCAGGAAGTCAAGTCCATGGCGGATGCCCTCGAGCTCATGGCCTGGCAGGTCGAGCAGGTTGGGACGCAGGGTCCCGGCCGCCATGACGACGGCATCGTTCTCCGCCAGGAGACGGGTGAGCGGAAGATCCCTGCCGATCGCCGTATTGCAGACGATCTCGACGCCCAGCGCGGCAACCTGCCCGATCTCCCGGGCGATGATATCGCGCGGAAGCCGGAACACCGGAATCCCCTGGTTCATCATGCCGCCAGGCGATCCGTGCTTTTCATAGACCGTGACGGCGTGCCCCAGCAGCGCAAGCTGCCGTGCCGCGGCGAGGCCGGCCACACCGGAACCGACAACGGCAACGCGCTTCCCGGAAGAGGGGAACCATTTGTCGAGCACCACGGAATCCTGTGGCTTGAAATCGGCGGCGGAGCGCTTGGAAAAGCAGATGGCCACGGGATCGCCGAGGCCGTCCCACCCGTGGCGGCACTCCGATTCGCACGGCCGGGCGCAGACGCGGCCGAGGACGGCGGGGAAGATGTTGTCCCTTAGGTTGATCAGGTAGGCGTCGGCATGGCGTCCTTCGTAGATGGCCTGGAGGTAGCCCGGGATATCGGTCGAGGCGGGGCAGGCCTTCTGGCAAGGGATGTTCCTGTCGAGCCAGTCGAAGTCCTTCGGTGCATCGGCCTTGCCCTTGAGCTTGGAGAGGGCGCAGGAAGAATAGGGGGATGCCGCGGCAGGGCGCTGTTCGTACCAGCCGCCCATGGCGTAGTCCTGGGGGTCGAGGGGGCCGGCCAACGTTTGGTCATGGCGCCGGGCCGTCTCGATGATCTCCTTCATCAGGGGGTTGGCGCTGCCCTGGGCAAGCGCGCGGGAGGCGAAGACCACCGCGGAGAAGACGTCGCCGCGGGCCAGGTCCTTCCGATGGTGGGCCAGGGCGATCAGCTCGCAGATCCGCGTATCTTCCGGCGGCCCCTGGCGGCAGAGCAGTTCGACCGCCTCGTTGCATTGCCCGGCATCGATCAGCGCTTCGGCTTCCTTGAGTAGCTGTTCCATGGAAAATCCCTACTTGCTTACCAGTTGCTGGAATTTCGCGACCCCGATGCGTTCGCAGAAATCGACGAACCGCTCCGCCTGGGATTCGCGGTGGGCGAGGTAGGTGTCGAGCACCTTCTTCACGGCGGGTACGACTTCGTCGTTGGGCACGTCGCAGAGGTATTCGGCGATCTTGCCGGCTTCGCTGAGCTTTCCGCCGACGAAGATGCTGTAGCCTTCGGTACTCCCGCCTTCCGGGTTGCGGGTGCGGGTGCCACGCAGTCCGATATCCGAGACCCATGCCTGCCCGCAGTTGTTGGGGCAGCCGGTGATGTTGATCCGCAGCGTGCCGACCGATTTCCAGTACACCTCGTCGTGCGCCAGCGCATCGTAGAGGCGGCGGTAGGCGTCCGGGGAATCGGAAACCGCCATCTTGCACATCGTGGTGCCCACGCAGGCGACGATGTCCGGCAGGTGCTCGTGCCCGTCGGTGCGGAACCCGGCCTGGTGCAGCGCGCCAAGCATCGCTTCGACGTTGCCCTCCGGCACGTCGTGCAGTTCGATGTTCTGCCGGTTGGTGAACATGATCACGCCGCCGCCCAGCTCGTCGGCCAGGTTCGCGATCGTGCGCGAATCGGCGGTCTTGAGTTCCGAGCGCGGGATCATGATGCGGACGATGCTCCTGCCGGGCTGGCGTTGGGGCACGACCTCCTGCCCGTTGAGGTACATGCGGCCGATCGTCGGCACATCGCTTTGAGCGAACTCGATCCGGTCGAGGCCTTCGATCCCCTTCTCCTTCATGATATCGATGAGCAGCTCGCCGAACTTCCTGGCGCCCATGGTGTCGACCACGACCTTGAGACGGGCGTGGGCGCGCTGCCGGCGGTTCCCGTGGCGGCGGAACGCCTCGACCGCGGCGCGGGTGACGTCGAGCACCAGCTCCTCGGGGACCCAGTCGAAAACGACCTTGGCCAGGTAGGGGCGGGCGCCCAGCCCGCCGCCGGCGTGGAACTTCCAGCCGACCACGCCGTCGCGCTCGACCGGCACCCATCCCTGGCAGTTCATCAGGGTCTGGGCAAAGGCATCGTTGCTGGAAGCTACGCTGATCTTGTGCTTGCGCGGCAGGTTGCGCTGGTTCTGGATCTCGTCGTCGTCGGCCATCATGCGGATCAGCTTCAGCGAATCGCCCACCTGGACGGGACCGGCCCCGGCCAGGGAGTCGCCGATGATGTTGCGCGGCACATCGCCGCAGCCGTTCTTGGTGGTGATGCCGACCTCGGCCATGCCTTCGATGATCTTGTAGATGTCCTCCTTGCGGATCCAGTGGAACTGCAGCGTCTGGCGGGTGGTGATGCAGAGCTCGTTCTGGGCGTATTTCTCCGCAAGGTCGACGGCCCGGTTGAACTGCCGGGTGGTCATCCGCCCGCCCGGCGTCACGACGCGGATCATGAAGAAGCTCGGCTGCAGCTGGTGGTAGACGCCGCTCCACTTGAACATGGCCAGCTCATTGGGGGTGATGGCCTCGAACGGGCGCCGGGCGATTTCGCGGAAATCGAAGTCGGGATCGATTTCCAGCTTGTCCTTTTCAACTTGCGTCAGGTCGGGTTGTGCTTTCATTATCGGATCTCTTATGCGGTTTGAAATTGATTCGAGCAACAATAGCTGAAATTGTGATCGATTCAATCATTAATTTACTAAACGGTACGTGATTTACACGATTTAAATACCTATGCATTAGTAGGAATATGTCGACAACCCCGTTTTCCCTAGCTTTTTCCACCTGCCCGAACGATACGTTCATCTTCGGCCACCTCGTCCGCGAGCCGGGCATCGAAGCGCACCTGCACGATGTCGAGACCTTGAACCGGTGGGCCTTCGAGGAGCGTTTCGACGTCACCAAGCTCTCCTTCGCGGCGTGGCTGCAAGTGCGGGAGCGCTACGAGCTGCTCCCGGTCGGCGCAGCCCTGGGGCGGGGCTGCGGGCCGATGGTCATCGTACAACGGAATACCAGCCCCGACTTTCCCGGTTGCACCGTGGCCGTACCTGGTGAATTCACGACCGCCCACCTTCTTTTGCGCCTGTGGAAGCCGGATATCCAGACCCGCGTCTTCATGCCCTTCAACCGGATCATGGATGCGGTCGCCGCCGGCACGGCAGATGCCGGGGTCATCATCCACGAGGGTCGCTTCGTCTACGAGGATCGCGGCTTCGAGTGCGTCCAGGATCTAGGGGCGTGGTGGGAATCGACCACGGGCAAGCCGATTCCGCTGGGCTGCATTGCCGCGCGGAAGTCGCTCGGGCCGGAAAGGATCGCGGAGATTGGACGACGGCTCAGGCGGTCGATCGAGTCCGCCTTCGATAATCCGGCTTCTGTGGCGGAATACGTCAAGGCCCATGCGCAGGAACTCGACGACGAGGTGATCCGCCAACATATCAAGACCTACGTGAATCCGTACACGCTCGATCTCGGCGACGACGGCCGCGCGGCGATCGACGTTTTGCAACGCATGGCCCGCCAGGCGGGGATCATCCAATGATCGGTATCGTCTTTGCAACGGAGATGGAAGCGGGCCCGTTTCTCGAGGGCGGCGTGCCGGAGGGGGTGCGGGTTGCGGTGTGCGGGATGGGCATGGCTGCCGCGCGGACCGCGACCGAACAGCTTGTCAAGGTGGACGGCTGCGTCACCATCATCAATGCCGGGGTGTGCGGTGCATTGAACAATCGCCTGGAGCGCGGGGCGGTCTACCGCGTATCGATGGTATGCCACGAACACCTGAAGGCGGCGGTCAACGTCGGCATCGGCATCGGGCTCAAGAAGCTGGTGACGGTCGATGAACCGGTGTTCGAGCCCGATCGGAAACGGGCGCTTTCCAAGTACGGGGAGCTGGTCGACATGGAGGGGTATGCCGTCGCCCGGGTCTGCGAGGAGCAGGGGGTGCCCTGCATCCTCGTCAAGGGGGTGACCGACTTCGGCGATGCCAGCGGCAAGGAGGATATCCGCACGCATATCGATCCGGTATCGCGGACCGTGGCGCTGGCCGTGCGCGGAATCGTGGCGTCGCTGTCGAAGCAGGAGGCTCCGTCCAGGGAGCCGGGACTGTGGAGTCGGCTCCACTCCTTCACCAAGGTCGAGCACACCGTGTTCAGCCTGCCGCTGCTCTTTGCCGGGGCGTGGCTCGGGGCGGGGGGCATGCCGCCGATCTCGAAACTGCTGTTGATCGCCCTGGTCGGCCTGGGGGCGCGCACCTTCGGCATGGCGGTGAACCGCATCCTCGACAAGGGGATCGATGCCCGGAACCCGCGCACGAAGAACCGCGAACTGCCCGCGGGCACGCTTTCGATGGCACAGGGCTATGCGGTGGCCCTGCTGGGGATCGCCTGCTACTTCGCGGGATGCGCCCTGCTGGGGAATACAGTGATGAGGCTCTCGCTGGTCCCGCTGGTTCCGCTCTCGCTCTACTCTCTGCTGAAGCGGTTCACTCCGCTCTGCCATTATGGCATCGGCCTCTGCCTCGCGCTCGCGCCGCTGGGGGCCTACGTGGCCGTTGCGGGCACCCTGGAATTCAGCCCCGAGGTGCTCCTGCTGGCGCTCTTCACCTTCGGCTGGATGAGCGGCTTCGACATCATCTATGCGCTGCTGGACATCGAGTTCGACCGCGCGCACGGCGTGCGCAGCATCCCGGCGGCGCTGGGGGCCGGTCGCGCGCAGCTGGTGGCGGCGGCAACGCACCTGGCGGCCTTCGCCGCGCTGGTCATGGTATGGATGTCGATCGGGGGCCGCCTCGCCTTCGCCGCGCTGCTGGTTTCTGCCGGCGCATTCGGCGCCGCCTACTTGCCAAGCATCCCCATACCGGCTAGGTTCTTCCCGATCTCCGCCATCGCGGGCATTGCCGGCGCATTGGTGGTCCTACTGGGAGCAGGCGCATGAAGCTGGTAGTTGGAATGACGGGCGCATCGGGCGCGCTGGCGACGAAGCTGCTGCTGGAGAAGTCGCAGTGGCCCGTGACGCTCGTGGCCAGCAAGATGGGGCGCGTGGTCTACGAGCAGGAGGCCGGGCCGTTCGCCGAGCTCGAAGCCCTTGCGGCGGAGGTGTGGAAGGATGCCGACCTCACCGCGACCATCGCCTCGGGTTCCGTGCCCACGGTCGGCATGGTGGTCATGCCCTGTTCGGCGAATACGCTGGGCAAGATCGCGTCCGGCATCGCCGACTCGCTGGTGACGCGCGCGGCGCACTGCCAGCTCAAGGAGGGCCGCAGGGTGGTCCTCTGCATCCGCGAGGCGCCATGGACGCTGCTCAATGCGCGGAATGCGGCGAACATCGCCGCGGCGGGGGGCACCATCATGCCGATGTCGCCGCCGTACTACATGGCCAAGGGGCGCGATCCCGACACGGTCTCCATCCGGGAGATGCTCGGCTACTACGTCGACCATGTCCTCTCCCTGTTCGGCCAGGCCGCGCCCAGGACCTGGGAGGATATCCGATGAGCTACCGCGACCTGCGCGAATTCATTGCGGCGCTGGAGGCGCGGGGCGATCTGGTCCGCGTAAGGGAGGAGGTCGATTCCGACCAGGAGATCACCATCATCCAGCACAGGGTGCTCGCCGCGCAGGGGCCCGCACTCCTGTTCGAGAACGTGAAGGGTTCGTCCTATCGGCTGGCAAGCAACCTCTACGGCACGCCGGAGCGCGTGGCGATGGTCTTCGGGCGCGATCCGCGCGGGATCGGCGAGGAGCTGGCTGGCCTGAAGGACGAACTCATGCCGCCCACCCCCGCCAAGCTCTGGGGCCGGCGCGCCACCCTGCGCAAGGTGGCCGGGATGCGGATGAAGACCGTCCGCTCCGGCCCGGTGCTGGAAACCTGCCACGAGCCGCCCAACCTGACGCAGCTCCCCGTGCTCACGTGCTGGCCGCTCGACGGCGGGCCGTTCTTTACGCTGCCGCTCGTCCATACCGCCGATCCCGTCACGGGTGGCGGCAACCTCGGCATGTACCGCCTGCAGCGCTACGACGATGCCTCGACCGGCATGCATTGGCAGATCGAGAAAGGCGGCGGGTTCCATTTCAAGCAGGCGGCGGCGCTGGGCAGGCCGCTGCCCATCAGCGTGGCGCTCGGCGGTCCGCCCGCCCTGACCCTGGCCGCCATCACGCCGCTGCCAGAGGGGGTCGACGAACGGCTTTTCGCCGCCCTGATCCTCGGCCGCCCGCTGGAGGTGCTGCACCGCAAGACGACGGGGCACCGGATTGCCTCCCGGGTCGAATTCCTGATCGAGGGTAGCGTAACCGCCGGCGACCTGCGGCGCGAAGGGCCGTTCGGCGACCACCTCGGCCACTATTCCCACTCGGCCGACTTCCCCGTTTTCCGGGTCGATCGCGTGTTGTCGCGCAAGGACGCGATCTATCCGGCCACGGTGGTCGGCAAGCCGCCGCAGGAGGATTTCTACATCGGCAATGCCCTGCAGGAGATGTGCGTGCCGTTCCTCAGGATGATGAAGCATGCGATCACCGATCTCTGGTCCTACGCGGAATCCGGCTTCCATCCGCTGGCGGCGATGTCGGTGAAGCAGCGCTACGGCAGGGAATCGCTCAAGCACGCCTTCGGGGTGCTGGGCGAAGGGCAACTGTCGCTGACCAAGGTGCTGATGGTGGTGGACGACGATGTCGACTGCCGCGACTTCCTCGCCGTGAGCCGCGCACTGCGGGAGCACCTCGATCCGCTCGACGGCATCCACCTGCTGGCCCCGACGGCGCAGGATACGCTCGACTTCACCGGTCCGGCCATCAACTTCGGCAGCCGCCTGCTTCTGCTGGCCAACCGCGGCAAACACTCTCCGCTGCGTCCTGCTCCGCCCCCTCCACCAAATCCGGCGGAAGTGCATCCCGGCATCATCAAGCTGCGGGCGTTCGGCGAAGCGGTGCTGATGGTGCAGGTCGGCAAGGGGTGGAACCGCGAAGAGGTCCAGAAGTCGCTGGAAGGGCATCCCTGTGCCAAGCAGTATATCCTGCATGTGGTGGTCTCGGAGGACGTTGACATCGGCGACGACATGATGGCGCTATGGGGCTGGTTTACCCGCTTCGACCCCTATCTGGACATCCATCCGGCACGACGCGAACTGCAGGGCAACAAGCTGGTGATGCATTTCCCCCTGCTGATCGACGCCACCTGGAAGGAAGGCTACCGCCTGCCCGTGGAATTCGATCCGGACATCGAGCAGCGCGTTGCCGACAAGTGGAGCCGCTACGGAATCCCCCTATGAGCCGGGAACGCGACACGCTGATTTCGGCCGCGGAGAACCGCGCGATGTTCGATCGGATTGCGCGGAACTACGATGCCGCCAACCGCGCTATCTCGCTCGGCCTCGACCGGGGGTGGCGGCGCAGGACGGTCGAGCTCCTCAAGCCGTTCCGGGGCGGCCGCTATCTCGACATCGGCACCGGCACGGGCGACCTGGTCTTCGAAATCCTCGCGCAGTCGGCGAACGTGCTGGTCGATGGCATCGACCCGGCGGAGAAGATGCTGGCGATCGCGCGGGCCAAGGCATCGGGGAAGGGGATCGGCGATGCGGTGAATTTTTTCGCGGCCGACGCGCTCGACCTGCCCATGGAGCATGACACCTACGATGGGATTGTCACGGGGTTCTGCTTCCGCAACATCGAGCGTCGGCAAAGGGCGTTGGAGGAGATGCTCCGTGTGCTGAAGCCGGGTGGCATGCTGGCGATCCTGGAGGCCGCCTACCCGTCGAAGCCGCTGGTACGGCTGGGCTATCGCCTCTATGCCCCGCTGGTTCCGCTCATCGGGCGGCTGCTGGGGGGGGGCTCGGCCTACCGGTATCTCATGGATTCGATCGAGGACTTCCCCCGTCCGGAGAACGTGACCGACATGATGGTTGCCACCGGCTTCTCCCACGTCGCATGCCGGCCCCTGACGCTGGGTGCCGTTTGCATTTTTACCGGAAAGAAGCAGTCGCGATGAGCCGGCCGATCATCTTTGCAGGGGCGCCCTACAGCAATTCCGCGCCGCTGGTCGACCGGTTGGAATCCGTGGATCCGCGTGTCCGCGTGATCAACGACCACCCTTCCAGGCTGGTAGCCGATCTGCATGCCGGGCGTGCGGACGTGGCGCTGATTCCCGTGGCCCATCTCCACAGCCACCCCGAGCTGGCGATGCTGGAGGGGTTGGGGATCGCGGCCGACGGTCCGGTCAGGAGCGTGCTGCTCAAGTGCAACGTGCCGGTTCGGCAGGTCGCGACCGTCGCGCGTGATCCGGCCTCCGCCTCCTCGAATGCGCTGGCGGAGCTGCTGCTGGAACGGCACTTCGGATTGTCGGTCGAGTTCCACGATTTCCGGACGGGAGGCATGGCGGACGCCGCCGTGGTGATCGGCGACCGCGCGCTCTGTTCCGACCCGGCCCCGGCCGGCGACATCGACCTGGCCGAAGCCTGGAAGGCCATGACGGGCCTGCCGTTCGTCTTCGCCGTATGGGCGGTGAGAAACGACTATCCCCACATCGCTTCCGCCACCGAAATCGCGCACAAGGCATACGACGAGGGGCGCAAGGCCCTCGAGGCGATCGCCGCCCGCTATGCCGCACAGCTTGGACGTTCCCCCGGATTCTGGCTCGATTATCTGACCGCGGCCATCCACTACGAACTGACGCCGTGCGATCTCGAAGGCATGGCGCTGTTCGGCAGGATGGTGCGAGGCGAAGAATGAAGCGCGCATCCGGCGCGCCCGGCCAGCCGGCTATTTCTTTTCCTCTTGCTTGAAGCGGTAGTATTGGTACTTGGCCCGCGACTGGCCGACCAGGGCGATGACATCCGCCGTGAGCTCGAGTCGTTCGCCGTAGTCCTTGATCTCGTTCTGCAGGAAGCCGGTCGGATCCCGATACAGCGTCTGCATGCGCAGGATTTTCCTGGCTTCCGTGCGGCAATAGCCGGACAAGGCGAGTGCACTTGCTGCAACCCGCTTCCCTAAGATTTCGTTCATGCCGTCGAGCTGACCTAGCGTCACCCGCGTGATGGAGCTGTAGGTTTTCAGGAGGGCCAGTACCCCGTCCTGGTACTCATCGAATTCGGCCAGTCCCGATGGAGGTTTCGTTCCAAGGTAGATCCGAGCATATGGATTGGCGATCCACTGGCTCGTAATGGCGTTGATGTCGTTGAACGTCCTGGAGGTTTCGAGGTAGCGGGCGCCAAACTGCCGGTTGTACTGCCTCCAATCCACGGCCATCCACCGGGAGGAATCGACGCGATAGCAGAACCGCCTCAGCGTGCTGTCATCCTTGCCATCCTTGCGCGTGTACCTGACGTGGCTGACGATGCCGACAATCTGCGTTGCCTGGTTCAATACCGGGCTGCCGCTGTTGCCCGAAACAAAGGCCGCCGAGATTTCCAGCTCTTCAGAGCCGACCGTCACAACCTTCCCGTACATGTCGCTGATGACGCCGCTTCCTTCGGCATTCCCAAAAACGGCGATCGGCGTGTCGACGCTTCGCTCATCGGCAAGGGTGAAACCGCCTGTTCCGGGTTCGAGCAGCAGCCGCGCAATCTTCCGGTCGGGAGCCAACTCCACCTTGCTGGGGCGCAGCAGGGTTCCGGTTGCGGTTTTGAAGCTTAGGGTGTCGCTGCCAAGGATGTCGCTGATGCAAGTGAAGAGGTAGGTGTTCCCATCCTGTTCGGCGATGAAACCCGTGCTCGAACGCTTCCCGTCCGGCGTATCGGACGAGATGAACACCAGCTTGTCCGCAATGTCGTTGGCGGTGTAGGTGAACTGGGCCTTGATGGAGGCCTCTTCCCGCTTCTGGTTCTCCTCGGCTTCCTTGCGGGCCTGGTCGTCGGCATTCTCCAGCGCATCGTCTTCCGCAAGAAGGGGCGATGCGCCCATAAGAAGGAGGACGATGGGCAGGAGACGGATGAAGGGGGTCATGGCATGGCCTCGCTGGTTGCTTCTAGTACCGGAAGATGATGTTCCCGCAATAGGCGCTGCAGGACCCGATGGCATCGAGCGTATTTGCTTGCCGCTCGCATTCGGAGCGGATAAAGCCGGTAATGTCGCCGGATGCGGCCATGGCGCGGATCCGCTTGGCCTCCCGGTTGCAGAGGTCGGTGAGCCTCCGGGTGCTGCCCGCATAGTCGTCCTTGAACTCCTTGTTCCGGGAGCCGCCATATTTGCCCCTGTTCTTGTCGGCCAGGATGGCGTTGTGCGATTTGACCCACGTCTGCACGGTGTCGGGCGCCTGGTTCTGGATGGACACCACCGCGCCGATATCGTCGTCCCAGCACGAAAGGACGGCGAGCAGGCTGTCGACCAGGATTTCGTTCTCCAGATAGGCCTTGCCGAAGGTGCCGTTGTATTTCCTCCAATCGACGGTCGTCCATGCCCCGCCCGCCACCCGGTAGCAGAATCGCCGGTTCTGGTGCTCGAAGCGGGTTCCTTCCTTCATCTTGCTCGGCGAGGCGAACTTGACATAGCTGGCGATGCCCAGGACCTGCTGGTCCTGGTTGAGGACCGGACTGCCGCTGTTTCCCGACACGAACTCGGCCGACACTTCGATCAGGTCGGCACCAATGCCGAGGATGCGGCCGTACAACTCGGTGGAGACCCCCGCGCCTTCGCTGTTGCCGAAGACGCCGACCGGGGAGTCCATCCTGGCCTGCGCACTCGTCTCGAAGGCATCGTGTTCCGCAATCTCCAGCCGGGCGATGTCGCGGCTGGCCGAAAGTTCGACCGACAAGGGGCGCAGGGTCTCGCCGCCGGCGGTTTTGAACGTAATGGTGTCGGCCCCCAGGACGACGTGCTGGTTGGAGAAGATATAGGTCTTCCCATCCATCCGGGCAATGAAGCCACTGCCGGCCGCCCGTCCTGCGCTGTTCCGGCTTTCGATGATGACCAGCTTGTTGTAGATGTCGTCGAAGGAGTATGCGAATTCGGCCTTGAGCGCTTCCTGCTCCTTCTTCATTTTTTCGGCCGCCTCGGCATCCCGTTTTTCCTTGGCGATGCGCGCCTCCTCCTCTTTTGGATCGCTTTTCGGGGAGCCCTTCCCGTCGGCGAGGATGCAGGGGAAGGGAAGCAGGAGCAAAGCCAGGCCGAGGACCATGGCAAGTGGCCGCGGGCGGCGTGCGATAGGTTGTCTCTTCATACAGGTCCTCGGACAGATTCCATGATGTCCTGGCCCCCGGGTCGATAGAGGCCTTTCCATATATACTCGGTTGCGGCGGAGACCTCACGCAAGAAATCGTCCCGATTTATGGACTCAGGCTACACCATTCCTGCCGCGTCCGCCGGATACGGCGCTTCGTGCGCTGGAATCGGGCAGGCCGGTCCGGGACCGGTCTGGAGATGACACTGCACCGCGTTATGCATGTGCGAATTCCAAGCGTATGGCTTGGTCGCCGTGCTGCGAAAGGGTGTAGGTGCCGCGGGGCCGTATGACGAAGCCTTCTGCGCGGCCGGAACGAACGATCTCCTCGACGGCCATGTCGGCCTCGAGTTCGTTGCAGTCGGCATGGCAGAAGAGGTCGACCTCCGCAGGATCATGCGCGAAACGAAGCAGGAAGGCCGAGTGCTGCACGAAGACCAGGTCGTCGTAGGCGTAGGTCACTTCCAGTCCAAGATCGGCCAGGATGGCCGTTATTTTTCCGAGTGGTTTGGCTTCTTCCATATGGGCTTTCCGGCCACGGATCGACATGGATGGACCTGGAAGCGCCTCATGCCGGTGTTGATCCGCGGCGCTTTTCCTAGGCGGCGATCATGCGCAGCGCCCAGCCTTGCACGGCTTCGGCCGTGGCGATCATCTCCGGGATGGCTTCGGCGGGGGGTTCGGTCCGGTGGTAGCCGGCAAAGACGGGGCAGATGTTCTGGTAGGCTTCGAACTTGCGCAGCTGCGCAGCGATCTCGGCATCGATCTCGCCAATCTGCCGGGTGGCGTCGACGAGGTCGGTGAAGGTGTGGTTGTCCGCCAGCTTCCCCTTGGCCATCAGGGCCCCCATGATGTGCTTTTCGATGGCGAGGCCAATGATGTTGTAGAGGATTTCGGTGGTAAAGACGGCCGGGCGCATGATGCCGCCCCGGGCGGTCTTGAGGTATTTGTTCCCTTCGTCCATGAAGACGGCGTAGTCCGTATCGAATGCCGCTGTCATCGTCTGCTCCCATGGTTAAGCCGCGGAACGCTCCGGGCGGATTTGCCTTGTGAACTTCAGCTATCCGGGCTGATGGCGGATATTTTTAAGGCGGAAGGTGGAACCGGGGTGCGGGAATGCCAACAGGAGGAGAGAGTCGCTAAGAAACTGCCGCGTTCCGCACCCCGGTTCCGAAGGTTGTTCCGTCCTCGCCCATCTCCTCCTTCGCCGGGGGTTGCGCAAAAGAGCAGGATGGACGGGGACGGCGGGACTACATCACCAGCTCGAATTTCGGTTCGGATGCATCGCGGTCGATCTTGTCCATGAGCACGCCGAGCATCTTTTCGAGGAGGCGGATGCCGCCGGTGTACCCGACGGTCGGGAAGTAGCTGTGCCCGATGCGGTCGAGGATCGGGAATCCGAAGCGGACGAACGGAAGGTCCTCGTCGCGGGCGATGTACTTGCCGTAGGTGTTGCCGATGATGAGGTCGACCGGCTCGTTCTTGATCCACTGGTGGAGCAGGAAGAGGTCGGCGCGCTCGCCGTTGCGGACATTGACGTTCGGCGCCTTCTCCTTGCACAGCTCCCTGATCCGGGCGCTGAAGCGCTTGCCGGGGGTGCCGGAAACAATGTGCGTCGGGACCATGTCGAGATCGAGCAGGAACTCGGTCAGCGGCATGAGCTGGTCGGGGTCGCCGAAGAGCGCGACCCGCTTGCCGTGCAGGTACTGCGACATGTCGGCGATGACGTCGACCAGGCGGCCGCGTTCGGCCACGAACGACGGCGGAACGGAAACCTTCGCGGCGTTGGCGAGCGCCTCGATGAAGCGGTCGGTCGCCGAGAGCCCGAGCGGGATGTCGAGCACTTCGTAGGGCACCTTGCAGTTGGCATCGAGCAGCTTCGCGGCATCCTCGGAGGCCCAGGGCCCGCAGGCGAGCGTCTTGATGCTGTCGCCGGCGGAGGCGATCTCCGCCACGGTGGCGCCGCCGTCGGGATACATCTTGTATTCGCCGGTCTGCGGGGTGTCGACCACGTCCGAGGTGTCGGGGAAGAGGACGATGTTGGCGCCCAGGTCCCTGGCGATGCGCTTGATCTCGCGCATGTCGGAAGGTTCGACCCAGCCCGGGAGGATGTTGACCTGATCCCTGGCCACGCCGGTATGCTCCGCCAATCCTCGGACGATGCCGGTGCACATGTTGGCGAAGCCGGTGATGTGCGAGCCGATATAGCTCGGCGTGTTGCAGTAGATCACCTTCTTGCCTGCCGGGATCTTGCCGTCGTCGAACGCCTTCTGGACGATCTGGGTCAGGTCGTCGCCGATGGTTTCGGAGAGGCAGGTGGAGTGGATGGCCACCAGGTCCGGATCGTAGATCGTGAACATGTTGGCCAGCGCCTGGAGCAGGTTGGACTGTCCGCCGAAGACCGAGGAGCCTTCGGTGAAGGAGCTGGTTCCGGCCATGATCGGATCCTTGTAGTGGCGGGTGAGGGTGCTGCGGTGGTACGAGCAGCAGCCCTGCGAGCCGTGCGAGTGCGGCAGGCAGCCGTGCACGCCGAGCGCGGCATACATGGCGCCGATGGGCTGGCAGGTCTTCGCCGGGTTGATGGTGAGCGCGTTGCGCTCCTTGATTTCCTTGGGGGTGTGTCTTAAGAGCATGGTGGTTCTCCTTTAGTTGGAAACATATTCCGCGCAGAGGCAGGGTTCGCCGTCCATCTTCCGTGCCAGCCACGGCGCCTTGAGCTTCTTCCAGATGGAGGTCGCGAGCATGCGCTCGATGTCGGCATAGAAGTTGACCGCCCCCTTGAACCCGGCGTACGGGCCGCCGTAGTCGTAGGAGTGCAGCTGCTTGAGCGGAATGCCCATCTTCTGGACGACGTACTTCTCCTTGATGCCCGCGCAGAAGATATCGGGCTTGTAGAACTCGATCAGCTTGTCGGTCTCCCAGTGGCTGATGTCGTCCACGATCAGGGAATTGTCGGCCATGTCGGGCATCATGCCGCGGTAGTCGCTCACTTCGAGCCCCTTCTCCTGCAGCGTCTCGAGCTTGATGTCGGAGGCGCGCGGGTTGAAGCGCTCGGGGTCGGCCTCGACCTTGAGCTCCTCGATGTTGCGGCTGTCGGCGTCGACCTTGATGGTCGGCAGCACCTTGCGGCCCTCGTAGTCGTCGCGGTGGCCGAACTCGTAGCCGGCGGAGACGGTCTCCATGCCCAGCTCCTTGAACAGCTCCTGGTAGTGGTGGGCGCGCGAGCCGCCCACGAAGAGCATCGCCAGCTTGCCGTCGGTCCGCCTGCGCGCCTCTTCGGCCTTCGCCAGCACGGCGGGCATCTCCTCGGCGATAACCTGCTCGATGCGCGCCTTGAGTTCGTCGTCCTCGAAGAACTCGCCCACCTTGCGCAGCGCCTTGGCGGAGGATTCGGCCCCGATGAAGTTGACCTTCATCCACGGGATGCCGAACTTCTTCTCCATCATCTCGGCCATGTAGTTGATCGAGCGGTGGCACATGACCAGGTTGAGGTCCGCGTTGTGCGACGTCTCGAACGCGCCCATGGTGGAATTGCCCGAGAAGGTGCAGACCACGTTGATGCCGCACGCCTTGAACAGCCGGTCGATCTCGAACCCGTCGCCGCCGATGTTGTACTCGCCGAGCAGGTTGATGTTGAACTTCGCCGTCGGCTTCGTGTCGTCGTTGCCGACCACGTGCTTGAAGAGCTGGTTGTTGGCGATGTGGTGGCCGGCCGACTGCGAGACGCCCTTGTAGCCCTCGCAGCTGAAGCCGAACACGTTGCAGTCGCCCAGCTTCTCCTTCATCTCGCGAGAGACGGCATGGACGTCGTCGCCGATCAGCCCGACGGGGCAGGTGGAGAAGACGCCGATGGCCTTCGGATGGAAGATGTCGTAGGCCTCCTGGATCGCCTCCTTGAGCTTCTTCTCGCCGCCGAAGACGATGTTGTCGTCCTGCATGTCGGTGGAGAAGCAGTAGGTCATGAAGTTTTCGCCGTCGGGGCCTTCGGGGCCCGCATCGGTCTGGTTGCGGCGGGTCAGCCACGCGTAGAAGCTGCAGCCGATCGGACCGTGCACCAGGTTGATGATGTCGCGCGTCGGGCCGAGCACCACGCCCTTGCAGCCGGCATAGGTGCAGCCGCGCTGGGTGATGATGCCCGGGATCGTGCGGACGTTGGATTGGATCTCCTGGTCCAGCTTGGCGTCGTTGACCACCATCGACTTGTCGCGCTTGCGGGCGACCTTCGGGGGATACTTCGCCAGGATTTCCGCCTTCAGCTTCGAAGGATCCGGTAGTTTTCTCTTTGCTTCGCTCATTCCAAACCTCCTGAGGAGTCGAGGACGTTGCCGCCGGACGCGCCGGTGGCGGTTTCGCCGGTTCTGACACGGGTTGCTTCAACGATCGGCAGGACGAAGATCTTGCCATCGCCCGCGCTGCCGGTCTGGTTGGTCTTGATGATCGCCTCCACGGTACGGTCCACCCAGTCGTCGGAGACGATGACCGTGATGAGCCGCTTGGGCACCATGCGGGGGCCGTCGCCGAGCTGGGCGATCGCCTCCGGCGCGCCGGCTTCGGCGCCGTGCAGGACGCGGTAGTCCACCAGGCCCTTGCCGCGGCCGAGCACCCGCCCGGTCGCGGTGAACGAGGTGATCCCCGCCGCGTTCAACGCACGCTTGGTGTCGTTGATCTTGTTTATGCGGATTACTGCCATGACTTCCTTCATCGGGAACCGTCCTTACTCTTTGATGCCGGAGCTGATGGTGTAGACGTCGTCGACGGGGGAGATGAAGATCTTGCCGTCGCCGTAGTTGCCGGTTTCGCTCGTCTTGGCCGCCTTGAGGACCGCCTTGACGACGAACTCCTTGTCGGCTTCCGGAATGACGGTCATGAGCATCTCCTTCGGCAGTTCGTCGTAGGTGACCTCCCCGACCTTCAGGCCGCGCTGCTTGCCGCGGCCGAAGACCGGCACCTTGGTGACGGCCGGGTAACCGGCTTCGAGCAGCGCCTTCATCACGGCGTCCGCCTTTTCCGGCCGGACGATGGAACGTACGAGTATTTTCGACATGGTTGCTTCTCCTGGTGGTGTATGGGGGTTAGACGATTCCGAATTCAACGAGCAGGGTTTCGAGCTCCTCGATCTCCAGCGGCTTGGGAATCACGAACAGCTGGTTTTCGTGGATCTTCTTCGCCAGCTGGCGGTATTCATCCGCCTGCGGGTGGGTGGGATCGTAGTCGATCACCGTCTTGCGGTTGAGTTCGGCGCGCTGCACCATGTTGTCGCGCGGCACGAAGTGGATCATCTGGGTGCCGAGGCGCTTGGCCAGCTCCTCGATCAGCGCCTGCTCGTTGTCGACCTTGCGGCTGTTGCAGATGAGGCCGCCGAGGCGCACGCCGCCGGCATCGGCAAACTTCACGATCCCCTTGCAGATGTTGTTGGCCGCATACATCGCCATCATTTCGCCGGAGACCACGATGTAGATCTCCTGGGCCTTGCCCTCGCGGATCGGCATCGCGAAGCCGCCGCACACCACGTCGCCAAGCACGTCGTAGAAGACGTAGTCGAGATTCTGCTCCTCCTCGTAGGCGCCCAGCTGCTCCAGCAGGTTGACGGAGGTGATGATGCCGCGCCCCGCGCAGCCGACGCCCGGTTCCGGTCCGCCCGACTCCACGCAGCGGGTGCCGCCGTATCCGCCCTTGATGACATCGTCGAGTTCGACGTCTTCGCCCTCTTCGCGCAAGGTGTCGAGCACGGTCTTCTGGGCGAGGCCGCCGAGCAGCAGGCGAGTCGAGTCCGCCTTGGGGTCGCAGCCGACCACCATCACCTTGTTCCCGGCCTCGGCCAGTCCCGCCACGGTGTTCTGCGTCGTTGTCGATTTTCCGATTCCGCCCTTGCCGTAGATCGCAATCTTTCTCATGTCCTGTCTCCTGGTTGGTTGTTGTTAACACGGTGCAAAATTGCGCCACCCCCTAATGCACCAGGTATGCCAGCGGCCGATTCTTGGCCATGGCAGGATTGGCAAGTTACACATGATGAATGGAATAGGTAATTAATTGGGCGGGAGATGCCCGGTGGCCGGGAGGGGGCTTCCATGGAAATAAATGTCGCGACCCGCAATGGGTCGCGGCGAGGTGATCTCCAATGCGCGGCCCATCAATGCCTTGCGCGATGTTTCGACATTTATTTCCAGTGGGCCATGCCCCGGGAAACCATTTTCCGCAACGGCACGTTATGCAGCGATCCCGCACGTGTTCCCGGATCGGTAGCAGCGCCATGCGCCGTGGGTGCGGCTGGGCAGCAACCTAGAGGAGCTCGTCGGAGCCGCTTCTTTGCACCGCCTTTTCGAACCGGTCGCAGGTGTCGGTGGCCTGCACCTCCCGCCGATGCAGGGCGCAGAACTGGGTGAAGGGGTTGACGATGTAGTGGGCGCAGTGGCGGCAGAGCCAATCGGCTTCGCCGGTGTCGAAGAGATCGACCCTGGCGGAGCGGTCGGCCTCGGTAAAGACGCGCGGTCCGGTGTTTCGGGCCTTGAAGGGCACGTCGTCCTCGGAGGCAAAGCGGTGGCCGCAGGAGGAGCAGGAGAGCGATTCGCCGGTCTTGACGAATCCGTCGTAGACCGCGTCGCGCCGCAGGAGGGTCTCGGCCCCGCAATTCGTGCAAATGATTTCTACAGTCCGCATGGGAAAAGATGTATATCTGTTGCCGATTCAGGACAAGCCGCAAAACGAGGTGCGCATGCGCAGGATTTCTGACTGGGGAAACTATCCCGTCATCGAGGCGGAAACGAGTGGGTTCGATTCGGTCGAGCAGCTGCGCAGCCGGCTGGCGGAACCCGGCGAGCTGATCGCCTATGGCAATGGGCGTTCCTATGGCGATGCTTCGCTCCAGAGCCGCGTCGTGCTCACCCGCCGCTTCGACAAGCTGCTCGCCTTCGACGAGACGACCGGCGAGCTCACCTGCCAGGCCGGGGTGTTGCTGGCCGACCTCCTAGACGTGTTCGTTCCACGCGGCTGGTTTCTCCCGGTCACGCCGGGCACCAAGCTGATCACAGTCGGAGGGGCGATCGCCGCCGATGTGCATGGCAAGAACCACCATGTGGACGGCTCCTTCGGGCAGCACATCCGCTCCATGGACGTGATGCGCAACGACGGTTCGATCATCACCTGCTCCCCGGCGCGGAACGCAGAGTTCTTCAACGTGACTGTCGGCGGCATGGGGCTGACGGGCATCATTCTCCAGGCGACCTTCAGGTTGCGGCGCATCGAGACGGCATACATCCGCGAGGAGACCGTGCGGGCGGCCAACCTCGGCGAGGTGATGGACGGCTTCGAGGCGCCGGGGGAGTGGACCTATTCGGTGGCGTGGATCGATTGCCTGGCCCGGGGCGACGCGCTAGGAAGGAGCATCCTGATGCGCGGAGAGCATGCCACTGCCGGCGAACTGGTCAACCCGTCGCACAAGCATGCACCGCTGAAACCGGGCGGCGGGATGAAGCTCGACGTCCCGTTCATGATGCCCGGCTTCGCCCTGAGCCGGCTGACGGTGCAGGCCTTCAACGCGGCCTACTACGGGAAGTGCCGGTCGGGGACGCAGGCGCGCATCGCCGGCTACAACCAGTTCTTCTATCCGCTCGATTCCGTCGGCAACTGGAACCGCATCTACGGCAGGCGCGGGTTCACCCAGTACCAGTTCGTCATTCCGAAGGCGGCGGGACGCGAAGGGATGCACCGGATCCTGGAGCGCATTGCGGCCAGCGGACTAGGCTCGTTCCTCGCCGTGCTCAAGCTGTTCGGCGAGCAGGAAAGCTTCATCTCCTTCCCGATGGAGGGGTACACGCTGGCGCTCGATTTTCCGATATCGTTCAAGGCGATGGAGCTGTTCAAGGAACTGGATGCCATGGTGGCCGACTACGGCGGCCGCCTCTATCTTGCCAAGGATTCGCGCATGGATGCCGCGATGTTTGCCCGGACCTATCCGAACGCCGACGAATTCCGTCAGGCTGTCGCCGTGCTCAACGAAGGCGGAACCCGCTTCGCGTCCCTGCTTTCCAGGCGCATTGGGGTCACGGGATAATTTGCATCCGCAGATCGTACGGAAGCCGGGGATCCAATCCTGCACAGGGGGGATGAAGGAGACGAGGGGACACAATGAAGAATGTTTTAATCCTAGGGGCGACGTCGGACATGGCGCAGGCCATTGCCCGGCGGTTTGCGGCGGAAGGCTGGGGGCTGGTGCTGGCGGCGCGCAGCACGGGTCGGCTCGAGCCGGTTGCCAGCGACCTTGCGATCCGCTCCAAGGTGCCGGTCCGGGCGCTGGCGTTCGATGCCGGATGCTTCGATACCCACCAGGCGTTCTACGACGCCATCGATCCGAAACCCGATGCCGTGGTCTGCGCCTTTGGCTACATGGGCGACCCGATGGCGGCGCGCACCGACTTCGCCGAAGCCCGCCTGACGATCGATGTCAATTACACCGGTGCCGTCTCGATCCTCAACATCGTGGCTGCGGATTTCGAGGCGCGCGGCCAAGGGGATATCGTCGGCATCAGTTCGGTGGCGGGCGACCGGGGCCGGCAGAGCAACTACCTCTATGGGAGCGCCAAGGCGGGCTTCACGGCCTACCTTTCCGGCCTGCGCAACCGGCTGGCGGAAAAAGGCGTGCATGTAATGACCGTCAAGCCCGGCTTCTGCCGCACGAAGATGACCGAACAGCTCGACCTCCCCGCGGCGCTGACCGCCGAGCCCGGGCAGGTGGCCGATGCGGTCTTCCGGGGACTGGAGGCCCGGCGCAACGTGGTCTACACCCTCTGGATGTGGCGCTGGATCATGCTGGTGGTCCGGCACATCCCCGAATGCCTCTTCAAGCGGATGGGCCTGTAGGCGCGCGGTCGGCCTAGGCGTTCGGGAAGTCGATGACCGTCTGCCGATAGGCGTCGGGATTGCCGATGTCGAAGCGGCGTCCGTAGATCCGGCAGCCGACGAATCCCTCCTCCTGGCGCAGGCGGTCCATGCAGGAGGTAAGCTGGAACTCGCCCTTTTCGCGCATGTTGCGCCGGATGTTGTCGCCCAGCAGTTCGAAGATGCGCGGTGTGAGGATGTACTGGCCGAAGATGGTTAGGAAGTGCCCCTCCTTCACGTCCATGGTGGCCAGATGCTCGCGGGCATATTCCACCGACGGCTTTTCGGCAAACTCGGTGATCGAAAGCAGGCGTCCCTCCTCCTCCCAGACGCCGGTGGCGCAGCCGAAGCGCTCAACCTCCTCCTCCGGGGTTTCGAGCAGGCCGACCACGCTCTTGCCCGTGCGCTCGTAGAGGTCCAACAGCTGGCGCGTGCAGGATTCCGAGGTGCCGGAGGAGTAGAGGTGGTCACCCAGCACCAGCAGGAACGGTTCGTTCCCGACCCACTCCTTGGCACAGTGCACGGCATGGCCGAATCCCTCCTGCGAATCCTGGACCACCAGCGTCACCTTGTTCCCCATGTCGAGGATCCGCTGCGTGTAGCGCTGGTCGGCCTTCGAAAGCTTGTTGTAGTGCTCCACGGGAAGCCGCTGGTGGAAAAAGTCCTCGAACATCCGGCGGTCGATCTCCTGGATGACGATGGCCACTTCGTCGATGCCCGATTCCAGCACCTCTTCGACCAGCTCCATAATGACGGGCTTGGTGCGCCCGTCGCGCCCGATGACCGGAAACATCTCCTTCTTGAGCGTCTTGGTCGCCGGGAAGAGGTGGGTTCCGAAGCCGGCCGCGGGGATGACCGCCTTGCGCACCGGCGTGGCCGAATCGATGTCCAGCTTCATGCAGGACATCTTCAGGTCGCGCTCGATGATCTCGATCAGCCTTGCCTGGGCCTCCGGGTCGCGCACCAGGAACTGGGCCGTGCCGTCGCCCTGGGAGCCGACGCCCTTGCCGCCGAGAATGTGGGGCTGGATGGGGCCATAGGCGAGTAGCTTGTGGAGCACCGGCGAGGTCAGCTGGGAGGGGCATGCGGGCTGCAGATGTTCGTCGAACCGGGCCTGCGCCTCCTTCATCAGCCCGCCGAGGGCCTCGATGTTTCCGGTGCGGATCGCTGCGGTCGCCCGGTGGTTGATGTCGGCGTTGACGGGGCCGAGATAGTGCTGGACCTTGCGCTGGATCTCGTCGTCGGCGAAGGGGTAGCTCTGGTTGAGCTTGGCCAGGATCTCCTTGGTATCCTTGAACGCCTTGAGGTCGACGATCACATAGTGGAGCGTGCGGGGCACGTTGAGCTCCTCCACCTCCAGGCGGTCGCCATCAAAGGTCATGATGACGGGGCGGTTGCCGTAGGCGCAGCCCTGGTCGAGCCTGCCGCAGCGCGAAGGGGTGGTGATCTCGCCCATGTAGGCGTATTCCATCTCGCCGCGCACGGTCATCTTGAGGTCGTAGAGGCGGTTGAAGGAGCGCGCCACGAGAACGCAGATGGCGGCGGAGGAGGAGAGGCCCTTCTGGATCGGGAGGTCGGTGAGGTAGTTGTCGATCTCGATGCCGCGCACGCGGTAGTGGGTCAAGATCTGGTAGGCCACGCCCGCGGCGTAGCTGGCGAAGCCGCCCGCCATGGCCTCGGCCAGCAGCGCCTCGCGCTCCATGGGGATTTCGAAGGGACCCTTGCGGGTGCCGTTTTCGCAGGTGGTGCGGATGATGAGCTTGTCGGGGTGGGGCTTCACCTCGGCATAGATGCCCTGGTTGGTGCCCACGATGATGGCGAAGCCCTTGCCGATCGCGGCATTGATGCGGCGGTATCCGCCCGCCCAGTCCGAATGTTCGCCGAAAAGGCAGATCCTGCCCGGAACGAATATCTTCATCTTCACCCCCTGGCGGCGTTCCTACGCGGACGCCTTCAGCAACCCGTCGAAATATTCGATCGTCTTTTTCAAGCCATCGCGCAGCGGCACGGTCGGTTCCCAGCCCAGCTTCCCCTTGGCCAGCGCTATGTCGGGCTTGCGCTGCTTGGGGTCGTCGGCCGGCAGCGGTTCGAAGACCAGCTTCGATTTCGACCCGGTCAGCTCGATCACCTGTTCGGCCAGTTCCAGCATGGTGAATTCGCCGGGATTGCCGAGGTTGACGGGGCCGGTGAAGTCGTCCGGCGAGTTCATCATCCGGATCCAGCCCTCGATCAGGTCCGAGACGTAGCAGAAGGAGCGGGTCTGCCGGCCATCGCCGTAGATGGTGATGTTTTCGCCGCGGAGCGCCTGCATGATGAAGTTCGATACCACGCGTCCGTCGTGCGGGTGCATGCGCGGGCCATAGGTGTTGAAGATCCGGACCACCTTGATGCGCAGGTTGTGCTGGCGCCAGTAGTCGAAGAAGAGGGTTTCGGCGCAGCGCTTCCCCTCGTCATAGCAGGAGCGGATGCCGATGGGGTTGACGTTGCCCCAATAGGATTCCGGCTGGGGATGGACGGAGGGGTCGCCGTAGACCTCCGACGTCGACGCCTGGAAGACCTTGGCCTTGACCCGCTTGGCGAGGCCGAGCACGTTGATGGCCCCGTGCACACTGGTCTTGGTGGTCTGGACCGGGTCGAACTGGTAGTGGACCGGCGAGGCGGGGCAGGCGAGGTTGTAGATCTCGTCGACCTCGACGTAGAAGGGGAAGGTGACGTCGTGGCGCATCAGCTCGAAGTAGGGGTTGTCCAGCAGATGGGCGATGTTGGCCTTGCGCCCCGTGAAGAAGTTGTCCATGCAGATGACGTCGCACCCCTCGTTCAGCAACCGCTCGCACAGGAACGAGCCGAGGAAACCGGCACCGCCGGTGACCAGTACGCGTTTCTTTACCAAGTCCTTCATTCGCGACTCCTCCATTTTGAATAACCGCCAAACCGTTGCATTTACCCGCGGAGAAATAAATTCCAATCGCCGGGAAATTCGGCGATAGTACTGATTTCAACCAGGCGGGAAAACAAGATGGCTAAGAACGGAACGAAAGCGGTGGTGGGGCTGGTGGAATGGACGGCGCGGCTTCCCCGGCAGGACCGCAAGCTCTATGCGATGTACTCCTCCGTCACGGACTGCATCGTCACCGACCAGGCGGCGATGATGGTGCCGGTCGACGACCACGTGGTGCACCGGGGCGACGGCGTCTTCGAGTCGTTCAAGTGCGTCGACGGCAACCTCTACAACCTGGGCGACCACTTTGCCCGGCTGGAGCGTTCCTGCGCGGCGGTGGGGCTGGCGCTTCCGGTGCCGGTCGACGAAATGGAGTCGATCGTGGTGCAGACCGTCCGCGCCGGAGGAGCGCGCGATGCGCTGGTCCGGCTGCTTGTTTCGCGCGGACCGGGCACCATGGGTATCAATCCCTACGACTGCTTCGGCCCGGAACTCTACATCGTGGCCTACGAGCTCAAGCGACCGAGCCTCGCCCGCATGCCCGGAGGAGTGAGCGTGGCCGTCAGCAAGGTGCCGGTCAAGCCGGGCATCTTCGCGACCGTAAAGACCTGCAACTACCTGCCCAACGTGCTGATGAAGAAGGAAGCGGTCGACCTGGGCGTCGACTTTACCGTCTCGCTCGACGAGCATCGAAATCTTGCCGAAGGGGCGACCGAAAACATCGGCATCGTCACGCGGGGCAAGGAGCTTTTCATGCCGCCGCCGGAGCGTGTGTTGGCCGGAACCACCGCGTTGCGCGCCCTCGAATTCGCGCGGCAGCTCAAGGCGGAACGCATGTTGACCGCGGCCGAGTTCCGGCCCATCACCCTCGGCATGGTGCGCTCGGCCGTCGAGGTCCACATCTACGGCACCACGCCCAACATTACGCCGGTGATTGAATTCGACGGTCATCCCGTGGGCGACGGCACGCCGGGCCCCGTGGCGCAGCGGCTCTTCGAAATGCTCAAGGAGGAGATGGTGCCTGACAGCCGGCGGTTGACCAGGGTGTTCGATTGATGAACGGCATTTCCATCCACCTCACGGGGGTCGTGCAAGGCGTCGGTTTCCGGCCCTGGGTGTGGAGGACCGCTACCGCGCTCGGGCTTTCCGGTTCAGTGAGCAACCGCTTCGACGGTGTGCGAATCGAACTTTACGGTTCGGACTGCCGCGCCTTTCTCGAAGTGCTGGAGCGGGAGCCCCCGCCGCTTTCGCGGATCGATGCCGTGCACGCGGAGGAGATCCCGTTCCGGTCCATGGAAGGTTTCCGCATCCTGGAGAGCGAAACAGCGGGCGACGCCCTGCAGCGCATCGCGCCCGACACCGCACCGTGCGACGCGTGCCGGAGGGAGCTCTTCGATCCCTCCGGCCGTCGCTACCGCCACCCCTTCATCAACTGCGTCGACTGCGGTCCGCGCTTTTCGATCATCGAAGGGCTTCCCTACGACCGATCCCTAACCACCATGCGCACATTTGATATGTGCACTGCCTGCGCGAAGGAGTATGCCGATCCCGCCGACCGCCGCTACCACGCCCAGCCGGTGGCCTGCCCCGAATGCGGTCCACGCATCGAACCGGAAAACTGGGAGATGGCGTGGTGCGAGGCCATGGAACGGGGGCGGATCGTGGCGGTCAAGGGGATCGGTGGTTTCCATCTGGCATGCGCCGCCCAGAACGCCGAAGCGGTGGCGACGCTGCGCCGCCGGAAGGGGCGCGAATCCAAGCCGTTCGCCTGCATGGTGCCAAACCTCGAATGGGTCAAATCCATCTGCGCTCTATCGGCCGCAGAGGAGCGACTGTTGCAGTCGCGCGAGCGGCCGATCGTACTGCTGAAGACGAAGCGGACCTTCCCTTCGCTCGAATTCCTCGCACCCGGGCTCGATACCCTGGGGATCATGCTGCCCTACAGTCCGATGCATGAACTCATGTTCGACCGCTATCCACATCCCGTGGTGATGACCAGCGCCAACCACACGGCCGAGCCGATGATCCACACCAACGCGGCGGCGGCGGAACGCCTTGCCGGCATCGCCGACCGCTTCATCCTGCACAACCGAGCGATTGCCAACCGCTGCGAAGATTCCGTATGCGCCGTGCATGGCGGGCAGACCATCGTCCTGCGTCCCGGTCGAGGCATCGCCCCTCTTTCCATGCCCGAAGCAAGCGGCCGCACCATCCTCGCATTCGGTGCGGACATGAAGAACTGCCCTGCACTGGCGCACCACGGGCAGGTCACGTTGCTGCCCTATGTCGGCGACCTGGAGCATCCCGAGGCGCAGCATATCCTCCACAGCGCGGTCGAGCGGGAACTGGCCTGTTTCCACGTGGTACCGGAACAGGTGGTGCACGATCTCCATCCGGACTATTTTTCCACCCAAATCGCGGAACGCTTCGCCGCCACGCACGGGATCCCGTCGGTGGGCGTCCAGCATCACCACGCCCACCTCGCTGGTGCGCATCCGGGTCCGGCGATCGGATTCGCCTTCGACGGAACCGGCTATGGCACGGACGGCAGCATCTGGGGCGGGGAGGTGCTGGTCTACACCACCTCGGGTTTCGAGCGGGCCTTCCATCTGCGTCCTTTCGCCCTTCCCGGTGGCGAGGCGGCCATCCGGCATCCCGAAAGAGTGGCGGACGCCTTGCTGCACCAGCTCGATCCGGAACGCATCGATAATCCGGCAACGCGCGTGCAGCTGGCTTCGGGGCTCAACTGTCCGTCGACCTCAAGCATGGGCCGGCTGTTCGATGCGGTTGCCTGCCTGCTTGGTGTTTGCGGGGATCCCACCTACGACGGCGAGGCCGCCATGCGGCTGGAGGCCGTCGCCGACGGGTCGGAATGCGGCGACCTGGCGTTCGGCATCCGCGATGGCCAGATCGACTGGCGACCACTAGTGGCCGATCTTCTCGACGAGCTGGCGAAAGGAATCCCCGCCGGCATCCTGGCCGCCCGATTCCACAACACGCTGGCGGAGATCGTCTTTTGCTGCGGCCGGTTGCTGACGGAAAGGCATGGCCGGCTTCCGTGGGTCTTTGCCGGCGGGGTCTTCCAGAACCGGTTGCTGGTCGATCGCATCAAACGGGTAGTCGACGGGGCGTACGAACTGGTATTCTCCAGCCTGCCCAACGACAGCGGACTGGCCCTGGGGCAGATACGGATTGGAGCGGAACCATGGGCATCGAGATAGAACGCAAGTTCCTGGTGCGCGACGACGGCTGGCGCATTGCGGCTGACGAAGGTGTTGCTTGCCGCCAGGGCTACCTGGCCTCCGGCGAAGGCGCAACCGTCCGCGTACGCATCATGGGCAAAGAGGCTTTCCTGACGATCAAGGGGCCTTCCACGGGAGGGCTTGCCCGCCCCGAATTCGAATATCCCATCCCGGTTGCCGATGCCCAGGCTTTGCTGGATCTCTGCGGCAACGTGGTGGAAAAGACCCGCCACCGGGTGCTGCATGGAGGATTGACGTGGGAGGTGGACCTGTTTGCCGGCGACAATACCGGCCTGGTGCTGGCCGAAGTGGAACTGGAGGCGGAAGCGCAGGCCGTTGAACTGCCGGAGTGGGCGGGTCCGGAGGTGACCGGGGACGTCCGCTACTACAACGCCTACCTGGCGCGGCACCCCTTTATCTTGTGGGGCCGGGCTCCGGGCGGTTCCACAACCCCCTGGCCGCGGCAATGAGGAAGGCGGCGGCCAGCATGAGCGCGGAGTAGAACTGCCCCTTCGAGACCCAGCCGAAGTAGATGGTGCTGTCGGGTTCGCGGAAGAACTCCATGGCGAAACGGGCGGTCGCATAGAGCACGAGATAGGCCGCGCTCAGCGCTCCGGGACGCTGGCCCCATGCCGTGCGCCGCAGCAGCATCATCAGGCCGAAGACGAGGAAACCTTCGCAGGCCGCCTGGTAGAGCTGGGAGGGATGGCGCGGCTGAAGCCGCCCGGCGGACACCATGTCATGGATGGACTGCAGGTCGTATTCGCCATATTTCAACCCCGCTTCCAATGGGAAGATGACGGCCCATTTAACGTCGCTCACCCGGCCCCACAGCTCGCCGTTGACAAAGTTGGCCAGGCGACCGAAGGCAAAGCCGAGCGACGCGGTACAGGCCATGTTGTCGGCCAGGTTCCAGAAGGAGTGGCGGTGTCTCCGGGCATACCAGAGCATGAAGAGGATCACGCCGACGAACCCGCCATGGCTCGACATGCCCCCGTCCCATACCTTGAAGATGTCCAGCGGCGCAGCCAGGTACCGGTCGAGTTCGTAGAAAAGCACATAGCCGAGCCGTCCCCCGAGCATGACTCCGAAAAAGGCCAGCAGGGCGATGAAGTTGGAGACTTCGGGCAGGGGCACTTCGAATTCGCCGCGGCGCGACCAGCGGCGCAGCAACAGGATGGCGAAGAGGAATCCCAGCAGATACGAGAGACCGTACCAGCGCACCGCCAACGGGCCGGCGATCGGCAGGAGGATCGGGTTGATGTGGTGGATGTAGTGGTCCATGGATCAGGGCGCGCTCCAGAGTTCGACGTTGGGGTGTCCGGCCAGGGCAATGCCCGCCGGGATGGTTTCGGGACGACGGCGCAGCGTTTCCAGGACGGCCCTTTTCTCTTCGCCGGCTACCAGCAGGATGATCCGTTCGACCCGTTTCAGGAAGGCGGGGGTGATGCTCACGCCCCGCAATCCGTCGGGCCGTGCGGTGTGGAGTACCAAGGGGCCCGCAAACCGCGCTGCCTCATCGATGGTGAAGAAGCCCGCGGCATGGCCATCGCTGCCCATTCCCAACAAACCGAGATCGACGCGCAGCAACGGCTGGAGCTCGGCTTCGAACCGGGCCGCGGCTTCGGGCGGGGCCAGGGAGGTGTCGACCCGGATGAAACGGTCGCCGCATCCGAGCGCGTCGAGCATCGGTGCAAGGTTGCGGGCGTTGTTCCTCTCGGATTCGCCGGGCACCAACCGTTCGTCGCTCAGGAAAAGGCGACGTTCCGGATGGACGGGGCAGGGTGCCTGGGCCAGCAGGTGATAGGCGGCGTAGGGCGTGGCACCGCCGCTGAGCATCAGGTTGCCGGGGGTGGGCAGGACCGACCGCAGCAACTCCGCGGCGTCCAGGGCGATGGCCGTGCCCGACTCAAAGCGTCGTTCAATCATTCTCCATACGATAGCGGCATGCAGGGCCGAGTAAAGCAAATGGTGAGCGCAGCGGGGCAGTTGCACGAAAAAAGCCGGCCTCGGAGAAACCGGCTGACAATCGCTTCCAAGCGGTCGACGGGCTACTTCTCGGCAAGATTCAGCTTCTTGCCGGAGTCGATCCATTCCTGAAGGATCAGCTTGCAGTATTTACTGACCGAAATATGCATGGATTCGGCGCGCTTCGACAGTTCCTGCGCCATCTTGGCCTGCATGTTGATGCCGATGGTTTTAGTGCCTTTTCCGATCGGGTTGGTTGCCATCTTCCTGCTCCGTTGTTTGGTTTTCTTCATACCGTACCCATATAGTCCAAATTCCGTAGGGCCGCAACGCATTTTGTTGGAAAATTCTTTGTCGTGCTTGCAGGGATAGGCCGGGCGGGCATTGTTGGTACCCATTCTAAATTGGCACAACCCGTTGAACGGTATTTGCACAAACACCGGATACTGCTAAATTACGCGCTTTGTTTTGTTCGCAATCCAAGGGGAAAGGCGGTTGGAGAAGATGTTGAGCGAATTCCTCGTAATTACGGTCGGCGCGATCCTGGTGAACAACTTCGTGCTCTCGAAGTTCCTGGGGATATGCCCCTTCCTAGGGGTCTCCAAGAAGCTGGATACCGCGCTGGGAATGTCGGGCGCCGTGGTGTTCGTGATGACCCTGGCCTCGCTCGTGGCCTCGCTGGTCAACCGCTTCCTGCTGGTCCCGATGAAGCTGGAGTTCCTCCAGACGCTGGTCTTCATCGTCGTGATTGCCGCCCTGGTGCAGCTCGTCGAGATCATCCTGCAGAAGGTCAGCGCCAAGCTCTACGAAAGTCTCGGCATCTTCCTCCCGCTCATCACCACCAACTGCGCGGTACTCGGCTGCGTAGTCCTCAACGCCAAGTCCGCGCCGGGATCGGTGCAGTCCACCTGGTACGGCGCGACGATCTACGGCTTCTGTTCCGCGGTAGGATTCGCGCTGGCCCTGGTCCTGTTCTCCAGCCTGCGTGAAAAGCTGGACCTCGCGCGCGTCCCCAAGGCGTTCGAGGGGACCGCCATTTCGTTGATCACGGCCGGCATCCTCGCCATGGCCTTCCTAGGTTTCTCCGGCCTCGTTTAAAGGGATTCTGACATGGATACTGCACTTGTAGCGATTGTATCGACCGGCGCCATCGGCGGCGTACTGGGCGTGGTGATCGGCGTGGTGGCCAAGGCCTTCGCCGTCGAGACCGACGAGCGGATCGAACGGGTCGGCGAGCTGCTGCCCGGCGCCAACTGCGGCGGTTGCGGCTTTGCCGGCTGCGCCGACTTCGCCAAGGCCGTCGTGGGGGCCAGGGCGCTGCCGGGCCAGTGCCCCGTCTGCTCCCCGGACGACGTCCGCAACATTTCCCAATATCTCGGCATCGAGGCGGAACAGAAGGAGAAGCGGGTGGCGGTCGTGCGCTGCAGCGGCGACTGCGCCAACACGGTGCGCACCCTCTACAACGGGATCCGCGACTGCCGTTCCGCCGTCGTGGTGGCCGGCGGCGCCAAGGGGTGCGACCATGGATGCCTCGGCTTTGGCAGCTGCGCGAACGCCTGTCCCTTCGGGGCGATCGAGATCCGCGACGGCCTCGCGGTGGTCCATCCCGAACTGTGCGTCGGCTGCGAAAACTGCGTCGCCACCTGCCCGAAGAACCTGATCGTCATGGTACAGGCCTCGGTCGACGTCCATGTCTACTGCAACTCCCCCGAAAAGGGTGCGGCCAAGCGCCTGGTCTGCAAGACCGCATGCATCGCCTGCCGCAAGTGCGTGAAGGCGGGCGAAGAGGGCCAGATGGTGGTCGACGGCTTCCTGGTCCGCACGAACTACGAAAACCCGCCGACCACCGACCTGGTTGAAAAATCGCAATGTCCTACTTCGGCCCTGCGCCTCGCCAGCAAGCACGCCGCCAACGAATACCAAGGAGCCGCGAAATGAACGAGAAGCCGCGCAAGTTCAAGGGCGGCGTCCACCCGGACGACAGCAAGGCGCTCTCCGCCTCCAAGCCGATCCAGGATGCGCCTTTGCTTGAGAAGTACACCGTCATCATGCACCAGAACATCGGCGCCCCGCCGGAACTGGTGGTGAAGAAGGGCGATGCCGTCAAGAAGGGCGCCTTGCTGGCCAAGGCCACCGGCTTTGTTTCCGTCCCGCTCCACGCGCCGACCAGCGGCATCGTGAGCGCCATCGACAAGTGCCCCGGTCCGACCGGGCTGGCCATCCCGGCCATCGAGATCACGGCCGACGGCAGCGACGAGTGGGGCTCCCCGTTCGAGCCGATCGCCGACTGGCGGCAATGCCCGCCCGCCGAGCTGCGGCAGCGCGTGGCCGATGCGGGCGTGGTCGGCATGGGGGGGGCGGGCTTCCCCTCGCACGTCAAGCTCTCCCCGCCGCCAGGCAAGGAGATCGATACGCTGATCCTCAATGGAGCCGAGTGCGAACCCTACCTCACCGCCGACCACCGGCTCATGCTGGAGCAGGCGGAGGAGGTCGTGGTCGGGGCCGCCATCATTGCGCGCATCATCGGGCTCGACACCGCGATCATCGGTGTTGAGGACAACAAGCCCGACGCCATCGCGGCGCTTGAAGCCGTGGCCGGCAGGTACAACGTCAGGGTGCAGGCGCTTCCGGTCAACTATCCCCAAGGGGCCGAGAAGCAGTTGATCTACGCCATCACCGGCCGCGAAGTGCCGGTCGGGAAGTTGCCGATGGATGTCAAGTGCGTCGTGCAGAACGTGGCATCGGCGGTGGCGGTTGCCGACGCGGTGGTCCGCGGCCGTCCGTCGATCGAGCGCGTCACGACGATCACCGGCAAGCCGGTGGTGCGGCCTGGCAACTGGCGGCTGCGCATCGGCACGCCGATTGCCAAGGCGCTCGAGCTGGCCGGTGGCATCTCCGAGCAGCCGGCCAAGCTGCTGCTGGGCGGGCCGATGATGGGCATCGCCCAGCGCTCGCTGGGGGTTACGGTCATGAAGAATACCTCGGGCATCCTGCTGATCGCGGGCGACGAGGTTTCGCTCTACACCTCCGAGCCCTGCATCCGCTGCGGCCGCTGCGTCGAGGTCTGCCCGATGAGCATCCTCCCGGCCACCATCAGCCAGGCGGTCGAAAACAAGCGCTTCGACTGGGCGCAGCAGCTGAACGTCACGGCCTGCATCGAATGCGGATCGTGCAGCTATGTCTGCCCCTCGCACCGTCCGCTGAACCAGCATTTCAAGTGGGCGAAGGTCGAAATCCAATCCAAGCTTAGGAAAAAGTAAGAGGGAACCGGGCCATGCCAGAAAACGAATCATCCCCATCCATCCGCCTGCCGGATCCCGCGAAGCTGGTCGTCAGCAATTCGCCGCATATTCGCAGCGGGCAGAATATTCCGCGGATCATGTTTACCGTCGTGGCGGCCATGCTGCCCGCCTGCGTGGCCGGTGTCTGGTTCTTCGGTCTCGCCGCCCTCGAGGTGCTGTTGCTCTGCACCGCTTCGTGCGTTTTGTTCGAGGAACTATGGAACAGGCTGACGCAGCGCCCCTCCACCTGGAAGGACGGCAGCGCCATTATCACCGGCATCCTGCTGGGTATGAACCTGAATGCCGGGGTGCCGTGGTGGGTCTGCCTGCTGGGAGGCCTGCTGGCCATCGTGCTGGGCAAGCAGCTCTTCGGGGGGCTCGGCTACAATCCCTTCAATCCCGCACTGGTGGCGCGCGTCGGGCTCCTGATCGGACTCCCGGAGATCATGACCACCTGGAACGCGACCCGGTCGATGGGGGCGGATGTCATAACGACCGCCACGCCGCTGGGCATGGCGCCGGGTGCGGTGGAAATCAAACAGATGCTCCTCGGCAACACCGGCGGCTGCCTCGGCGAAACCTCGGCCATCGCGCTGCTGGCCGGCGGGGCGATCCTGCTTGCCTTCAAGTTGATCAAATGGGAGGTGCCGGTCGCGTTCATCGGCTCCGTAGCGGTCATCACGGGCATCGCCCATTGGGCCAATCCGGCCGAATACCACTCGCCGGTCGTCCATGTGCTTTCCGGCGGCCTGCTGCTGGGGGCCTTCTTCATGGCCACCGACATGGTCACATCGCCGATGACCCGGAAGGGGGCACTGATCTTCGGGCTGGGATGCGGCATCATGACCAGCCTCATCCGTCTGTGGGGCAGCTATCCCGAGGGGGTCAGTTTCTCCATCCTCTTCATGAACGCGCTAACTCCGTTGATCGACCGCATGACGATCCAGAAACCGTTTGGCTACGTGGCGCCCGAGAAAGGGAAGGTGGCGTAAATGGCTGCGCAGAAAGTAAACATTCCGAAACTAGGCATCTTTCTCGGCGTGGTGGCGGCGGTGGCTTCCGGGTTGTTGTCGGCGGTCTACGTCTCCACGGCGGAGGCGATCGCCGTGAACCAGCAAAAGAAGACCAACACCGCGCTCCAGCAGGTGCTTCCTCCCTTCGACAACGTGCCGGGCAGCGAAACAAAAACCATCGCTTCCCCCAAGGGGTGGCCGGTCCGCTTCTATATCGCCCGCAAGGGCGGCGATATCGTCGGCTATGCCGGCGAGGTGGTGACGCCCGAAGGATTTTCCGGCGATGTGACCGTCATGGTCGGTCTGGAGGCCGATGGCTCGGTCCGGAAGGTGATCGTGACCAAGCAGACGGAAACACCGGGCCTGGGCACGGCCATCACCGACCGCAAGGTGCAGAAGACGATCGTCGACCTGATCCGGGGCGGCACCGAGGCGACCGGCCTGGCTCCGAACCGCTTCCTCGACCAGTACGATGGCAGGCAAGGGGGCGGCACGCCGTGGGCGGTTGCGAAGGATGGCGGCGACGTCGACGCGAAGACCGGGGCGACCATCACCAGCCGCGCCGTCTGCGGTGCGGTCTACGCCGTCGCTGGAACATGCATTGAACATCTGCAGGATCTTTCCCAGGGAGGCGGCCAATGAGCGCGATGAAGGAATTCAGCAAGGGACTGTGGAAGGAGAATCCGGTGCTGGTGCTCATGCTCGGCATGTGCCCGACGCTGGCCGTCACCTCCAGCGCGACCAACGGCCTCGGGATGGGGGTCGCGACGCTCTGCGTGCTGATGTGCAGCAACGCGGTCATCTCGGCGATCCGGGGGATCGTGCCCAAGAAGATCCGCATTCCGGTCTACATCGTCGTGATCGCCACCTTCGTGACGATCGTGGACTTCGTGATGCAGGCCTACGCGCCGACGGCGCTCTACGAGGCGCTGGGCATTTTCATCCCGCTCATCGTGGTCAACTGCATCGTCCTTGGACGGGCCGAAGCCTTCGCCTCGAAGAACGGCATCGGCAAGTCGGTCCTCGACGGGCTTGGCATGGGGCTGGGTTTCACGCTTTCGCTCGTGGTCCTGGGCGGCACCCGCGAATTCCTGGCCGGCGGATCGCTCTTCCAGGTCAAGATGGTGCCGGGCTGGACCACGGACTTCATGCTGATGACCTCCGCCCCCGGCGCCTTCATCATCCTTGGGCTCTTCCTGGCCGGGATGAACCAGCTCAACATCCGCAAGGCGAAGCGCGAGGGCAAAACCTACACGCCGCCGGGCCTCGACTGCCGCCAGTGCAACATCTGCGACCTGGGCGGCGAGTAGGTCGGACGCTTCGGGATGTTCGATTCGTCTGTCCCGGCCTTGTTTCATGGGCCGGGATCCTCTACCTTCACGCACGGTTTATTCCGGAATGTGCGTGCCGTGATGCTTGATTCCTCAACCCAGGACCGGTCCCGCCGCAAGGGCCATGCGATCATGCCGATGCTGGCATTCGGCTGCATCGCCGCGGGTATTTCCGGCTGCGCCACCAAAGCCCCCACGGGTGAACCGGTGGTCGATTCCAGCGCCATGATGTCCGTGCTTGAACCCGGATTGAAGCCGGAGGAACTTTTCTTCCCGGACTACCTGCTGATGGAAGGGGTCCAGCTGGAGGCGCACGGACGGATTCCCGAAACGGAGCTGGTGGGGGCCGGGATGAAAACGAAGCAAAGCCTCCAGGGGGTCAGGAGCCGCTATTCGGACTGCCTGGCCCAACATGGGTGGACCCCGCTCCAGATGGAGGTGGGCGGCCATTCGTTCCGCCTCGTGGCCGAGCGGCAGGGTGCCCGCGTGGAGCTGCGCGCGGTGCAGGGCACGGGCCCCGTCCACCTGTTCCTGCTCTACCAGCCGGCGGTGGAACGCGATGGGGTACAGTAGGAGACGGACGGAGAGGAAGGAGGGTCGGCGGAATGGAGGAGATGCAGGCACGTTTCGTGGAGCGGTTGATGAAAGACGCCGCATCGGATCCGCAGGCCTGCAGCACGGCGTTCGCGCCCTCGAACATTGCACTGTGCAAATACTGGGGCAAGCGCGATGCCATCCTCAACCTGCCCGTCAACTCCAGCCTCTCGATCTCCCTGGGTTCGCTGGGTACACGGACCGACGTGCGGCGGATCGATGCCCCGGCAGACGCGGTCCATCTCAATGGGCTGGAGGTGCCGGCAGAGCTCCCCTTTGCACGGCGCCTCTCGGGATTCCTCGATCTGCTCCGGCCCTGGCTAGGAGCCGGAGCGCTGGAGGTGGATACCCGGAACACCATCCCGACCGCCGCCGGCCTCGCTTCCTCCGCATCGGGCTTCGCCGCGCTGGTTCTGGCGCTCGACCGACTGGGAGGGTGGGGGATGGATCGCAGGTCCCTGTCCATGCTGGCCCGCCTGGGCAGTGGTAGCGCGGCGCGCTCGGTCTATGACGGTTTTGTGCAGTGGCATGCCGGGCATGACCCGGCCGGGGGGGATTCCTTTGCCGAGCGCATCGATTCGGAATGGCCGGAACTGCGGATCGGCATCGTGGAGCTGTGCGTCGAAGAGAAGCCCGTGGGGTCCCGCGATGGCATGAACCGGACGGCGGCGACTTCCGCCCTCTACGCTTCCTGGCCGGCCCAGGCCGCCGCCGATCTGGATCTCTTGCGCAACGCCATCGCGGAGCGGGACTTTGCAACATTGGGAAGGACGGCCGAGCGCAACGCCCTGGCCATGCACGCCACCATGCTCGCCGCCTGGCCACCGCTACTCTATTTCCAGCCTGGAACGGTCGAGGCCATCCACCGGATCCAGCGCCTCCGGGCCGATGGACTCGCGGTCTACCTCACCATCGACGCCGGACCGAACCCCAAACTGCTCTTCCGCTCCTCCGACGAACCCGCGCTGCGCGCGGCCTTTGCTGGACTTCGGGTGGCCGATCCGTTCGGCGCAGCGTCGCCCGCATAGCGCCAAATACGGGCTTGCGCCCACGAAGTCGATAAAGTACCTTCACGCCCCTTAACTGCACGGCTACACACCGCCAGCCGCCTCGAACCATACCGATTGAGGGCGGTCGGATACGACGGTGTCATGTGCATGGAACAATGAACCGACAACACAAAGGAAAGCACAATGGGTTTATTCAACCTGTTCAAGCCGGCCCGCACGGTGCTGGTAGTCGATACCGTATCCCTGAACGAATCGCTGGGCATGAAGGGGAACGTGGCGCCCCGCAACCAGCTCCAGCTGCTCCGCCGCCTCTCACGCTTTGCGGAGCGTGAAAAGACCCCCATCGTGGCGGTCCTCTGCGGCGAGGAGCTCAACAAGGCGCCCCACGGCAAGAAGTTCGAGGACCATGTCACGGTCGTCTACAGCAAGTCCCCGGAAGACCATGCCAAGTTCCTGGCCAGGACCGTTTCTTCCCAAGGTTCCGGCGCAGTACTGGTAACCGGTAGCGCGGCGGTCGAAAAGATGGTTCCAGGCTCCACCCGCAAGTTGCGCACGGCCACCTTCCGCAAGGCCTTCGACGTCGGCCCCGACGGCGAGGGCGATGAGCGCGGCGGCGGGCAAGGCCGCGGCAACCGCCCGCCCCGCCGGCGCCAGCAGCAGCAACAGCAGCAGAAGCCTCCCCGCAACGACGATGAGGGGGGAAGGGAGCGCCCCGAACGGGAAATGTCCGATGCCGACGCGATCAACGAACTGATCGACCTGGTCGACTAGGGTGCGCCATGGCTGCGCCGGGCCGCTACATCTTCTGCGACATCGACGGTACGCTGCTCTATGCGAAGGGCTCGGGGCGGAGCGCCTTCGCCGAAGCCTTCCTCCATGCCTACGGCGTGCGGGTCGACATGTCGCATATCAACTTTTCAGGGGCGACCGATATCCGCGTGGTGGAGCAGCTCCTTCGGGAAAACGGCCTCGCGGCCGATCCCGCCCGCACGCAGCGGTTTTTCGAGCGGCTTCCGCCCCTGCTCGATGCCAACATCGCCAAGGCACCGCCGACCGTCTTCCCGGGCGTGGCGAAGTTCCTGGAAAGGGTCTCCCTCCATTGGCGGCTGGGGCTCGTAACCGGCAACATCCGCGCATGCGCCT
This sequence comes from Kiritimatiellales bacterium, assembly GCA_003246265.1. GTDB lineage: Bacteria > Verrucomicrobiota > Kiritimatiellia > Kiritimatiellales > Pontiellaceae > Pontiella. The sequence goes on along the minus strand of QKAU01000017.1, from coordinate 60,544 downwards.
TCGTCAAGCTGCGCCACGCGGGGCTTGACCGCTTCTTCGACGGCGTCGGGGGGTATGGCGACGACGATGGCGACCGCGCCCGCATGGCGGCGATCGCGCTGGCGCGGGCGGGGCACCCGGAGCTGGCCTACCTGCTGGGCGACACCCCCTCCGACGTCGCGGCCGCCCGGGCCAACGGCATGGTTTCGGTCGCCGTCTGCAATGGGCAGTTCGACCGCCCTGCGCTGGAGGCCGAGGGGGCGGATATCGTGGTCGATTCCTTCGAAGATGCCGAACATCTTTTCCGGGCACTGGACGTATGAGCGGCGCGTTCGACCAGCTTACGCCGGACCGCATCCTTTCCGCCGTGGAAGGGGTGCTGGGCCGCGGCATGACGGGCCTTACCGCGCCGCTGCCGAGCTACATCAACCGGGTCTACGAGCTACAGACCATGTCGGGGGAACGGCTGATCGCCAAGTTCTACCGGCCGGGCCGCTGGAGCCGGGAGGCCCTGGAGGACGAGCACCGGTTCGTGCTCGACTGTACCGCGGACGAAATCCCCGTGGTGACCCCGCTGGCGATGGCGGATGGCGCAACGATCGCGGAGGACGACGGCATTTTCTTCGCGCTTTTCCCCAAGCGTTCCGGACGCGAAATGGCTCTCCACGACGACGAGGGATGGCGGCGACTCGGCCGCCTGGTAGGCCGCATCCATGCGGCCGGGGCGCGGCGCGCGGCCTCGAACCGGTTGCGCCTCCATCCGGATTCGACCACGATGCCGGAGGTGGAACTGCTGGTCGGCGGCGGGTTCATGCAGCGCCATCAGGCGAACCGCTTCCGCGACGTGGCGATGCGCATCGCCGACGTGGCCCGCAATGCGTTCGAGGGCATCGACCTGCAGCGGATCCATGGCGATTGCCACCGCGGCAACATCCTCGAAAGGCCCGGCGAAGGGCTTATGGTGATCGATTTCGACGACATGGCCATGGGGCCCGCGGTCCAGGACATCTGGCTGCTGCTACCGGGGCACGCGCATGATGTCCGCCGCGAGATCGGCCTCATCCTGGAAGGCTACGAGCACTTCATGGAGTTCGATGACCGCCAGTTGCGGCTGGTCGAGATCCTCCGCGCCATGCGGATCATCTATTTCCTCGCGTGGTGCAGCACCCAGATCGACGACTTCCGCTTCCGCACCCATTTTCCCGACTGGGGCGGCGAGCTTTTCTGGCAGCGCGAAATCGGCGACCTCGAACGGCAATTCAACACCATCCAGCAAGCAGGGAACGTCCACCATGAGCCGTAGCAAGCGTTTCAACATCACCTGTCCCTCATGCGGCTTCGCCCAGGAGGTCGAACTGTACGAAGCGATCAACGCCGCCACCGACCCGCAGCTCAAGGACGCGCTGCTGCACAACCGGCTCAATCGCGTGGAATGCGCCGACTGCCACGCCGAATTCCGCATCGATCTTCCACTGCTCTACAACGACCCGGCGCACAACATCATTATCCATTGGGTGCCGGTTTCCGGAGAGCTTACCCGCGAGGCGATTCTCGAGGACTTCGACCGTTCGATCGACGAGATCAGCGGTCTCCTGCCGCCGGATGTCGATACGCCGGTGGTGCGGCTGGTGCTTACGCGGGTAGAGCTGGTGGAACTGGTCTTCATGCTGGAAGCCGGCCTGAACCAGCGGGTGGTGGAGTACGTCAAGTACAGCATCTACACCCGCAACATGGAAAAGGTGAACCCCCGCGACTACCGGCTCCTGCTCGATGTGCAGGATTCGACCCCGGAGGAGCTCTGCTTCGTCATGCAGGAGGTGGAGACACAGTCGCTGGGCAGCATCCTGCGCTACGGCCGCGCCGCCTATGACTCGATGTGCGCCCTGTTCGACGAAAGCCCCGAAGAGTTTGTCGAGATGTTCCCCGGACCCTGCATCAGTGCCCGAAACTTGCTGCTGGACGACGAGCCGGTAGGGGAGGGGTAGGGACGCAACGTTCCGGAGGCTTAGGTGCTCAGCAGGTTGAACCGTTCCGGCCGGAGGAACAGGCGGAGCAGCTTGCCGGCGGAAGCGTGGGAGACCGGACCCGGTTCGATGGCGGCGAGGGTTCGATAGATCCCCAGCAGGCGGTTCCCATAGGCCTCCGGGCTGTAGGTCGCGCCCGCGATTTTCCGGTTGTGGTCGATGCCCCCGGATTCAGGCGACGGATCGAACGGGGGAAAGCGGTCGCGGTCCATGGGATGCTCCGCGATATGGCGGATGACCCGGCGCTGGAGGGATTCGTCGAGGATGCCGAAGTCGACCGTGCCGTCAACGACGAGCGCCCTGCACGCCGCATGGAGAAGCTCCGGCGTCCACTCCATGGCGTATGCGGCGTACGATTTCCTCATCGCCGCTTCCAAGGCCGCAAGGAAATCCTCCTCCCCGATCCACTCCAGAGGAACCGGCAGACGTTCATAGAGCCCGGAAAGGTCGAGCCCATCGCGTTCAAAGTCGCTGGTGATCTCCGGAAGCTTGCGGCCTACCAGCCGTTTGCCTTCGATCCACGGCTCCAGGAAGGCGAGGCCGAAGCCTTCGGCGATGCTGGTGGTGATCAGCACCTCCGCATCCCGGACGAGTACGGCAAAGTCGTGTCGGCGGCCCGCATCGAATTCGACCGGCAAGCCCAGCTCATCGGCAAAGTCGACCCATTCGCGATAGATGCCCTGCCACTGCGGATTCTGCGGGGCGAGGGTGCTCTGGAACAGATAGCCACCGGGGGCGAGAAGGCTCCAAAGCAGGAACTCGCCGATGTTCTTCCGCCGGATGGCGCGGGCGGGATAGACCACTGTGCGGGGGGAAGGTTTCCGGTCGGGGCCGTGCCCGGCAGCGGGCGGATGAGGCGTAACCGCATTGGGCAGCACGTGGATCTGCCGGAGGCCGATCTCCTGTAGCAGGGAGCGATCCCTGTGGTTGATCGGCGCATACCATACATGCCGTGCCGCAGGGTAAAGCGTTCCCTCCAGGGCGCCGCCCAGATGTTCCTTGAGGAGGCGGTAGTTTTCCGGCCGCCCGTCTTCCGCGAAGTCGTGGGGCTGAAGCAGGATCCGGCAGCCGGCGGTGGCCAGATGGTGGACGAAGCGGGGAAGGAAAGCATTCTTGCCCAAGGCATGGTTGTGGATGTGCCAGAGGTCGGGATCGCGTCCGAAGAGCGCCCGGGCGGTAAACCGCAAGTCCTTCGCGAGGCGTTCGGCTTCCGGGGCCGCGGGGTTTTGCCCATAAGCCAGCGCATGGAACGGCTCGCTAAGCGCCACTAGCGGGCTTCCGGCGCCGGGGGCTTCGCCGGAGAAGACCAGGCAGTCGGCCCGGCCGCACATCGCCGCGATGGCGCGTTCGATCACCCGCGTGACCCCGCCGGGGCGGAGGTGGTAGTGGACGACGGCGACTGCGATCCTTTCGCTCATAGTGCGACGCCGAACTTTTCGCGGTATTCGGGCAGTTCGATCATGGGCGGCCGCTCCTCCTCGACGATCTCGTAGGCGATCTGCTCGAAGTTGGCGTTGCTGACCTGGAACTGGCGGAGGAAGGTGCTCAGCTCGGGCAGCTTGCCGATGACGCCCAGCGCCTCGGCCCGGACCAGGAAGGCGCGTAGGATGCCGAAGGCCATCTTGCCAAGGGCGCGGGTCTCCTGGTTGCGGTGGACGCGCTGGTCGAGGTCGACCTGCGCGATGGCCTCCATGCCCCATTTCTCGTAGACATCGATGAGGTGCGAGGTCTCGACGCCGTAGCCTATGGGGAATGGGATCTTGTCGAGCACTTCGCGTCGGACGGCGTATTCGCCGGAAAGCGGCTGCACCAGCCCGGTGAGGTCGGGGAAGAAAAGCGAGAAGAGCGGACGGACCAGGATTTCCGTCACGCGTCCGCCGCCGGACGGGCGCACCCCTTGCGAAAAGGCGAGGGGCCGGTCATAGAATGCCTTCACGTAGTGCACCTCCGGCCGGTAGATGAGCGGGGCGACCAGTCCATAGGCGAAGCGCGGATGGATGTTCTTAATGTCCGCGTCCACATAGACGATGATGTCGCCGGTCAACTGGTAGACCGCCTTCCAGAGGTTCTCTCCTTTGCCCTTCTTCTCGCCGTACTGCGGCAGGATGTCGGCCGAAAGGTAGACGTCCGCGCCGAAGGTGGCGGCGATGTCGCGCGTCCGATCGGTGGAGCCGGAGTCGATCACGGCGATCTCGTCGAGCAGCGGGTAGCGATCGACCAGCTCCGACTTGAACATGACAATCTCCTTGCCGATCGTCTTCTCCTCGTTGAGCGTCGGCAGGCAAAGGGAGATCTTCAGGCCCTGCCGCTGCTTCTCCTCCACGAGTTTCTTCAGGTCCCAGAACTGGGAGTGATGGATGGTGTTGCTGTGGATCCACTCATTCAGGTTCATTGCAAAGTCCTCCATCGATGGCGAAAAGCACGGCAAGCAGCTGCGCCAGTCCCGTATAGATGGGCTTGATGCGGATGGTTTCATCCAGATCATGCAGGTTGCTGGCCTCGGTGATCCCCAGCGTGACGGCGGGGAGGCCGCGCGCGATCAGCTCGGAGACCTCCGACATGCTGGGCCGGATTTCGGTTTCGAGCTCCAGGCACTCCATGATCCTCCGGCAGCTCTTTACCAGCGGGTGCCCGACATCGATGCCGCCGGGGTCGCGGGAGGAGACCACGCTGAATTCGAACTGCGCATTGTGGGTGGAGGTGGCATGGGCGACGATATCCTCCACGCGCTCCCGGATGGCCTGGACCTGTCCGGCGCTTTCGCTGCGGACCTCGAAGCGGAGGCTCGATTGGGTGGCCATGATGTTGTAGCTCTTGCCGCCGCGTATGGCGCCGAGCACGATGGAGGTGCGCGGCCGCCGGGGGATCGGAATCTCGAGGATCCGGTTGATGACGTCGTTGAGGGCGATGATGGCGCTGTTCTGCCCGGCCCGCTGCCAGCCAAGGTCCTCCGGGATGCGGCAGTTGATGTAGCCGCGGAACATGCCCTCGGCGGAATAGCTCAGGCGTCCCAGCTGGGCGCCCTCGACGCAGATGCCGGCTTCCATCGGCAGGATGTTGTTTTCCATGAAGAACCGCAGGCCGTCGAGGTTGCCGCGCCCAAGGCCCTTGGAACTGCTGAGCAGGACGAGGTTGGCGTCCAGCTGCAGGCCGAGCATTTCGAACAGGCTGGGCAGGGTTGCCAGTACGGCCAGCCCGAGGGCGTTGTCGGCCACGCCGGGGCCGATGATCTCGTCGGAAAGCACCGAGAGCGAATGGTCGGTCTTGTCTGTGTAGACCGAGTCCGCGTGCGCCACAAGCAGGATGTTGCGGTCGGGATTCCTTCCCGGGATGATGCCGACACCGTTGCCTGCCTCGTCGCCGGAGACGTCCGGCAGGCCGCATTCGACCAGCCGCTGGAGAAAGAGCTTGATCCGCGCCTCCTCCTCGAAGGTGGGCGAGGGGATCTCGCCCAGCATGATAAGGTTGGTGATCAGCGTCTCCTGGATCGGTGCAAGGCGGCCGGGAAGCGAGGGCAGCAGGGCCAGGATGCCGTCGAGCGATGTGAACGTGGTCTGCATGATGTGCCTTGTGTTCGATTGCGGCGCAAGTCTATCAAAGCCGGGAGGGATGGCAAACCGCGAGTCCCCGCAATTGCCACTTCTATTGAGGGGAAAATATCCTTCCCATGCCACCGGGTACCGCTATTTTAGGATCAACGACCGGAGAGATCCATGAGCGAGAACATCGGATTTGTTTCAACGCGGTTTGCCGGGACCGACGGCGTTTCGCTGGAGAGCGCAAAGTGGGCCAGGGTCCTGTGGGATTTCGAGCACCGCAGCTTCTGGTATGCCGGGCGGCTCGACCGCGCTCCCGAGGCGAGCTACTGCGTGCCCGAAGCGCATTTCGAGCATCCGGAAAACAACTGGCTCAATGCGCGCATATGGGGACGATCGCGGCGCGATCCGATCGTGAGCCGCCGCATCCGCGATGTCGCCGAATACCTCAAGACCACGCTCTATGAATTCACCAGCCGCTTCGACCTGCGCATCCTCGTCTTCCAGAACGCGCTGACGATCCCGATGCACGTCCCCCTCGGCGTCGCCATCACCGAATTCCTGGCCGAAACGCGCATCCCATCGATCGCGCACCACCACGACTTCTACTGGGAGCGCATCCGTTTCTCGGTCAACGCCGTACCCGATTACCTCGACTTCGCCTTTCCCCCTCGCGACGACCAGCTCCAGCATGTGGTCATCAACCAGGCCGCGCGGGAGGAGCTCTCGTGGCGCAAGGGGCTCTCGTCCGAAATGATCCCCAACGTATTCGACTTCGAGACGCCGCCGCCCGCGCCGGACGACTATACCCGGAACCTGCGCGCCGACCTGGGTTTCGCCGAGGACGACATCCTGATCCTGCAGCCGACCCGCATCGTGCCCCGCAAGGGGATCGAGCACTCGATCAAGCTGGTCGAATCGCTCGCCGATCCCCGCGTCAAGCTTGTGATCTCGCACGCGGCGGGCGACGAAGGCTACGAATACCAGTACATGTTGCAGGAGCTTGCCGCCGACTCCGGCGTCGACCTGCGGCTGATCGACGACCGGATCGGGGAGATCCGCCAGAAGAACTCCGCCGGGCAGAAGATGTATACCCTGTGGGACCTCTATCCCTTCGTCGATTTCGTCACCTATCCGAGCCTCTACGAGGGCTTCGGCAACGCCTTCCTTGAGGCGGTCTACTTCAAGCTGCCGATCCTGATCAACCGCTACTCGATTTTCGCGCGCGACATCGAGCCCAAGGGGTTCCGCGTTCCGCTGATGGACGGCTACCTCACCAGGCAGGTGATCGAGGACGTGCGCCGCCTGCTGCAGGACGAAGGCTACCGGAAGGCCACCGTGGAGCACAACTACGCGGTGGCCACCCGGTTCTACAGTTACGCGGTCCTCCGGCGCAGCCTGCGGACGCTCGTTACCAACATCCGGGGGTTGGAACCATGATCAAGAACATCGATATCCATGCCCTGGAACGGATGCGTTCCCGCTTCAACCGGCTTTACGGCCCGGGCGAGGTCGACCATCTGCTGGAACGCATGGTCTGCCTGATCGGGCGCTACGGCGTCGGCCTTGAAGGCTTCTCCACCGAGCCGCCGTGGACTGAATCGACCGCCGTACTCATCACCTACGGCGACATGGTGCAAAATGGCGACGAACGGCCCCTGCGCGTACTCAAGCGTTTTGCCGACCTCCATTTGGGCGGCGCCATCGACACGATCCACATCCTGCCGTTTTTTCCCTATTCTTCCGACGACGGGTTCTCGGTGATCGACTACCGGGCCGTCGACCCGGCCCTTGGCCACTGGAGCGACGTGCAGGAGATCGGGCGAGGTTTCCGGTTGATGTTCGACCTGGTCCTGAACCATGTATCGCGCCGCAGCCGCTGGTTCACGGCCTTCACGTCGGGCGTAGCACCGTACCGTGACTACTTCATCGAAGTGGATCCCGAAACAGATCTCTCCGCCGTGGTCCGCCCGCGCGCCCTGCCGCTGCTGAGCACCGTCCACACGCAGGACGGCGACGCCCATCTCTGGACCACCTTCAGCGCCGACCAGATCGATCTCGACTTCTCCAACCCCGACGTCCTCTTCGACTTCCTCGACATCCTCCTCTTCTACATCGCCAACGGCGCATCGATCATCCGCCTGGATGCCATCGCCTACCTGTGGAAGACCATCGGGACCAGCTGCATCCATCTTGAGCAGACGCACGAGGTGGTCAAGATCATGCGCGAGCTGCTCGGCATGGTCGCGCCTGACGTGGTGCTGCTCACCGAAACCAATGTGCCCCACGAGGAGAACATCTCGTACTTCGGGACGGGCGACGAAGCGCACATGGTCTACCAGTTCAGCCTCCCTCCGCTCCTGCTCCACGCCTTGCGCAATGGCGATTCCAGCCATCTCACGCAATGGGCGTCGACACTCGGCGAACCTCCCAAGGGCTGCACCTACCTCAACTTCACCGCTTCGCATGACGGCATAGGGGTGCGACCGTTGCAGGGCATCCTGCCCGACAAGGAGATCGCGCACCTGGCCGACCGCATCAAGGCACTCGGCGGCCGGGTTTCGACCCGGGCGAATGCCGACGGTTCGGAGAGCCCCTACGAACTCAACATCACCTATTTCGATGCCTTGGGCGACGATCCCGCGGAAGTGACCGACCTGCACGTTGCCCGCTTCCTCTGCTCGCAGACGATCGCCATGGAGCTGTGCGGCGTGCCAGCGCTCTATTTCCACAGCCTCGTGGCAACCCGGAACCATCAGGCCGGCGTCGAGGAGACGGGACGCGCCCGCACGATCAACCGGAGAAAATGGGACGAGCAGGAACTCAACCGCCTGCTGGAGGATCCGGAATCGGTGCCGTCTCGCGTAATGAAGGCCCTGCTGCAGCGCCTGCAGGTTCGCGCGCAGCACGCCGCCTTCCATCCCTCCTCCGCACAGGCGGTCCACGACCTTGGGCCAGGCCTCTTCGTGGTGGAGCGGGGTGGCGGGAACGGGCAGGTCTTCTGCATCAGCAACGTCACGGACCGCTATGTCGAACTGACCATCGATGAGCGACTCCCTGGACTGTCGCGTAACGAATCGTGCTCCGATCTCCTCGCCGGAAACCGCTACATGGGGCAGGGGAAGGTCGTCGCCATGGATCCCTACCAGACCGTCTGGCTTCAGGCCTGAATGCCTTCAAACGCCCAAGGACGGATCCCGGCGGCCGTGTATCCGCCATAGGTGTTGGAAAAGACGTGCGGAAGTCCGGCCGCTTCTGCTAGATTCCCGCCCCGATATCGATTGCCGGAAGCCGTGGGAGCCACGATGGAACAACTTACACGCGAAACATGGGGAGCGCTGGGCGTATGGATCGGCGAGGAGGTCGATCCCGCATGCATCGCGGCCGGCGCCGTGCTCCATCCCGGAACCCACATCCGGGGGAGCGCAACCTCCATTGGACCGGGATGCGTGCTGGGGGCCGAGGCGCCCACCGTGGTCGAAAATTGCCAGCTCGGCCGGAACGTGGAGCTCAAGGGCGGCTATTTTTCCGGCTCGGTTTTCCTCGATGGGGCCAACATGGGCAGCGGGGCGCATCTCCGTCCCGGGTGCATCCTCGAGGAGGAGGCGAACGGGGCCCATGGGGTCGGCCTGAAGCAGACCATCCTGCTCTCCTTCACCACACTCGGCAGCCTCATCAATTTCTGCGACATCCTGATGGCGGGGGGCACCAGCCGCAAGAACCATTCCGAGGTGGGTTCCTCCTACATCCATTTCAACTTCACGCCCCACCAGGACAAGGCGACCGCCTCGCTGGTGGGCGACGTGGCCAACGGCGTTTTCCTCGACCAGGAACCGATCTTCCTCGGCGGACAGGGAGGGCTGGTCGGGCCCGCCCGCATCGCTTACGGCACCGTCGTCGCCGCGGGCGGGATTTGTCGGCAGGACATCCTCGAACCCGGCCAGCTGCACGTCGCGGACGCTCCGACGGCCACGACGAGGCCCTACCAGTCCGGCGTCTACCGCAACATAGGCCGCATCGTCCATAACAACCTGCTCTACATCGGGAATATCATCGCCCTGCGCGAATGGTACCGGACGGTGCGCAGTCTCTCCGTGCGCGACGCATACGACCAGGCTGTGCTGGACGGCGGGATAAAGAACCTCGACCTGGTGCTGAACGAACGCACCAGGCGGTTGGAAGATCTGGCCGGCAAGATGGACTTCTCCGTCCAATGGCTGGAAGAAAAGGGCGGGACAAGGACCGAAATCGAGGCGCAGAAGCGTTTTGCGGCCGCTTGGCCGGAGATCGAAAGCCGTCTGCAGGGGACGGCCGGCCGGCCCCCGGTGGCATTCATCGAATCCATGAACGCCGCGGCCACGGGATTGACGCATGTGCAGGCTGTGCGCACCCTCGATGCCGCGGCGAGGGAAACAGGTCGCGCGTGGCTGCAGTCGATGGTCGACGGAGCCGGAAACCTTTGGAGCGATTAGATGGGAAAACTGTTTGGAACCGACGGCGTTCGCGGCATGGCGAACGAGGGAAACATGACGGCGGAAATGGTCCTGCAGATCGGCCGGGCGACGGCGTACACCTGCAAGGAGTACCACAAGGAACAGGGGACCCGCCCGCGCATCGTGATCGGCAAGGACACGCGCCTCAGCGGATACATGCTTGAAAACGCGCTGACCGCCGGCATCACCTCGATGGGCGTGGACGTGCTGCTGCTTGGGCCGATCCCTACGCCGGCCGTGGCGTTCATCGCCCAGAGCATGCGTGCGGATGCAGGGATCGTGATTTCCGCCTCGCACAACCCGTATTTCGACAACGGCATCAAGATATTTTCGCGGACCGGCTACAAGCTGCCCGACGAGATGGAGGCGGAGATCGAGGGGCTGGTCCTGAGCGGCCGCATCAACAATATCCGCCCGGTGGCGCAGGAGATCGGCAAGGCGAGGCGCATCGACGACGCCATGGGGCGCTACATCGAGTTCTGCAAGCATACCTTTCCGGAAGGGATGTCGCTCGATGGCATGAAAGTGGTGCTGGATTGCTCGAACGGCGCCACCTACAAATGCGCGCCGCTGATCTTCTCGGAGCTGGGGGCGGAGGTTTCGACCATCCATGCCGCCCCGAACGGGACGAACATCAACGAGGCGTGCGGTTCCCAGCACACCAGGGACCTCCGCACCAAGGTCAAGGGCCTGCGCGCCGACGTCGGGCTGGCGTTCGATGGCGACGGAGACCGGCTGATCGCGGTCGACGAGGCCGGGCGGGAATTGACCGGCGACCAGATCATCGCCATCTGCGCGAAGCACTACCAGGAGGCCGGACTGCTGGAAAACAACCTCGTGATCGGAACGGTCATGAGCAACATCGGATTCCACGTCGCCATGCGTGGACTCGGGATCGAAACCGGCGTGTCCGATGTCGGGGACCGCTACGTGCTCGAGATGATGCGCAAGCGGGGCGCCGTTCTCGGTGGCGAGGATTCCGGCCACGTCATCTTCCACAATTTCCATACCACCGGCGACGGGATCGTTTCGGCGCTCCAGCTGCTTTCCATCATGTGCCGGAGCGGAAGCAAATTGTCCGAGTTGGCCTCGGTGATGCAGGTGTTCCCGCAGGTGCTGATCAACATCGACGTCAGGGAGAAGCCGCCCCTGGCCGAAGTGAAGCCGCTCCAGGCGGCCATCGCCGCAGCGGAAAAGGAGCTGGCCGAGCAGGGACGCGTGCTGGTTCGCTATTCGGGCACCCAGCCGATGTGCCGTGTCATGGTCGAAGGTCCGACCGAGGCGCAGACGAGGGCCATCGCCGAGCGGCTGGCCGGGGTGGTCAAGGAGAGCATCGGCTAGCATGGAAACGATCCTCCAGGCGGAAAACCTGCGGCGCTCCTACGCCATCGGCAAGACCGTGCTCGATGTGCTGAAGGGCGTGTCGCTGGAGGTGGGCGAAGGCGAAACCCTCTCCATCATGGGGGAAAGTGGATCGGGCAAAAGCACGCTCCTCCATGTGCTGGGCGGACTGGACCAGCCCAAGACGGGCACCGTCGCCTTCCGGGGCCGTAGCATCTACGGGATGTCCTCCCCGCGCCGGGCCCGCTTCCGGGCGGAAAAGGTCGGCTTCGTATTTCAGGCCTTCCACCTGCTGCCGGAGCTCGACATCGTCGAAAACGTGGCGCTGCCGGCCATGGCGCTGCGCGGCGGGCGCGAGGCCGTCGCCCGCGCGAAGGAGCTTCTGGCCGAAGTGGGGCTGGGCGAACGGATCGGGCACCGGCCGCAGGAGCTGTCCGGCGGCGAGCAGCAGCGGGTGGCGATCGCCCGGGCCTTGATGAACGATCCGGACCTCCTTTTCGCCGACGAACCGACCGGCAACCTGGACTCCAAAACCGGCGAAAAAGTACTGCATTATTTGTTTCAACTGGTCGAATCGAGAAGGCATAGTCTCGTGCTCGTTACCCATAGCCGGGAGGTCGCCGCGCGGTGTTCGCGCGGGCTGCACCTGAAGGATGGGGTACTGGTCTAGCAAAGGATTTCGGAATGAAAGTGTTTATCGGCGGCAAGTTGGTGGATGAAAAGGATGCCGTGGTATCGGTCTTCGACCACGGCCTGCTCTATGGCGACGGCGTGTTCGAGGGCATCCGGGCCTACAACAGCCGGGTCTTCCTGCTCGACGAGCATATCGACCGCCTGTACGACTCCGCACGCGCCATCGCCCTCCACATCCCCATGTCGAAAAAGGCCATGGCCCAGGCGGTGGTCGACACCTGCAAGGCCAACAACATTGTCGACGGGTACATCCGGCTCGTGGTGACGCGCGGCAAGGGGACGCTGGGATTGAATCCATACCTCTGCGAAAAGGCCGAAGTCATCATCATTGCCGCCAAGATCCAGCTCTATCCGCAGGAGCTTTACGACAACGGCCTGAAGATCGTGACGGTGGGTACCATCCGGAACCATCCGGAGGCGATCAATCCCCGCATCAAGAGCCTGAACTACCTCAACAACGTGCTGGCCAAGATCGAGGCGATCAATGCCGGATGCATGGAGTGCCTGATGCTCAACCACAAGGGGGAGGTGGCCGAGGCCTCGGGCGACAACGTGTTTTCCATCCGCAACGGCATCATCGCCACGCCGCCGAGTTCGTGCGGTGCCCTGGAAGGGCTGACCCGCAACAAGGTGATGCAGATCGCCCGCGCGGCGGGCTTCCAGGTGCGCGAGGTGCCCATGGCCCGCTATGACCTCTATGTGGCCGACGAGGTGTTCCTCACCGGTACCGCCGCAGAGATCATCTCCGTGGTCGACATCGACAAGCGGCCCATCGGCGACGGCCGGCCCGGAAAGATCACCGCCCAGTTGGCGGCCCTGTACGCCGAATGCGCCCGTTCCGAAGGCACCCCGATCAAATAGGATATTCCTTTCCCGGCCCGAACGGTCGGAGCGGGGCGTGGTCCGGGCAAAAGGGTTGCTTCCGGACCGTCCAACGGATTACCCTTGGCATTGTCTGAAGGGAAAACGGGATGGTTCCATGAAATGCGAATGCTGTCATAAGGCCGAGGCCACGATCCACTTGACGCAGGTGATCGACGGCGACGTCAAGAAGCTCAACCTTTGCCAGGATTGCGCCAAGGCCAACGGCATCGACCTCAATTCGCCGATCTCCATCACCGACGTGCTGCTGGGGCTCGGGGCCCAGCATGCGGGACCGCCTGCCGCCGCTTCGGAATTCGACCTCTGCTGCACGCGGTGCCAGATGACCCGGGCGGAATTCAAGAAGCGGGCCCGTCTGGGTTGCCCGGAGTGCTACAACGCCTTCATGGGCGAACTGAACGCCATCACCCAGGCCATGCACCACAGTCGGCAGCATGTCGGGAAGATTCCCGCGCGGCAGGGGAACGAGGCGCGCATCACCGCGCAGATCGCCGCCCTCCAGAAGGAGATCGAAAGCGCCATCGGCAAGGAGGAGTACGAGAAGGCCGCGAAGCTGCGCGACAAGATACGGGCATTGCGTGAAAGCGTGCAAACGGCCGAGAACGGGGAATCCCATGACGATTGACGATCTGGTAAACCGGCACGGCAGCTGGCTGGAGGCCGGCATTGCCGAAGGGCCGGTGGTGAGCAGCCGCATCCGGCTCGCGCGCAACCTGGAGGACTACTCCTTTCCGGGCTGGGCCAGCGAGGAGGAGAACCACGCCGTCTGGGAACAGACCCTGGCCATCTTTTCCGAGATGGAACGGCCGTTCATGGGCTGGAACATGGCCGATACGGCCAAGATCGACCGGCAGATCCTCTTCGAACGCCACCTCATCAGCCAGGAGATGGCGCGGGAGGAGGACAGCTGCGGCGTCTTCGTCAGTCCGGACGAATGCCTCTCGATCATGGTGAACGAAGAGGACCATATCCGCATCCAGTCGCTCCAGCCCGGCCTTAGCCTGCAGTCGGCCTGGGAAGCCGCCGACGAGGTGGACGACCTGCTCGAAGCCCGCCTCTCCTACGCCTTCTCGCCCAAGCTGGGCTACCTCACCGCCTGTCCCTCCAATGTCGGCACAGGCATGCGCGCCTCCGTCATGCTGCATCTCCCGGGTCTGGTGCTCATGGAGGAGATGGAGCCGGTCATCAACGGCATCGCCAAGATCGGCCTGGCGGTGCGCGGCATGTGGGGCGAGGGCACCGAAGCTGCCGGAAACATGTTCCAGGTGTCGAACCAGATCACGCTGGGCCGGCGCGAGGACCAGATCATCGCCCACCTGGAACAGATTGTCCTCGAACTCGTGGAGCACGAAACCAACGCCCGGCGCCGCCTGATGCAGGACAAGCCCATCGTCGTAGAGGACCATGTGGCGCGCGCCATGGGCATCCTCGGCAATGCGCGGATGATGACCAGCGGCGAGGCACTCAACCTGCTTTCGACGATCCGGCTGGGGATGGATCTCGGCATGGTGAAGAATTTCTCGTGCCGAGAGCTCGACACCATGTTCATCGCCACCCAGCCCGCGCATCTCCAGAAGCTGGAGCACAAGCATCTTGAACCCGACGAGCGCGATGTGGTGCGCGCCGATATGTTGCGCAAATTCATGGAAAATGCTACGGACAACAACGCATAGCTAAAAAGGGAACGGCATGGACAACTTTACCCCACGGGCACAACAGGTCCTCCAGCTGGCACGCAAGGAGGCCGACCGCTTCAACCACGGATATGTCGGCACGGAACATATCCTTCTCGGCTTGATCGCACTCGGGCACGGCGTGGCGGTCAACGCCCTGCAGGCGTTGGGCATCGACTTGGCGAGCGTGCGGATGGAGGTTGAAAAGGCGGTCGGCACCGGACCGGAGACGAAAACCATAGGGAACATCCCGTTCACCCCGCGCGCGAAGAAGGTGCTTGCCCTTGCCGCAAGCGAGGCGCGCGGCCTTGGACACAGCTATGTCGGTACCGAACACATCCTGCTTGGCCTCCTGCGCGAAGGGGAAGGGATCGCTGCCCGCGTACTGGAGAACCTGGGCGTGGACCTCGACGAAACCCGCTACGAGATCATGAAGACCCTCGACCCGGACTACGATCCGGCCGCGGAGGGCGAATTTGCCGAAGAGGATGACCGCGAGCCCCCGCCGATCTCCGGCCCGCAGGCGCGCTCCAAGGGGAAGGCCAAAACGCCCGCCCTCAATACCTTCGGGCGCGACCTGACGAAGCTCGCGAAGGCGGGCGAACTCGACCCGGTGATCGGCCGTAAGGACGAGATCGAGCGAGTCATCCAGATCCTCTGCCGCCGCACGAAGAACAATCCCGTGCTGCTCGGCGAAGCCGGCGTCGGCAAGACCGCCATCGCCGAAGGGCTGGCCCAGGCGATCAACGACGGCAATGTGCCGGATCTGCTGGTGGACAAGAAGGTGATCACGCTGGACCTGGCACTGATGGTGGCAGGTACGAAATACCGCGGCCAGTTCGAGGAGCGCATCAAGGCGGTGATGGACGAAATCCGCAAGGAGAAGAACATCATCCTCTTCCTGGACGAGCTGCATACCATCGTCGGGGCCGGTTCCGCCGAGGGGACGATGGACGCGGCCAACATCATCAAACCCGCGCTTTCGCGCGGCGAACTGCAGTGCATCGGGGCCACGACGCTCAAGGAGTACCGCAAGTACATCGAAAAGGACGCCGCCCTCGAACGCCGCTTCCAGACCGTGACCGTCAAGGAGCCCTCCATCGAGGATGCGATCGAGATCATGAAGGGCTTGCGGTCGAAGTACGAGGAGCATCACCACGCGCAGTTCACCGATGCCGCGCTCAAGGCCTCGGTTGAATGCTCCGCCCGCTACCTTCCCGACCGCTTCCTGCCAGACAAGGCGATCGACCTGCTGGACGAGGCCGGCGCCCGGGCGCGCATAGGCAGCATGAGCCGTCCGCCCGAACTCAAGCGGCTCGAGGAGGAGATCCACGAGTTCGAGAAGAAGAAGAACGACGCCATCCATGCCCAGAAGTTCGAGGACGCCGCCAATTTCCGCGACCAGGAGCGTACGACCAAGGAACGTCTGGACAAGCTCCTGGACGAGTGGCGCCAGCAGCGCGATGAAAACCGCAGCGTGGTAACCGACGAGGACATCATGGTGGTGGTGTCCAAGTGGACCGGCATTCCCGTCATGAAGATGGGCGAGAAGGAGATGGAGCGGCTACTGCGCATCGAGGAGGTCGTCGGTCAGCGTGTGATCGGGCAGCAGGAGGCCGTTTCCGCGATTGCCCGGGCCCTGCGGCGTTCGCGGGCCGACCTGAAGGATCCGAAGCGGCCCATCGGCTCCTTTATTTTCCTGGGGCCCACGGGCGTCGGCAAGACGCTGCTGGCCAAGACCTTGGCCGAATTCATGTTCGATGACCCGGAGTCGTTCATCCAGATCGACATGTCGGAGTACATGGAGAAGTTCAACGCATCGCGGCTGATCGGCTCCCCGCCCGGCTATGTTGGCCATGAAGAGGGCGGCCAATTGACGGAGCGGGTTCGCCGCCGCCCCTATTCCGTGGTGCTGTTCGACGAAGTGGAGAAGGCGCACCCCGACGTCATGCACATGCTGCTGCAGATCCTTGAGGAAGGCCGCCTGACCGACAGCCTGGGCCGCAGCGTCGATTTCCGCAACACCGTGGTCATCATGACCTCGAACCTCGGCGCGCAGGAGGTGAAGAAGGCGGGGGCGCTGGGCTTCTCGCCCTCGAACGAGGAGGTCGACTACAAGAAGCTGAAGGAGACCATGGTCCAGCTGGCCAAGAAGAACTTCAAGCCCGAGCTGCTCAACCGCCTCGACGACATGATCGTATTCCGCGAACTGGGACGCAACGATCTCGATACGATCATCGAGCTGGAACTGGCCCAGATCCAGAACCGCGTGCTCGGGCGCAACATCGAGTTGAAGATCGAGTCGTCCGCACGGGATTTCCTGTTGGAGAAGGGCTACGACAAGGCCTACGGTGCCCGGCAGTTGCGCCGGACGGTCGAACGCTTCCTCGAAGACCCGCTGGCGGAGGAGATCCTCCGCGGGAAGGTGGCGAACAATTCGCTGGTGCGCGTGGAGGCGGACGGGGCAGGGGAAAAGCTGTCCTTCTCCAGTACGCCTGCGGCCCCGTCCACTCCGGATGCGGAAGAAGAACGCGCATGAAACGGTAGACGGGCCGCACCCTGTCCCCGGTGTTTCACGATTGATTTCCTTTCATATGGGAAATAACCTCCGTCTTTTTTCCGGGGAAAATATCCATGCGCGATTTTGCCACGTTTGAGGAGCGCCTGTCGGATTGGACCGCGCAGGCCATGGAGTCGGTTTTCGGCCTGGAGGGGTCGGATGTGGCCCTAGGCGTCACACCTACCAACAACGAGAAGTTCGGCGATTACCAGTGCAACGCCGCGATGGAGCTGGCCCGGACGCTGAAGAAGGCACCCCGGCAGATCGCCCAGGAATTCGTGGATGCCGCTGAACTTCCCGATTTCGTGGAACGAATCGAAATCGCGGGCCCCGGCTTCATCAATTTCTTCATCGCCAATCCGGCGCTGGCGGACTACCTCGATGCGCTGGAGAAGGATCCCCTTCTTGGCGCGGAGGCGGTGGGGCAGGGGAAGACGGTCGTGATCGACTACTCCAGCCCGAACGTCGCCAAGCCCATGCACATCGGGCATATCCGCTCCACGGTCATTGGCAATGCGATCGATCGTATCTACCGCTTCCTTGGATACCGTGTGGTGGCCGACAACCATCTGGGAGACTGGGGCACCCAGTTTGGCCTCATGATCGTCGGATACCGGAATTTCGTCGACGAGCAGGCGCTGGCTGTGGCGCCCGTCGAGGAATTGGAGCGCATCTACGTGGCCAGCTACAACAGGTCGAAGGAGGATCCGACCTGGCGCGAGCAGGCGAAGGCCGAACTGGTCAAGCTGCAGCGGGGTGATCCGGAGAACCGCGCCCTATGGGAACGCTTCATCGAGCTTTCCATCAGGGAGTTCAATACGATCTATGACCGGCTGGGGGTCCATTTCGACCTTTACCGGGGCGAAAGTTTCTACAATGACCGCCTGCCCGGAATCATTGCGGCGCTGGAAGAGAAGGGGCTCTCCAAGGAGAGCGACGGCGCATTGATCGTCGAGCTGGAGGACGAAGGCATGCCGATATGCATCGTCCGGAAGAGCGACGGGGGATACAACTATGCCACGACCGACCTTGCCACGGTGGCGTCGCGGATCGAAGAATACTCGCCCGATCGCATCATCTACGTCACGGATGAGCGCCAGCAGCTCCATTTTCGACAATTCTTCGCCATCTCCGGCAAGCTCGGCCTCGAGGCCAACCTGGTGCATGTGTGGTTCGGTCTGATGCGACTGCCGGAGGCGACCTTCTCGACCCGGGAAGGGAATGTCATCAAGCTGGCCGCGTTGCTGGACGAGGCCGAAGCCCGCGCGCTGGAGTTGGTCAAGTCCGGAAGCCCCGGCATGCCCGAGGCGCAGCAGAAGGACTTGGCCAGGGCGATCGGGATCGGCGCCATCAAATACACCGACCTGAGCCAGAACCCGCAAAGCCTTGTCACGTTCACATGGGAAAAGGCCTTGAACATGGAAGGCAATTCAGCGCCTTACCTTCAATATGCATACGCACGGATCTCCTCGGTGTACGACAAGTTCCATGCGCAGTTTCCAGGGACGGACCTTGCCGAATGTTCACTTAGGATTGAACAAGACATTGAGCGCCGCCTCGCCATCAAGCTTTCACGCTTTCCCTCGGCGGTGCATGCCGCCGCCGAGAACTACCGTCCGAACATCTTGGCAGACTATCTCTACGACCTTGCCCAGATCTACAGCAGCTTCTATCAGAACGTGCCCTTCCTCAAGGCAGAGGAGGGCGTGCGCGAAAGCCGCATACGGCTATGTCGTGCGACAGCGGCACGACTCAGGCAAGGCCTTGAGTTGCTGGGCATCGAAACCCGCGAGCGGATCTAGAATCTAGAAAAGTTTCCGGGAGAAGGCAGGGCTCGATGCCGGGCCGAGCCCTCACAAGGAGCAAAGGGCTTCCATCGCGGTAGCTAATACCGTCTTGCCGCGATCCATGACGTGGTGGTGTGGTGGGATCGCGGAACACGCCCTGTTTTCCCGGTCACCGAATTGACATCCCAATCCGCGCAACGTTTCCCGAGAATGGTTTCATTTGAACCCCAATTGCCGGAGGAAGGATCTCGGGATTAGGAATCCTTTGCGAATTATTCCCTGATGGGGCAATACCGTGGTGCGCAGTTCGGATCCTTCAAATTGCATGTCCATGTGTGTACGTTCGTGAATCCGGCCGTTTTTCCACAGTTATGCACAGCTTCATCAACAACTTATACGTCGCATAATATATCTTATGTCTATATGTATGAATGGCGCACCGCTAGATATGGATGAAATGCTCTATCGAAGCTGCTCGCAGCCACTACGATATGAAGATGGTCGGCTCCATGATTTCTAACCATCATCGATTTTGCCAAGGTCCGGTTTGCGTCTACAGATAGTTGGAGCTCATCGCGGTCGCCCTTGTTCTGAATTGAACTTCGTTTTTCTGGCAATCAGGTGTGTCATCCGGTTTTATTCCATGAACGAAAGGATGGTCACTCTTTAGCCTACACTGATGATCGCCACCATGCAGCACACCGCCCATCTTGCCTACGCTCTCTCTTCGCTCGCGCTGACCAGCCTGCTGGCTACCGTTTTCACATCGCTGCGCTTTACGGGTGAAGCCGGCCTGCCGCGCTTGATTGAACGCTCGGATCGTAGCAGGCGCCTCCTACGATTCTGGCAGCACCGGTGGAAGCTGCTCTGCAAGTCCACTCGACTCCTCCTTACACTGGCCACCATCGCCACGTTCATCCTCTCGTTCCTCGTGGTTCGTGAAGGAGGTCAGCTTGCCAGCCTGGCCGGTCTGTTCTTCCTTTCGCTCGTCTACATGCTGGTGGCGCGGATCATTCCCCACGTCCTTTCGGAAAGCTATGCCGACCGCATATCCCTGGGCGCCCTGCCGATCGTAGGAGCCATCACCATCATCCTCTATCCCTTCGTATGGCCCCTCCAGGCGCTGGAAGACCGGTTGCTCCACCATGCGCTGTCCGCTTCCGACGACGAGGACCGCCCATCGACCGAGGATGAGATCAAGAGCCTGATCAACGATTCGGACGAGGAGGAACTCGAGGAGGAGGAACGCGAGATCATCCGGAGCGTGTTCGAGTTCGGCGACACGGTAGCCCGGGAGATCATGACGCCCCGCATAGACATCGGCGGCCTGAAGGACACGTTGACGGTCGACGAATGCATCCGGCAGGTCAAGGAGTCGAGGCACTCGCGATTTCCGGTATACCACGAGAATATCGACGACGTGGTTGGGCTCGTCCACGTCAAGGAATTGCTGCGGCAGGCGGCCGATGGAAAGGGTGAAACCCTGATCGGCCAATTGGCGAAGAAGATCGAATACGTTCCGGAGACCATGCCCCTGAACGATCTGCTTAAACTGATGAAGCGCTCCCATGCGCAGATGGTGCTCGTGGTCGACGAATATGGAGGCACGGAAGGCCTGGTCACAATGGAGGATGTCATCGAGGAGCTCGTTGGGGAAATCGAGGACGAATACGACCTGAAGCAGCGCGATCTCCATCGCCGCGCCGACGGTTCGATCATGGTCCAGGCGCGCATGCCGATTTTTGAAATCAACGAAGAGCTAGGCGCCCAGCTGCCCGAGAGCGATGAATACGACTCCCTCGGGGGCTACATCTTCGCGGAGCTGGGCCGCATTCCCAGGCCGGGCGAGACGGTCGAGGTGCCGGGATATACCCTGCGGATCCATGCCGCCACCAACCGCCAGATCCTTGTGGTGCTCATGGTGCCCCGGCCTGGCACCTAGGCGCCGCTGCCGGTCGGGTCGGGATAGCGGAACTCCTTCCCCTCGTGGTTGATGATCACGATCTCCTCACCGTCGCGGCGGATCTGCTCGTTGCCCAGCAGCGGCACCTTGCCGCCGCCTCCCGGGGCATCGATGACATATTGCGGAATGGCGAGGCCCGAGATGCGGCCGTGCAGGGCGCGGATCAGCTCGATCCCCTTCCCCACTGCCGTGCGGAAGTGGGCCGACCCCTTCACGGGGTCGCACTGCAACAGATAATAGGGCTTCACGTTGATTTCCAGCAATCCGTAGAACAGGTCGGTCAGGGTTTCCACATCGTCGTTGACCCCCTTGAGCAACACCGTCTGGCTGACCATGCCGATACCGTGGTCGGAAAGTCTGCGGCAGGCATCCCGCGTCTCCGGCGCCAACTCGGCAGGATGGATGAAATGCAGGCTGAGCCATGCCTGGTGTCGCCGCAGGATGGCGCATAGTTCTTCCGTGATCCGCATAGGCAGCACGGCGGGCACCTTGGATCCGATGCGGATGGTCCGCACATGCGGTATGCTGCGCAACCGCCCGAGCAACCCATCGATCACCGCATCGGTCATCACCAGCGGATCGCCGCCCGACACCAGAACGTCGCGGATGCTCTCGTGCTCCTCGATGTAGCGGAAGGTGTCCTCGTAGGGGCCGCGCGCGGCGGCGGTCGGCTTTCCGACCATGCGCGATCGGGTGCAGTAGCGGCAATATGTGGAACAGAAGGTCGTGGCCAGGAACAAAACCTTGTCTGGGTAGGTATGGATCAGTTCGGGCGTCACCCTGTGGTTCTCTTCGCCCAGGGGATCGGCCAGCTCCCCCGTCATGGCCTTGCCCTCGCGGATGGTCGGCACGACTGTGCGGCGAAGGGCCGGGTGGACCAACCGGGCGGCGTAATAGGGCGTGATCGCAAAAGAGAACGGGATGCCGGCATCGAACGCCGCGCGTTCCTCCTCCTCCAGACGGATGTGTTCCTCCAGCTGGTGGCGAGTCGTGATGCGGTTCGCAATCTGCCATTTCCAATCGAGGTCGGATGCTTCGCTAGCCATGGGCCGATGTCCTGATCTTCCGGGTTTTCCCAATACGATAAAGTCGACCGATGCACGCGGTTGACATGAGTAAATAGCTCGGCATTATACGCGGATGCCTGCCGAAAAAAAACAAATTGACGTGCAACTGGCCAAAGTGCGTGAAGTCATGGTGGCCTGTGTGCGCCAGACCAACCTTTCCCGGGTCATCCCTGCCAAGAACAACATCATGGGCAGCGGAAAAATGTTGCGTGCGCGGCTCGTGCTCGCTCTCTGCGAAAACAGCGGAATCGACGAACGGACGGTGGTCCATTCCGCCGCCGCCGTAGAGATCATCCACGGGGCCAGCCTGCTCCACGATGATGTGATCGACGGGGGCATCCTGCGACGGGGCGCACCGACTTTCTGGAAGAAGTACGGAGCCAACGGCGCCATCCTGCTCGGCGACCTGCTGGTCTTCAAAGGGCTGCAACTACTGATGGAAACCGGCCGCACCGACCTGCTCGAAGAGATGATCGACATGTCCACCATGGTCTGCAACTCGGAAGTCGAGCAGGAACTGCTGCTCCGCGGAACCCCGGGAACCTGGGCCGAATGCGAACAGGTGGCGCGCTTCAAGACCGGCTCCCTCTTCGCCTTCGCTGCGGTGGCCGGTGCATGGAATCCCGCCGAACAGTCGGATGCCTTGCGGGAGGCCGGGTTCATTCTCGGTACAGCCTACCAGCTTGCGGACGATATCCTGGACGTGTCCGGCAACGAGGAGCTGTCAGGCAAAACCCTCGGTACCGACCACAAGCGCGGAAAGACCACCGCGATCACCGCCACGCGGAACGCCCCAGAAGATCCCGCACAATACGTCTACGCCCTGCTCGACCGCTCGACGGCCCAGCTGGCTCCGTGGCCCGAGCTGTGCGAGGCCTGGGAGGGCTTTTTAAACGTGACAATGAAGCCCGTGCTTAGTAAACATCTGGATGCGAAAAATGCGTAGCTAGAGCACGTTTCGGTATAGGCGGCATAGGTGAGTGAAAATGTAACGAATTGTGCTTTTAACGATCGAAATGAATCGGTATAGGAATACCCATTAATTTCAACCAACCCAAAGCGAGGATCCAGCCTTGGCCCAGTTCAAAATCAAAAAAGGCTTCGACATCAAGGTGATAGGCAAGCCGCGCCCGGAAGTCGAAGAGTACGCCCCCCAGCAGGAATTCGCGGTCTACCCGGCCGAATTCGAGGGGGTCAAGCCCCGTCTGAGGGTACAGGCAGGCGACGCCGTGAAGTTCGGCGATGTGCTGTTTGAAAACAAGAAGGACGAGCGCATGCTGTTCCGCTCGCCGTGTTGCGGAACCGTCAAGGCGATCAACCTCGGTGCCCGCCGCTTCCCTTTGGAAATCGTGATCGAACGCGACCCTCTCCGCAACGAAAGCGTTGCCTTCGAGGCCTTTTCCAAGGATGCGATCGCGTCGTTGCCCCGGGAAAAGGTGGTGGCCTACCTGCTCGACGCGGGCGTTTGGCCATGGATCAGGCAGCGGCCGTTCTCCCGGATCGCCAACCCCGACCTCGCCCCCAAGGCCGTCTTCATCAATGCCGCGGGCTCCGCACCGTTCCAGGCCGATTTCTCTGCGATATTGAAGGGCGATGAAAGCGCTTTCCAGGCCGGGATCAATGCCCTCTCGCGCCTTACCGACGGCAAGGTGCATCTCTGCAAGCAGGCCGGATCCAGCATTCCCGATTTCCCCCATGCGGAAAGCCACACCTTTGGCGGCCCCCATCCGTCGGGCAACACCAGCGTACATATCAACCGCATCAGCCCCATTCGTCCGCACGACACAGTCTACACGGTCGCGGCCCAGGACGTCGTGTTGATCGGCAAGCTCCTGCTGACCGGCGAACTGCCGCGCACCAAGGTCATCGCCCTAGGCGGACCGGCCGTCAAGGAGGCGTTCCGGCAGCACTACAAGGTGCAGCTCGGTGCAAGCCTCGGTGCGCTGTTCAAAAAGGTCATCGAGGAAGGCGAAGTGCGCATCGTGGCCGGAAACGTGCTCTCTGGCGAAGCCGTAAAAGCCGACTCCCACGTGCGCTATTATGGATCGGAATACTTCATCCTCGAGGAGGACCGCTCGCGCCACCTGCTGGGATGGACCACGCCGGGGCTCTTCCAATACAGCGCCCATCGCGTGAACCTCTCCTCGGCGCTCGGGCTGACGCACGAGTGGAAGCTGGGGACCAACCTGCATGGCAGCCATCGCGCCATGGTGGTGACCGGATGGATGGACCGCTACCAGCCGCTCAACATCCTGACCGACTACCTCATCCGGGCCGTGCTCGCCCATGATTCCGAGGAGGCGATCCAGCTTGGCATCCTTGAAACCGATCCGGAGGACTTTGCGCTGGCCGCGTTCGTCGATCCGCACAAGACGGACGTCTGCAGAATCATCAAGCGCGGTCTGGACGAGATTGCGGAGGAAGGAATCTGATGAAATTTCTATTCGACCTGATGGATAAGCATGTCGCCCCCCTGTTTGAAAAGGGCGGCAAACTGGAGCGGCTCTACCCGCTCTTCGAGGCGGGCGACACCTTTGCCCGAACGCCTGCCGAAGTGACGTCCGGCGCGCCGCACGTGCGCGACTCGATCGACCAGAAGCGGCTGATGGTCTTCGTCATCTATGCCTTGCTGCCCTGTCTGCTATTCGGAATCTGGAACGCCGGAAACCAGTTCAACCTGGCCAACGGCATCGAGCCGACCCTGACAGCCGACCTGCTGCGCGGCTCGGCAATGGTGCTACCCATCGTCATCGTCTCCTATCTGGTGGGCGGCATTTGGGAAGTGCTCTTCGCGATCGTGCGGCGCCACGAGATCAACGAAGGCTTCCTCGTAACCGGAATGCTGTTTCCGCTGGTGCTCCCGCCCACCCTTCCGTTGTGGCAGGTGGCGGTCGGCATCTCGTTCGGCATAGTGATCGGCAAGGAGATCTTCGGAGGCGTCGGGTACAACATCCTCAACCCAGCGCTCACCGCGCGCGCCTTTCTCTTCTTCGCCTATCCGGCGCAGATTTCCGGCGACCAGGTTTGGGTGGGTTCGCTGAAGGACTCGCCGATCGTCAACCACATCCTCGGCATGGCCGGCGAATACACCGACGTGGTCTCGCGCGCCACTCCGTTGGCCGTGGCGGCCGCGACAGAGCATGGAGGCGATGCCGTCGCCGCGCTCAGCCACCAGGGCTACACGCTCATGAACATGACGGTCGGCAATGTGCCCGACTGCATCGGGTCGAGTTCGGTCATCGCCATCCTCCTCGGGATGGGCTTCCTGATCCTGACCGGCATCGCCTCCTGGCGCGTGATGGTCAGCGGGATCCTTGGCTGCCTGGCCATGGGAGCGCTCTTCAATGCCCTGCCCACCGACAACGCCTTTGCCGCCCTCCCCTCCTACTACCACCTGGCGATGGGCGGCTTCCTGTTCGGCATCGTCTTCATGGCCACGGATCCCGTCTCCTGCGCGGCGACCAACGCCGGAAAATGGATCTACGGCTTCATGATCGGGGTACTGACCGTCCTGATCCGCGTGGCGAACCCGGCCTATCCCGAAGGCGCCATGCTGGCCATCCTGTTCATGAACGTGATGGCGCCGCTGGTCGACCACTTCGTTGTCCAATCGCACATCAAGAAGAGAACCGCCTACGCGAGGGCCTTGAACAATGCGTGAAGAATCCAAAACCCTGCTTTTCGCCACCGGGGTCTGCCTGGCGTGCAGCCTGCTGCTCTCCGGTGCCGCCAAAACCCTCGAACCCATGCAGAAGTCGAACGAGGAGTTCGACATCAAGCGGAACATTGTCAAGGCCTTCGGCATCGACACCTCCGCCATGGAGCGCCCGGCAATCGAAGCCACCTTCGAGACCCACGTGAAGCAAGCCACGGCTTCCACCCCCGAAGGGGAACAGCCGATCTATACCTGGACGGAAGACGGCGCGGAGGCGCCCAGCAAGTACGCCTTCCCCATTTCCGGCAAGGGGCTGTGGAGCATGCTGTACGGTTATTTGTCGCTCGAGTCCGACCTCGAAACCATCGCCGGCATCAGCTTCTACAAGCACGGTGAAACGCCCGGCCTTGGCGCCGAGATCGAAAAGGCGTGGTTCCAGAAGCAGTTCACCGGCAAGAAGCTCTACCATTCCGGCAAGCCCGCCGAATTCGCGGTGGCCAAGCCCGGCACCGCCTCCGGCGACAGCGCGGTGGACGGGATTTCGGGTGCGACGCTGACCGGCAAGGGCGTCCAGCAGCTGCTTCGCAGGGATGCCGCCCTCTATGCCGACTACTTCAACAACATCAAGGGGAACTAGCATATGGCTTCCGCTTCCAAAAAACTTTTGATGGATCCGTTCTCGGACAACAATCCAATCACGGTGCAGGTGCTGGGCATCTGCTCGGCGCTGGCAGTTACCGTCAAGGTCGACACCGCGATCGTCATGGCGCTGGCGCTGACTTCGGTGGTTTCGCTTTCGAACGTGGTGATCTCGCTGCTGCGCAACGTGATTCCCAGCGGCATCCGCATGATCGTCGAAATGGCGGTCATCGCCTCGCTGGTGATCGTCGCCGACCAGCTGCTGCGCGCCTACCTCTTCGACATCAGCAAGCAGTTGAGCGTCTTCGTCGGCCTGATCATCACGAACTGCATCGTGATGGGCCGCGCGGAAGCCTTCGCCCTCCAGAATCCGCCGAAGGAGTCGCTCCTAGACGGCCTGGGCAACGGCATCGGCTACGGCATCATCCTGATTGCCGTGGCCTCGATCCGCGAGATCCTCGGCTTCGGCTCCTGGCTGGGCTTCAGGCTGCTGCCGGAAAACTACATGGGCAACGGCCTGGCCCTGCTGGCCCCGGGCGCCTTCATCATCCTGGGCCTGTTGATCTGGCTGCAGCGCACCATCACTAAATTCGTCGAGGAGTAGCCGGTCATGGAATATGTAAGCCTAGCCATCAAATCGATCTTCATTGAGAACATCCTGCTTGCCTACTTCCTGGGCATGTGCTCCTTCCTGGCCTGTTCCAAGAAGGTGGATACCGCGTTCGGACTCGGCTTTGCGGTCATCTTCGTCCAGACCATCACGGTTCCCGCAAACTGGGCCATCCGCCACTTCCTGCTGCGGCCCGGCGCCCTCTCATGGGTGCCCGGCGTGGACCTGGGCGGGCTGGATCTGAGCTTCCTCACCTTCATCTGCTTCATCGCGACGATCGCTTCGATGGTGCAGCTCGTTGAAATGATCCTCGACAAGTTCTTCCCCGCGCTCTACCACGCGCTCGGGATCTTCCTGCCGCTGATCACCGTCAACTGCGCCATCCTTGGCGGTTCTCTCTTCATGGTTGAACGCGACTACAGCCTCGCTTCCGCCACGGTATTCGGCTTCGGCTCCGGTGCAGGCTGGGCGCTGGCCATCTGCTCGATGGCCGCCATCCGCAAGAAGCTCCGCTATTCTCACCTGCCTTCCGGACTCAAGGGCCTCGGCATCACCATGATCATGACCGGTCTCATGGCCATGGCCTTCATGTGCTTCTCCGGCATCAACCTCTAAACAGAACCCGATCGGCATCCTATGGAAAACGTAACCTATATCGTAACGAGCGTGACGGTCTTCACCCTGGTGATCATGCTGCTGGTGGTCATGCTCATGGTCGCGGCCAAGAAGCTGGTTCCCCAGGGGCTCGTGAAGCTGGACATCAACGAGGGCAACCGGGAAGTCGAAGTGAAGCCCGGAAGCTCGCTGCTTTCCTCGCTGGCCTCCCAGAAGATCTTCCTGCCGTCCGCTTGCGGCGGCGGCGGCACCTGCGCCATGTGCAAGTGCAAGGTGCTGGAGGGCGGGGGCGACCTGCTGCCCACGGAAGCCGGACAGGTCACCAAGGCCGAAGCCAAGGAAGGCGTCCGCCTCGCGTGCCAGCTGAAGGTGAAGAACGATCTCAAGCTCGACATCGAACCGTCCATCCTCGACATCAAGAAGTACGAGTGTACCGTGCGCTCGAACGACAACGTCGCCACCTTCATCAAGGAGCTGGTCGTGGAACTGCCGAAGGGCGAGAAACTCGACTTCCGCGCCGGCGGCTACATCCAGATCGACGTTCCGGCCTACGACGGGCTGAAGTACTCCTCGTTCGATGTGGCCCAGGAATACCGCGGCGACTGGGACAAGTTCAAGATGTGGGACTTGGTGGCGAACAACGAGGAGCCCTGTTTCCGCGCCTATTCGATGGCCAACTTCCCGCTCGAGGACGATATCATCATGCTCAACATCCGCATTGCCTCGCCGCCGCCCGGCACCAGCTATCCGCCGGGGGTCTGCTCGAGCTATGTCTTCAACCTCAAGCCGGGCGACAAGATCACGATCTCCGGACCCTACGGCGAGTTTTTTGCGAAGAAGACCGCCCGGGAGATGTGCTTCATCGGAGGGGGCGCCGGCATGGCCCCGATGCGTTCCCACATCTACGACCAGCTCAAGCGCATCGGATCCGACCGCAAGATTACCTTCTGGTATGGCGGCCGGTCCAAGCGCGAACTATTCTACATGGACGAATTCGAGGCGCTGGCTAGGGAATTCCCCAACTTCACTCTGCATGTCGCCCTCAGCGATCCGCTGCCCGAGGACAGCTGGACCGGCTCTACCGGGTTCATCCACAAGGTGGTGCTCGACGAATACCTCGACAAGCATCCCGACCCGACGGAAATCGAATACTACCTCTGCGGACCGCCGATCATGCTCAAGTGCGTCAAGGACATGGTCCATGAACTCGGCGTGGAGCCCGACATGGTCATGGCCGACGACTTCGG
Organism: Kiritimatiellales bacterium; assembly: GCA_003246265.1. Classification (GTDB taxonomy): domain Bacteria; phylum Verrucomicrobiota; class Kiritimatiellia; order Kiritimatiellales; family Pontiellaceae; genus Pontiella. Next base: position 31,780 of record QKAU01000017.1, on the reverse strand, counting down.
CATCTAGCCAAGCACGAGATCGCGCAGGAAGCCCGGCCAGCGCCGGGCTTTTCTGTTCAGGGCCGGCGATACCCCCTTGTTTCCCCTTCGATCCAATCCAGGAAGTCCTGGCTGCCGCCAGCAACGGGCAGGCAGACGATGCAGGGGCATTCGTAGGAGTGCAACTGGCCCAGGCGCTCGACCAGGGGATCCCGGCGGTCGCTGGTTGTCTTGAAGACTAGGGCAACCTCCTCGCCGTCGCAGAGCCTGCCCTCCCACCAGTAGACCGAACGGATGGCGCCCAGCACATTGGCGCAGGCGGCCAGGCGCTCTCCGACGATCTGCCGGGCCAGGCGCCCAGCCTCTTCCCCGTCGGCGGCAGTCACGTAGATCCAGAAGCATTCCATGACGATCTCCCGCTACTTGTTGATCCATCGTCCTTCCAACCCGTGGAAAAGCCAGTCGGCCTCCTGGACACCCCATGAGCCGGGTGGATAGGTGCCGGGCCCGATCTCCTTCTGGTGGTCGAGGATTGGTTGCACGACCCGCCACTCCGCCTCGACTTCGTCGGAGCGGGTAAAGAGGGTTGAATCGCCGCGCAGGGTGTCGAGCAGGAGCCGTTCATAGGCTTCGGGCAGCGATTTGCTCCAGGTTCCCGAATAGGAAAAATCCATCTTCACGTCCTCGACCACGAAACGCATGCCGGGACGCTTCGTGCCTAGGCGCAGGAAGATGCCCTCGTTGGGTTGGATCTGGAAGATAAGCGTATTGGGCTTGATGCGGGTGATGTCGCACACATCGTCTTCGCACTCCACCTGCTGGAACAGTTGCAGGGGCGGCACCTTGAACTGGACGGCGATTTCGGTCGTCTTCTTCGCCATCCGCTTCCCTGTCCGCAGCAGGATGGGTACGCCCGCCCATCGCCAGTTTTCGATCCTCAGCCGCAGGGCGGCAAAGGTTTCCGTCGTGGACCGGGGGTCGATCCGCTCCTCCTCCAGATAACCCTTGATGCGCCGCCCATCCCCGCCGCTGCCGGAAGCGTATTGGCCGCGGACCACCGCATCGGCGATCTCGGCCCGGATATCGAGCCTGGCGGCGTTGAGGATTTTCACCTTTTCATTGCGGATCGACTCTGCCGAAAGATCTCCGGGCGGCTCCATGGTTACGAGGCAGAGCAGCTGCAGCAGGTGGTTGGTGACCATGTCGCGAATGGCGCCGTATTCATCGTAGTATCCGCCCCGCCCCATTTCCATCCCGACGGTTTCCGCGGCGGTGATCTGGATGTGGTCTACGTAGGTGCGGTTGAAGACCGGTTCGAAAATGGCGTTGGCGAAGCGGAAGGAGAGGATGTTCTGCACCGTCTCCTTGCCGAGGTAGTGGTCGATCCGGAAGATCTGCGATTCGTCCAGATGCCGCAACAGATCGGCATTCAGCCGGCGGGCGCTTTCCAGGTCGCGGCCGAACGGCTTCTCGATGACTACGCGCGTCCACTGCCGCCCACCGGGGGCGGCGACCAGCCCCGCTTCCCGAAGCAGGCGTACCGCACCTTCGAAAAGCGAGGGCATGATGGAAAGGTAGAAAAGGCGGTTTGGCGGAAACAGCGAGGGGTCGGAGAGCGCCTCCTTCAACCGGTCGTAGGCGGCGGGATCGGAAACGTCCCCCTTGTGGTAGTGGATCGTTTCCACGAAACGTACCACGCTGTCGTCGCTCGCCGGAAGCCGGGAGAACTGCCTGATGGATTCGGCCAGCAGCACCCGGAACGATGCGTCGTCGTAGTCCCGCCGCGCAAACCCCACGATGGCGAACGGTTCAGGCAGGAGGCCCTGCACGAAGGATGCGAAAAGCGCGGGAATCAGCTTGCGGTGCGTCAGGTCGCCGGATGCGCCCAGGATCACAATGGTGACGGGTTCGGATGCGCGGCTTTCGCCCAGGGTTCCAAGAACAGGCATGCGGGAGGATCTCCAGTTGTTGCCCGGAAGCGTACACGGGCGGGTCCCGGTTTTCAACGCTTGCCGCCCCCCCGATTTGCCGCTACCGTGCGCTGCATACCGTCCATGAAAATCCTCGTGCGCCATCTCTTCGTGAACCTGCTCAAGCCGATGCTCTACCTGCTGCTGGCCTTCACGCTGCTGTTTGTCATCGCGGACCTGACGGACCACGCCGAGGAATTCCTGCAGGCCGGGGCTGCGCCTTTGCTGATGTTCCACTACTACAGCCTCCAGCTGCCCTCGCTCGTTATCTTCATCGTGCCCATCTGCCTGTTGCTGGCCACCCTGTACAGCCTCTCGATGCTCACGCGGCACAGCGAAATTGTCGCCATGCGCGCGAGCGGAGTGAGCATCTACCGCATCGTGCGTCCCTACCTCTTCATGGGACTTCTCTGCTCGATCTTCACCGCCGCGGTAAACGAATACACGGGGCCGCGCTTCGCCTACCGCGCCCACCAGCTGCTGGAAAGCCGCAAGGACGCCTCCGACGACGTCTACTTCGAGCAGATTCCCTTCCGCAACCCGGCTTCGGGCCACACGTGGTTCATCGAACGCTTCGACACCCGCACGTTTACCATGGAGGGGATCGAGTTGCGCCAGCAGCGCCCCGACGGCTCCGACATGACCAGGATATCGGCGAGGAAGGGCTATTGGCTCGACCGGCGATGGTGGTTCGAAGAGGCGACCGTCCAACACTTTGACTCGCAGAACAACCTCGCCGGGCCGCCGGAAAACTTCCAGAGTCTGGAGATGAGGAATCTTCCAGAGGTGCCCGAGGACTTCCTTGGCGAGGCGAAGGATACCGCCTTCCAGTCGTCGACCGAGCTTCGGAACTACATCCGCACGCACTCCTTCCTCTCCCCCGAGACCCTCAACAAGTACGAGGTCGATTTCCACCACAAGCTGACCATGCCGTTCATCTGCATGATCGCCACCATCATCGGCATCCCCGTCGGTGCGCACACGGGCCGCAAGGGCGCCTTGGCCGGCGTCATGCTCGCCATCGGCATGTTCTTCGGGTTCTACGCCCTCCAGTTCACCATGGAATACCTTGCCAAGCAGATGATCCTCGCGCCAGGGGTCGGAGCGTGGAGCGCCATCATCGTCTTCACCGGCATCGGTGCCGTCATGATCCACCGCATGCGGTGAACCACGCCCTCCGTCCTGCCCGCTTAGCACCTGCCGATCGGTGAGCAATGCGCATGGTACGGATCATGCGTTCAACTGCGCAAGAATGCATTATCAGCCAAATCATGGACATTATTGTTGGAATTGCTTTCGAGCGGGCGGTATTGAATGCCAAATTGTAGGCTAGCCGCAAACGCGGTCGTTGACACCCCCGCCAAGGTGTCGACCGTTCGCTCGACTGTAATCCTGGATCTACCATGGCGATGCTGCATCGATACGCTTCCAGCCACATCCCAAGCAGCCATCACCGGGCAGCAGCAAAGGAGTTGAATCCATGCGCATCCGCACCGCCTCCGAAGACGACATCCCCGCCATGGCCGAACTGCTGCACGAGCTCTTTTCTATCGAGAAGGACTTCGTGCCGAACTACGCGGCCCAAACCAAGGGGCTTGCGCTCCTGCTCAAGGAGGGGAGCGCCAGGGTGTTCGTGGCCGAGCTGCAGCGCGAAGTGGTCGGCATGTGCACCGTGCAGGTCGCAGTATCCACAGCCGCCGGCTGTCGGATCGGCAAAGTCGAGGATGTGGTCGTGGGACTCGACCACCGCGGCCAGGGGATCGGATCCGCCTTGCTGAAGGCCCTGGAGCAGTGGGCCACGGAACAGGGTCTGGCCCGGCTTCAGCTGCAGGCGGACACGGACAACCATTCGGCCCTAGGCTTCTACCGGCGCCAAGGATGGGCACCGACCAACCTGCAAGGATGGATCAAGCAGCTGCCTCCCACAGTCTACTGCCCCTCGTCCTCGTTGCAGCAGGTGGTGTAGAGCCAGCTCAGTAGCGATTCGAAGCGCGGATCGGCATGCAGGCCGTTGAGGTCGGGATCGGTCTTCATCCAGTCGTAGTCGCCATAGCCCAGCTCGATGGCACGGGCCAAGGCCTCAAAGGCGTCGTCCACCCGGCCGACCAGCGCATAGGAACACCCGAGATTGTACCATACGGTTTCATCGTTCGGCCGCTCTTGGCTGAGGCGCTTGTCGATGGCCAGGCCCGCATCGTGTTTGCCGGTCCGCGTATACAGATCAGCAAGGGCCTGAAGGATCTCCAGGTCCTCGGGAAGCCTACCGGCCACTTTTTCCAGGAAGGCGAGTTCTACGGCGTCGCTGCGGGCGCGCCCATCGGATCGGTTCATGCTCATGGGTCGGCCCGCTATTTTACCGAACGCTGTACCGGCCCGGTGTAGATCTGCCGGGGGCGGCCGATGCGCCCGTCCGGATCCTCGCGCATCTCGAGCCACTGGGCGATCCAGCCCGGCATGCGGCCAATGGCGAACATGACGGTGAACATGTTGGTCGGTATGCCCATGGCGCGGTAGGTCAGCCCGGTATAGAAGTCGATGTTCGGGTAGAGTCCGCGACTGACGAAGTAGTCGTCGGCCAGTACGGCCTCCTCGAGTTGCAGGGCAAGGTCGAGCAGCGGATCGGTGGTGCCCGTGCGGGCAAGCACATCCTTGCACATCTGCTTGGCCACCTTTGCCCGGGGGTCGTACGATTTGTAGACGCGGTGTCCGACACCCATGAGACGGAAGGGATCGTTCTTGTCCTTGGACCGTTCGATGACGCGCTTCACGTCGCCGCCGTCGTCGGAGAGGATGCGCTGGAGCATCTCGATCACGTGCTGGTTGGCTCCCCCGTGCAGCGGTCCCCAGAGCGCGCAGATGCCGGCGGCGATGGAGGCGTAGAGGTTCGCCCCTGCACTGCCCACCATCTTGACGACGGAGGCCGAGCAGTTCTGCTCGTGGTCGGCATGGAGGATCAGCAGCTTGTTGAGCGCCTTGGCCAGTACCGGATCGACGTCGTAGTCGTTGACGGGCGTCCAGAACATCATGTTGAGGAAATTCTCGCAGTACTTGAGCGAGCGCTTGGGATAGACGATCGGGTGTCCGATGGACTTCTTGTAGGAGAACGCGGCTGCGGTTCGCAGCTTGGAGAGCAGGCGGGTCACCTTGTAGTCGATGTTCTCCTGGATGCTGACATCCTCCAATTCCGGGTAGAAGGTGGAGAGCGACACCGCCATGGCAGAAAGGGTCGCCATCGGGTGGGCATGGTCCGGATAGGCATCGAAGAAATGTCGCATGTCCTCGTGCAGCAGGGAGTGGCTGTTGAGATGACGGGAGAACTGGTTGTGCTGCTCGTCGTCGGGCAGCTTCCCGTGAATGAGCAGGTAGGCGACATCGATGAATTCGCAATGCTCGGCGAGCTCGTTGATGTCGTATCCACGGTAGCGCAGGATCCCCTTCTCGCCGTCGATATAGGTGATGTCGCTCAGGCAACAGCCGGTGTTGACGAAGCCGGGATCGTAGGTGATTGCACCGGTCTCCTTGCGCAACGCCCGGATATCGATCGCCTTTTCGTTTTCAGAACCTTCGAACAGGGGCAGATCGATCGTCGTTCCCTGGATGGTTAACTGCGCACTGCCCAGATCCTTCGTATTCGCGAAACTGCCCATATGAAACTCCTTGCATGCTTGGATTCGCCGCACCAACTGGCGTGTAAATTACGGTTCCGCGCTCACCTTTCAAGATAAAAGGGCCGTTCGTGCGCCTTTCTCCGGTTCCGCCTGGCGAATATACGGCGATTTTTCCCCATTTAAGGGTTGCACGGCGTAGGCGGTTTATGTTTTATCCACCGGTCTTTCAACAAAAGGAACCAACAGCATATGGCCAAGAAGAGCAAAATTGCCAAGAACCAGAAGCGCATCGACTGCGCGGCGAAATACTACGAGCGGCGCATCGAGCTCAAGAAGATCATCCGCAACCCGGAAACCGCTCCGGAAGAACGCATGGTTGCCGTCCGCAAGCTCCGTTCGCTGCCGCTCGACGCCAATCCCAACCGCATCATGAACCGTTGCTCCGTTACCGGGCGCCCGAAGGCCGTCTACCGCAAGTTCGGCCTTTCCCGCATCACCCTGCGCGAAATGGCCTCCAAGGGCCAGATTCCAGGGATGACCAAGGCGAGCTGGTAAACCACCCATCCATTTCGTTGGAAGACAAGCACCCCAACCGGGGTGCTTTTTTGTTTCCCCGGTTGGCATCGTCCCGTTGGACCAAAAAAAACCGTCCCGGGGCGGGACGGTTATGCATCGTGTCCAGTGAGGCCTGCTAGGCCTTGTTGACTGCGCCGGAGCGGATCGCCTTGGTGGAGACCCATACGCGGCGGACCGTGCCGTTTTCATCCTTGACGCGGACGCGCTGCAGGTTCGGCTTGAAGGTGCGCTTTGTCGCGCTGGTGACGTGAAGGCCGATCCCGCCCTTTTTCTTGGACAGACCCTTGCGGACGATACGGCGGCCCACGATGGTCTTCTTACCCGTTACAGCACATTCTCTTCCCATGGCAAATACCTCGGCAATGATTGGTTTCAAATCCGTTCATGTTGAACAAGAGCTTGGGAATCTATGGATTCCCGGCCGCTTTGCAAGAACAAAGGCGCATTTTTATCGCCCGTCTCCGGCATCCTCCTCATGGACCAGTTCGGAGAATACGCTGTTGCAGATGAACAGGGCTTCGCGCGTCAGCGCCAGCTGCCCGCCATTCCATCCCAACAACCCCTCCTCCACCAAGGCCGCAATCTCCGCTCCGCACAGCATTTCCAGGGTGATCCCGGCCACTTTCTCGAAATGCGCGGCATTTACTCCCTCCAGCATGCGGAGCCACATTACCAGGGTTTCCCGCGCCTTCCGGCGCGGCGGCAGCGACTCGGTCTCGTCGAACGGCTTCTCCCCGCGCCCCATGCGCTGGCAGTAGGCATGGACGTCGGGCACGTTGCCGAACCGCCTCCCCTTCCAGTGGGAATGGGCGGAAGGACCGCAACCCAGGTATTCGCCCCCCTGCCAGTAGAGCACGTTGTGAAGGCACTCCCTGCCGGCACGGGTGAAGTTGGAGATTTCGTAGTGCGCGTATCCCGCTGCGGCCAGGGCATCCTTGACGGCGTAGTAGTTGTCCGCTTCTTCGTCGTCGCCGGGTGGTACGACGCGGCCCTCATCCCGGTCGCGCGTCAGGGGCGTACCGGGTTCATAGATGAGGTTGTAGTATGCAATATGCTCGGGAGCGAGTTCGGCAGCCCGCAGAGCGTCGTCGATCACATCGGCCGGTGCCATTCCCGGTATGCTTTGGATGAGGTCGATGTTGAGGTTGTCGAACCCGGCCGCCCGAGCCATCCGGACGCCTTCCACGGCCTGCCCGGGCGTATGGATGCGGCCCAGCAGCCGCAACGCCCGGGGGTTGAAGGATTGGACGCCGATGGAGATGCGGTTGACTCCCCCCTCCCGGAGGATCGAAAGCTTCTCTGTCGTCAGCGTTCCCGGATTGGCTTCGCAGGAGTATTCCTCGACGGACGCCACGTCGAACCGCCGGGCAACCGCTCCCAGCAGCCGATGGAGCTCCGGCGGCGACAGGGCCGTCGGCGTACCGCCGCCGATGAATACGGTCTCCGGAACGAAATCCTCCGGCAGGCGGGACAGTTCGGTTTCGAGCGCCAGCAGATAGGCCGCGACGTTGTCCCATTCCTTGGGAGTCAGCTTGTAGAAGTCGCAGTATCGGCAGCGCGATATGCAGAGCGGGACATGGATGTACAGGCCGGTCATGCTGGATTCCGACTATATGGATCGTTGCCCACGGGACCCGCACGGGACGGATCGACCGAGGTACCTCACGGCAGCAGCACGGCCACGCCGTTGGTCCTGAATATGGCCGCGAAGACCTCGGCGTCGTTCATCTCGGCCTGGAGGACGGCACTTGCCTCCCCATTCTTGGTTGCGAAGGCGAAACCCTTGCGCCCCAGTGGTTCGGAGTCGCTGAACTGGAGCGAACCGATGTCGAGGTTGCGGGTATAGACCGCCGGCATGTTGCCCGGCGACGTATCGTCCAGGTCGAGGACGATGCACCAGATGTTGTTTTCGGCGGAAAAGTCGGAAGCCCCCATGGCGGGCCGCATGCCCGGGCCGGCGAAGTAGGCGAAGTCGACATCGAGAAACCCCTGCTCCACCAACTCCTTCAGGAAGGCGGTCGAGGAGTTGTACTCCCCGCTCTTGGGCCAGCCCCTGCCAAAGCGGCTGGCGGCCTCCTTGGCCGTGATGGCCTCCACGATCCCCCGGGCCTTGGTCGCCTCCCTGGTCAGCTTCGCCTGGAACTGCGCCTTGCCGATCACCGGGGAGATCAGCGTGATGAGAATGCCGATCACCGCGATCACGGCCAGCAGCTCGATGAGCGTAAAGGCGTTTTTGCGGGTTGTCATCGGGGTGCGTTTCATCGTTCAATTCCTTCGCTTTGCCTGCCCTTCGGCGGATTTGGAAACTAGCAGATGAAAACGGAACTGTTCAACTATGATCTGCCGCCGGAGCTGATTGCCCAGCATCCGGCCGAGCGGCGCGACCAGGCGCGCATGATGGTCCTCCACCGGGGCTCGGGTACGATCGAACACTGCCGCATTGCCGACATGACCGGCTATCTTCGCGCGCCCGACGTTCTGGTGCTCAACAACACCAAGGTGATCCCCGCCCGCGTCTTCGGCCACAAGGCGATATCCGGCGGCAAGGTGGAGTTGCTGCTGCTCGAGGAGTCCGCGCCCGGCGAGTGGAAGGTGCTGATGAAGGCCTCGCGCCGCCCGAAGGTCGGCGAGGGCATCCGGCTCTGTTCCGGCAAGGCTGCCGCCACCGTGCTCTACGATGGGGAACAGGGTGAAGCGGTCCTGCGGATCGAATCCAACTGTCCGCTGATGGAGGTTCTCGACGAGGAGGGCCTCCCTCCCCTGCCCCCGTACATCGACCGCAAGCACCAGACGCAGGAGCAGGTCACCATCGACCGGCAGCGCTACCAGACAGTCTACGCATCCGCACCGGGCGCCGCCGCCGCACCCACCGCAGGACTCCACTTCACGCCCGAACTGCTGCGAAAACTCGAAGGACAGGGTGTTGCATGCGCCGAACTGACGCTGCACGTCGGACTGGGCACGTTCCGGCCTGTTTCGGCCGAGTTCATCGCCGACCACGAAATGCACCACGAACGCTATTCGATCCCCGACCGGGCTGCCCGGACCATCGCCGCCGCAAAGGAGGCCGGAGGCCGCGTGGTTGCCGTAGGCTCGACCTCGGTCCGCTCCCTTGAATCCGTGGTGCCGCTGCGCGCGGCCGAGGGCTCGACCAACATCTTCATCCACCCGCCCTACGCCTTCCGGAATGTCGACGCCATCCTCACCAACTTCCACCTGCCCAAGTCGACGCTCCTGATGATGATGTCGGCCTTTGCCGGACGGGAAGCCATGCTCAAAGCCTACCGCGTTGCCGTGGAGGAAAGATATCGTTTCTTCAGCTATGGCGACTGCATGCTGATCCTCTGAAGGCCTATTGGATATCGGCGAGCTCGATGAAGGAGAGCGTGTAGGGTTTGCTGTGCTTCGTGTTGACCATGCCGGGCTCGGCCATCAGGTCGAAGTTGGAAACGACGAGCTTGCCGTCGTGTATGACCAGGTCCACCGGCTGGTCCAGTTCGCCGTTGGCCCCGTCGTTGTCGGGGTATTCGGCGACGACCACGACCTTCCTGTCCGCGGTGACCTTCAGGATCTGGTTTCGCGAAAACCCGGCCACGAAGAGGTTTCCCTGCCCGTCGAACACCATGCCGTCGATGCCCGTTGTCTGTAGATCGGCGTACACCTCGTGGTGTTCGACCCGCCCGGCGGAGTTCAGCTGGAGCTTGTATATGACGGCATCGCCGAAATCGGCCACCAGCAGGTTGCCCTCCCTGTCGAAATCCAATCCGTCCAGTCCGAACTGCTTGTCGGGATTCTGCGTTTGGATGGAAAAGATGAGGTTCGTGTCGGAGGCATCGTTGTTGATGGCGATGTTGCGGTCGGTTTCCCTGAAGCGGTAGACCCCTCCGGTGTTCATGGCGGTGCCGAATCCGGGAAGCCTGGGCAGGGTGACGTAGAGGCATCCGTCGTGATAGCGGAGCCCGTTCGGTCCCTGCATGCCAAAGGCGATGACCTCGGTATTCGCCAGCTTGCCGTCCACGAACGTCAGCCGGAGCAGTTGGCCATCGGCATTGGCATACAAGGCGCCGTCGGGTCCGTATGCAATGCCCATCGGTCGGCCCGGGGTGCCCGCGCGGGCTCCGGGAACCTCCGCCAGTTTCGAAACGGTACCGTTCCTGATCGATACGATGACTCCCGGACATGCCTTGTCGGCATAGTTCGGGCACGACAAGGTAAGGCTCCCGTCGGGGGCGACCGCCAGGGCGTCCGGCGTCGGACAGTAGTCCGGAAGCGTGACGAACAGTCTGGCCGGCTGCAGTTTGCCGGTCGCCAGCGACGGCTGGATCGCCTGGAGCAGGAAAAGCGCAGGAAGGAGAAACAGTTTGCGATGATTCATGGTATTCCCTTCAATCAAGGTCATCTAACTGCCCGACGATTAATCGATGGGCGTCGGGCTGTCAAGGCGGGCCGGGCGGCCATTGAAAAACGCGGAAGCCAAGGCTTGAAACCATCCGGCAGGTTACTTATTACAAACGACCGTTTTTCGAACAACGACCCGGTTTCCGGCAAATACAGGAGAATGACGACATGGCCCAGAAGACGATGAAGTTCAAAACCGAACTCGACCAGCTGCTGCACCTCATCACCCATTCGCTCTATTCGCATCGCGAAGTCTTCCTGCGCGAACTGATCTCCAATGCCTGCGACGCCATCGACAAGGTGCGCTTCGAAGGTTTGACCAACACGGAACTGCTGGACGGGGAGTCGGACTGGAAGATCACGATCAACGCCGATAAGGAGGCCCGGACACTGACCATCTCGGACAACGGCATCGGAATGTCGCAGGAGGCCGTCATCGAAAACCTCGGTACCATCGCCCACTCCGGCACCAAGGCGTTCCTCGCAAAGGCGAAGGCGATGGGTGCGCAGAACAATCCGGAGCTGATCGGCCAGTTCGGCGTCGGTTTCTACGCGTCGTTCATGGTGGCCGATGAAGTGACCGTCATCACCAGGGCCCATGGCGGGGAGGCTGTCAAGTGGACATCGAAGGGTACCGGAAGCTTTACCCTGTCCGATGCCGACCGCGCGACGCGCGGCACCGATGTGGTTCTGCATCTCAAGGACGATGCCGCGGAGTATCTCGATGCCTGGGAGCTGCGTTCCGTCGTGAAGAAGTTCTCCGACTTTGTTGAGCATCCCATCATTCTGCTCACTACGGAAAAGGATGAAGAAAAGGGTACCGAGGTGCCGAAGGAGGAGCAGCTCAACACCCGCAAGGCGATCTGGCTGCGGCCCAAGGGCGAGATTTCCGATGAGGAATATTCGGAATTCTACAAGCACATCTCGCACGACTTCAAGGATCCGGCGGAGACCATCCACTACAACGCCGAAGGCGCCATCGAATTCAAGGCGCTGCTCTTCCTTCCCGCGGCGAAACCCTTCGACATGGTATGGAACAACGACCCCAAGGCACACCTCAACCTCTACGTCCAGCGCGTTTTCATTTCCAACGACTTCGACAATCTGCTGCCTGGCTATCTCCGCTTCGTAAAGGGGGTGGTCGACTCGTCCGACCTGCCGCTCAACGTATCGCGTGAAATCCTCCAGGAGAACCCCCAGCTCGACAAGATCCGCAAGAACCTGGTGGGCCGCATCCTGAAGACCCTCGCGCAGATGAAGGAGCAGGATTCCAAGAAATTCTCCAAATTCCACGACGAGTTCGGCTCGATCCTTAAGGAAGGATTGCAGTCCGACTGGGAAAACCGGGAGAAGATCGCCGACCTCCTGCTCTTCGAAACCACGGCCAGGCCGGCCGGAGAAAAGACCGGACTGGGCGACTACGTGGAAAACATGGGCGACCGCGAGGAGATCCTCTACCTGGCCGGCGAAAGCCGTGCAGCCATTGAGCACTCTCCCTTCCTCGAAGCCTATGCCGCAGATGGCCGTGAGGTCCTGCTGATGACCGATCCCATCGATGAGTTCGTCATCCCCCAGTTGATGGAGTACAAGGGAAAGAAGCTCAAGGCCGTCAACAAGGGCGGCATCGAAGAGGACCAGGAGGCGCTTGCGGAATCCACCAAGGCGTTTGCGGAGCTGCTGGGCCATGCCAAGGAGCTGCTTCCGGGCGTCAAGGAGGTCAAGCTTACCGGACGGCTCAAGGAATCCGCCGCTGTGCTCGTGGGCGACGAATACTCCATGAGCCCGCACATCGAGGCGATGATGCGCCGCATGGGCCAGGAGGTGCCGGAAAGGGAGTCGGTACTGGAACTCAATCCCGAACATCCCGTTGTCCAGAAGCTGCAGGCCCTCTATGCCGCCAACAAGCAGGACCCGAAGGTCGCGACCTATGCGAAGCTGCTGCACGACCAGGCGGTAATCGCGTCCGGGGCAAAGCTGGAGGATCCCGCCGGCTTCGCAGCGCGGCTCAACGAGGTGCTGGCCGGCTAGGGCAGTTCACGAATGGGATGCCGCTGCCGATTCCACTGGTAGGGACGGCTGTCCCCCGCCGTCCACGGCGGTGCGGGACACACCGCCCTTCCATCGTTGCCTGCTCTAGGACCCGTGGGACGGGACGGTTTCCCGGGGGCGTCTCTACCATCCAAAGAAGGTCTCCGCCTTTTTCTGGATCACCGCGTGGTTCCCGGGAATGAAAATGTGCGCCTCGATCCCCTCGTCGCGGGCAGCCTCGATGTTCTCGGGCCGGTCGTCGATGAAGAAGCACTCCCCTCCTGCCACGCCCAGGCTATCCAGCACGTGGCGGTAGATGGCCGGATCGGGCTTCCTGCTGCCGATCTGGTAGGAGAGGAACAGCCGGTCGACGCCGTCGAAGAATCCCTTCCACTTGCCTTCGATGGCATCGATGTGGTGCCGCGCAATGTTGCTGACGGTATGGACACGGGTTTCTTCCGACTGCTTGGCGGCCGCGAACAGGCCGAATCCGGTTTCGTTGATCGAGAACATGCGGGACCATACGGCGACCAGGTCGCCCACCGTCCACGACAACCCTTTCGCCTGGTTCAGATAGCCGACATACTCCTCGTCGGTGAGCCAGCCCTTCTCGACCGCATCGATCATGGAGAGGTCCTTCTCCGTCAAGGCATGGGACTCCCGCCCTCCGGCCTGCGCCATTTCGCGCAGCAGGTTGTCGGTGTCGAAATCGACCAGCACGTTGCCAATATCGAAGAGGAAATGTTTCATGCCGCCACGCTTCCAAACCCCTGGGCCATCCGCAACACCATTTTGCGCCAACCTTTCCGGGCACGAAAAAACCCCGCCTTTCGGCGGGGTTTGCCGTAACGAAGCGATCCATCGCTAGTTGGAGGCGTACTCCTTGACGAGCGAGGTGCCGACGATGTCGCGCTGGATCTGGTTGGTGCCTTCGTAGATCTGGAGGATCTTGGCGTCGCGCATCATCTTCTCGACCGGATACTCCTTCATGAAGCCATAGCCGCCAAAGACCTGCACGGCATCGGTCGTGACCGACATCGCCACGTCGCCCGCATAGTATTTGCACATGGCGGAGATCTTGGAGACATCCTTCACGCCGGCGTCGATGGTGCGGCACGCCGCGTAGGTGATGGCGCGCGCGGTTTCGACCTTGGTGGCCATCTCGGCCAGCATCCAGAGCAGGCCTTGGTTGGCGATGATCGGCTTGTCGAACTGCCTGCGGACCTTGGCGTACTTGACCGCCTCGTCCAGCGCGCCCTGCGCCAGGCCAACGCCCTGCGCGGCAATCCCCGGACGGGAGATGTCGAACGTCTTCATGGCGAGCAGGAAGCCCATGCCTTCGCGACCGATCAGGTTTTCGGCAGGTACTTCGCAATCCTCGAAGATCAGTTCGCGGGTGGCGGAGGCGCGGATGCCGAGCTTGTCCTCTTTCTTGCCGAAGCTGAATCCGGGCGTGTCCTTTTCAACGATGAAGCAGGATACGCCACGCGCGCCCTTGGCCTTGTTGGTGACGGCGAAGATGGTATAGATGTCGGCCTCGCCGCCGTTGGTAATCCACTGCTTGGTGCCGTTGAGGACATACTTGTCGCCCTTCTTCACCGCAGTGGTGGCGATGCCGCCGGCATCGGAGCCGGCATTGGGCTCGGTCAGGCCGAAGGCGGCCCATTTTTCGCCGGAAGCCAGCGGGGGCAGGTACTTGGCCTTCTGCTCGTCGGAACCGCCGATCAGAATCGGGTCGGCGCCCAAGGCGTTGGCGGCATAGGAGACCGATACGCCGATGCAGTACTTGGACATGGTTTCGACCGCCAGGCAGAATCCGAGCTGGCTCGCGCCAAAGCCGCCGTATTCCTCGGGGATGTAGAGCCCCATCAGATCCATCTGGGCCAGCTCCTTCAGCAGGTCCGCCGGGAAGATCCCCTTTTCGTCCAGTTCCGCACGGACCGGAACGATGCGCTCGCGACCAAAATCGTCGATCAGGTTGACGATCTCCATCTGGTCTTCGGTAATGCCGTAGTCGATCATTGCTGCCATGTCTCTCTCCTTGGTTCGTTAACACCCCATCATGATTTCCGAGCGCCCTTTCCCGGCGTCCAAGCCATTGGGAAGCGGCCATCCAAAACCAAAATACTCCCCCTACACCCCTTCGGCTTCGAGGAACCGTTCGGCCTCCAGCGCCGCGGCACACCCCGTGCCGGCCGCCGTGACCGCCTGGCGGTAGACCGAATCGGACACATCGCCTGCCGCGAACACCCCTGGAATCTTCGTCTTCACCCCTTTGGTGACCAGATAGCCGGTTTCATCCATGTCCAGCTGGCCGACAAACGCGTCGGTATTGGGTTTGTGGCCGATCGCCAAAAAGAAGCCCGTGCAGGGAATCTCTGAAATCTCGCCGCTCTTCACATGCTTGACCCGGGCCCCGGTGACCCCGTCCTTGTCGTTGCCCAGCACCTCTTCCACGACCGTGTCCCACACGATCTCGATCTTCTCGTGGTTCATGGTGCGCTCGGCCATGATCTTCGAGGCGCGCAGTTCGTCGCGACGGTGGACCAGCGTCACCTTTGAACCGAAGCGCGTGAGGAACATCGCCTCTTCGCAGGCGGTATCGCCTCCACCCACCACCACGATCGGTACATCGCGGTAGAAGGCGCCGTCGCAGGTGGCGCAGGCGGAAACCCCGCGGCCGGCGAATTTCTTTTCGGATTCCAGGCCAAGGTACTTGGCGGTGGCGCCCGTCGCGATGATGACCGTCAGGGCCTCGACGATCGTGTCGTCGGTCAGGGTCAGTTTGAAAGGGCGCTGCGAGAAGTCGGCGGCTACCACTTCCCCGAATTGGAACTTGGTGCCGAATTTTTCGGCCTGGGCCCGCGTCTGGGCCATCAGGGTCGGTCCATCGATGCCCTCCGGGAAACCCGGATAGTTTTCCACGTCGTTGGTGGTGGTCAACTGCCCCCCCGGCTGCATGCCTTCGATCACCAACGGCGCGAGATTGGCCCGGGCGGTGTAGATGGCGGCGGTCAGACCGGCGGCTCCGGCTCCGATAATGACGACTTTTTCCACGGCAAACTCCTTGTTTTCAATTAATGGACGCTAGGATTACAGGATTTGCCAGCCATCTACAAACCGGCAATCCTTCCAATCGCCCATCCTCGGCGCTAGGCCTTGGCCGCCGCGATTTGTCGCTGGAATTCCGGCACGATCTGGTGCAGATCGCCAATGAGACCGAAGTCCGCCACATCGAAGATCGGCGCATCGGGATCCTTGTTGATCGCCACGATCACGTCGGAACTCTGCATGCCGGCCAGATGCTGGATGGCCCCGGAAATACCGCAGGCGATGTAGACGACGGGGCAGACGGTCTTGCCGGTCTGGCCCACCTGGTGGTGGTGGGAAATCCACCCCGCGTCCACCGTCGCGCGCGAAGCGCCAACGGCCGCTCCGAGCTCCGAGGCAAGATCGTAGATGATCTTGAAATTCTCGGGCTTCCCCACCCCGCGGCCGCCAGAGACGATGAACTGCGCCGCGTTGAGGTCGATCGTATTGTCAGCCTCGTGGACGGCCTCCAGACGCCGCATGCGCTCCCTTACGCCGGATAGGTCGACTGCATACGGAACCTGTTCGCCGGCCTCGGTGTCGGAAATCTTGGTCTTCTTGAAGACGTTGGAGCGCACCGTCGCCATCTGCGGGCGGTGGTTCGGGCAGATAATGGTAGCCATGATGTTCCCGCCGAATGCCGGACGGGTCTGCAGCAGGTTGCCGTTCTCGACATCGAAATCCAGCTGCGTGCAGTCGGCGGTCAGGCCGGCGTCGACCATCACGGCAACGGTCGGCGCCAGGCTGCGCCCGATGGTCGTGGCACCGTAGAGCACGATCTCCGGCTTCTTTTCGTTGATCAGCTGGGCCACCGCGCGCGAATAGTAGTCGTTCTGGTAGTCCTTCAGCTTGGGATCGTCGATGGTGTAGACCTTCTTCGCACCGAAGTTGTAGAGCTCCTGGCAGAGCGAGGCCCCGTTGTCCGACGGCAGGACCGCCGCCAAGACATAGCCCGCCTTCTTCGCGAGGATCTGCCCCTCGCTGAGGAGTTCCTGCACCACGCCGGCAATCTTGCCGTCGCGCTGCTCCGCAAATACCCAAAGTTCCTTCGTCGTGTTCATAGTACGTTGCGCTCCTTCAGCTTCTTGATCAGATCGGCGACCATGTCGGCCGGTTCCCCGGAGAGGATCTCCTTGTTCAGCTTCACCGGCGGGGCGAAGACCTTGTTCACCTTGGTGGGCGAGCCGGCCAGGCCGATCTTGTTCTCGTCGGGCTGCAGCTCGTCGAAGCCCCACACCGGAATCTCGGCCTTCTTGGCGGCCATCTTCTTCTTGAGCGAAGGCATGCGCAGCTGGTTGGCCTCCTTGACCACCGTCAGTGCGCAGGGCTTGTCGACGTCCCACACTTCATAGCCGTCCTCCGTGACCTTGGTCACCTTGAGCGTATCACCCGTGACTTCGACGGCCCGGGCGTAGGTGAGCGTCGGGATATCGAGGAAGTGGGCCACGCCGGGACCAACTTGCGCGGTGTCGCCGTCGATCGCCTGCTTGCCAAAGAGCACGAGATCGATTTCTCCAAGCTTCCGGATGGCAAGGTTCAGCGTGTAGGAGGTGGCCCAGGTGTCGGCCCCGCCGAATTTGCGGTCGGACACGAGGATGGCCTCGTCGGCCCCATGCGACAGCGCCGTGCGCAACGCCTCTTCGGCCTGCGGCGGTCCCATGGAGACGACGGTCACCTTGCCGCCGTGCTTGTCCTTGAGCTGAAGCGCCATTTCCAGGGCGTTTTCGTCGAATGGATTGATAATGCTTGGAACCCCTGCCCGGTTCAGCCGGTTGGTCTCGCGATCGATCGTGACCTTGTCCGAATCGGGCACCTGCTTGATACACACTACGATGTTCATCCACACCCCTTCCCTGATGGCTAAATAAAGGGGACTTTATAGGCGGGCCGACAGCGCTCCTCAAGACAAAACACCGAACGCCGGCGAGGATTTCGCGCCGCATGGTGAAATGGCTGGCATCTTCCCTGCTTTATGGTAAGCAGCGATCTCATAGGGGGTGTCGAAATGAATACGAAATCCTGGCGCAACCTGCTGCTTGCCTGTTCTTTGGCCTTGCTTTCGACCGCGTCCATGGCCGACTTGTACTGGCCGGAGGAGGGGGATTGGATCCCGCTGATGCAGGGGGCCGGCTTCTACTCCGACGACCGCGGCGACCAGAACCCCGCTTCCGTGGATCTCATCGGAACAACCAACATCTATTCGGCGGGATACTGGGCTCATGTGCAGGATGGCCACGATGCGAACGGAACGCTCGACGACCTCTTCCTGTTGCGGCTGCGCATGGGTGGCGAAGGGGGCAACTACGTCTGGCAAGCCCATCTCGATACGGATGGCGACGCGAGCAACGTGGAGTGGATCTACCAATTGGTCCAATCGGGCAATCCCGAGGACTATGGAGTCATGCTGGTCAAGACCAGCGTCGGTGGCGCGACGCTGCAGGATGTCGATATCGGTGGCAACACGACGGCATGGAAAGGCGACGCCGCCGTGTACGCCCGCTGGTCGCAGGTCTTCGGCACGGGCGACTACCACATCGACCTTGCGATACCGTGGAGCGAGTTCAGGTCCGCCACCGGGGTTTCCGAGATCAACCAGATCCGCATCGTGCTCTCCACCTCCACTTCGCATAGCAGCATCACCAAGGATGCGCCCATCGGCGCATCGCTCACGGAACAGATCAGCAACGTCCTGTCCGAAAACATCCCGGAACCGGCCGTGGCTACGCTAATGATTGCCGCAGGTGGAGGCCTGATTGCCTTCCGCCGGTTGTTTCCAACGCGTGGTAAACACGAGGCCGACTGAACTGGGTAGTCCGGTACAGGGCACGTAGCCAGCCTTCCGCGATATACTCGCAGATTGATCATTGTTTACGTATATACATTGATATAAACTATTTGCATGCTTGATTGCCCTCTGTATCGCCGTTAGGTTGTACCTAGCACGGGAGGTTGCCATGAAAGCAAGGGACGGTTGGTTGTTTCGTCATGGATTCAGTTCGGTCATCGCTGTTGCGATGCTATGGATGACTACTGGACACGTGGATGCCAAACCGGGTATCCGGGATGCCTTTTTCACGGAATATCCATCGGCCACGGGGACCGTCCTCGATACGGTGCCCAGCCATGCCAACCATTGCGGGGTCTGCCATTACGACTTCAACGGGGGTGGAACACGAAATCCTTTTGGAGCGCAGGTCGAAGTCAACGTGGGATCCGGCCAGAACAAGAACTACGATGTGGCGGTACGCCTTGCCGCCAACTACGATTCCGACGGCGACGGTTTCACCAACATCTACGAGGTCACCAATCGCATCTACGCCAACGCCCCGACCTTTCCTGGGCTTTCGGCGGGGAATGTCGCACAGGTCTCCAATGTCAGCCAGGGCGACCTAACGCCCCACCTGACCCCGGCCAGCGGAGAGGACACGACGGATCCGGCCGTGCATGTCCTTGCTCCCAACGGGAGCGAAACCGCCACGGGAAACGCCCCCTTGACCATCACCTGGACCGCGACGGACGCCAGCGGCATAGCGGGTATTACCATCAAGGTCTCGCTGGATAACGGAACGACATACACCCCTATCGCCATCAACATCCCGAACTCCCCCGGAAGCTATGTGTGGCAGGTCTCCAACCGCCCGACCAGCAACGCGCTGGTGAAGGTCGAGGCGATCGACAACGCGGGCAATGACGGTGCGGATACGAGCGATGCCGTCTTCTACATTGTGTCAACCAACGCCTTCCCCACGACGTTGCGCGATTTCGACCAGCCTGGCTCGCAACCGGTCGTCGATGCCGGGCTGCCGCAGGCGAACCCGGGATCGTGCGGAACCTGCCATGGCAACTACAACGAAGCGCACGAGCCCTACCGCAACTGGCTGGGCAGCATGATGGCCCATGCATCCCACGACCCGATCTTCAAGGCCAACATGGCCATCGCCCAGCAGGATGCACCCGACTCCGGCGACCTCTGCCTGCGCTGCCACAACTCGCGGGGTTGGCTCGATGGCCGCTCCACCCCGACCGACGGCAGCCAGATGACCGCCCAGGACATGTTCGGCGTCTCTTGCGATCTTTGCCACCGGCTGGTCGACCCGGTCTACAAGCCGGGCACCTCGCCCGCCGAAGACCAGGAGATTCTCAACAGCCTCGAACAGGTGCCCTCGCAGTCGGGCGATGGCAACGGCATGTATGTCTTCGATCCCAACTCGCACCGGCGCGGCCCCTTCAACGACTCCGTAAGCCCCCATTCCGACCTCTTCTCGCCCTTCCACCGCGAGGCGGCCCTGTGCGGCACCTGCCACAACGTCAGCAATCCGGTATTCGTGCGCGACGGCACCAACACCGAATACGTAGCCAACGCGTTCGATGCGCCGGCCACCAACTTCAGTCCCGAGGTCCTCATGCCGGTGGAGCGTACCTATAGCGAATGGTTCCACAGCGCGTACAACACTTCCAACGGCGTCTATGCGCCGCAGTTTGCCGGAAACAAGAACGGCGGCATGGTGGCCACCTGCCAGGACTGCCACCTGCCGGACATCCTGGGGCATGGCGCCGACACCAACCAGTATCCTTCGGTGGCCCTGCGGCCAAACCTGCCACTGCACGACATGACCGGCGGCAGCGTATGGTTGCCCAGGCTGCTGCCCGGGCTGCCCGGATTCCCCTATGCCCCCGGCTCGGCGGAAGCCCAGGCGATTTCCAACGGGACCCATCGTGCCGAATACATGCTCCGCAAGGCGGCACGCATGCAGGCCGAAAAGGTGGGCGAACAGTTGAAGGTGCTCGTTATCAACGACACGGGCCACAAGCTGCCCACCGGCTATCCGGAAGGCCGGCGGATCTGGATCAACGTCCGCTTCTACGACGGGGAAGACAACCTGCTTGCGGAGCGGGGCGGCTACGATGGCGCCACGGGCCTGCTGACCAACAATACGACGGTCTACGAGATCCACCCCGGCATCGGGACCAACCTTGCGGCGGTGCTCAACACCGTCAACACCAACCTCGCGATCGAGCCGGGACCCTCGTTCCACTTCGTGCTCAACAACCAGGTCTACGAGGATAACCGGATCCCGCCCCGCGGTTTCTCCAACGAAGCTTTCGAGACGTTCGGGGGCGCTCCGGCCGGCCATCACTACGCTGACGGGCAGTATTGGGACGAAACCTTTTTCGATCTGCCCGAGGGGGCTGAAAGCGCCCATGTCCGCCTCTACTACCAAAGTACGAGCAAGGAATTCGTCGAATTCCTTCTCAACGAAAACCGCACCACGGCCGCGGGGACCAACCTCTACAATCTCTGGGTGGCCAACGATCGCTGTCCGCCTGAGCTCATGACCGAGGCCTGGTGGCCGGAAAACTTCTCGATCGAAGCCCTTGCATGGACCGTCGATGAAAAGCTGGGAGTCGCCTTCAACGCCGTATCGGGCTACACCTACTGGATCGAATATGCGGACGAGCTCGGCTCCAATACCGTATGGCAATCGTTCCTCGGCAACGGCATGCTGGAAGCCTTCGGATCCAGCGGCTCCTTCACCGACGACTTCACCGAGGCGACGTCGGGAGGCCAGCCCACCGGCGGAAACCGGTATTATCGCATCCGTCGCTGAGTCGGCACGGTCAACCGGACCTTGTTAATCGAGGTCCGGTTTTCGCCGCCGGGGCGTCGCACTCTTCTCATCCTTGATACAAAATCCAGCATCAACTGCTGGGATTGCGCCGTATTTCAGGTCAGAAAGGCGGCAAAACACGCATTTCCACCCTCATTTACGCCAAACGGGAGGACTTCCCCAACATGGCATCCATGATGCTAACTTATAGATGGTTTACTCTGGATGTATTCAACCATGTTGGCGACACAGGCAAATAGAGCATTGGAAAAGAGCAGTAAACGGGCCGGAATTTCGCTGATCGAAACCGTGGTTGCGCTTACGATCCTCGCCGTATTCGTGACCGGCGCGGCGAAAATCATCATCGCCAGCCAGAAGCTCAGCGACAAGGCGCGCGAGCACTACGCGGCCATCAACATCGCCAAGAGCCGCATCGAGCTGGTCCGCACCTTCGAATTTGGACAGGTGGATAATTTCCTCGAGGACAAGGTGCTGGTCAATGCCAGCGGAGCGCCGGACGTGAACGGGAACTTCCGGCGCACGACCACCGTCAGCGAAGTGAGCAGCAACCTGCTCGAAATGGCGGTCACCGTGGAAATCCGCAACCGGAAGAAGCTGGCCTTCACCGGCGAGAGGGAGCAGTTGCGGACTTTTTTCGCCGAATACCTCACCGAGGAGTCGTCGGTGGGCGGCGGAGTAAGCCCGAATTCGATCTAGACACCGGCACACATCATGACCCAACAACAAACATCCGGCGGTTTCACCTTGGTGGAGGTCAGTGCTGCCATTGCCCTGCTGGTAGTCGCGATTGGATTGGCCCTCGGCGGCTACATGTACTCGATCAAGAACATCAACGAAGCCGACATCCAGAACGATCTGGACATCGACGTCCAACTGGCGATGGAACGTCTGAAGCGCGACCTGCGGCTCTCCTCCCTGGACACGATGTTCTACTACCCGGCCGGAGGCGGCCCCTACGAGGCGATCAGTTTCCCGGTAGCCTACGACAGCGACGGCGACGGCATCCTCGAAAAGGATGACGAAGGCAAGATCCTGTGGGACGAAACCGTGGTCTACCACGTCCGCCCCACCACGCCGCACCAGCTGGTGAAGACCACCTTCAAGCCGCGCGACAACTCGCTGTCAGATGCCCAGCGCCAGGCGCAGATCGAGGCGGTCGTCAAGACCGGTTCGGGCGCAGGCACCTACAACGGGCAGAATGCCAGCTCCCACGTCATCTTCCAGAACCTGCTCCATTGGAAGATCGAGCCCAAGGCCGGGCGCTTCGATGCCTATTCCCCGGTGCTTACCCGCGACCGCGCCAGCCTCGGCTACATGCTCCTCGACCCCGGCATGCACGACGTGACCTTCAAGACAGTGGGAAAGAACAGCGATGCGTCCGGCTACTACATCGGCGTCGACCAGCTCTTTGTCTCCCCTTCCGCCAGCCCCCGCGAAGGCGAGGCCCAGCTTCCCGCCAAAAGCCAGTCCGGGGCGGCCGCCGTTGCGCAATACATGCCGGTAGGCTCGTGGAAAGGAAGTCACCAGCTCCTCTTCCCCGCCTCGGCGCCCGGCCACACCTTCACGCTGTCGATGGCCAACGACCGGTGGGAGGAGACCAACTTCATCGGCATCGGCTACCAGGCGGACGACACGCGCGTCGAGTTCGACAGCACGCTGGTTCCACGCGACCATGTCGTCCGTCTCAACGGCATGGGCACCAGCTGGGAGGCGGCCGCCCAGACCGCCACACCCGTGCCCGGCAGCGTGACCAACGGGGCCATGGCGAACTGCGCGGTCCGCACGCTCATCAAGGGGGCCGCCATGGAGCAGGCCGGCGGATGGATCTCCATGAACGGCCGGCGCTGCAAATTGACGTTCCGCTCCGCGCCGGGAACCTCGTTGATCATCGGCAATGTCTTCATTGGCGAAAGCATCAGCACCAACAGCGTCGATTTCCGCTTCTACGACGAATCCGATGTCGAACAGGCCACCTTTGCCGGTGCGTCGGCCACGCT
This sequence comes from Kiritimatiellales bacterium, assembly GCA_003246265.1. Classification (GTDB taxonomy): domain Bacteria; phylum Verrucomicrobiota; class Kiritimatiellia; order Kiritimatiellales; family Pontiellaceae; genus Pontiella. Next base: position 8,504 of record QKAU01000017.1, on the reverse strand, counting down.
GGTCACCGGACCCGCCACTTCAGATTGGATCGACCTGCCCATCGACCGCGAAAAGAGCTACGTGGTGGCCTACAGCATCGCCAACGATCCGCTCCACGACGCACCCTGCATGTGGCGGGACCAGAATGTCGGCTCGACCAACCTGGCCCTGTTCGCGACGACCCTGGCCCCCGGTGCCGGCAGCATGATCGCGAACGACAAGGATTGGGAGGACCAGGGGGTCGTCATTGTTCCGACAAACCGCATCTTCGGATTGGAATCGCTTTTCGTGGGCTATCCGGAGGACGGCACCTACACCTCCCAGGTGATCGACACCCACCTCGCCAAGCCGCGCTATGGCGACATCACGTGGCATGCGAACGTCCCGTCCGGTACGGCGCTCAACTTCAAGGTCCGTTCCGGCAATGCGCCCGACCTCTCCGACGCCGACAGTTTCGAGACGCTGACCTCCTTCGCCTATCCTCGCACGGTGCCGGCTTCCTACAACCGCTACATCCAGTTCCAGGCCCTGATGGAGTCGGACGAAAAGGGCTTGGAATCCCCCGTGCTCAAGGATGTCGCGATCGGCTGGGCCGGCCAGAAGCAGCTGGTGGACGTGGGTGGCATCTTCACCAAGGGGCCGAACTACGGCGTCTTCGAAATCAGCATCGACGGACAGCCGCTCCGCTCGGCGCTGATCGTCGATCTGGAAATCTACAAGGACACGCTTACCAAGAACCATGAAAACCGCAGGATCACATCGTCGTTGAAGGTGGAGCTGACCCCGCGCAACAGCGGGCTCTAGGAAAGGAGAGATGAAGCATGAAACACAATGAAACCAGACAGGGATACGCCTTGCTGACCGTCCTGTTCATCATGACGGCACTCGCACTGTCGCTCGGCATGCTTGTGCATATCGGGCAGCAGCGCTCGTTCGATGCGCGCCGCCTCACCAACCAGACCAAGGCCCTGGCCTACGCCGAGGCAGGAATCGACTACGCCTATGCCATCCTTTCGGCCGATTTCGAGCAGCGCAACAACCCATCGGCCTTTTCGCTGGAAGGTGGCACGGAAGGCTCCGGATTCCTCTCCGCCAAATTGTCCTCCATCGAAAGTGGATACGGGGAAGGTGCCTTCGACCTGACCCTTACCTCCATCAGCAACCGCTATGTGGTGGTCAATTCGGTCGGCCAGTGTGGGAAGGAGACCGCGATGGCCGAAGTGCTCGTGGAAGACATCTATGCCGGCAGCGGCGGCTACGAGGCCCCGAACTATGCCGACATGGAAGGATTCAACTATGCCGTGCTTTCCGGCGGCGTCTTCGACTTCAAGGGGTGCGGCGAGGTACTTGGCTCCCCCGACGCAAAGCTGCACTCCAATTCGGCCATCGAAATCAATGGATCGGCCCAGATGGAAGTCAACGTGTCCTCCAGCGTGGAGATCTCGGTGGGCAACACCGTCGTGAACGGCAGCGTTACGGCCCCCGAACTCGATATACACAAAAAGGCGACCATCACGGACGGCGCAGCCACGGCCTCGGTGCCCCCCGTCTCGATCCCGGACATCGACCTCACGCCCTACTTCAACTGGGCGAAGAAGCATGGCGAGGTGTACAACGGCTTCTCCACCACCACATCCTATTCGCCCAACGGCGGCATCCTCTATGTGATCGGCGACGTGGTGATTTCGGACCATGCGGTCTTCAACGGTTCGATCATCGCGACCGGCAGCATCAAGATCAGCGGTGCCGCCCAGATCAAGCCGACCATCGATTCGATCGCCATGGCCACCGATTCCGGCAATATCGAGAATACCTCGAGCGGTCGCATTACCGGCCTCGTCTATTCCAAGTCCGGCAGCTACAAGCAGACGGCCAACGGAGAACTCTACGGCCAGCTGATCGTCGGCGGCCCCATTCAGAAGGGCGGCGTTTCCGATATCATCGTCTACCAGCAGAGCATCCCCACCCCGCCCGGCATAAGCAGTGTCAGCCCCACGAAATCGCTTCCCCTGATTTCCGCCTGGCAGAAGTAACCGGCTTCATCAACATCCCCCAAGAAATGGGGAACCCCGCTCCGGCTGGAGCGGGGTTTTCCTTTATGGTTCATTCCAAATTTTCCCCGCATTACGATGGTGGCGAAGGACGGGACCGGCGCGCCGCTACGGATCAGAATCCATACGCGATGCGGCCGCCGGCCTGGAGCGCGGTGTACAGGTCGCCGTACTGGGCGTCCACGTCGAGCGCCAGCTCCAGGCGGTCGCCGAGGGCGATGCCGAGTCCCAAACCAACCTCGAGGAGGTCCTCGACCGGGGCCTGCACCCCGAAGCTGTAGCGGCCGGTTCCGCCGATCAATGTGTACCCGATGCGGTCCGGATCGGCGTTGAATTCATGCAGCCAACAGGTCCGCAGTTCCGGCTTGATCCCGATGTTTCCCCACCGCCGCTCGACGGCGAGGGCCGCGCCGATCCTCGACTGGCAGCTCCAGTGGTCATACTCGTCCACCCGCATCAGGCCATCGGCATATTCCGGCTGTCCATAGTAACCGGCCATCAACGCCGCCTCGGGAGTCAACGCCGCGCCGCCGTTGCCCGGCAACCGGATCTCCTTGCCGCCGCCCATGTAGAACGCGAAGTTGTCGGCGGTAAAGCTCCCGGAACCTCCGAGCAGGGTGCCGGAGCGGGTTTCAACGCGGCTTTGCCCATAGCCGACCGACAAGTCGCCGAACCAGTCCACCGTGCCCAGGGAAGCATAGAGCACACCGTAGCCCGTTTTCGCATCGCTGCTGTCCTGGTTGTCCTGCGCCAGGTCGGACCGGCCGTATCCCCCCGCCGCACCCAGCAGCACGTTGCCGTACGCCTTGTCGACACCGATGATCGTGCCGTAGACATTCTGTTCATATCCGCTGAACGAAGAAGTCCCTTCATAATCCGACCGGCCGCCATAGCCCCGGATCCAGCCGCGCAGCCCCTGGTCCCGCCTGTGCGGACCGGCGGGGCCGGAAGGGGCCTCGGATGCCGAGCGCGCGGACGACTGGAAGTGCCGGCTTTGCGACAGCACCTGGTTCCGCCCTCCGATCAGCGTTTGGTTGTGCTGGTAGTTGGGCGACCCCTGCGCATATCGCTGGGTCAGTTGCGCGTTCTGCTGCGATCCGGACATGCGGCCGAGGATATTGATCTGGTCGACGGCCATCGCGTTGCCCTGCACCGAAAGAGCGTCGATCTCCCCCGACACCAAGGCCAACTGCGAGCCGGGAACAAACCCGGCGCTCTCCGCCAGGTGGCGGCGGCTCAGCAAGCCGTAGATATCCTGATTCTGCTCCCATAAAATCAGGTCCACCAGCGTGCTACCGATGTTGACCACATCGAGGTCGCCGAGGTCGTGGGCGTTGGTGACGCCCGCCACGATCAGCTGGTCCGCCTCGACAATCAGGTTGGTGTAGAACCGATCAAACGCCAGTGCACCCACGTCGCCGCTGCTGTGATACTGCAATGTCGCGCCCGCCTTAAACTCCGCCGTGCCGCCCACGCTCAGCCAGGGATCCAGCGGAGTGCCCGTCGTATCGGTTGCGACGCCGAAGCGCAGGATGGATGTTGCATCCTGGTAATAGTTCCCGCCCACCTCAATCCGGCTGCCCGGATCGTCGATCGATACCGTGGAATAGTTCAGACTAAACATGTTTCTGCCTATCGAAACCAGGCCACCATCGTTCACATACAGCGCGTTGCCCCGGCCTCCAGCCACGTAATGGGTTCCCCCTAAATAAAACTCGCCGGTGTTGTTCAAAGCCGAACCGTTTCCCGTCACAAACACCGCGTTGTTGTCAGCCCCCGGATAATACCCGACAACAAAACTCTCAATACTCGAATTTCCGCTATTGTGTACCTCGCCGCCATCGCTGACCGTCAGCGTATTCCCCTTCCCACGAAAACCGACGTATGTAATCCCCGTCGTCTTCCAAGCCGACCCAGTGCCTGCTACCAGTATGGAGTTATTGTCTGACCCGGCCTCCACACCCAGAAACCCGTACCAGCTAGTTACCAGGCCACCGTCGACGATCTCCAGCCGATTGCCCGACCCAAATTGGCCCAATATAGGAGCTCCATCCCAGCGCGACCCCTCGCCTGTCACCCGCACAAGGTTGTTTTCAGAGCTGGCCCCATAGCCGATATACACTTCACCCGCCTCCAACAGCCCGCCATCGGAAACCGTCAGTCTGTTGCCAGAGCCGTCCCTGCCAACGTATAGGGCAAAGGCATCATCACCACTGTAACCCGCAGTCCATACCGATCCCTCTCCCTTGATTTCCACCGAACCGCTTTCATTCGCCCCATAACCAATAAAACAATCATAGTGACCCCTCACCGTGGATCCATTGGCGATCACCATTTCCGGCGTCCCGCTGGCATCACCGATCACAATGTCTGTCACGCGTGGATTCTTTATGTTAGAAACATTCACATCTCCGACTAAGACCATACCTTCAAAAGGGCTGATGATGAGCTCGTTTCCTATGCCTCCATCCACCCAGTTCGTTCCCTCACGATGCCCTCCAATATAAAGCGCTGCGCTGTTATGCCAGCCTCGATCGACCGTGCCCCCTAGCACTTGCACCGAATTGCTGTCAGAGCCTGCATAGCTTCCGATATAACCATGCGTGTTTCTGACTAGACCATTTTTTATAATCAATGAATTATTTGGCGTAGTGTAACCGACAAAGAGCTCCCCTCCGGGTACGGTCCAGGTGTTGGTAACCGTTTCAGTCACGTTGCCATCAATCGGATTGGTGTAGCCGAGGGAGCGGGGAACATTCATAAAGAGTCCCGTAATCAAGAGCACCATTGAAGCTCTGATGTATTTGAACATGTTCATGTTATCCTCCCTTTCTAACGTCCGTTTCACTCACTCACCTTTGACTTGTTCATCGAGAAATTCTTCTAAATTGGGAAGTGTCTTCATTTGCCCGCTGTCCTGCCTGAACGGCAGGATCCCTTCTTCGCTGGGGAACGAAACGCCCAACGCATATTCTGTGCCTCTATAAACAAATCGGATCGGTTTATTGTAGCAGCGTTCAAGGTCTTCATCGTTATAGATGTTAAAGTAGATGCCGTCCGCAAAAGAAACGTATTCTCCGATGCGCATATCGCCGACATAAAGAACGGGGCCATCGGAGACAGAGGGTAGTTCAACATAGAGCTTAACCCCATAAACTCGTATGGGCTGATTGTTTACTGAAGCCTCTTTATTACTCTTTGCCTTCACCTTCCGCAAACGCTCTATTCTAGCCAAATCGGATTGGGTCGGTTCCAATTCAGAAAAAACAAGGGGGCATTCCTTTGTTGTGCGAAAGGCCTGCTCGGAATACGCATGTTCTGGGATAACCAAACAGCATCCAATTATGATCAAGAGTACAGTACATATCGCTTTATTATTCATTTAGTTCACCCTTATTTTGAAAGTTGCAGGTCATCGAAATAAACGATCCCGTATGGACTGGGATGTGAGAATTTAAGTTCAATTCTGATTATTGAGTGGATATCAACGCCTGCCTCCAAAATGTCAGCCAATGGAATACGCACCGTTTGCAAAACCACCCGCCTATTGTCACCGAGATTATCATAATATTGCGTCTCAGCAGGATACCGTACCGTGGCATAATCCGACAGGTCGAATTCCTCAGCCGTGGTGCCATCGCTTACTTCGATACTGGTTTGTATATCATTGTCCTGCACAAAGTATTGGGCGATGCGACAAGACAGCACATTGTAGGAGCCTGCATCCAGTGGGTCAGCAAGGTCGACCGTATATACGTTGCCGGTGGTATCCCATTGCATACAGGCCGCATCATTTGTATTAGGAGTGTCATTGTTAAATGTTTGGACATCGTGCAAAAAATCTATTTCTGAAAGATTACAAGACCAAGTATTGGTTCCATCATGGGGATCCGACAGTGTAGCCTTATCGTCGTCATCATCATAATGATTAATCAATCTACGGGAGGCATCCTGATATTGAGTAACCAGTTCGATGTTCGGGAAAAAGTTGGTTGCATACCGATTGTCACGAAAAGCGGACAGCCCGTAATCGCACCCATAAAGTTTCGCATAGGCAATGGCCGTCGCATAATACTTGGCAATATTCTCCTGGAGATTCCGAGATATGGTTGGCGATCCATCCTGCCCTGTCCACTGTTCATTAAACTGATTATGGTTGGCTCCATGAATCCACAAGAGGGCCTTACACCCCTCGGCATTATCCAGCGGATGTTCCAAATCAACCGGATGTGCCCGATCATAGGTTTTATACCCTTTAAAATCCCAGACATCGCCATCCTGTGATCCGTGGAAGATAAAGTAATTGTCCCTAACAGACCGGCGGATGATCACATTATTATCAGATGGATCGTAATAGCGTCCTTCAGTAGGCGCAATGGCGACCAGTGCCTTCAGGTTGAAGCCGTAAGGGCCAAGATAACAGTTGGATGCGGTCCCGTCAAAAACCACCCCTGTTGCGGGATCGGCCTCGGTTGGACCGAGGCGGTTGAAATAGCTCGCATGCTCCAACGCTTCCCCGCCGCGCGAATGGCCGATCAGCATGATCTTGCCCATATCCACTCTGTTTTCCAACGGATGTCCGTCGGTTTCATTCCAGATTTTAAACTGCTTGATGTGCTCGAGGAGTATGAGGGCGCGAGCTGCAATTTCGCCGCTAATAAAAAATTTTAAGTCATTCTCATCAATTGTCGCGGTAATGATCCCGTGTGAAGCGAGCTGATTGCACAGGTAGAGGTAACCCAGTTCAGAAGTAGAACACGATGTATTTCTACCATGCACGATAATGGCCAGCGGAAAAGGGCCGTCCCCATCGGGAATTCTGAGCATTCCATTAATTGCACTGTTGGGGAGCCCGCCGTATAACGCACTCGCAGTATTTACCGTTCGACTAACCTCATAGCCACTTGTGATGTTTCCGTAACTGCTCTTGCCATACTTAACCTCTGTAATCGATGTGTAGATGCCCGTTTGGGTTAGATCAATTCCGGAAACCTCAACCCTGAAGCAGGCTTGGGTGTATTGGCCGACATTAACGCTGATGACATCGTTTTCCCCAGCCATGGAATCTCCAAGAGGAACCCAGGGACCATTAGTATGGCCGGCGCCCTGTAGTTGATAGTGCCAGCCAAACTGGCCGAACCACTCAACGGCATTATTCGTTTCGGAAAGGGAAAAATCATCTCGATCAGGAAAGGTGCCCTGGTTGTATTCATTGATATTGGACACGCCATCATTATCAAAATCGTCCTTCGGCCCGATGCCTTTGCCCGCGCTGTTGGTCTCGTGCGCCGCTCCGCTGAGTGGATCGAGGTTGTAGTAGACCTCGTAGTGGTCCCACATACCATCGCCATCGGTGTCCGGGTTATCGGGATCGGTTCCATGTTCCCGCTCCAGCGAATTGATCAATCCATCCCGGTCCGGATCAACCCCGCCGACCTCGACCCGGAAGTACGTTTGGGCGTATTGGCCCACATCTACACTGATCTCCTTGTTTTCTCCCAGCCGGGACGCTCCAAGATCAACCCAGTCTGTAACAGGATTCGTTGTGCTGCCCTGCAACTGATAGCGCCAGTCAAGCTGGCCGAACCACTTGACGACGCCATTCGTCTCGGAAAGGCCGAAGTCCGCGCGGTGGGGGAACGTGCCCTGGTTGTGTTCATCGAGGTTGGACACGCCATCGCTGTCCCAATCGTCATCCGGCCCGATGTTTCCCGTCTGGGTGGTCGTCCCATCCAACGGATCGAAGCTGTAGTAGACCTCGAAATTATCCCACATGCCGTCGCCATCGGTGTCCATGCTGCCGGGATGGGTTCTTTCCTCCAGCTCCTGCGCGTTGGCCAGTCCATCCCCGTCGGGGTCGTCCGCAACGCCGTAGAGATCGATGTCCCCGAAGTGCAGGAGCTCCCAGCAATCGGGAAGCCCATCGGAATCTTCGTCAAGGGCGGTAGCCAGCACCTTGAAGAAATAAAAGGAGTTGGTTTGGGGCACGGCCACAACGATCCCGGCGTTTGCGCCCGTATGCGAAAGGCCCATGTCCTGGAACGCGCCATGAACCAGATCGGGGCTGCCTTGCAGCCGATACGAAAACCCGCCCACGCCGTACCAGCCGACCTGCAACTGGCCTTCATTGTTTTCCATGCCAAGCCTGAGGATGTAATCTTCCGGTACACCGGTGAATCCTTCGGGCGGGGTCCATGCGATGCCGGCGACGACAGGATCGTCTCCGGCGCTGCGGGGCAGGCTGCCTGCCGGCGCGGCCAGGAAAAGATCGGCCCAGGCATCGGCCTCGGGCTTGAGCGTGGCCGTCCAGACGATGCGGCGGGGCCAGAATTCCTCTACCAGGTAGCTCCCGGTTGAAACAGATTCGTCGAACGGCGCAAGCTCCGGGGCATCCACCATGGCCAGGTTCTGGATCGTTCCCGTCGCATCCGGAATGCCGGCCAGCACGACCTTGCCGCTGGCCAGGTCTTCGT
>QKAU01000020.1 GCA_003246265.1 Kiritimatiellales bacterium | reverse complement strand
GGGTGTCCCCAACGGGCTGGAAGCGGAAGCGGACCATAAGTCCCGTTTCGGTTGGAACCACGGTCGGGGGCAGGAGTTTGAAGGTCTCCTGCTCCTCGGCAACGACCGGTGCGGAAGGTTTTGGTTTCGCCTCGGCCGCGGGGCTCTTCCGGGCGAAGTCGCCGGTCGTGTAGAACTCCAGTTCCTTGACCTTCTCGGCCAGTTTCGCCTGGCTGCCGGCCAGTTCGGTGGAAAGCGATGCGTTGCGGGACGCGAGCCGGCCGATCTCCCGTTTCATGCGAGTCTGGTCGCGTGGTCGCGCCAGAGGAAGACGACGATCAGGAACATGACGACGGTTGCGCCATGGGTTCCAAGCGAGGGTCTTCTTGCGGAGTGGTTTGGCGGGGACGGGGGTTGGTTTTCCATGCGGGAGAATATGTGGTAGCAGCCCGGTGGCGTCAAGCGCCGCTCCATTCATATGCCTTTAAGATGATGATATTCGTAGACATCGCGGAGGGGGGTACCTATAGTCCGGCAATTTCAAATCATAGGAAAATGCGCATGAAACCGATGTTGATCGTCCCTCTATCCATGCTTCTGCTCGCGGGTTGCGGCAGGAACAACGCGACCACCTACGAAGTCCCCAAGCAGACCGGCCCCGCCCCTGCGGCCGAACCGCCGGCGTCGCAGGCCATGGGGTCGGCTTCCGACATGGCCGCCATCCAGGCCGCCCACGCCGCCATGTCTGCGCAACTGCCCGATTCCGGCTTCCAGGCCAAGCTGCCCGCTGGATGGACGGAAAAGCCGGCTTCGGGCATGCGCATGGCAAGCTACGGCATCGATGGCACTTCGATCGACTTCTACCTGATCTCGCTCGCCATGGGCGATCTTCCGAGCAACGTGAACCGCTGGCGCGGCCAGGTCGGGTTGTCGCCCGCGCCCGAAGAGGAGATCGCCGCGCAGGTTGCCCAATTCGAGGCGGATGGCCACCCGGTGAGCTACATCGAGATCTACAACGACGAAACGGGCAAGGGGATCATCGCCGCCATTGTCGACCTGGCACCGAAGTATTGGTATTTCACCGCCAAGGGATCGGTCGACGAACTGAAGGCGAATGCCTCCGGTATCCGGGCATTCATCGAATCCCTTCAAATCCATTGAACGACTGCGCCGTGGGCGTGGTCGTTGCACGATCGATAGGGAGTGCCGATGAAGAAGGTCCTCGATTTTTTCCTCTCGCTTAAGCTGACCGTGGTCCTGTTGGCGTTGAGCATGGTGCTGGTGTTCGTCGGCACCCTGGCGCAGGTCGACAAGGGCATCTGGACGGTGATGGACCAGTATTTCCGCTGCTTCGTCGCCATGATCGACCTGCCGGTGCTCTTCCCGCGCGCATGGGACATCCCCGGTATCCGCATCCCCTTTCCCGGCGGCTTCCTGATCGGCACGCTGCTGGTGGCCAACCTGATCGCCGTCCACTGGGCCTCGTTCAAGGTCAACGCGTCCGGGGGGCGGCTGCTGGCCGGCCTGGCGCTGCTGGGCCTTGGCGTGCTGGTGGTCGCCGGCGTCATGCTGGGCTGGGGCACCGCCCAGGTGGCCGCCACCGAGGACGACGCCTTCTGGCGGGTCTTCTTCCGGCTGGGCCGCGGAACCCTGGCCGCCGTTGTGCTCTATGCCGCATGCGTCCTGCTCTACCGCAAGCGGGCGGGGCTGGTGCTGCTGCATGGCGGCATCCTCTTCCTGCTGGTCGGCGAATTCCTGACGGCCCTGTTTGCGGTCGAGGCCACCATGACCATCAAGGAGGGCGAGACCGTCAACTACGTCGACCGCTCGCAGCAGCTGGAGCTGGCCTTCATCGATGCATCGGACCCAAACCGCGACGTGGTGACGGTGATTCCGCAGCACAAGCTGGAGGACGACGCTACCATCGATGTCGAAACCCTGCCGTTCACCATCAAGGTCCACCGCTACATGGTCAACTCCAACAGCCCCCGGCCGCTGGACGGACTTCCCGAGGCGCTGCGCAAGGCCTATCCCGCCTATGAGGGGTATGGGTCGCGCCTCTACGTCGCCGAGCAGCGCGAGGTGAGCGGGACGACCAGCGCGCGCAACGCCCCGTCGGTCGACGTCGAGTTGTTCGACCGGTCGTCGGGCCAATCCCACGGCCGCTACATCCTGTCGCTCTGGTTCTACCCCAATTTCGTCAACCAGCAGTGGGACATGCCTACGCGCATCATGGCTGGCGGCAAGGAGCTCACCGCCTACTTCCGCTACCGGCGCGAATACCTGCGCTCCCCCGGCGGCAGCCCGTTCTCCATCAAGCTGCTCGATTTCGTCCACGAGAAGTACGAAGGCACGCAGGTCCCCAAGGATTTCTCCAGCCGCATCCTGCTGGTCAACGAGGGCGAAGGGATCGAGCGCGAACTGCGCATCTGGATGAACAACCCCCTGCGCTACGCCCGCCGCACCTTCTACCAGTCGGGCTACATGCCCGACGACAGCGGAACCATCCTCCAGGTCGTGCGCAACGACACCTGGATGATTCCCTACCTCTCCTGCATGATCGTCTTCGTCGGCATGGCCGCCCAGTTCGTGCAGTCGTTCAACCGCTATCGCCGGAGGGATGCCTGATGCGCCGCACCCTGCTCCATGCCGCCACCGTCCTCTTCGCCGCCTGGTTCTTCATGGCGGGAACCACGCCGCCCAGGGAGGCGCCAGGCGAGTTCCACCTCGACGCCTTCGGCCGCCTTCCCGTCAAGTTCGACGGCCGCAAGAAGCCGATCGATACCTTGGCGCGCAACCAGCTGACTGTTCTCTCCGGCAAGCAGACCACGAAGCTGGACGGGGAGCGGGTGTCGGCCGTGAAATGGCTCCTCGACAACCTGGCGGGGCGGCCCGAGGCGCTCGACTATCCCGTGGTCCGCATCGAGAGCATCGATCTCCTCTCCGATCTCGGCCTGGAGGAGCAGAACCACTTCCGCTACTCCTACCGCGAAATCCTGCCGGCGCTCGGACGGCTCGACGCCGCCGCCCGTTCGGCCTTCGGCAAGGAGAGCGCCCGCCGCGACCTCTACGACCGGCAGGTCATCAAGACCGCCAACAAGCTCTACCTCTACCAGAACATCCTCTCCTCGTTCGAGGATCCCCGCGACATTCCCTCCGAGCAGCTCATGGCCACCGCCCAGCGCTACATGCAGCTCGAAAGCTACTCCTTGCCGCTGGTCGTGCCCCCCACCGAGGGCAACCCCCGCTGGCGGCCGCTCATGAGCGCCCTGCTTGCCGGGCATCCCTCCATGCAGGCTGCGGGGCACGGAATGGAGGCCGACCCGCTGGCGGGCCGCTTCGGCGGCATGCTGGCCGCCTACCGCGAAGGGGACGCCGCCACGTTCAACAGGGAACTCGACGCCTATGTCGCCGACCTCCGTGCCGCGAATCCAGAGGTGCTGGACAAGCTCTCGTTCGAGGTTTTCTACAACCGGCTCGGAGCCTTCATCAAGGCCGCCCAGGTTTACCTGCTGGTCTTCGTCGTCAGCTGCTTCGGCTGGCTGTTCCGCAAGGAGGCGATGCTGGCCGCCGCCCGGACCCTGATGGTCTGTGCCTTTGTTCCTCATACCTTCGCCATTGTCGCCCGCGTTTTCCTCTCCGGCTATCCGCCCATCACCAACCTTTATTCGACCGCCATCTTCATCGGATGGGGGGCCGTCGCCTCGGGCATCATCATCGAATACGCGTTCCGGCGGCGCGCGGAAGGAATCGGCAACCTGGTGGCCGGCATCGCGGGCTTCGCCACGCTGCTCATCGCGCACTTCCTGGCTGGCGACGGCGACACCATGGAGCAGATGCGCGCCGTGCTCGATACTCGCTTTTGGCTGGCCACCCACGTCATCACCATCAATCTTGGCTATATGGCCACCTTTGTGGCGGGTGCCATCGCCATCTTCTTCGTCCTGTCGGGGCTGCTGACCCGCCGCCTCGACGCCACCACCCGCGACGGCATGTACCGCATGATGTACGGCACCACCTGCTTCGCCCTGCTCTTCAGCTTTGTCGGAACGGTGCTGGGCGGATTGTGGGCCGACGACTCATGGGGTCGTTTCTGGGGCTGGGATCCCAAGGAGAACGGCGCGCTCCTCATCGTGATCTGGAATGCCATCATGCTGCACGCCTGCTACGGGAAGATGGTCCATGACCGGGGTTTTGCGATCATGGCCGTGTTCGGCAATGTCGTAACCGCCTGGTCCTGGTTCGGCGTCAACCAGTTGGGAGTGGGGCTCCACTCCTATGGATTCACCGATTCCGCCAGCTTCTGGCTACTGCTCTTCGCGGCTTCCCAGCTGGTGATCTGCGCTGCCGGGGCCATACCCGAACGCCACTGGAAGAGCCGCGCCTAGCGATCCGCCGCCAAGATCCGACAATCCCCATTCTCACACTTCATGAAGTGTGAGAATGGGGACAAGCTGGCCCATGACAGCGGGGAAAGATCAATGTTGCAGAATGTGCGTCTTTGTGGCACATAGAACGGAATGAAACCAGGATTCTTCGACAAGCTGGTCGATCGGCTCGACCATCTCGACAAGGGAAGCCTCCAATCCTACTTCCTGCGCCTCGCCAAGGAAAAAGGGTTGATGGAGACCATTTTCCAGGCCCTCGAGGAGGGAATCATCGTCCTCGATCCAGAGGCGCAGATCAGCTATGCCAACCGGGCGGCGGAGCGCTTTCTCGGCTTTCGGCTCGAGACGGCGCAGGGAGTGCCTATCCGGCGATACCTGAAGGAGATCCACTGGGACCTGGTGCTGGAGCTGGACGAATACGAGTGGAGCCAGCTGGCGCGCCGCGAGATCGAAATCACCTACCCCCAGCACCGCTTCATGGAGTTCTACGTCGTGCCGCTCAAGGCGGTGGACGAAGCGGAGGAGGGGGCGGTGGTCATCTTCCGCGACGTGACCCGCGAGCGCGAAAGCACGGCGGAATCGATCGAATCGGAGCGGCTGCAAGCCTTGAGCCTGCTGGCGGCCGGGGTCGCGCACGAGATCGGCAACCCGCTCAACTCGATCAATATCCATCTGCAGCTGCTCGACCGCGAAATCGGCTACCTCTCCGACGCGTTGGTCCGGGACGAACTCAAGGAGTTGGTCGAGGTCTCCCGCAAGGAGGTGTCCCGGCTGGATGCCATCATCAGGCAGTTCCTCAAGGCGCTGCGGCCGTCGATGCCCGAAAGGCGGCCCAACGACCTTTCGGCCCTCATCGACGAGATCCTGGAGGTGATGCGGCACGAGATCCGGGACCGGCGCATGCTGGTCGAAACGGAATACCCCGATCCGGTGCCGCCGGTGCCGGTCGACGAGACGCAGGTCAAGCAGGTCTTCTTCAACGTCATCAAGAATGCCCTGCAGGCGATGGACGATGGCGGCATCCTGAAGATCTGGGTCCAGGGATCGGACCGGTTCGTCAGCGCCGTCTTCGAAGACAACGGACCGGGCATCGACCCTGAAAAGCTGGGGGCGATCTACGAGCCGTACCACACCACCAAGGCCGAGGGAACGGGACTGGGCATGATGATTGTCCAGCGCATCATGCGCGACCATGGCGGGGAGATCGAAATCAATTCCGAGCCCGGCCGCGGAACCCGGCTTACCCTGCGCTTCCCCCGCGAGGACGCCCGGCTCTATCTGCTGAACGCCCCGGGAAGGGAGGTTGCCCATGGATAACAAGCCGGTTGTACTCATCGTGGACGACGAGAGGAGTGCGCGCGACGGGCTGGTTCGCGCCCTGCGCCGGAACTACAACGTCCTCGCGGCCGAAAACGCCAAGGCGGCCCTCGATGCGCTTTCCGCGCAACCCATCGATGTCATGCTCAGCGATGTCCGCATGCCCGGCATGGACGGCATTACGCTCATGCAGCGCGCGCTGGCGAACCACCCCGGCCTCGTCTGCATCATCCTGACCGCCTACGGCGACGTCGAACTGGCGGTCGAGGCGATGAAGCAGGGAGCCACCGACTTCATGACCAAGCCGATCAACCTCGACAAGCTTGAACTGGTCCTCGATCGGTTGCTGAAGGCGCGGCGCACCGAGCTGGAAAACCGCCGGCTGCGGGAGCAGCTCGACGAAAAGTTCGGCCTGGAAAACATCATCGGGCGTTCTGCGGCCATGCAGGAGGTGTTCGATACGATCCGGCAGGTTGCCCAGTCGCGCGCCACGGTGCTCATCCAGGGGGAGAGCGGGACCGGCAAGGAGTTGGTCGCCAAGGCGATCCACCAGCTCAGCCCGCGCAGCAAGGGGCCCTTCGTGGCGGTGCACTGTGCGGCGCTTTCGCACAACCTGCTCGAGAGCGAGCTCTTCGGCCACGAGAAGGGGGCGTTCACCGGGGCGATGGAGCGGCGGATCGGCCGTTTCGAGAAGGCTGATGGCGGATCGCTCTTCCTCGATGAGATCAGCGAGATCGACGCCTCCGTCCAGGTGAAGATCCTGCGGGCGCTGGAAGAGCGGCAGGTCGAGCGCGTCGGCGGCGACACGCCGGTCGATGTTGACACGCGGCTCATTGCGGCAACCAACCGCGATCTCCGGGGGATGGTGGAGCAGGGGGATTTCCGCGAAGATCTCTTCTACCGCCTCTACGTGGTGGTCATCACCCTGCCGCCCCTGCGCGAGCGGCAGGACGACATTCTCCTGCTGCTCAACCACTATCTTGCCCATTTCAATGCCGAGAATGGCAAGCGGATCGAAGGCTTTACGTCGGCGGCGTACGAGCGGCTGGCCGCCTACGCCTGGCCCGGCAACATCCGCGAGCTGCGCAACCTGGTCGAACGCATGGTGGTGCTTGCCAGGGGAAGCAGGATCGATGTCAAGGACATCCCCTCCCAGGTCCGCGAATCGTCCGTGGGCGAGGTGCGGTCCGATGCCGACCTGACGGTGGAAGAGATGGAGAAGCGGATGATCCTGCAGGCGCTGGAAAAGACCGGCGGGAACAAGTCGAAGGCGGCGGAAAGGCTGGGGATCAGCCGTCGCACCCTCCACCGCAAGCTTAACGAATACGGCTTGGGCAGGGCAGGGTGAGCGGCTATCATTCGCACAGCATGGGAGGTTGATATGGACAGATGCAATCTCGGGGCGAGGCATTGCAAGCCGTGCGAAGGCGGCATGCCGCCGCTGTCGGCCGAACAGGCCGATACCCTGCTCGCGCAGCTGCCGGGCTGGGTACGCGACGGGGGCCGCATCATGAAAACCTTCGCCTTCAAGAACTACTTCCGGACCATGGCCTTCGTGAATGCCGTGGCCTATGTGGCCCATGCCGAGGACCATCATCCCGATCTGCTGGTCACCTACAAAGAATGCACCGTCACCTACTCCACCCACGCCATCGGAGGCCTGTCGGAGAACGACTTCATCTGTGCCGCCAGGATCGATGCGCTCTACGAGTCGTAGACGATGTATTTTTCGAGGCGCGCCTCGTCGGCGAGGAATTCGGGGATGAGCCGCTTCCGGGCCGACGCCCCGTGGGCGTGGACCGAGCCCGGATCTCCGGTGAGGAGCGGATGCCATTCGGGAAGGGGCTTCCCTTCGTGTAGCCGCCGGTAGGCGCAGCTCTCCGGCATCCAGGCGAGGTATTCCGGGCGTTCGGCGGAAAGGACGGCGCAGTCCGGCACCAGCTCGTGGCGCTGGCCGTAGGCGGTGCACCGGCAGGTGGCCGTGTCCAGCAGCCGGCAGGCTACGCAGGTATAGAGCACCTCCCCCGTCTCCTCGACCTCGAACTTGTGCACGCAGCACTTGGCACAGCCGTCGCAAAGGGCCTCCCATTCATCGCGGGACAGCTCCCCGAGCGTCTTACGTTCCCAGAACCGGTCCATGGTCAGGCGGTGTGCTTGTTGATGAGGTCGATCAGGGCCTGCCGACCGACGGGTTTGGCGATGTAGTCGTTCATGCCGGCATCGATGCAGCGCTGGCGGTCGTCCTTCATGGCGTGGGCGGTAATGGCGATGATGGGAATGGAGCGGACCGGTTCGCGCATCGCGCGGATGCGGGCGGTCGCCTCGTAGCCGTCCATGACGGGCATCTGGCAGTCCATCAGGACGATGTCGTACTCGGCGCGGCGGATCTGCTGGATGGCGTCCTGCCCGTTGTCCACGGCATCGACTGTACATCCCGCCTTCTGAAGGATGGCGATGGCGACGTTCTGGTTGACGCGGTTGTCCTCGGCCAGCAGTACGCGCACACCGTGGCGATGGACCGTCCGCGCCACTTCCCCTTCCGCCGGCAGCAGGGGTTCGACGGGTCGCGACGCTTGGGCCAGCAGCAGGTTGAAGTAGAAGGTGGAGCCCTGGCCCACCGAGCTGATCAGGCCGATGTGCCCGCCCATGAGCTCCACCAGCTGCTTGCAGATGGCCAGGCCAAGCCCCGTCCCGCCGTACAGACGCTTGGTGGAGCCGTCCGCCTGCGAGAACTTCTCGAAGACCAGCGCCTGCTTTTCGGGCGGGATGCCGATGCCGGTATCGATGACCTGGAAGTAGAGCTCCGCCCCCTCGCGCGATTTCTTGTGGCACTCCACGTTCAGCGCCACCGATCCCCGGTGCGTGAACTTCAGCGCGTTGCCCAGCAGGTTGACCAGCACCTGGCCGATCAGGCCCTCGTCGCCGACCAGGTAGTGCGGCACGTTTTCCTGGCAGGTGCAGATGAATTCGATGCCTGCCTGGCGGGCCTGGGGTTCGAACTGCTGGACGAGCGATTCGCACAGCGAGCGGGGATCGAAGACTGCTTCGCGGACATCCATCTGCCCGGCCTCGATCTTCGAGATGTCCAGCACGTGGTTGATGATGCGCAGCAACCCCGAGGAGGATTGCTGGATCGTGTCGATACACTCCTTCTGGTCCTCGTCCAGCCCGGTATCGACCAGCAGCTGCGACATGCCGACGATGCCGTTGAGCGGCGTGCGGATCTCGTGGCTCATGTTGGCCAGGAACTCGCTCTTCGCCTGGCTGGCGTTCTCGGCGATCTTGCGGGCCTGCTCCGCCATCTCCTTGGCCTCTTCGGCCATCTGCCGCGCTGCATGGATCTTCTCTTCGGCCTCCTTGCGCAGGGTGATGTCCCGCACGTGCAGCTGCAGCACCTCCTGGCCATCCATCCGCTGCAGCCGGCCGGTCATCTCGATCGGGCAGATGGAGCCATCCGTCGCCATGGCCGCCCCCTCGCACTGCCGAAGCTCGCCGCGGAACCACTGCGCCATGTTGTCGGCCACCTCGTCGGCGAACACCTTGGGCGCGAGATCGTACACCGTCTTGGCCAGCAGTTCATGCTTGCCCATCTTGACGAGCGAGCAGGCCCGCGCATTGGCCGAAAGCACGCGCCCCTGCCGGTCCAGGACGAACACGGCATCCGGCGAGTTTTCGAAGAGCTGCCGCAGGCGTTCCTCGCTTTCCGCATACTGCCGCGTGCGCTCGGCAACGGTCCGCTGCAGCTTGCGGTTCCAGAGCAGGATCAGGGAGATGAGCACCGCGACCGAGGCGGCGGAGACGGAGGTCGCCACCAGGATGGTGCGGAGCGGGACGCTGCCGTGTTCGTAGTCCGAGCCCAGCCATTTTCCCTGGATCGTGTAGAGGGTGCCGCTCTTCTGAGCCTGGTCGATGCCCTTGTCGAGGATGGCGAGCAGGGAATGGTTGCCCTTGGCCACCGCCATGCAGAGCCGCGCGGTGAAGAGCGGTTCGCCCACCTCCTTGAGCACCGGCTTCTGCTGCGCGTAGAGGTAGTGCTGCGTCACCAGCTCGTTGCCGATCATCGCGTCCACCGCCCCCGTGGCCACGAGTTCGGCGCACTCCTCCGTGGTCGGCACGAAACGGATCTGGCAATGGATGCCCCGCTCCTGGAGGGACTCCAGCGCCCGGCTCGATCCCATGATGGCCACCTTCAGGCCTTCCAGGTCCTCGATGCCGGCGATATCGGTCCGGTCGTTGCGGACAAACAAAGTGACCGGTGCCAGCTTGACGGTCCGGCTGAAATCGAAATCGGCCTCGCGCTCCGGGGAGTAGAAGAGGCTGGTCAGCGCATCCGCCCGCCCGGCCCGAACCATTTCCAGGGCCTCGTCCAAGGGGGCGGACTCGAAGCGGATCTTGAAGCCCATGTCGGCGGCCATCCACTGGGCCAGCTCGACGTTCATCCCGCCCGGCTGGCCCTGGTGGACGAATTCGAACGGCGCATGGCGCGGCTGGCAGACGAAGACGACCTCCTTCTTCCCGGCCAGGTAGGCCCGCTCGTGCGGGCCGAGCAGCTCGGCATGTCCTGAGCAGGCCGACAGGGCCACGGTGGTGATTGCGGCTACTATGCGAGGGGACAAGGCCATATGGAAATCCGGAATGTGTTGCGAGACTATACGCGCAGCCGACGAACCGGTAAAACAAAATCATGGGCCCGCGCGCTTAGGCTTTCCTGTCGCATGGCGTTGCGCTAGGATCGCTACAGTATGGTTGGAACAATCAAAGTGGCCCATGTGGCGCGCCGGTTTTCGCCCGCCAAGTGGGGCGGGACCGAAAACATGATCCTGCACGTTGCGCAGGCGCTCGAACGCCGCGGCGTCGGGGGCGTCGTCTTCTGCACCTCCATGTTCAGCCGGGCGGGCGACGGCGTGGTCGATGGAGTCCGGGTGCGCCGCTTCCGGTATGTGCTGCCCTGGTTCGGACTCTCCTGGAGCGCCCGGGAACAGCTGCGCCTCAAGGGGGGCAGCCCCCTGTCGCTTCCGCTCTTCTTCGGCCTGTTGCGCGAAAAGGAGCTCTCGCTGATCCACGCCCATGTCCAGCGCCGGCTGGGCGGCATGGCGCGCACTGCGGCCCGGCTCAGGGGCATTCCCTACGTCGTGAGCCTGCATGGCGGATGCTACGCCGTGCCGCCAGACCAGCACGCGCGGATGATGGATCCGTTCCGCGGCAGGCCGGAGTGGGGGAAGGTCTTCGGCTGGTTGTTCGGTTCGCGGCGCGTGCTGGATGATGCCGCGGCGATCATCTGCGTCGGGCAGGACGAATACGAGGAGGTGCGTCGTCGCCATCCCGGCAAGGTGGTCCACCTCGTGCCCAACGGTGTCGACGTCGCGCGGTTCGCTGCCGGCGATGGGGCGGCATTCCGCGCCGCCTTCGGCCTTGCCCCCGGGGAACCGCTCGTCCTGTGCGTGTCGCGCATCGACTACCAGAAGAACCAGCTGGGCCTGGTGCGCGCGTTTGCGCGGTTTGCAGAGCGCCATCCAGGCCACCGGCTGGTGCTCGTTGGCCCGGTCACGGTCGAGGCGTACCGGGATGAGCTGCTGGAGGAGGTGGTCCGCCTGGGATTGGATGGGCGGGTACGGCTGGTGGAGGGGCTTGAGCCCGGCGATCCGCTGCTTCCCGGAGCCTACAGGGCGGCCCAACTCTTCGTGCTGCCGAGCCTCCACGAACCGTTTGGCATGGTGGTTCTCGAGGCCTGGGCGGCGGGCGTTCCCGTCGTGGCCAGCCGGATCGGTGGCCTCCCCGGATTCGTCCGCGACCGGGAGAACGGCCTGCTGGCCGAAGCGGGGGACGAGGCCGGACTGGCGGCGCGGATGGGGGAGCTGGCCGACGAACCGGTCTTGCGGGCATCGCTGGCGTCCAGCGCCTTCGCTGCGGTATCGACCCATTACGGGTGGGACCGTATCGCCGACCGTATCCAGGCCGTTTATGAGAAGGCGATTGGAAACGGATGAGCCGGGAGATGGCGTAAAAACAGTGCTAAAAACTGGAGCTAAGCGTCGTTTTCGGCCATATTCCCACTCTTTGAAGCAGGGGGTACGCATGCCGCACCGCGAAGTGCAGAAGAAGATCGACGAACTCAAGGCCCGGCTACAGGAGACGCCCCGGGAGACCGGGCGGCTCGAGGAGTTGCTCGGGCAGGCGAGGGAGGGGATCGAGCGCTACACCCCCGAAGCCGTGCAGGACCTGGTCGAAACCCTTCGGCGCGAAGCCGGCGTATTCGAGGTCGACCACCCCCGCATCACCGCCCTGATCAACCAGGTGATGACTGCGCTCAGCAACCTCGGAATCTAACGGAGACGCCCCTATGACCAAGATCTGCTGCATCGGCGCCGGCTATGTTGGCGGGCCCACCATGGCGATGATCGCCAAGCAGTGCCCCGATGTCCGTGTGACGGTCGTCGACATCAACGAACGGCGCATCGCGGCGTGGAAGACGGACGACCTGCCGATCTACGAGCCCGGCCTGCTGGAGGTGGTCAGGGAGGCGCGTGGCCGCAACCTGTTCTTCTCCACCGATGTCGACCAGGGCATCCGCGACGCCGACATCGTCTTCGTGAGCGTCAACACCCCGACCAAGACCTTCGGCGAAGGGGCCGGTTGCGCCTCCGACCTGCAATACTGGGAGCTGTGCGCGCGGCGCATCAAGGAGGTCTCCACCTCCGACAAGATCATCGTCGAGAAGAGCACGCTGCCGGTCCGTACGGCCGAAGCCATGGAGCGGGTGCTGCACGCCGGCGACAACCCCATCCATTTCGAAGTGCTTTCCAATCCCGAGTTCCTCGCCGAAGGCACCGCCATTGCCGACCTCGAAAACCCGGATCGTGTTCTTATCGGCGGCCATGAAACCGCGAGTGGGCAGAAGGCGCTGCAGACGCTGGTAGACATCTACGCCACGTGGATTCCGCGCGAGCGGATTCTCACCACCAACGTATGGTCTTCGGAACTGTCCAAGCTCACCGCCAACGCCTTCCTGGCCCAGCGTGTGAGCTCGATCAACGCCATCTCCGCCCTCTGCGAGGCCACCGGCGCGAACGTGACGGACGTTGCCCACGCCATCGGCACGGACAGCCGCATTGGGCCGAAGTTCCTCAAGGCCAGTATCGGCTTTGGCGGTTCGTGCTTCAAGAAGGACATCCTCAACCTCGTCTACCTCTGCGAGAGCTACGGCCTGCAGGAACCCGCCAACTATTGGCGTTCAGTGGTCGCAATGAACGAGTACCAGGAGGCCCGGTTCGTGAAGACCATGCTGCGCAGCATGTTCAACACCATCGCCAACAAGCGCATCGCCATCCTGGGTTTCGCCTTCAAGGCCGATACGGGCGACACCCGCGAAAGCCCCGCCATCAAGGTCTGCCGCGAACTTGCCGGCGAACACGCCAAGCTGGTCGTGTCCGATCCAAAGGCCCTCGACAACGCCCGGCTCGAGATGCCGGAACTCGCCGACCAGATCGAGTTCGAGCCCGATCCCTACAAGGCTGCCGCCGGGGCGCATGCCATCGCCGTGCTCACCGAATGGAAGGAGTACAAGCAGCTCGACTACCAGCGCATCTACGATTCCATGGTCAAGCCCGCCTTCCTGTTCGATGGACGCAACCTGCTCGACCACGATGCGCTCTACGGCATCGGCTTCGAGGTCTACGCCATCGGCCGGGGCCGCAAGTCCCACCTGAAATAGCTTCCGCCGTTTGACGGCAAGGCGCAAGGGTTTCCGAAACGGAAGCCCTTTTTCGTTTTGAGTCATCGGAGGCGAGGGCTTCAGGGCCGCAGGCTCCCTAACGAACCGTTCAGCACCTGCGCTTTTCTCTTCTAACCAGGTGATGAGCGTTTCATGCCGGTTTCCTGTCTTTTGCTCTGGCGTGAAGAGCTTTGCTAGGTTTTCCACCCTTGAAGGCGTGCCCGGCTTGACGCTGGGGTCGGAGCCGACTAAAGTGGTTCTGTCGCGAGAACGGAGGGGCTGGATGGACGTGTACCGTACAATCCCGGACATGCTTCTCCACCATGCCGCGCGCCATGCCAATCGGCGGGCGCTCAACGACCGGGTGGCGGGTGCCTGGCAACCGCTTGCGATGGACGAACTGGTGAGGCGAACCACCTGTATTGCAGCCGCCTTGCATGCGCGGCTACCCAACCCTGGAAGCTGCATCGGCCTATTGTCGGAGCCGTCGGCCCATTGGCTGGTGGCGGATATCGCCATTATGCTCGCTGGGCATGTGGCGGTCCCGTTCTTCACCGATTTTTCCGAAGCGCATTTCCGGCATAAGATCACCGACTCGGACATCCGTTCCATTATCGTGCTTGGACCAGCGGTCGGGTCCCGGTTCCAACCGATGGCTGGGCTGGCCGAACGGATTTTCACCGACCAACCCTGCGCCGGCATGGCGTCGGCAATCTCCCTCGGCCATTTGATGGCTGAAGGGGAGGAGCGGTTGAACGGGGAGCCCGAACTGGTGGAGCGGATGTTGGCACGCCTTCGGCCAACCGACCTTGCGGCCATTGTCTATACCAGTGGCTCGACCGGCATGCCCAAGGGGGTGGAACTCACGCACGCCAACCTGGTGGCGCAGCTGCATGATATCGAGGGGCTGTTCCCTGTGCGGCCGGGCCGGGACCGGGCCCTTAGCCTGCTACCCCTGGCCCACGGCTTCGAGCGCATCGTGGCCTACCTCTATCTCGCGACCGGCATGTCCGTTTACTTTGTCGACTCCATCGATCAGCTTGGTCCATTGATTCGCGAAGTGCGGCCCACGATGATGACGGTGGTACCTCGCTTGCTGGAAAGAACCTATGAACGGATTGCTGAAAAGTCGGAAATGGTCTTCGGTCCTCCTGGGGGGCTGGCCCGCTGGACGTGGCGACATGCGTCGCGGCAGGAAGGATCGGTATCGGCGGCCGACCGGATGGCCGACTGGTTCGTCGGCTGGCAGGTTCGCAAGGCGCTTGGCGGCAGACTGCGTACGATGGTGGTCGGCGGTGCGCACATGCCCGACGACCTCAACCGCTTTTACCTTCGCATGGGCGTGCCCCTCTACGAAGGCTATGGCCTGACCGAGGCCTCCCCGGTCGTTTGCACCAACCATCCCGGCCACCGCAGGCCCGGTACCGTGGGCCCGCCGCTTAAAAGCGTACAGGTTCGACTCGCTGCCGACGGAGAAGTACTTGTGCGCGGTCCCAGTGTCATGCGCGGCTACCACAACCTGCCCGAAGAGACCGCACGCGCCGTCGATATCGACGGATGGCTGCATACCGGCGATCTCGGCTCCATCGATGCTGGCGGCTACCTGACCATCCGTGCCCGTAGCAAGGAGATGTTCAAGACCTCGACCGGCGAGATTGTCGCCCCCCGTCCCATAGAACGGGCGCTGTGCCGCTCCGGCCTGGTGGAAAACGCCTGCGTTCTGGCCGAAGGACGCAAGTTCGCCGCCTGTCTCCTATTCCCGAACCGTTCCGAACTCGACCGCCTCAAGCGGCGGGGTGGCGCCATGCACGAAACCGATGCGGAGTTTCTCCGATCGGACACCGTTCGCCGGGCAATCGACCAATTGGTGGCGGAAGTCAATTCAGGTCTCGACCACTGGGAGCAGATCCGTGCCTATGCCCTGCTGGCCGAAGCCCCGTCGGTGGAGAACGGTGAGCTGACCCCTACGCTCAAACTGCGGCGCCACGTGGTCGGGGAGCATTACAAGGAACTGATTGATCGGCTATATGCCGGCAAGCCGGAAACGGAGGATTCCCATGCAATCGCGATTGGCCATTGTTGATGGCATCCGCACGCCGTTCTGCAAGGCGGGCGGCAAGCTCAAGAGCGTGCCCGCCGACGATCTCGGGGCCTTTGCCATCCGGGAACTGCTTGCCCGCACCGGCATTCCTCCCGGCGAAATCGACGAGGTGGTGTTTGGCAATGTGGCCCAGCCGAACCATGCCGCCAATATCGCGCGGGTGCTCGCGCTCAAGGCAGGCGTTCCCGAATCCGTTGCCGCCTACACCGTGCACCGGAACTGTGCTTCGGGCATGCAGGCCTTCACCTCCGCGGCCCAGATGATTGCCGCCGGCGACGCCTCGATATTGGTGGTGGGCGGCACCGAGTCGATGAGCAACATTCCGCTGCTCTATGGTCCCGAAATGACAGCCCTGTTCCAGCGGCTTTCCAAGGCCAAGACCTTCGCGCAAAAGGCCAAGGCATTATCCGCTTTTCGCCCGGGGCATCTCAAGCCGGTCGTTGCGCTTGAACAGGGGCTTACCGATCCTGTCTGCGGTTTGATCATGGGGCTGACGGCCGAACGGCTCTCGCGCGAATTCGGCATCACCCGGGAGCAGCAGGACCGCTACGCCCTCGAAAGCCACCGGCGCGCCACCCGCGCCATCGAATCCGGCAAGCTGGCCGAAGAGATTGCGCCGATTCCCGTCCCCCCGGCCTATGCCGCCATCCAGCAGGCCGACGAAGGACCGCGCCCGCAACAGACCATGGAGGACCTGCAGAAACTCAAGCCCTACTTCGATCGCAAGACCGGAACGGTGA
The DNA here is from genome assembly GCA_003246265.1 of Kiritimatiellales bacterium. GTDB lineage: Bacteria > Verrucomicrobiota > Kiritimatiellia > Kiritimatiellales > Pontiellaceae > Pontiella. Next base: position 25,298 of record QKAU01000020.1, on the reverse strand, counting down.
CGGTGGGGAATGCCTCGCAGGTCACCGACGGAGCCGTCGCGGCGCTGGTCATGTCCGAGCAGCAGGCACGCGAACGGGGTCTCCGGCCGCTGGGATACATGGCCGGGTACGCCTATGCCGCCCTCGACGGTGCGCGCATGGGACTCGGGCCCGCTTTCGCGTGCGCAAGACTCTTTGCCCAAACCGGTCTCGGGCTGGACGACTTCGACCTCATCGAGCTCAACGAGGCCTTTGCCGCGCAGGTGCTGGCATGCGAACACGCGTTCGCGTCGAGTGTGTTCGCGCAAAAATGCCTCGGGCGCGACAAGGCGCTGGGCGAGCTTGATCCCGACAAGCTCAATGTCAACGGGGGGGCCATCGCGCTTGGGCATCCGGTCGGAGCCACCGGTGCACGCCTTGTCGTAACGCTTCTCAAGGAGCTGCGGCGGCGCGGGCTGGGACGGGGATTGGCGACGCTTTGCGTGGGCGGCGGCCAAGGGGCCGCGCTGGTGTTGGAGGTGGAATGATGAATGCCCTGGCCCTTTTGCCGCCCGACGAAGCGGGTATCGCCTATCTGGAAATCGACCTGCCGGGCGAGGCGGTCAATACGCTTTCGGCCTCGGTCATGGCCGAACTCGACGCGCTGCTTCATGGCGGTCTGCAGAACCCGTCCATTCGCGCGCTGGTCGTGGTCAGCAAGAAACCTGGCGTCTTTGTTGCCGGTGCGGATATCGGCGAGATCGAAGCCATCCTGAATCCCGACGATGCCTACGGAAAGTCGCGGCAAGGGCAGGCGCTCTTTTCGCGGTTCGCGGCACTGCCCTATCCGACCATTGCCGCCATCGATGGCGCCTGCCTTGGCGGGGGGCTTGAGTGGGCGTTGGCCTGCGCCTTCCGCGTGGCCACCGACCACGAAAAGACAAGGCTGGGATTGCCCGAAGCCACACTCGGCATCTTGCCGGGGTGGGGCGGTACGCAGCGGCTGCCACGCTTGATTGGATTGGCGCAAGCGCTGGAGATGATCCTTTCCGGCAAACCGGTTTCAGGGGCCAAGGCGGAGGAGATCGGTTTGGTCGATGCACTGGTTCCGCATGAGTTCATGGCGGAAAGGGTGCGCGAGTTCACGGGGCGCTGCATGACGCGCAAGGGGCGGGCCCGGCTGTGCAAGCGGCGCGGCCGCCACCTGGCCGGCCGCATCTGGCCGGTTCGCACACTCATCCTGCGCAAGGCGGGCGAACACGCCCGGCGGCGCAGCAAAGGGCACTATCCTGCCGTCGAAGCCATCCTCTCGCTGATGGAGTCGACGGGTCGCGGGCGGCTGGAGCAGGGGTTGGAACGCGAAGCGCGCGCCTTTTCGCAGGTGGCCGCAACATCCGTATGCCGCAACCTGATCGGCCTGTTCCATATTGGCCAGGCGCTGAAGAAGGAGCGCGGTACGGGTGCGGAGGTGCGGGAGTTGCGGACTGCGGCGGTGCTCGGCGCAGGGGTGATGGGTGGCGGAATCGCCTGGCTCCTTAGCCGGCATGGCTATCCGGTGCGCATGAAGGATATTGCATGGGAAGCCGTGGCGAAGGGGTTTGCGCAGGCGGCGGACTATTACGGCCAGCTCGTCAAGCTCCACAAGTTGAAGCCGCACGAGGTTTCGTTGCACATGCACCGCATCTCCGGCACGCTCGACTATTCCGGCTTTGCTTCCGCCGATGTCGTGGTCGAGGCGGTCGTGGAAACGATGCCGGTGAAGAAGGCGGTGCTGGCGGAGGTTGAAAAAGCCGTGCGGCCCGATGCGGTCATTTGCACCAACACTTCCGCGCTTCCAGTCTCTGGCATGGCGTCGGTGCTCGAACATCCTGAACGTTTCGTGGGGCTCCACTTCTTCAATCCGGTCAACCGGATGCCGCTTGTCGAGGTGATCGCCGGCGAGGCGACATCGCCCGGAACCGTGGCGTCGGTGGTGGCCTTGGCGCATGCCCTGAAGAAGACGACGGTGGTTGTGAAGGACCGTCCCGGCTTCCTGGTGAACCGGATCTTGATTCCGTATCTCAACGAAGCGGGAGTGCTGTTGCAGGAAGGGGTTGGTTTCGAGCGGATCGACCGGCTGGTCGAGGCATTCGGCATGCCGATGGGGCCGTTTGCGCTGGCCGATGAAACAGGCATCGATGTCGGCTACAAGGTGATCCAGGAGTTGGAGGCGGCATTTTCACCGCGCCTGCAAGCCGCGCCGGTTTTGGACCGGTTCATCCAGGCCGGATTGCTCGGCCGGAAGTCCGGCGGTGGATTCTATCGGTATGAAGGGCGGAAACGCATGCCCAATCCGGAAGCGGTCCGGTTGCTGGAGCACATCCGGGGAGGGGACTGGAGCGACGGGGAGATCGTCGACCGGCTCGTACTGACGATGCTCAACGAGGCCGCCATGTGCCTGGAAGAGGAGGTCATAGGGCGCGCGGACTATCTCGACATGGCGCTGGTGGCCGGCATCGGCTTCCCTCCCTTCCGCGGAGGGTTGCTGCGGTATGCCGATGATCGGGGACTTTCAGGCATCGTGCAGGCGATGGAGGCATTGGAACAGCAACGCGGCGCACGTTTCAGGCCGTGTGGCCTGCTGAGGCGGATGATGGAGGAGGGAAGGACGTTCTACGGCGGTTAGGAGGGTCCCATGGATACACGCGAGCATGACGATGAAATGGTGATCGACACCTCGAAAATGAGTGCGGGCAAGGCGGCGGCGCTGGAAGTGGCGGAGGCTTCGCGGGAAACGCAGTGGAGGCATCCGAGCTTTTGCAGCGAAATGTTCATGGGTCGTTGGCGGGCGGATCTGGTCCACCCCTTCCCGGTGCAACCGGAAGGGGACAAGGCGGAGGGCGACGTGCATATCCGCAAGATCCGCGAGTTCATGGAAGCGCATCTCGACCCGGACGAGGTCGACCGCACCCGCGAGATTCCCGACGAGGTCGTGTCGGGTTTGGCGAAGCTGGGGGTTTTCGCGTTGAAAGTGCCCAGGGAGTTTGGCGGGCTTGGGCTTTCGCAGGTCAACTACAACCGCATCATGATGATGATCGCGTCGTATTGCGGCTCCACCGCCGTACTGGCCTCGGCGCACCAGTCGATCGGCGTGCCGCAGCCGCTCAAGCTTTTCGGCACGGACGAGCAGAAGAAGAAATACTTCCCGTGGTTCGTCGAGGGGGCGATCTCCGCATTTGCGCTCACCGAGCCGGAAGTGGGTTCCGATCCTGCGCGCATGAAGACCGAGGCGGTGCTTTCGGCAGACGGCACGCACTATGTCCTCAACGGCGCGAAGCAGTGGTGCACCAACTCGCCGGTGGCCGATGTTTTCGTGGTGATGGCCAAGACGGCGCCGAAGATCGTGCGGGGCAGGGAACGCCCGCAGGTGACGGCGTTCATCGTCGAGCGTGGAATGCCAGGCGTGGAAGTGGTGCAGCGGTGCGATTTCATGGGGCTCAACGGTATGCAAAACGGCAACCTGAGGTTTACCGATGTGCGCGTGCCGGCGGGAAACCGGCTGGGCGAGGAGGGCCGCGGGTTGAAGCTGGCGCTCGATACGCTCAATATTGGCCGGCTCACGCTTCCGGCGGCGTGTACGGGCATGGGCAAGCAATGCCTCTCAATCGTCCGGAGGTGGGGCAACATGCGGGAACAATGGGGCCAGCCGGTCGGACACCATGAAGCCGGGCGCGAAAAAATCGCGTTCATCGCCTCCACCACCTTTGCCATGGAGGCGATGACGATGCTGACCTCCCGCTACGCCGACCTGCACAACGTCGACATCCGGCTGGAGGCGGCGATGGCGAAGTATTTCTGCACCGAAGCCGGCTGGCGCATCGTCCACGAAACGCTCCAGCTGCGCGGCGGGCGGGGCTACGAAAAGGCGGCATCGCTCGCGGCGCGCGGCGAAATACCCTGGCCGGTGGAACGCATGATGCGCGATGCGCGCATCAACACCATCATCGAAGGTACATCCGAAATCATGCGCCTGTTCCTTGCGCGCGAAGCGATGGATCCGCATCTGCGCATGGCCGCCGACCTCCTGAAAAAGGGGGTGCCGGCCTCGAGGAAGGTGGCGACGGCGTTCAAGCTGCTGGGCTTCTATGCGGTCTGGTACCCGAGGCAGTGGTTGAACCTCCAGCCGCGGCAACTTCCGCGGGACGCGGGTCCTTTGCTGCGCCACTTCCGCTATGCCGCACGCACGGCGCGCCGGCTGGCGCGCGCGCTGCTGCACGCCATGGCACGCTACGGACCTTCGCTCGACCGCCGCCAGATCGTGCTTGGACATCTGATGGATATCGGTACGGAGCTGTTCGCCATATCCGCCACGTGCAGCTATGCGCTTGCGGGCAAGGCAGGGCCGGATGGCGGCATGCGCATGGAATTGGCCGACGTGTTCTGCAAACAGGCGGAACGGCGCATGGTTGCGCACTTCCATGCATTGCGCCGCAACGACAACCGGGCCATCGACCATTTGGCCAAACGGGTGTCGGCGGGCGAGGCCCGGTGGCTCGAAGAGGGAATCGTCTGGATCGGGCCGGACGAGTAGGGAACGGAGGACGTGGCATGGCTAGCCGGGTGTTCAGGGCAACGGCAACGATGATGGATGTGCTGCGGCGGTTCATCGGGCTTTCGCTGCACGTGGAAGGGCTCGGCAATCTGGTTGACCGCCCGACGCTTTTCGTGGTGAACCATTTCACGCGGATGGAAACCTTCATCGTGCCCTACGTGCTGCATCGGGAGGCCCGGCGCGAGCTTTGCGCCTTGGCCGATGCCAAGCTGTTCAAGGGAGTGTTCGGCGAATACCTGCGGCGCATGGGCGCGGTCTCCACCCATGCACCCCTGCGCAACCGGAGGATCATCGGCGACCTCGTTTCGGGACGGCACGACTGGGTAATCTTTCCTGAAGGGGTGATGGTCAAAAGCAAGGAGGTGGTGCGTCGCGGCAAGCTGCATGTGGCCCATCCCTTGCGGGCCGGGCGGCCCCATACCGGCGCGGCCGTGCTCGCCCTGAAGGCGGCGCTGGTGCGGGAACGCTTCCTGGAGGCCTGCAAGGCGGGGGACGAGGAGGTGCTGCTTCAACTTGGCGAGCGCTACGGGCTCGAACGCGGGCGGTGCAAGGATTTCCCCCCACCCGTTATTACGCCGGTGAACATCACCTTCTATCCGCTTCGCCCCGACCGGAACGTGGTGTCGCGCATCGCGACCAGCCTCAAGCCGGATCTGCCCGACGACCTGCTGGAGGAGCTCATGACCGAGGGGAGCCTCCTGTTGCGCAACACCGACATGACGATCTATTTCAGTCCTCCGGTCGACGTGGACGACTATCTTTCCCGGCCGATGGCTCGCATCCGCAAGCTGCCGATGCTGTCCGGGGCGCAGCGGGAAAACATCGTGCTCTCCAGCCAGCGCTGGCCGCTGACGGAACGCTGCATGAAGACGATCTACTCTACCATCGCGGTCAACATCGACCATCTTTTCTGCCTCGGGGTGCGGGAGATGAAGGGCGATGCCATGGCTATCGACGATTTCCACCGTGCGCTTTACCTCTCCGCCCTTGCGATCCGCGAGGGAGCCGACCGCCGCGTCCACGCCTCCCTGCACAACGATTTGATCCGGATCATCGCCGATGAACCCCATCCGCCGTTGGAGGATATTGCCGCCTTGGCGCAAAAGGAGGGGATCGTTGTGCGCAAGGGCGGGGAATACCGGGTGGTGCGCAACCGCCTACGGCAGCAGGCCAACTTCCGCGATCTGCGGTTGCGCAGAACGACGCGCGTCATCGCCAACGAGATCGAACCCTTGTGGCCGGCCGTGCAGGCCGTGGCGCACTACGTCAACCAATCTACCGCCAAGTTGCGCGAAGAACTTGCCCGTCGGCTGGGCGAGCTGGATCTGGCGCACTTCGAAGAGGATTACCGGCGCTACTACGACAAGGAGCTTTCCAAGGCCCCTTCGGTCGGTCGGCCGTTTTTCCTGCGGGCGGCCGCAGGAGCCACCGGCGTGCTGTTGTGCCACGGCTACCTGGCCGCCCCCGAAGAGATGCGGCCACTCGGGGAGTTCCTGCATGACGAGGGATACACCGTCTACGGTGCGCGCCTGCAAGGATTCGGCACGGGGCCGGAACAGCTGCGCACCGTGACGTGGAAGGACTGGGTCGTCTCCTTCAACCGTGCCTACGCCGTTTTGCGCAACTGCTGCGATCGGATCATCCTTGGCGGGTTCTCCGCCGGCGCCCTGCTGGTTTTGCTCAATGCGGCCCGCAAGCAGGGCGGTCCCCTCGAATCGATCTTCTGCATCGATACGCCCCTGATCCTGATGGACCGGCGCGCCTGCACGCTTGCCCCGGCGGCGCTCGGATGGAACCGGCTTATGCGCCGCATGCATATTCCCGCCACGGTGGCGTCCTCCATTCCCAACGCGTCCGAAACACCCGACATCAACTATCCCGTTCACAATCTCGAAGGAGTGCGCGAACTCTGCAATCTCATCGCCGTCTGCCGGGATAACCTGAAGGCGGTACGGACGCCCTGCTTGATGATTCATGGCAGCGCGGATCCCGTCGCTGATCCGCACGGTACCGAGGTGGTTTTTAACAAGATCGGATCCGCCATCAAGAAACGAGTGACCGTGGAGGCGGACTTCCACAATCTCGTTCAGCGGGCAGGTCGGGAGAAGGTTTTCGGGGAGGTGCTGCGGTTCATCTCGAACCCGTCGGGCGAAACAGGGACGGAGAAGGAGTGACGATGGATTTCAACGAACATTGCGGACTGGTGATCGTGGGGTTGAAGGATGACGGGTTTGTGATCGGGCTGGAGGTGGAGGAACGGCATCTGAACCGTTATGGGCATGTCCATGGCGGTGTGCTCTTCACAATGCTCGATACGGCGATGTCCCGGGCTTTTTTCGACACGTTGCCGGTGGAGCGGAACCGCGGGGTTACCCTCGAAATGAAAATCAACTACCTGAAGGCGGTCAAGGATGGCCGTCTGGTCGCCACGGGATGGCTCGTCAATGCCACCCGCCGCACCGCCTATGTCGAGGGTCACATCAAGAACGCTGTCGGCGAGCTCATTGCCAAGGCGACGGGCACGATGTACCTGGCCGCCCCCGGTTAGGTCAGGTCCTGGCGGACACCACTTCGATGGCGTTGCCTTCGAATTCGACGGTCTGACCGGGACGGATCTTGCAGCGCTTGCGGGTTTCAAGCCGGCCATCGACCTTGACGAGCCCCTGCGCCACGACGATCTTGCCTTCGCCGCCGGACTGGACGAGGTTGGCCGCCTTCAGCAGGCTGCACAGTTCGATGTATTCCTCGCGGATGGGGAATTGCATGGGGACATCCCGGGTGCTAACGCCCCGCCTCCCGCCTCATCATCCTCACCAGTTCAAGGTCCTTGTAGGCCGCGCGGCGCCGGTGGTAGAGGGCGTCGACCTTTTCGTGCAGGGTGTCCCAATCCCCGGGGGAGGGCGGGAAGTCGTAGGCCCACTCCGGTTCGTCCGACCGCTTGGACTGCCAGCGGATCTTGCCGTTGCCGGGGAACTTGACGCGCACCATCCGCTTGACGCCGTCCTCCAGCTTCTCAACCCATTCGATATCCCGTTTCACGCACAGACTCCAAGCGGGATCATTTGGGATAGAACCAACGGCCCGCCGTGCCCGCGATGAGGCAGACCCCGGCAATGACGATGCCGACCAACGGGAAGATCATCCTCTGCTGGCGGATGTGGACATCGACTTCGGCCTGGGCTCCCAGAAAGTAGTAGAGGGAGCCCGAGATGGCCAGTGCGATGATGGCAACCCACCAGAGCCAGGCATGCGGGTTGAAGGGACCTTTTTTGTTTTTCATAGGTAGCGCGATTTATGGACCATCCCGGGACCCCGTTCAAGGGGAAACCCGCTCAAAGAGGTCGTCTTTCAGCCAACCCCGCTTGCCGTCGTACTCCACCTCCGTCCACCCTTTCGGATCGGTTTCCCGCTGCCGGACGAGCGCCCCGAGGGGTAGCTGGAAATGGGCCGTCGCACCCTCCATCGGGCCGAACAGCGCCGTTGCCCCGGTCTTGAACACCACGCATTCCGGCTGACGCACCAGCTGCCGCCAGGCGTGGAAGCCGGCCGCCGAGATGGCCAGCAATGCCAGGGGCGGCAGGGTCCACTTGAGCAGCGTGCGCCGTGCCGGCCGCAGGAAGCAGGCGGCCAGAAGGAGCAGGCTCACCAGTACATATGCCGCCCCGGCCAGTAGAACCCACTCTTCGCGGGAGAGGCTCGACAGTACGCGCCCGGTGATGCCGGACGACGGTTCGACGGCTCCGGCCGCATGGAGCGCGAAGCGGAGATTGGCCTGAATATCGGGGTCGCGCGGGGTCTTGTACCATGCCCTGCGGTAGTGCAGGATGGCCTGCGGAAGCTCCCCGTCCTTGAAGCAGGCATTGCCCAGATTGAAGTGCAGCTCCGGGTTGTCGATCCCCTGGTCGAGCAGTTGCTGGTAGAGCAGCACGGCCTCGGCAAAGTGGCCGTTGTCGTAGGCCGCACCGGCTTGGCGGAAGGCCTCTTCCTGCGCCATGGAGGGCACTGCGGCGAGGAGTAGTACGACGAGTATGGAGCGCAGCAGGGTCACAGCTTCATCCTTTCGCACCGCCTGAGGGTGTCGGCCAGTTGGCGGAGCAGGGCGTTCATTTCGCTGGCGCCTGCGTCGGCGCGTACGCCGTACCGCCGCTGCTCGACGGTTTCGAACAGCGATGCGATCGCTTCCTTCCCGTCCGGAACGCGGGCGAGCACGGCCTGCAGGGAGACTTCCCCTGGAGGCAGGTTGAGGCGGTGGCCGAAATAGTCGGCCAGCGCCGCCCATGCCGCTTCGTAGAAAACGGCGGCATCGCCGTTGCGGACCGCCTGTTCGGCGCGCTGCAGATGCCTGCGCGCCGCCCGTGGAGCCTGCTGCCGACGCGCCAGGGCGGCGTCGCCAGCCAGCCGGCTGCGCCGCCGGGCCAGGCCGGCGCCGACCGCCAGAAGCAGGGCCGGCAGGGCCAGCAGCAGGCGATAGGCCTGGCGTTCGTGCCATGCCGCGTCCCCGCGCAGGATCCAGCGTTTCGGCGGCGGCTTGAGATAGACGATGTCGTGGCCCAGTATCTGCGTGGCTTGGGGGATGGTGCTCGGCACGGTCGCGATCACCTGGGCCGCAAGCTGCGGGCCGGGCTCCACGGCCAGGGGGAACGGGCCGCGGGTGATCGTCCGGAAGTCGGCGGTCAGGGTGTTGAAATAGGAAAAGGTGACGGGCGGAAGGTTGGTCACGGCATCGGACTTCGGGATGACAACCTGTTCGAAGCGCACTTCGTCGGGGTTCTGCGAGGGCACGGTGCGTACGTCGTAGAGCTTGAAATCGAGTCCATCGTCAATGGAAGGAGGCATGATCTTCTCGAGGTTTCCCTCCCCGTAAATTCGCATCTTGACGGTTACCGGCTCGCCGACCCTGACCCGGCTGGGACCCACGTCGACCTGGAAATCGAAGCTTCCAACGCCGCCCGTGAAACTGTCGGGGCGGCCGGCCAGAGGGACCGGACGCACGGCGATGTCGAGTCGGTTGCAGTCGAGCACCATGGGGCGGGTTTCCTGGCGGCCGAAGAGGTCGCCGAAAAAGGGGTCGTCGAAACCGAAGGAACGGCGGTTCTGGCGGGGAATGACGATGTTGAGCTGCACCTGCGGCTGGAAGGTAAAGGTGCCCGCCGTGAGGGCCTTGGCGGTGGAGCGCAGGGTGTAGACGTTAAAGATTGCACCGCTGATCTCGGCGCGGGCCCTTCCGGCAACCTGCCACTGGAGCTCGCCGTCGAGCCCGCTTTCGGGCAGGCCGCCGCGGATGCCGAAGTTGCCGTCGATCTGCACGCCGTCTCGGAGATAGACCTTGAGTTCGAGGCCGAACGGCTCGTGCACGAAGGGCGCGTCCCGGTCCGTCGATATGCGCGAATACATGATGCTGGTGAGCTGCTGCGCCTCGGGATCGTCGGCCGGCTTGATCACGCGCAGCTGGGTGGAGACCTCCTTTTGGCCGCCCTTGAACTTGCAGAGGACGGGGCCGATGGTGTAGTCGCCGACCTTCGTCGGTGTAACCACGTAGGTATGGACGGTCTTGGAGGAACTCTTGAAGTTGACGATGCGGGTTTCCGAACTCTGGCCCTGGTAGTGGAACTCCAGCCCGTCGATCTCCGGAATGTCGACCGCGTCGCCCTGGGTTTCGATGAACTCGATTTTCAGGACGGCACGGTCGAGCAGGCTGATCAACTGCCGGTCGATCGTCATCTGCACATCCGCCGCAAAAGCCGAGGCTGCAAGCAGGCATCCGAGCGTCACCATCAGGACTGGGTTGAATCCACGCATCACGCTCCTACCAATCCTTGTCGACTCGGACCGGTGCTCCCAGCACCGGGTGAAGCTGCAGCCGCTTGTTCTTTTCGTCCTGCTTCATCGCGTCGAGCAGCTGCTGCGCCTCGTCGGCGCTCATCTCCTCGGCGCTCTGGGGTTCAGGCTCCGGCTGCCGGTCCTGTCCGCCCTGGTCCTGCGGTGGCTGCTCCCCCTGGTCTTGTGGCGGCTGTTGCTCCTGCTGCTGGTTGTCCTGCTCCTGTTGCTGCTCGTCCTGGTTCTGTTGCCGGTCCTGGTCCTGCTGCTTCTGCTCCTGTTGCTGCTCGATCAGTTCCTTGAGGCGCTTGAGCTTGCCGTCGTCGGGGAATACCGCCAGGCCCTGGGCCACGAGGTTGCTGGCGGCCGCGGTGTCCCCGTGGATGTAGAGGCTGGCGGCGGGGTGGAAATAGGTGGCGTCGGCCTCGGGCATCTCGGCCCGTGCCGTTGCGCACGCCAGCATAAGGATGGCCAAAATTCGTTTCATTGCACCATGTTGAGGTTGGAGAGTTCCTGGATGATCTTCAGCACGTCCTCGTTCTTTTGGATCGTCTCCTCGTAGCGCTTCTCCAGGTCCGGCTTGAGATCGAACGCGTATTTTCGCTCATCGGTGCCGGTTGTCAACCGCTTGGCGGCCAGCATGTACTGGTAGTCCTCGATCTGCTTGAGCGCCAGTGCCAGGTCGCGTTCCGCCGCCTCGACCGCCAGGTCGAGCATTTGCAGCCGTTCCCGGACCTGGCCGAGGTACTGCCGCGCGGACGAATCCGTTGGTTCGATATCGGCCAGGATGTGTTCAAACTGCTTCTTCGCCAGCCGGTAGTGGGCCTGGGCATCCTTGGCCTTGTACTGCTTGAGCAGCTCTTCGGCATGGTCGTAGTACCACTTGCCCTGGTTGAACTCCAACTTCAACCACAGCCGGCGGGCGCGCTCGTAGTTCTGCTTGGCGGCCAAGTCGTCCGGTTGCAGCAGGATGGCCTTCTCGAACATGTCCGAGGCCTGGAAGGCCAGCTCCGAAGCCAGTCCGATCTGTTCGGGGCCAGCGAGGCCGGTCGTCCGCGCCAGCAGCGCGTTCCCCCGGTTGAAGTAGGCCTTGGCCTGGAGAGCCAGGTCCTGCGAGCGCAGCGCCTCGTTGTAGGCCTCGGCCGCGCCCTCGAAATCGCCGGCGCGGAATCTGGCGTTCCCCAGGTTGTAGCTGCCGATGTCCGGAAACTCGGGGACCGTCTTTTCAAGGTGCCCGACGGCGTTGGTGTAGTCGCCCGCCCGGTAGGCCTTCAGGCCCTTGCGCATGGAGGAGCGCGGCGTATCCTCCGCGCGGGCGCACAGGATTGCGGCGAGCAGGGCCAGCAGGATGGCCGTGGGGCGCCTGTTGGGCCTATGGGTGGGCAGTATCATGAACGGCCTCCTCTCTTCGTAGGGCGGAGGCCCGCCTCCAGCGCAAGGAGGAGCAGCGCGGCGCCGACGAACCACTGGTAGCGCTCGGTCCAGGTCTTCGACATCCGCGACTCGCGCTCCTCGCGTTGCAGCTCGGCGATGCCCTGCCGGTAGACCCGTTCCAAGCCGAAATCCCCGGGGGCGGACCGGACGTAGAAGCCTCCGGTCTCCAGTGCGATCCGCTCCAGCGCATCCTCGTGGAGGGTGCTCTTGACCACGTTGCCCGCCTTGTCCTTCACGAATCCGCCGGAGGTCTGGATCAGCTCGCCTTCGCGGGTGCCGACGCCGATCGAAAAGACGCGGATCTTCTGCTGCTTCAGCCGCGGCAGCAGTGACAGCGGATCGCCGGTGGTGCCCTCCCCGTCGGAGATGAGGATGACCACCTTGTCCGACTGTGTCTCGCCCGCCTTCTCGAAACTGTCGAGCGCGGTCTCCAGCGCCTGCTCCAGGTCGGTTCCGCCCAGGGGCACGATGCCGGCATAGATGTCGTCGAGCATCATCAGGAACGCGGCGTAGTCGATCGTGGCGGGACACTGCAGGTAGGCGTCGCCGGAGAAGGCGACGATGCCGATGCGGTCGCCGGTCAACTCCTTGACAAGGTCGCGGACGCCCCACTTGGCCTGCTGGAGGCGGTTGGGCTTGATGTCCTGGGCAAGCATGCTCTTCGACGTGTCGAGCGCCACGATGATCCCTAGGCCGCGCTGCTTGACGGCCTCCCACTTGAATCCCCACTGGGGGCGGGCGAGCGCGGCGATTGCCAGGGCCAGCGCCAGGATGCGCAGCAGGTTGTGCAGGCGCTGCCGCCTGGGGGAGTAGCCCGGCAGCAGGGTGGTCCAGACGCGCTCGTCGGCCATTTGCGACAACCGGCGCGCGCGCCTCCGGATCATCCATCCCGTAGTCGCCAGCAGCGGCAGCAGGGCGGCCAGCCAAAGCAGCAGGTCTGGATTGTGCCACCTCATGGAAGCCGTCCCAGTTTCGTCAGGTTCAGCACTTGCTCAAGGGCCAGCAGCACGATGCCCGCCACGATCCATCCCCCGGCGGTCTCTTCGTAGCGAGTGTAGCTCTGCACTTCGATCTCGGTCTTTTCCAGCTTGTCGATCTCGGTGTAGACCGTGTCGAGCGTCTCCAGGTCGCGCGCACGGAAGTACTGGGCTCTGGTGGTTTTTGCGATCTTGCGCAGGGAGTCCTCGTCGACCTCCTGGCCCCGCATGAAGAAGCCGGTGCCCGCGCCCCCCGCGCCGACGGTGTAGATCTTGATGCCCAGCGCGGCGGCGGCGCTGGCGGCATTCTCGGGCGAGAGGGTGCCGAAGTTGTTCGCGCCATCGGTGAGCAGGATGATCAGCTTGCTCCTGGCCTCGCTCTCGCGCAACCGGTTGACGGCCGAGGCGATGCCGTCGCCGATGGCGGTGCGCGAGCCGTCGAGCATCCCGGTATGCAGGCCCTGCATGCGGTCGACGAGCCACGCATGGTCGAGGGTGAGCGGGGCGACGGCGTAGGGCAGGGAGGCGAATCCCACCATGCCGATCCGGTCGTCCGGCCGCTTTTCGAGGAAGCGTTCGATGACGTCCTTGGAGGCGTCGAGGCGGCTCATGTGCCGTCCATATTTCTGGAAGTCCGGCGTGTCCATCGACTCCGAGAGGTCGACCAGCAGGATGATGTCGACGGCCTCGGTGCGTACGCGGCTGTCCTCCAGACCCCGTTGCGGCCGGGCAAGCGCGACGACAAGCGCGGAGGTGCCGACCGCAAAGAGCAGGGGCAGCAGCGGCTGCAGCCGAACCCGCCAGCCCCGCGGCAGGCCTTCGATCGCCTTCCCGCTGCTGAACTGCATCGACCGTCCGCGTGCAAGCCATTGCCGGAGCCAGGCCAGCAGGGGTACCAGCAGCAGGAGCAGAAGAAAATATGGATGGGTGAGTCTCATTCCTGCTGGCCGGTTTGCGGGGTGGGTTCGCCGGACGGCTTCGTCTGCTCAACGAACCGCCGGGTGGTGTCGAAGGCGCTCTCCATGGCCTGGCGGTCGGGATGGCCCTGGGCGAACTTGACCATGTCGGCCTGCCGCATGAACTCCTGGAGGATGTTGCGCTGCGTTCCCGAAAGTTCCGGCGAACGGCTCATCTCCTCGACGATCTCCTCGGTTGTTTCGTCGGGCGCATTGAGGTGGAAACGCCCTTCGAGGTAGGTCCGGAGGATCAGCGAGAGTGCGACGTAGAACGGCTCGCACTCGTCGCGTTCGAGCAGACCCCTGTTCCGCAGCGCCTCCAGGGCGCGCAAGGCGGCCACGTGCGGCGGAACGGACGGAACGGCGCGGGCGGGGGCTTCGCGGCGCCGCCATAGCCGGGAGGTCGCCAGGCCAACGGCATAGGCGGCCAGTGCCGCACCCAGGGCGATCCACAGCCACGGCGGCACCCGCCCCGGCAGCTTCTGCGGCGGCTTGATGTCGGCCAGCTCGGACGAAGCCTCTTCGTCCAGCGACGTTCCGACATGCACCACCACCGGGGGGAAGTGGGTGGCGAAGAGCTCGTCGCCGACGCGGCAGACGATGGCATTGGTCGAAATGGTGTGGTCCCCCAGCCGGAAGGAGGTCAGGGTGTAGCGTACCTGCGATTGCTCCAGGCCGTCGTTGCGCGGGATCGCCTGCCACTCGCGACGGAGCTGCACGACATCCTTTTCGCGGCCAAGCTCGGGAAGCTCGAGCACACCGTTGGTCGGATAGTAGGCGGTCACCACCAGCGCAACCGGATCGCCGATCCCGATCGTGTCGCGGTCGATCGCATATTCCACCGTCAGGCGATCCTGCGGACAGGATTTCGTATCTGCCTGTTTGCATCCGGCGAGCAGGGCTGCGGCAAGTCCTGCAACACCGCGGATGAACGCGGAGCTACCCATGCCGGACCTGTGCTTATCGGTGTACATCTGGGGCTAGCGTCTCTGTGCGCGCTGGCGGAAAAACGCGATGAACTGCTTGTCGTAGGGCTCGCCGGCGAAGAGGCGGACGGTGTCGATCCCGGCCTTGCGGAGGAGGGCGTCGACCGCCTCGGACCTCCGGGTCTGCGCGATGGCCAAGTGCTCGCGCACGGCGCGGCTGGAGGTGTCGACCAGATAGCGCTCGCCCGTCTCGGCGTCGTGCCATTGGACGACGCCGATGTCCGGCCAGGCGATCTCCCGCTTGTCGCCGATGACGACGCTGACAAGGTCGTGGCGGCGGGCGGTGATCTTGAGCAGCTGTTCGAAGTCGTCGTTGAACAGGAAGTCGGAGATGAGGAAGGCGACGTTGCGGCGGGGGCTGACGTGGTTGAGGTAGTCAAGGGCCGGTACGACGTTGGTGCCGCGCCCGTGCGGTTCGTGCGAGAGCATTTCGCGCACGAGGCGCAGCACGTGGCGGGTGCCCTTCTTCGGGGGGATGTATTTCTCGACCTCCTCCGAAAAGAGGATCAGGCCGATGCGGTCGTTGTTGTGGATGGCAGAGAAGGCCAGCACGGCGGCGACCTCGGCGGCGAGGTCTCGCTTCATCTGCGCGCCGCTACCGAAGAGGTGCGAGGCGCTGACGTCGACAACCAGCATCACTGTCATCTCGCGCTCCTCGACGAACTTCTTGATGTGCGGCGAGCCGGTGCGCGCGGTGACGTTCCAGTCGATCGATCGGATATCGTCGCCGGGCACATACTCGCGCACCTCGTCGAACTCCATGCCGCGGCCCTTGAAGGTGGAGTGGTACTGCCCCGCGAAGACGTCGTTCACGGCGTGCTTCGTCGTGATCTGGATCCGGCGGACCTTTTTCAGCAGCTCTTTATGGTCGATGGATGACATGATCAATTTGCCGCGAACAGACGCATGGGGCTCAAAGGATAGGATGTTGCGCCCTTGTGGCAAGGCTCCTGTCGCTACGGCACTGGGATTTCGGAAAGGATCTTGCCGACGATCTGCTCGCTGTCCAGCTCTTCGGCCTCCGCCTCGTAGGAGACGATGACGCGGTGGCGGAGGACGTCGGGGGCGATGGACTTGACGTCCTGCGGAGTGACGTAGCCGCGGCCCTGGAGGAAGGCGTGCGCCCGGGCGCCCATCGCGAGGTGGATGGTGGCGCGCGGCGAGGCACCGTAGGCGATGTAGTCGGCGAGATCGAGGTTGTACTTCGCCGGTTCGCGGGTGGCGAAGACGATCGAGAGGATGTAGTCCTTGATCTTCTCGTCGAGGTAGATCTCGTCGACCACGGCGCGCGCCTTGAGGATCTCATCGGGGTGGAGCACGGCATGGACGGGGATTTCCGTGGTGGTGTGGGCCATGCGGTCGAGGATGCGGCGCTCCTCCTCGAGGGTCGGATAGCCGACCTTGAGCTTGAGCATGAAGCGGTCGACCTGCGCCTCGGGCAGCGGGTAGGTGCCCTCCTGCTCGATCGGGTTCTCGGTGGCCATCACCAGGAAGGGGGAGGGCAGCTTGAAGGTCTCGTCGCCGATGGTCACCTGCCTTTCCTGCATCGCCTCGAGCAGCGCGCTCTGCACCTTCGCGGGGGCGCGGTTGATTTCGTCGGCGAGGATGACGTTGGCGAAGACCGGCCCCTTCTTGATGACGAAGGCGCCGTCCTTCTGGTTGTAGATCAGCGTGCCGACGAGGTCGGCGGGAAGGAGGTCGGGGGTGAACTGGATGCGCTGGAAGGAGGTGTCGAGCGCCCGGGCGAGCGTGTTGATCGTGAGCGTCTTGGCCAGGCCGGGAACGCCTTCCAGCAGCACATGCCCGTTGGAGAGCATGCCGATGATCAGACGGTCGACCAGGTACTCCTGCCCGACGATCACCTTGCCGATTTCGTTCTTGAGCACGGGGACGAAGGCGGCCTGCTCGCGCACCTTCTGGTTGATCAGTTCGATTCCCGCCATTCGCATCTCCTTGTTAAGAATTGACCATCGATGTGACCGCGCCGGCCACCAAGCGTTCAAAAAATATCGATTGCCGACGCCGCACGCCTTCAGGCGGCGAAGTGGGGGGCCAGGACATCGTACTGAGCCAGCAGTGCCTGCGGCATGACGCGCGTGTCGGCGAGGACCGGCATGAAGTTGGTGTCGCCGATCCAGCGTGGCACGACGTGCTGGTGGAGGTGGTCCCTGAGCCCGGCACCGGCGGCGGCCCCGAGGTTGTAGCCCAGGTTGAGTCCATCCGGCTTCAGCACCGCCTTGAGGATCTCCACCGTCTCGATGGCCAGGTCGGCCATTTCGGCGCGCTCCTCCGTCGAGAGGTCCCTGAGGTGCTCGAGGTGGCGGTAGGGGGCGACCATCAGGTGGCCGCTGGTGTAGGGGTAGCGGTTCATCAGCACGGCACAGCTTCTTCCGCGCCGCAGCAGCAGGTTTTCCCGGTCCCGCTCCTCCGCGAACATCCGGCAGAGGAAGCAGCCGCCCTCCTTTTCGCCCAGGAGGTATTCGATGCGCCATGGTGCCCAGATCGTCTTTTGCATGCCGGTTCCCGTTTTCGTTTCCAAAGAGCGGCATTAAATCATAATGTACCGGCTTTGGAACAGGAAGAATCACATGGCGGGCAACCTATTTCTATTTCACGGCAACGATGAATACCTGGTCGGGCTCAACGCCCGCAAGAAGGTGGACGAGCTCTGCCCCCCCGCCGAACAGCCCCTTTGCCTCGAAACGATCGACGGAAGCGCCATGACGGTCGATGCGGCCGCCGCCGCGGTCGATGCCTGCATCGCGGCTTTCCGCACGGTCGGCCTCTTCGGCGGAAGGAAGGTGGTCTGGTTCCGCGATGCCGGGTTCCTCGGCAACGGCGTGGCAATGAAGAACGAGCTGGTGAAGCGGCGGCTCGGAGAGCTGGCCGGAGACCTCAAGGCGGGATTGGCGCCGGACCAGTTCCTCGTCGTCTCGACGCCGGGTATCGACGGGCGCTCCGCCTTCTGCAAGACCCTCAAGGAGCTGGCCGAGGTGCAGGCCTTCGATATTCCCGAGCGCGACTACGAAGCTCGCCCGGTGGCGCTCCAGCGCGCCATCGCCCTCTTCCGGCGCGAAGGTTTTTCCATCGACTCCGCCGCCGCCGAGGCGTTCATCGACCGCACCGGATTCGAGACGCGGCAGATCATGAACGAGGTCGAGAAGATGGTCCTCTACAAGGGGGGCGACCGGCAGGTTGCGCTGGCCGACATCCAGGCCATCACTTCGCCCTCCGCCGAGGCCGGTGCGTTCGATTTCTTCGATGCGGTTGCGGAGCGGAGGCTGGGGGAGGCGATCCGCCTGTTCCGCCAGCTGCTCTTCCAGAAACAGACGGCGGTGGGGCTGGTGATCCAGCTCGAAGGGCTCTACCACAACCTGCTGCGCTTCCGGGAATACATCGAGGCCGGCTGGTTGCGCTTCAACGGCAACCGCATCCAGTGGAGCAACGATCCGGAGATCGACGACTATTTCGCGGAGGTGGCCGACGACCCGCGCAAGATGCATTGGTTCCGGGCCGGCAAGCTGGCCAGCCAGGCCGCGCCCTATGCCGTACGGCACCTCGCCGCCGGCAAGCGCCTGGTGGTGGATACCCACGAACGGATGCTATCCGAAGGCGCCATTCCCCACGAGCTGATGGTCGAGACCCTGCTAGCCAAACTGTGCGCACCGCTCCGCCGCCGGGCCTGAGGGAAACGGAAAAGCCGCAGGCGGATGGCCTGCGGCTCGACGCCCTGTCGATGGCTGGCGCCTATTCGCCGAACGACCAGTTGACGAACACGAAGCCCTGGGCCAGGTCGCCCGGGAAGTCGCTGAACCACTGGTTGTCCGCGATGATGTTGACCAGTCCGAGCTGGAACAGGTTGTGCGCGCTCGCGGCATAGTTTACCAGTCCCCACTGGAAGCCGCCATCGACCTTCTGGGTGATGTTGGCGACGCCCAGCTGGACGCCGGTCAGCGATTCGGCGTAGTTGACGGCACCCCATTGCAGGCCGGTAAGCTGTCCGGAGGCATAGTTGACCAGGCCGATTTGCGCGCCCGAGTAGTCTTCCGCATAGTTGAAGATCGTCGGAAGGAAAACGAACCACTGCAGCCCGGCGCTCTGGCCGGTGGCTCCGTTGACGAAGCCCAACTGCCATTGGGAGCCCGGGTTTTCGTTCCAGATGCCGATGGATACGCCCTTGATGGTGGTGTCGCGCGACTGGATGGCGATGTCCGGAACCAGGCTGAGCTGGAATCCCGCCGTGTCCTCCGCCATGGTGCTGCCGGCCATCACGGCGCCAAGTGCTGCAAGCATCAGTTTCTTCATCGCTCCTGCCTCCTGTGGGTTATGGGTTGCCTACTGAATGCGCCGAAAGCATAGCCAGTGCGGGGAGGCGATGCAACAGGTTTGTTGCGCCCCGTCAGTCCGGCGGAGTGTACTGGTCGAGCACGATGCGGGCCCGGCCCACGGGCACCTGCACGTCCATCCGGACAAGGATTTTCCGGTCGTCGTCGGTCAACCAGATGGCCTGCGGGATCTTGCGGACGAAGAGGTCGTCGCGCTCGGGCTCCACACCGTAGCGGAGGCAGGGCACCCTGCCGATGCCCCCGACCTTCTTCCCGTCGCGTTCCGTGGCCCGGACCGCGATGCCGTGCACGCGGGTGTCGACCACCAGCGGGAAGCTGCGCGATTCGGCCTCCTCGAAGGCGTGCCGGCGAAAGGCGTAGATGAAGGATACGGCGTCGCATGCGCCGGGCGGAATCGGATAGTTCGTGCTGATGTTGTCGCTGTGGCTGGTCCACCGGGCCACGTTGTTCGTCCGATCGAATTCCAGCACGTCGCGACAGACGAAACCGCCTTCGCTGGTGCATTTCTCCAGCCGGATCGACTGCATCGTTTCCGGATCGATGTAGCAGTCCACCGTGTCGTCGACGGGATAGAGGGTGGAGACGAGCCAGTTGCTCTGCACGCGGACGCGGACGCGGACGAGCCGTTCGCCGCCCAACTCCACCTCTTCGCAGCGGATGGTTGACGTGCCACAATGCAGGGGGCCCCACTGGATCCTGTAGACGGCGGATTCGCCCACCGGCAGTCGGTAGCCCGCCCGGGCGGTGGCGGCCAGCAGCAGGCCGGCGGCGAGGATGGAGATCTGTTTCATCAGAATTCGATGTTGAGCTTGAACACGGGGATGACGACTTCCGGGTCGGGGCGGTAGGAGAGGGTGCCTTCGATCGCTTCGCTCGCCCGTTCCAACCTTTCGCGGTTGTGGCGGTTGGCGGCGTCGATGCCGCCATAGATGCTGCCCGAATACCAGGTGACTTCGAAGAAGGTGATGACCGTGAAGGCGCCCCACTGGTCGTCGTCGGCCGTCTCGATCATCCCGAAGATGAAGATGCCGTTGAGCAGCAGGCTGCGCAACCCGTTGGCAAACTCGCCAGAATACCAGTACCCAAGGCCGGGCACCAGCCCGAGCAGTCCGCCGAGGCGCGGACTCTTGTCCCTGCCTGCGGCGTAGGCGTCGAGGGCTGCGACCGCTCCGGAAGCCTCGCCGGGTGCCGATGCCAGGCTGGCGCGGGCGGTGTCGAGGTTGCCCCGCCCAAGCTCGATGGCGGCGGTGCGGCGTAGCGCAAACGCCTTCCACGCATCGTCCGCCGCATCGCTGGCCAGCACATCGAAGAAGTAGAGCGCCGCGTCGTAATCCCTCCGGAGCCGGGCGCTCTCGGCATAGAGCAGGCCGATCGCGTCGGCATGCGCCAGGGCGGTGTCGGACGATTCGGCGCGCGCGATCATTTCGCCGGCCAGTTGCGGTTGGCCGGCGCGGAGGTAGGCGTATCCCGCATGGAGGTAGGCCGCGGCCTGTCCCGCTTCGTCGGGGGTCTCCATGGCGAACCGGCGGAATTCGACGGCGGCCAGGGGATAGTCGGCCTCCGCCATCAGCTCCCGGCCCAGCAAGAAGGTCGTTTCACTGGCCCGTGCCTGCGGCAGTAGCGCGGCGAACAGTAGGAGGAGTGGAATGGAACTTCTCATGGGGTCATCCAGAAGTCATGGTCCTCGACCGGGTCGGCGTAGTAGATCCGCCCGCCGGGCATGACGACCGGGCGGGCCTTGGCGTTGCTGACGTCGGGTTCGCGGATGAAGCGGTCGGCGATCATCGGAATGGCCAGGAGACCGTGCTTGTGCCGGGTCTGGGTGTAGTATTCCGAGCAGCTTGGATGGAGTACGCAGCGGTCACCGATGGCCGGACTGATCTGCGAACGGTAGAAGCGGATGATCCAGCTGGGGGTGGCGGGCCGGTCTATTGCGGGGTCTGGCTTCTTCGTGGCGGCAAAGAGGGCCGCATGGTATTCGGCGCGCGATGTGGTGATCTGGCTGACCAGGTCCTCGCGCCCCTTCTTCAGGGAGCGGTTCTCCTGGAGCAACTGGAACATCGCGCACGACGCATGCAGGAAGAGGGTCTTGTTGGTGGTGGTCATGAACGCCAGCTCGAAGGCGTCGAGGGCCGCTGCAGGCGCCCCGGCCTGCCACTGCAGGCGTCCGAGCTCGTAGGAGGCGATGGCCGTGGCCTGGCGGTCGGCATTGGTGGAGACGATCCCCTCGAGCACGGGGATGCAGGCGGCCGGATCCGCCCCGATCCGGATCGAGGCCACGGTCTCGAGCAGGAGGAGGCGCTCGGCCGGTCCGACCCTCTCCATCCGCGCGCGGCGGCATTCGCGGCGGCAGAGTTCCCACTCGTTCTGCCGCATGAGCTCGGTGGCCAGCCCTAGCGCATCCGCCCGGACAAAGGCGGTAAAAAAGAACATTCCCGCAAGGAGGGTTGCGGGAATGTTGCATCTGCTCACGAAACCGGATCGATTAGAAGTAGGTCGAACCATAGGTTTCGGCGTATTCGGCGGTCGTCATGCCCTGGGCACCTTCGATGCCGTCCCAAATCGCGAAGATCAGGCCGACGTACGGAATCACGCGGCACCATTCGCGCCAGTGGGAGCTCTTGCCTTCGTTGTAGTCGCCGCCGGCGCGCATGCCCAGGCAGCAACCCGTGAAGAAGCCTACGACTCCGCCGCGCTCGGCGTTTTTGGCCTGCGCGATCGGCGCGGCTACGGTCAGGACCATTGCGGCGACCAGCACTCCTGCTACGATTTTTTTCATGTTGTCTCCTTTGTTCCTTTTGCAGCACGCGGCAACGACCGCATGCTTGTCCTCGCTACTCGGGGAAGATTTTTGCGAAATCATCCACGAAGTCAATGCCCTTGTCGAAGAAGTTGGATGCGATGAAAAGGGAATCGGCCACCGGCCGGTTGGCCACGAAGCGGTCGACCTTCACCGTCTCCTCGAAATCGATCGTTCCGTCGTGGACCGTGGTGTGGTGGGTCAGTGGAACCCATGTTCCGGCAACCGCTTCGACGAAGTTCGTGTATTCGTAGGAGGCCAGCTTGCCGGTGCAGTCGGCCGTCCGGTAGAAGTCGATGCCCGCGAGGCGGTCCTGGGCATCGAAGCGGAGCACCACGTACTTCTGCTCGGTCTGGATGCCGATCCGCCTGGCGGCGTCCGGGGCGGGGTTAAGCTCCGCTTCCTCCATTCCCTTCAGGCGAAGCAGATGCTCCATCGCGGTCCCCGGCACGAGCTTGAGCGAGATGGTCATCTGTTCCGAAAGCTCCGCGATTGGCCGCGAGAAGCCCTTCGGCGCCCCCTCCATGTATTGCCAGAGCCGTTCGCCGTCGGCGATCGTGCGGCGGCGTATCGGGGTGATCCCCTCGGAATGGATCTGGCCCTTGTTCGTCCAGTAGACCCGGCTGAGGAACATTGCTTTTCCCTCGGCACCCTCCTTGTTGCGCCGAATCTGGCAGGTGACGGTCTCGATCTTGGTGTACTCCGCGAGCAGGCGGTCGACTTCGGGGCCGCCGAAGGCCGCGAGGGCGGAGGCCAGCAGGGCGGGAAGGGCGAGATTGGACGCTTTCATACTTTAACCGATAGCCTAATGGGGGTATCCATTCAAGCCGACAGTTGAAAACGGACCCCGCCCTGCCATGAGCGACACCTTTGCAGAACGCCTGGATAACGTTGAACGCCGCATTGACGCCGCGTGCCGTAAGGCGGGGCGGTCGCGCGATGGGGTTCGGCTGCTGGCCATTTCCAAGACCAAGCCTCCCGAGGCCGTGCGCGAGGCCGCCGGGTGCGGGATTCGGTGTTTCGGAGAGAACAAGGTGCAGGAGGCCCATGCGAAGATTCCGCTCTGTCCCTTCGGCCTGGAATGGCACCTGGTCGGACACCTCCAGACCAACAAGGCGAAGGTGGCCGCCCAGCTCTTCCGCATGATCCATTCGGTCGATTCCGCCAGGCTGCTCGAAACGCTGGATGCGCACGCCGCAACCGCGTTGCCGGTGCTACTACAGGTGAATGTCTCCGGCGAAGCCTCCAAATCCGGCCTTTGCCCGGCCGATGTCGCGGAGGCCGTGGTGGCCGCCAACCGGCTGCAGAAGGTGGAGGTCCGTGGCCTCATGACGATTCCACCCTTTGCGCCCGATCCCGAAAAGGCGCGTGCCCATTTCCGCGCGTTGCGCGAGCTGCGCGACCGCCTGCAGGATGAAACCGGCACGCCGCTGCCCGAACTCTCCATGGGCATGTCGCACGACCTTGAGGTGGCGATCGAGGAGGGCAGCACCTGGGTGCGCATCGGCACCGATCTTTTTGGAACCCGATAGGCAATGGGCACCGGGCGGAAGTCAACCAGTCAGGAATCAACCAACCACGTGGCAGTGAACAGCATGAAACTGGCATTCATCGGGGCGGGCAACATGGCGGAGGCCATCGTTGCGGGGATAGTGGAAAAGGGTGTCGTCGATCCCGGAGAGGTTTGCGTGACCGACATCGACGAAGACCGCTTGGCCCATTTCGTCGAACAGTACGGCGTGGGCCGCTCCTCCGGGAATTCCGCTGCGGCGGCGGAGGCGGACGTCGTCGTGCTTTCCGTCAAGCCGCAGGTCTTTCCCTCCGTATGGCCGGAGATCGCCGCGGCACTGAAACCGGATGCCCTGGTGGTCAGCATCATGGCCGGGATTCCGTCCGCGAAGATCGCAGGAGGGCGACCGCTCCGGGTGGTGCGGGTCATGCCCAATACGCCCGCGCTGGTCGGTGCCGGTGCGGCAGGCATCGCCGCCGGAATATTCGCCACGGCCGCCGATCTGGAGATTGCAAAGAGCCTGCTTGGCGCCGTGGGCGTGGCGGTGGTCGTGGACGAGGAGCAGATCGACGCCGTGACCGCCTTGAGCGGAAGCGGGCCGGCCTATGTTTTCTACCTGTTGGAAGCCATGCTCGAGGCGGCCGGACAGATGGGGCTGGAGCCCGCGACCGCGCGGCGGCTCGCCCTTGCCACGGTGGCGGGTGCCGCCAAGCTGATGGACGAATCGGGCGAGCCGGCCGACGTATTGCGCCGGAAGGTCACTTCCAAGGGCGGCACGACCGAGGCGGCCATCGGGACGATGGAGGAGCGCGACGTCAAGAAATCGGTGGTCGCGGCCTTGTTGGCTGCCCAGGCGCGGTCGAAGGAGCTTGCCTGTGGCTAAGGGCGGCAGATGGGACCGTATCCGGCGCAACCTGGTTGCGACCGGACTGGTGGTGCTGGTGCTCTACGTCGGCATCCACGTCATCTCCCGTACCGAAGGGGCTCGGGCGGCCGTTGCCGACAAGATCTCCAACGGTACGCGGCAGCCCGTCAGCCTCGAAAAATGCGGGGCCACCCCTCTGCTGGGCCTGCGGCTCAAGGGATTGGGTTTTCCGGGCGCGACGTTGCCCGACGTCAAGCTCACCTTCAATTGGCTGGCCTTCCTGTCGAAGGACCAGCCGTTCGTCCGGCAGCTGCGCGTGCGCGATGCGGAGATCCACCTCAAGCGGGTGCCTACCACGGGGAACTGGGAGCCGCTCGTGCTGGATGGGTTCGGCCGGCGGCTGGGGGCCGTGCTGGGGCTATCGCCCGTCCGGTCGGACGATGGCACGGTGCCCATCTTCCCATCCTATGCCATCAACAGGAAAACCCTGCTCCAGCTGCGGGGGGCGAAAATCTACTGGCACGACGAGAACGGGCGAGAGCAGGCCCGCCTCCTCGATGCGGGTCTCACGCTGCGGCGGGGCGGCTTCGTCAATCGCAAGGCGATGCAGGTGCTCGCCGAATGTGGCGAGGTCCAACTGGCCAACGGGCCGGTGCTGCGCGACGTCAAGCTCGAGGCCTTCCGGATCGAGGGGTCGGAGCTGGTCGTAGTCCTCGCCATGGCCGACCGCAACGGGAAATACGACGAATTTGCCAGCAAGACCCTGTGGCAGGACCTCAACCTGCACCTGAACCAGCTGTCGCGGGTGCGCAAGGGACCTTAAAAAACAGCAGATGCGCATTGACCCCCTCCACGCATTTTCGTAAACACAGGCCCTCTTTCCTCAAGCCAATGTAGCTCAGTTGGTAGAGCAGCTCATTCGTAATGAGCAGGTCGTCGGTTCGATCCCGACCATTGGCTCCACGTACCCCTCCTTTATCCTTCCCCAAATGAAATGTTAAAGGGCCGCCAAGCGGCGGCCCTGCGCTTCTTGGAATGGTGGGGGTCTAGCCGATGGC
>QKAU01000061.1 GCA_003246265.1 Kiritimatiellales bacterium | reverse complement strand
GGCTTCGGGGGGACGAACTTCTGCTCGGGCTTGTTGACGACGGTGAAGACGACGAACATGCCGGCGACGAGGAAGGCGGCGGCGTGGAAGAGGATGCTGATGACGAAGCCGCTCGGCGCGCCCTTGGCCACCCCCTTGGATCTGGTTTTCCTCGCCATACCCGTTGCTCCTCGTTTCCCAATCCACTCTGCGGCGGAACGCCTCGGCGTAAATCCACGGCTCCGTTGCCTCGGATGGAGCGGCCGCCGGACAGGGCGGCGACACCACCCCATGTCCGTGCAATGTGATACCGCGGCGCAGGGAATGTCAAAACGAGGCGTACTATTCCATCGGATAGGTGTCCGGATACCTTCGTTAATTCCGCGCTCGCCTGTTGGCGGGCCGTGAAATTGACGGGAAAACAGGCGGAACTTGTCTTCCGTCGTGTCCGCTTGCGCCTCCCATCGTCCACGCCTTTCCTTGGCCCCAGGCCAACGAAACAGGTGGACCGGAAAACGAAGTCGCGTAAGTTGCGGACGTATGGATGACCGACCGGCTTCGTATGGGCCACCGGGTAAACGCGTCGAGGGCGGTGCCGGCATTCGAAAGGCGGTCGGACAAGGTGGGGCGGGAGATGAAGCCTAAAATGCTACAATGTGCGGGCTGATCCCGCCTCCATTCCAGAGTCGCTCATCGGTGGATAGAAGGCGGTGCCTGCGATCGCAAATGACAGGCCGGCGAGGATTCGCATCACGCGGGTTTTTTTGTTTGCTGGGGATGAGATGGGGGGGTGATAGTCCGTGTAGCAGCAACAGGGGGTGCCATGAAAGTCCGAGGACTGGGGTGTTTGTTTTGTGTACTGATACTGGCGGGATGTTCCACCCCTTCGATGAAGGGGACGCCTTTCTACACGGGAGAATACGAGGTGCGGGAAGGCCCTGCCGCGGACCGCGTGAACCTTTGGCCGATTCTCTATTACCGCGACCCGGCGTTGTCGGTGCTGTGGCCGATCATGGAATTCAGTCCGGATCATCTTGCAATCAGGCCGGTCTATTCGGTCTACGGCCGAGAGTCGGCAACCCCGGTCTACAACGTGGTGTGGCCCATCGCTCGGTTCGATACGAAAAAGCAGGATTACCGCGTCTTCCCCATCTATTGGGGCGATGGCTATTTTACTGCGTTTCCGCTCTACTGGCACAAAGGCCATCCGCTATCGGGCAAGGGCTGCGATTCGCTCTTCCCGCTCTGGATTTATAGCAACAGTGGATCGGGAAGCTCGATGCATATTTTCTGGCCGCTCTACGCGCGGTTTAATCATTCCTATCACCACGGCTGGCGGCTTTGGCCCATCTATGGAACGAACGACCGGCTGGATGGCGAGAACAGTTGGTGGCTCTCGTCGCTCGCATATGCCTATGAGCGCGACAATGAAACGGGTCACGGACTTATTCCTCTCTACGGGTCCAAATCCACCGCCACGTGTTCGGCATTCTATTCGATTCCCTATTCGCGGGAAATCGCTTCGGAGGCCGGCGCAAAAAGCTGGGATCTCGCGCTTCCGATTTGGTATCGCGCATGGGAGGGAACCACGAACGCATGGGGCGCAATCCCGCTTCTTTCATGGGGCAGGAATGCGCCGACGATGAAGGACAATTGGTATGCCGCCGGTCTCGTTCGATCAGCCTCCGCGGAGTCTGTTCTGACCCACCACGTGCTGCCGTTTTATGTTTTCACAAAGACTGCGGAGCGGGATGGGATCTACAGTCTGCCGTGGTGGTCGGAGCATCGTACGGATGGGACGGGATGGAACGCGTCGTTTCCGTTCTATTACGGTAGTTGGTCAACCAACAGCTCCGTTGCGGTCACTCCGCTCTACGCGCAAAAGAAGCTGGTGGATGGGTCGAAGGCTTGGTCTTGCTATATCCCGTTCGTCTACTTTGACCGCACGAAGGACGCCCACTTCATGACCTTGCTCGGCGGGGCGTGGTGCGACGGGGATGAACACCGCTGGATTGCCCTGCCGCTTCTGAGCGGTGGAAAGGCCGACGCGGAGTCGGGGAAAACCGTCTGGGTTGCTGGGCTTGCCGGCAGGAAATGGAGCCCGGATGGGCGTTCCAGCTATGTGTTCCCTCTCTATTATTCTGCGCCCGGCGAAAACCGGTTCGAGTCGCTGCTCTATGCGACCCGGCCTGTCGGCGAAAACCAGCAGACCGAAATCCCTGTCCTATTGAGCGGATGGCGGGTTGGTGACGACTATGCACTCAATTTCGTCCTGCTTGGCATGTGGCTGTCCGAAAGCCGTGGTGGCGAAAAGACGAAGTCCCAGCTCATCCCGTTTTACGCGTGGGAACGTGATACCTATTTCTACACCGCGCTCTACGGGCATGGCGATCGGATGAAATATTATTTGACGCCGGTCGTCGGAAGCTACTCGGGGGGGGAATCGGGAAACTGGGTTTGGCCTGTCTACCGCCACCGAATCGATGCCAAAGGCAACATCGACGGCCGCTATCTGCTGCTGGGTAGCTACTCGAAAAGCGGAACGGAAAAGCGTAACGGCTTCTGGGGGATCTATCGTTTCAGGGAATGGGAACAGCCGCTGCCTTGGAAGGGTGCAGATCAGTTCGAGAAAAAGCGGCATTTGGACTATCTCCTGTTGGGGAAAAGCCATGACGACCATGTTCTTGCGAAAGGAGAAGGGGAGTGCCCCGACGTTTTGAAGCGGCGCAAAAAGAAGGAACGGTTGTTCCCTCTATGGCGACATGAATTGTTGGAGGACTTCGAGGAGTCCAAGCGCGAAGAATCCTCTGCGTGGTTGCTCGCCTTGTCCGATTCCCGCACCGAGAAGCAGACGGATCGCGACTACACGCGGCGGCGGATTCTCTGGAGACTTTGGCACTATGAAAAGTTGAATGGCGATTCCAGCGTCGACGTGTTTCCCGGAATCACCATCGATTCCTACGTGAACGGCTACCGAAAAGTATCCGTTCTCTGGCGTCTTTTCCGTTACGAAAAGGATCCCGAAACCGGCAAGACGAAAGCGGATTTCCTCTTTATCCCCGTATCGCGGAAAGGCGGATAGGGAACGGGATCATCCATTAGAAGTTCCGGTCAAACACAAAACACCCTTCCATAGCCTTTGTTAACAGCTTTCCATTTTCCCGTTGCCTTGATCGGTAAACGTTGCGCCGCTCAATCGGTGCTCAGGCGGTAGAACGCCTGGCCGGCGCCGGGGTTGAGAGGAGAGGGCCAGTTGGTGCCGGCCTCCGCGGGAACGAAGGTTTCGAGGGCGATCCATCCGTAGGTGGAGAGGGTTTCGGCCCGTTCGACCGATACCGTATGGCCGGTCCGGAGGTTTGACAGGCCCAGCCAGAGCGTGTCGGTTCCGATTGAAACCGAGGTGATGCGCGGCCGCCGCTTTTCGAGTTGGCGGTGGATGGCGGCGATGGTGGCGGCGTGCCAGTTTGTGCCCATCTTGTCGTAGCCCAATTGCGAGGGGTGGTAGGAGTCGGCCATGTCGGGCGCGGCATAGGCGATGCCCGCGCCGTGCTCCATGTCGACCAGCAGGAGGTCGTCGCCATGGGCGATGCGCGCCGATGCCATGGCGGACAGGTTGCTGTTGTAGACCGTGATGTCGGGCCGGTTCGGCCAGGAATTGATGATCTGTGCGAGCACCACGGTGGCGTTGCTGTTGGCTGCCAGGATTTCGTCGAGGATGAGCGATACTTCGTCGGCATTGGCGTTGCCGTCGATGATGTCGTTGGTGCCGATGTGCAGCAGAACGATGTCGGCCTGGGTTTCCTCCATCCATTCCGCCACGTGTCCACGGAGCGTGTTGGTGCTGGAATCGTGGTCCGCATACCAGCCGTCGCGGCCTTCGTGCTGCGGGTCGGCGAAGTCGCCGTCGGAAAGGCTTCCCACGAAATCGGTGTCGAATCCATCGGCCGCCAGCAGGGCCTTGAGGGTCTTGCGGTAGCTGTTGAACGTGGCGATGCCTTCCCCATAGCCATGGGTGATGGAATCGCCGAGCGGCAGGATGCGGAGGGGCCCGGCCCTGGCGCACGCCAAGGTGCAGGCCGCATAAAGCGTCAGTGCAGGGACGAAGTTGTTCCACACGGCTGCCATGCCCGGAAGCATAGCGGTTTTCCTCCGCCGGAAAAGGAAAAGGCGCCCCTTGCGGAGCGCCCGGCCGGTTTCTTCTGGCGAACCGGATTGGTTACCTGCCGAGGCAGTCGGCCAGGTCGGCCTCGACCGTGGTGGTCGGGGCGATGCTGAAGTTTTCGACCAGGACGTTGAGCACGGCCGGCGTGATGAACGCGGGCAGGCTGGGGCCGACCTTGATGTTCCTGATGCCGAGGTGCAGCAGGGTGAGCAGGATGCAGACGGCCTTCTGCTCGTACCAGGAGAGGACGAGCGAGAGGGGGAGGTCGTTGACTCCGCATTCAAATGCACCGGCCAGGGCGACGGCAATCTGGATGGCGGAGAAGGCATCGTTGCACTGGCCGATGTCGAGCAGGCGCGGGATGCCGCCGATGTCGCCGAAGTCGAGCTTGTTGAAGCGGAACTTGCCGCACGCCAGTGTGAGGATCGCGCAATCGTCCGGCACGGCTTCGGCGAAGTCGGTGTAGTAGTTCCGGCCCGGCTTGGCGCCGTCGCAGCCGCCGATCAGGAAGAAGTGCTTCAAGGCGCCGCTCTTGACGGCGTCGATCACCTGCGGGGCGACGCCCAGCACGGCGTTGTGGCCGAAGCCGGTGAGGATGGTTTTTTCGGCCTCGGTGGTCTTGAAGCCTTCGGAGGCGAGGGCCGCGGCGATGACCGGGGCGAAGTTTCCGTCGTCGATATGCTCGACGCCGGGCCACTGGACGAGGCCGGAGGTGAAGATGCGCGCCTTGTAGTTCTCCTTGGGCTTCTGGATGCAGTTGGTGGTCATCAGGATCGCGCCGGGGAAGGCTTCGAATTCGGCGCGCTGGTCCTGCCATGCGCCGCCGTAGTTGCCGACGAGGTGCGGATATTTCTTCAGTTCCGGATAGCCGTGGCAGGGGAGCATTTCGCCGTGGGTGTAGATGTTGATGCCCTTGCCTTCGGTCTGCTTGAGCAGCAGTTCGAGGTCCTTCAGGTCGTGGCCGGAGACGAGGATCGCCTTGCCTGCAACGGGAGTGATGCGCACAGGCGTCGGGACGGGATGTCCGTAGGTGCCGGTGTTGGCGGCGTCGAGCAGCCCCATGACGGTGAGGTTGACTTCGCCGACCTTCAGCGCCATCGCGACGAGCGCATCGAGGGCGGGGGCCGGGTCGAGCAGGAAGGCGAGCGCCTCGTGGAAGAAGGCGAAGACGGAGTCGTCCTCCTTGCCGAGGACATAGGCGTGGTCGGCGTAGGCGGCCGTGCCCTTGAGCCCGTAGAGGATCAGTTCCTGCAGGCCGGTCACGTCGGCGCCCAAGGTGGACATCCGGCTTTCGATGCCGACCTTCTCGCCCTGCGAGATGAGGCCGTCGAGATCGTTGGGCAGATCCCACTTCCCGCCGAGCTCGGTGAGCAGCCGTACGCCGCGGGAGATGATGCCGGCGATGTCGTTGGCATCGAAGTTGACGTTGGTGACGGTAGTGAAGAGCCCTTCCATGACGAAGAGGTCGGCCTCGCGGGTGGCCTGGCCAGCCTGGCGCGCGGCGAGGGCGCGTTCGGAAATCTTCTTGCAGATGTAAACCAGCAGGTCCTGCAGGGCGGCGGTTTCCGGATCCTTGCCGCAGACGCCGAAGGACGTGCAACCGGTGCACTGGCTGGTCTGTTCGCATTGGTAACAAAACATGTTCATTGCTGCTCCTTGTTGGGTTTTGGTTTCAAACGATGCGCCCACTATGCCCGTTAAGCCTGGCGCAAACCTTGATATGGATCAAGAAGTGCCGGATTTCCCGCAAAAAACCGGATTACTCCTCTTTCTACACAAATTACGGGGTCTGCGATGTCGCTTGACACCTGGGCGGAAGAGGCCTATGAACGCGCGCTTTTGCCCGGGAAAGGAGGTTCGATCCCCCGTCTCTGGCGTAAAAGATGCTTTGGTTGTTCGGGTTTGCGCAATGAAAGAGAAGTTCATGAAAAGACCGGCAATCGCACTCTACATCGCCGCGCTGTATGCACTGACCGGCACCGTACTATATCTGGCTGCCACGCGGTCCTTCCACGAAGTCGATGGTTTCGAGGTCGTGCGCAAGACCATGCTGTTCCTGCTGGCCCCCCTGCTGGCGAAGTATGTCTTCCAGCTGGCCTGCTCCCCGTTCTATCCCCTGCTGGCGGAGCATCGCCAGCGCCGGACCGAGGGGCGGCCGCCGCCGTCCGTCTCCGTGCTGATTCCCGCGTGGAACGAGGAGGTCGGCATCATCAAGACCATCCGCTCGGTGCTCGACACCCGCTATCCCCACCTCCAGATCGTGGTCATCAACGACGGCTCCACCGACGCCACGCACGAGATCGTCACCCGTTTCCTTGCCGATCCCGGACTCGAACGGCGCGACGGCCTCTCGATCGACTACCTCAGCCTGCCCAATGGCGGCAAGGCGCGGGCCATGAACCGCGGCCTGCTCGAGGCCACCGGCGACATCGTGGTGACCATCGATGCGGACAGCGTCATGGATCCGGACGCGATCACCAACCTGTTGAAGCATTTCGACGACCCCAGGGTGGGCGGCGTGGCCGGCAACGTCGTAGTGGGGAACCGCCGCAAGCCGATCGAATGGATGCAGCAGCTCGAATACCTCTACGGCTTTTTCTTCAAGCGCGCCGATTCGCTCTTCAATTCGGTCTACATCATCGGCGGGGCGGCCGCGGCCTACCGCCGCGACGCGCTGCTTCGGATGGGCGGGTTCGACCACGCGATCATTACCGAGGACATCGAGATGTCCACCCGCCTGCTGGGCCGCGGCTACAAGACCCGCTACGCCCACGACGCGGTGGTCTACACCGAGGGGCCGTCGGACCTCAAGGGCCTGTGCAACCAGCGCCTGCGCTGGAAATACGGGCGCCTCCTGACCTTCCTGAAGCACCGTCGGCTCTTCTTCAGCCTGCGCCACAATCCCTACCTCAGCTGCCTGCTGCTGCCCATCGCCCTCTATGCGGAGATGCTGCTCCTCTTCGAGGTGCCGATGCTCGCCATCTTCTTCCTCTACACCGTGGCAACCAGCGACTACATGCCACTGGTGCTGGTCATCGGCCTGCTTTCCGCCGTCGTCTCGATCCAGATCCTCGCCGATCCGAAGATCCGCTTCCATCGCAACCTGGCGGTGCTGGCCCCGGTCGCGTGGCTGGTCTTCTACGCCGTGGACATGGTCGAGTTCCAGGCGCTGCTCCGCAGCCTGCGCCGGCTTGCCCTGAAGCGGGAACTGCGCTGGCAGAAGTGGGTCCGCACCGGCCTTCTGGGCGACGTGGCGGTTCCCTCCCGTGTTCCAGCTATTGATTCCTAGGCGGTTTTCATGTACGAAGGCGTCTGTTCGGGAGCCTTGCCATGTACCGCGCCATCGCCCTGGGATATCTTCTTTCGACGCTTGCCGTTCCCGCCGCGCAATTGCGGATCGAGGGCGGGCGCGCATGGCTCCGGGCCGACGGCACGCCGCTTTCCAAGCTGCTCTACCTCTTCGAGGAGCGTGGCGTGGAGGTGTTCATCGATCCCACGCTCGATCTTGGCCGCATGACCGGCGAATGGGAGGATGTCCAGGTCGACCGGCTCGTCGCCCAGCTGGTCAGGCCGCACAGCTACCTGCTGGAGTGGCAACACACGAAGGGGCCGCTCGGCGAGTTCGACCGGCTGGCCGCGATCCGCATCTTCGCCGACGGCGGGCCGTCGGCGGTCGAGCGGATGCAGCATGCCCGGAGGGTCCTGGACATCGTCGAAGGCACCAACGGCGTCAAGTATGTGCGCGGAGAGATCATGGTGGGCTTTGCCGAGGGATCGACGTCCGGCGATCTCCATGCCCTGCTCGAGAAGCTCGGCGGCACCGTGGTGGAGGTGATCGATCCGCCCGGCATCTACCGCATCCGGCTCAAGGACGGGATGACGGTCGACGAGGCGCTGGCGATCGCCCAGGCGCAGGATGGGGTCAAGGGCGCCGAACCCAACCTGGCCTATCCGCGCGTCGGGAACGAAACGGTGCCGCTGGCCGGCGGGCTGGAGGGGGTGAACCTGCACCTGAAGCCAGGGGAAACCGCCGTGGCGGTACTCGATTCGGGGCTCGATCCCCAGTACGCCAACCTGCCGATCATCCGCGGCACCTACGACGCGCTCGACCCCTCGGCCGCCATCAGCGATCCCACGGGGCACGGTACGCTGACGGCGCTGATCGCCGCCGGGGCCATCACGCCCAAGGGGGGCGCGGCCGCCGAAACAGGGGTCCCCGTGCTCGCGATCCGCGCCTTCGACGAGAACGGCATGACCAGTTCCGATGCCATCATGCGCGCGCTGGAGTATGCCGTGGCATCGGGGGTCTCCATCGTCAGCATGAGCTGGGGGACCGAGACCGATAGCCGCTTCATGGAGGCGGCGATGAACTATGCCGCCCAGCAAGGGTTGGTGCTCTACGCGGCCGCCGGCAACCAGCCGACCGGCACGCCCATCTATCCGGCCGGCTACGGCACGGTGATTGCCGTGGGCGGGCTGAACCCCGACGGTTCCCGCTGGGAAGGGTCCAACTACGGCGACTTCGTGCAGCTCTACGAGCCGGCGAAGGCCGACTTCAACGGGCAGACCTATGCGGGGACGTCCATCTCCTCGCCCTATGCCGCCTACCTGGACGCGTTGAACCGCTAGGACGGCTATGCGATCGGTTCGGCGGGGCGGGCGAGGACCAGGTGCAGGTTGTTGGTGAAGCGGGTCTGGAAGCCGGCCTCGCAGTAGCAGAGGTAATAGATCCACTTGCGCTGGAAGGTCCCGTCGAACCCCATGCGGACCAGTTGCGCGCGCTGCTGCTCGAAGGCCTGCCGCCAGCGGCGCAGCGTTTCGGCGTAGTGGATGCCGATGTTGTCGAGCCGCTCGACGGTGAAGCGCGACTGGCGGGTCATCGCCTTGGCGAGTTCGGTGAGCGAGGGGAGCATGCCGCCGGGGAAGATGTGCTTCTGGATCCAGTCGGGATTGCGCCGGTACGTGCCATAGCGCTGGTCGGGGATGCAGATGACCTGGAGCACGACGCGGCCACCGGGCTTGAGCAGGCGGTCGCAGGCGGCGAAGAAGGTGCCGTAGTAGGCGTGGCCCACGGCTTCGAGCATCTCGATCGACACGATGCGGTCGAAGGATCCGCCCTGTTGGCGGTAGTCGCTCAGGACGATCTCGACCCGGTCCTCCAGCCCCGCCGCGGCCACGCGGTCCTTGGCGAAGCGGTACTGTTCCTCCGAGAGGGTGATGCCGGTGACGCGGCAGCCGGTGGTGCGCGCCGCCTCGATGGCGAAGCCCCCCCAGCCGCAACCGATCTCGAGGACATGGTGTTCCGGACGGATGGCGGCGAGCTCGACGATCCGGTGGATCTTGCGCCGCTGGGCGTCGGCCAGCGGTTCGTCCGGGCGGTCGAAGAGGGCCGCCGAATACATCATGGTTTCGGGATCCAGGAAGAGGCGGTAGAAGTCGTTGCCCAGGTCGTAGTGGGCGTGGATGTTGCGCTGGCTGCCGAGCACCGTGTTGCGGTTGAGCGCGTGCTGCATCAGCGTCTGGATGCGCATGCCCAGGCCGGCCGCCAGGCCGCTGGCCCGGAGTTGCTCCATGTTGTCGATGAGGAGTTCCAGGACCCCCGCGAGGTCGCCGCTCTCCCAGTCCCCGTCCATCCACGCTTCGCCCAGCCCGATGTTGCCGCCGAGAACGAGCCGGGAGAAGAAGCGGTAGCGGTTGACCTTGATGCGCCGTTCCGGCGCGTTCCCGCCGTAGTGTTTTTCGCCGCCGTTGGGCAGCTCGACCACGAGATGCCCCCGGGTTATCTTGCGCAACTGCCGGTCGACGATGTGCTGGAAGCGGTTTTCGAGAAAGGTCGGTATCATCAGTGCACCTTGATTGTCATGCTACTCGACGGGTCCGGCTTGTGGAAGAGTGGAAGTTTCTTTTTGTAATGCAGCAGGGCCGCGTTCCAGAGGATGCGCGGCAGGGTCAGGGCGGCATCGAATGGATGGCGCAGCAGCGCGGCCCAGAGATGGGCCGACGTGATTTCCCGACCCCGACCCCACATGGCCGCATCCATTACCGCTTCGCCGTCGCGGACCAGCCGGATGCCGATGCGCATCTGCTCCCCGGGCGCGGTGAAGGAGAATTCGTAATGACCAACCATGTCGTTGAACGGGGAGACGTGGAACTGCTTGTCGTGGCGGCAGGCAAGGGGGAAGGGGCCGCCCGGCATGGCGTAAAAATGCCGCTCCCCGAAGGTGTTGTTCACCTCCGCGACCGCAAACGCCGCGGAGCCTTCGCCC
The DNA here is from genome assembly GCA_003246265.1 of Kiritimatiellales bacterium. Classification (GTDB taxonomy): domain Bacteria; phylum Verrucomicrobiota; class Kiritimatiellia; order Kiritimatiellales; family Pontiellaceae; genus Pontiella. The sequence continues at coordinate 2,464 of QKAU01000061.1, read as the reverse complement.
TGCAGGCCGAGATAGAAGCTGACGGGATTGAACGTCCGGGCCAGGAAGCGGGCCATGGTCACCAGCACGATGCGGTCCGCCTTGTCCACCGGAACGAAACGGCCGAGCTGGGTGCGCAACTCGCCACCGCCTAGCAGGTAGTCGGCGTCGCGCAGGCTGGCGGGCCGCCAGCGGTTGTGGCCAAAGCCTACTACGGTATGGTCGAGCAGCGGAAGCTCGCCCAGATCGACGGCGAGGAAGCAACAGGGATATCCGAAGGCATGCCGCACGGGCACGTGCCGCACATGCATCACCCGCCCGCTGTAGATCCGGCTCTTCATAACTCCATGCCGAAGCCCCTGGCCACCTCGACGGCCGACCGCACCGCATCCTCGTGGAAGCCGTTGCCAAAGTAGCTTCCCGCAAACCAGGTGTTGCGCTTCCCGTTGATCCGTTCCAGCCGAGCCCTTTGCTCCAGCGCCTCGCGAGTGTACATCGGATGCTCGTAGTCGAATGACTGGATGATTCCTTCCGGCGGATGCCCAGGATTCAGCGACACGAAATACGGCCGGCTTGTCTGCAGGCCCTGCAACCGGTTCATGTGGTAGGTCAGGCAGGTCCGTCGGCCTTCGATGCGCCGGAAATTCCACGAGCTCCACACCTTGCGCAAGGGGGGCATGAAGGACTCGTCGGTATGGAGCACGGCACGGTTTCGGGTGTAACGCCAGCATCCGAGCGCCTCCTTTTCCTCCTGGTCGGCGTCGGAAAGCAGACCAATGGCCTGGTCGGCATGCGTGGCAACGACTACCTGGTCGTATCGTTCGGACCGGCCGTCGGCATATTGGATTTCCACGCCCTTGCCACCGCGCCGTATGCCACCGATGCGGGACTGCGTGCGGATTTCAACCTGTCGCCATTCCCCCGTCATCCGCCCGATGTAGGTCCAGCTACCCCCGACGACCGTTTTCCACTGGGGCCGGTCGCCGAGGCCCAGCAATCCATGGTTTTCGAAGAACTGGAGGAAGCTTTGGGCCGGGAACTCCATCATATCTTCGCATGGCGTGGACCAGATGGCGGAACCCATGGGAATGAGGTGATGGTCAATGAAGGGGCGGCGGTAGCGGTGGCGCCGCAGGTAGTCACCCAGGGTTTCCCCGACAAGATCATGGGTGGCCAACTCGGCGCGGGCGGTGCGGAAGAAGCGCAGGATGTCGTGGACCATGGAGAGGAAGGAGGGGCTGGCGATGTTGCGCCGCTGCGCGAAGAGGCCGCCGATGCCGCTCCCGGAGTACTGGAGTCCCGACGGCAGGTCGTGGTAGCCGAACGACATGTCGGAATCGCGCAGCTCGATGTCCAGCTGTTCGAAAAGCCGGGACAGCAGAGGATAGTTGCGGTGGTTCATCACGATGAAGCCGGTATCGACGGGGGTTCCGGCGTCGGGCCCATCGGGGATCTCCACCGTATTGGTGTGGCCGCCCAGCCGCCTGTCTTGCTCCAGCAGTACGATCCGGTGCCTGCGCTGGAGGATGTGGGCGGTGGCGAGGCCGGCTACGCCCGAGCCGATCACGGCTATGCGCTGGGGCGTGCTGGTCATGGATTCGGCCGCTGCTCCACGCGAATGATCCTGCCGGTCTCAAAGCCGAGGTCGGACGCGATTCCAACCAGGCGGTCGAGCTCGGGCTCGGGCAGGTTCGGATCGCGCACGAGGATCCAGAGGTAGTTGCGCGTCGGTCCCGTCACGATCGCTTCCGTATAATCCTGGTCCAGGTGGACGATCTTGTAGGAGGCGTAGAACGGCCGGAAGAAGCTGACCTTCAGCCATCCAACCGATGGATCGCCGCGCGGCCTGGCCACCGCTTCGGCCGACGCCCACCGGTCCCGGGCGGCATCGTAGCCCCGGTTGACCACCCGGATCGATCCGCTGCCGTCGAGCGTGTAATCGGCCGTGACGCGCGCGAGCCCCTCCTCGAAGCGGTGGGGGAGGCGGGCGGCCTCGTACCAGGTGCCGAGATAGCGGCCAGGTCGGAGGTGCTCCGGCAGGCCGCCAGGGCCAGGGCGATGCCGAGGAGGGGAAGGATCCGTTTCATGGTTGCTCCAGTGCCGCCTCGATGGCGGCCGCCAGCTCCTTGTCGCCCGGATCCGTGCGGCTGCCGAAGCGGCCGATGATCTTGCCGTCGCGCGAGACGAGGAACTTGTTGAAATTCCAGGTGATCTTTCCTGCGAATTCGGGGTTGGTCGCTTCGGAGGTCAGGTAGGCGTAGAGCGGGTGCTGCCCATTCCCCTTCACCGCGATCTTCCCGAACATGGGGAAGGATACATTGTAGGTGGAGGAGCAGAACGCGGCGATCTGTTCGTTGCTCCCCGGCTCCTGCCCGAGGAAGTCGTTGGAGGGGAAGCCCAGTACGGCGAAGTCCTGTTCGCGGTACTTTTGGTAGAGCGTCTCGAGGCCGGCATACTGTCCGGTGAATCCGCACTTGCTGGCGGT
>QKAU01000036.1 GCA_003246265.1 Kiritimatiellales bacterium | reverse complement strand
TCCTTGAACGGTCCATGGACGCAGATCCAGACGAAGTTCGAGTGGTTGGAAAAGGATAAGCCGTTGAATAATACCAACCGGACCTATGTGCCCCGGCCGGACGGGTCGGTGTTGATGATGAACAAAAGCGGCCACGTATTCATCAGTGAAAAAGGCGACGAATGTTCCCGGCAGGTTTCGGAAGATTCCGTCTACAAGACCTGCGGGAGCCACCTTGAGGACCCGGTAATCTGGAAAGACGAGGTCCAATATCACCTGGTGGTCAACGAGTGGAGGGACCGCCATGCCTTTCATTTCCGATCCGCCGACGGAATCCACTGGGTTAGGGATCCCGGCTATGCCTACGACCCTGCTGTTATGAAGCATGTCGGTGGTTTGGAGGAGCGGTGGTACAAGCTCGAGCGACCCAAGGTGCTGCAGGATGAATATGGCCGCGCCACGCATATGAATTTTGCGGCGATCGATGTGCCGAAAGACGACGACGTGGCCAACGACAACCACAGTTCGAAGAACATCGTCGTGCCGCTCATGGTGCCCCGCCGTCTCGAAATCCTAAACAAGGAGCCGGCTACATCCGCAAGCAAAGAGATCCGCCTGTTGATCAAGTCCGAGCCGGGTTTCCAGCCCTTGGAAGAGGTGGATGTGCAGTCGCTGAAATTCGGGGCCCCGGGGGTGGTGGACTTCGGTGGCGGTTCCTGTCCGGTGGAAGCAATCCCTTCGGGGAAGGATTTGGTCGTGGTGTTCGACGGAGATGGAACCGGCATGTCGGAAGACTGTTTTGCGGCCAAGATGATCGGCCGGACAAAGACCGGCGACCTGCTTTTCGGGTATGCAAAGTCGGGTGGCAGGATCGCGGGGCCGTCCCGGTGAGCGATCCCTGCGAAGTGGCGTAGACTTGTGCTTCCTGACCGGTTGCCCGGATCCGGATGGTTGCCAATCCGCCGGAGTTGGTGGAACTGAAATCGGTCCAGCCCGGTTTGAGATAGATGCCTCAAGTGAACGCCGGATAATCACAATGGACTGGTCGATGCGATTCGTGGGGCCAAAGGAGACGGGTGCCCTAAAGAAATCGGTTTGATGGACACCCGGAAAAGAACCAACGTATTTCATGGGGATCCTTGTGCTGACATCCGGCTGGATTCGAAACGACCACGCCGGTAGAACAACCAGTTAAAGCCGTCACTCCTGTATCCAGAGAACCTGTTTATCCATAGGCGGAAGCAGCTAGGCTACTCGAACGGATGAGCACAAACGCGATACTGATGACCAGGCTGCACAACTACGGATTGCGCTGGGGGAGGCCCTCATGTCCCAATGAAGGTGGTTTTTAAACGGTGAAGGGAACACGATTCCTCTTGGGGAAAAAAGCGGCGCAAGGTGCTGGGGAGAAGATACCTTGCGCCGAAGACGGGAACCCAACAGAAGTTGCCCGTTTAAAACCGTGCGGCAGCTACATCATGAAGCGGCGGCGGATGAAGAGGATGGTGCCGCCGAAGGCCGCGACCATGCCGAGCGTGGCCGGTTCCGGAATCGTGGACTCGAATGTAAACGAGGAGGCCGTGCGGTTGGCGATGTTCTGGTTGGCGTCCGACTGCCCGCCCCCAAAGCCGCCGTACACGGTGGAGCCGATGGCCGCCGCGAAATCCACCCCGTTCAGCGTGTATTGGAATACCTGGCTGGCCGTGGTTTCGTTGTACAGCGTGCCCACCACGATCCAGTCGTTGATGGTGGCTCCCGCCGTGGCGGCGATCGACAGCGTCAGCAGGTCGCTCAGGGTGTCCGAGCCATGCGTGATGCCGATGGAGGCGGGCGTGAAGGTTCCCGACTGGTTGAAGCCGATGTTGGCCGGGTAGGTGTTCCCCCAGTTTGTGGCCAGCGAAAGGCGGTAGGTGGTGGTGGTCCGCCGGATCTGCATGGAAAGCTGGGCATCGGAGGTGGCCGGTCCATTGTAGATCGAGGCGCCATAGTGCGGGCCGGCGCCTACGCCGCCGGAGTTGTCGTTGTAGGTGAACGTGATGCTGGAGGTATAGGTGGCACCATTGGCGACCTTGGACGCGGCCGACGACGCGCCGTTGACGATATTTTCGTAGCCGGTGGTTTTCACCCCGGTTCCCGCCACGACGGTGCCGCCCGATGCAGCCCATCCATCCTGCCCATTGAGTGCGCCCGCCGCGTAGGTGCCGGAGGTCAGGTCCGTGCTGTAGACGACGCCGGCATGCGTCAGGCCGCAGCATGCCAGCACCCCGGCGATTGCATATACTGATCTTTTCATGGGAACTTCCTTTTTTTAGTGATTACGGGTTCGCAGTGTAGTGGGGGGACGGGAGGCCGGATATACGTGAACGCGAATTTAACATGCGTTAATTCTTGATAGGGAATCCCGTCGGCGCCAAAGCGCCCGGGCCAGGTGCCCTTCATGCCGATGCCGGGCATGGCGGAGTGTCCGGGGCAAAGCCGAATATGCCGCCGAGGACGGATGCTTGATGTCCGGGGGCGTGCAACGCCCTATCCGACGAGCCTCATCCTCTTGCGGTAGTCGCGCGGAGTCGTGCCGGTGACTTGCTTGAATACATGGGTCAGGTAGTTGTAGGTGGAGTAGCCGCAGGCCTCGGCGATCTGCTGCATCGGGAGGTCCGTCTCGGCCAGCAGGCGCCTTGCGCGGTCCATCCGGATGCGGCGGATCTCTTCCGTGGGCGATCGGCCGAAGATCTGCTGGAACTTCCGTTCGAGTGAGCGGCGGGCCATGGGCACCGCGCGCAGGATGTCGACCATGCCGATCGGCTCGAAGGCGTGTTCCTTCACGAATGCGACCACCTTGGCGATCTTGGGATCCTCCACGGCCAGCGTGTCGGTGGAGAGGCGTTCCATGATGCCGAGCGGGGGAAGGTAGTGCGTTTCGCAGGGCACCCTTTCGCCCTGCATCATGCGGTGGAGCAACTGGGCGGCCTTGTAGCCGATCAGCTCGGTGGGGTTGAGGATGCCGGAGAGGGCCGGAAAACAGGCATAGCTGAGAAGGTCGTCGTAGCTGCCGCACAGGACGGCGATATCGTGCGGCACCGAAATGCCCGCCTCCATGCAGCAGTCGACCACCATGCGACCGAGCCCCAGCCCCCAGGCCATCACGCCCACGGGCTTGGGCAAGGCAAGAAGCCATTCCATGAACGGTCCCGCTTGGGCGGAGAGTTCCCCCTCGAAATAGAACTCGCGGGCCCGGATGCCATGCAGGGAAAGCGCCGCCTGGAAAGCACTGCCGTACCAGACCGGATTGGCAGTGTGGCGCGATCCGACGTAGGCCACATGGCGGAATCCATGGTCGATGAAGAAGTCCACCGCCATCCGGGTGCCCGCCTGGTCGTCTGTCCGGACGCACGGGGCGGAAAAACCCTCGATGGGGAAGTCGGCCACGTTCACCACGGGCAGCCCCGAGGCCTGGATGTCCGCCGCCAGCGCAGGGGAGGCGACGCGGGCGATGACGCCATCGCCATGCCAATCCCCGGGCAGCTCGCGCGCCGGGCCGCTTTCGTCCGACTTCACCCAGATATGCCAAGGGCCCACTTCGTTGGCGTAGGAAAGGATCCCTTTGATGATGCGCCGTCCCCAGTCGTTCGAGGTCGTCACCAGAAGGGCAACCTGCGGGATGTCGCGATGCAACGGCATGCAACCAATAAAGAGGATTGCCCGCATGATATGCAATGGCATTTTCGGGAATAGGCGGCGGAGAGCCGAATGCCGTCGCCGCGGACCGGGATGGATGGGCGGAATCAGGGATGCGCGAGGGTTGCGGTGGCGTCCGGTGCACGCTACAATGGATCCCTATTGCCATGGAATCGTCGCGGAGGCCGAGGGGGTGGGGCTCAGCCGGTGGCGATGCGTACATGGACAGAACCAGGGGGATGCGATGACGGGACGGGAACGGATAGGGGCCACCTGCAGCCATCGGGAGCCGGACCGGTTGGCGGTCGACTTCGGCGGCGGGTTCCAGACGGGTATCCACGCGAGCGTGGTCTACCAATTGAGGCAGCACTTCGGGCTCGATGCGCCCGGAACGCCGGTCAAGGTGGTCGAGCCCTACCAGATGCTCGGCGAGATCAAGGATGACCTGCGCGACCTGCTGGGCATCGACACCGTGTCCCTCCATGGCACGGGCACCATGTTCGGCTTCCCGGCGGACCGGTTCAAGGAGTGGATCTTCCACGACGGGACGCCGCTGCTGGTTCCGGGCGCATTCAACGTGGAATGCGCATCGAATGGCGACCTGCTGCAGTATCCGGAAGACGACCGGACGGCCGGACCCTGCGCCCGCATGCCCGAAGGCGGCTACTTCTTCGATGCGATCATTCGACAGGCTCCGCTCGTCGAAGAACAGCTCGACCCCGCCGACAACCTGGAGGAGTTTGGCCCCGTGGCCGACGCCGAGCTTGCGGTCTATGCCGAACGGGCCGCAAGACTCTCGGAAGGGACGGACCGCGCCCTTTTCTGTACCTTCGGAGGACTGACCTTCGGGGATATCGCCCTCGTGCCCGCCACCTTCCTCCGGGATCCCCGGGGCATCCGCGACATCGAAGAGTGGTATGTCAGCCTGGTCGAGCGCCCCGGCTACATCAAGGCCGTGTTCGAGCGGCAGGCCGAGATTGCGGTCGAAAACCTGGCCCGGCTCCATGAGGCGGTGGGCGACCGCATCTCGGTCATCCAGACCAACGGGACCGACTTCGGCACGCAGCATGGCCCGTTCTGCTCGCCGGCGCAGTACCGGGAACTGTTCCTGCCCTACCAGAAGAAGGTCAACGGCTGGATACACGAAAACACCGGGTGGAAGACCTTCATGCATTGCTGCGGGAGCATCGTCCCGCTGCTGGACCTGATCGTCGAGGCGGAGTTCGACATCCTCAACCCGGTCCAGTTTGTGGCGCACGGCATGGATCCGGCCCTCCTGAAGCAGCGGTACGGGGAGCGTCTGACCTTCTGGGGCGGCGGGGTGGATACGCAGAAGACCCTTCCGTTCGGCACGCCGGACGAGGTGCGCGACGAGGTGTCCCGGCAGATCGAAACGCTGGCTCCAGGCGGCGGCTTCGTCTTCTGCTCCGTGCACAACGTCCAGGCCCGGACACCCCCCGAAAACCTGCTGGCCCTGTTCGAGACCGTTGCGCGGTACCGCCGCGGAGCCTGAAAGCGTGTTGTCTCCGCCCCCGGCAGACGGATACGCGCGCTTCACGTGGAGTCAATCCACTGGACGCGGTCTGATTCGGATTGCTTTGGGCAGGCCGGTGCGTATCCTGATCATGCCGGGTCGGCTCTGGAATGCCGGCGGGCAACGGTGCGGCATGGAATCGAAGGGGTGTGCAATGAACAAATCCGGGGTTGGCAGGGGCGTGGCGGTCGCGGTGCTGTTGGCTGTGTTGTCAGGGGTGGCCCATGGTGCCGGGGTGGGCCTGGTGGTCAAGGGCGATATCAAGAAGGATCGGACCTCCGACAAGAAGGAGGACAAGAACAGCAGTACGAAGACGAGCACCGAAACCGCCGTCTACGCGATCTCCATCCAGGTGTCGAACACCTCCAAGCAGGAAGGCGAGTTCGATGTGGAGTGGTACTTCATCAAGCGCCCCGTGGAGGGCGATGGGGCGAAGGGCGATCCGGTCGTGGGCGAAAAGGGCAAGACCACACTGTCCATCGGCCCGCAAAAGCGGACGATGCATCAGGTCGAGTCCAGGCCGCTGACCTGCACCGAAACCAAGACGGCCACATCCGGCAAGTCGGGGGGGACCAAGAGCTCCTCTTCCGGCGATATTTTCGACGGCTACATCGTACTGGTAAAGCACGACGGCGAGATCCTCGCGAAGCAATCCAACCAGGCCCGGTACCTCACCGAAGAATGGTTGTCGAAGCTGGGCAACTAGCCGCGGTTCATTTGGCGTGGCCCAGCTGGGCCGTCACCTCGCGGGCGGCCCGCACGACCCGTTCCGCCATCCGCGGCACCTTCGCCTTGGTCAAGGTGGCCGTCGAGGCCGTTGCGCCGATGGCGGCGACGGTTTTACCAAAGGCGTTGACCACCGGGGCGGCGATGCAGCGGACGCCGGCCACGTACTCCTCGTTGTCGAGCGCGTATCCCTGCTTCCGGGTTTCAGCGATGCTTTTCAGGACCTGCTGCACGGTGGTGTCGGTGTTCGCGGTGTGGGGCGAAAGATCCAGGCTGGCGCAGAACCGTGCCGGCTCGTCGACGCTGAAGGCCAGGAACACCTTTCCGGTCGAGGAGCAGTGGAGGTCGACCAGCGTACCGGGCCGCGCGGCAATCCTCACCGGCCGGGGGCTGTCGGCGACTTCGACGAGCATCGACTTGTCGCCATTCAGCACGGCAAGATGGCAGGACTCGCCCGTCTCCTCCGCCAGGGCCCGCAGGACAGGCCGGGCAAAGCCGCGGATGTCGAGGTTGTCGAGCGCCTTGACGCCGATCTGCACGAGGGTGGTGCCCAGGGTGTAGCGGCCCTCCTCGGTTTCGTCCAGGAAGCCGGCGCGCAGCAGGGTCTGCGCGATGCGCAGCGCCGTCGTGCGGGGGATTTCCAGGATGTGCGAGAACTCCTTGAGCTTCAGTCCGCCGGGCGTGTCGGCGACCAGCGACATCACCGCGCACGCCTTGTCGAGGTTGGGGATCCGGTATTGGTTCATGGGGGCAGTCTGTTCAAATACGGACGAAAGTAAATATCTTTGAACGGCCGGGTTGCGGTGCGATACGCTGATCCTCTTCTCGTCGGACAACGGTCCGCAGGGCAGCTGGGAGGGCAACACCTATCCGGACGACCTGAAGCTGACCGATTTCAACCAGGCGCTTCCGATGCGCGGCAAGAAGGTGGATGTCTGGGAAGGCGGCATCCATGTGCCCGGACTGGTCAACTGGCCCTGACGAACCGAACCGAGATGGGTGGAGGAACAGATCCATATCATCGACTGGCTCCCAACTTTGGGGACATTGGGGGGCGGACCTTCCGGAAAACCTCGACGGCACCGACCTCGGCCCCTTGCTTTTCGGTTCGGGTTCCCTGGATAAGCGCGATCTGTACTGGATCTGGAATCCAAAAACCAACCGCTGGGCAGTGCGCTTCGGTGATTGGAGGATCGTGTGCTGCTCCACGGAGGAGCCGGCGGGACCCGCGGATGGGCAGCTCTTCAACCTGCGCGACGATCCTCGGGAGCGAACCAACGTGGCCTCCGCGCACCCGGAAATTCTGGAGCGGCTCCATGGATTGTTTCTCAGGCAACGGGCAAGGGTTCGGCATCAGAAGTTCATATTTGAACATTTCTGGCGATAGTTGAAACGGTCCATTGAGCCAATACCCAGCCAGTGTAGATTTAGACACCATGGAGACAGGCTCCATCCATGTGGTGAAGGTCATTGGAGTGGCGACAAACGTTTCCGTCGCCTTGTCCGCCACCGAAGGGGATGTTGCCGGGGCTGCGGGGAGCGCGTGGTTTCCGTGCATTGTTGATCTGTCCGCGTGTGTTCAAGATTAAGGGGTGGGGAATGAAAAGAATGTGGCTGTTGGTGATGCCGGTTGCGATGCTCACTGTGCAGTCGCCGGCCGGGATAGCGATTGTGGACTTTGGTCCGGCGGGCGATGCGTATGCGGATGTTCCGGAAAGCTACAACAACTTTTCGGGCACGGGCACGAAAAGTCTGCTGGATACAACCGGGGCATCGTCGGGGATATCGCTACAATATGAAATCTATGGCGGCTCATATAATTATGCTTCCGGAACCGCCCGCACTCCGGTCGCCGGAATCAGTACCAACCTTACGGCCGACCGTATTTATGCCGGTACCGGTGGTGTGGCGAATGTTGGTGAATTCGGGTTTACGCTGACAGTTTCCGGTTTGGATCCTGACGGAACCTGCAGCATTGCCGTTTTGCCAAGCCAGACCGGTATATCCTCAACCTGGCGGGTTGAAGCTGGAGCCGGGGGCGCGGCTGAATATCTGCAGGATGCCACCGCATCGACCAATCTTTTTGAGTGGAAAGATATTGTGCCGGAGACGAATGGCGCGGTGGTGATCACGGGGCGGGCTTTTTCAAACCTGAAGTGGAAATCTGTCGGGTTGTCGGGGCTTATAATATCGGCGGTTCCTGCCCCGTTGTCGGTCGGGTTTACATGGATCGGATCTTCCAATGTGACGGTGAATGCCCGGGGAATGAACGTGGATCACCAGTATTCCCTGGAGGTCTGCACAAACCTGATGTCGGGCATCTGGGAGCCGGTGGAAGATACGGTTTTTGAGGTGAAAGCGCATACCTGGAACGGAGGGGAAATTGCTCCATACGGGTTTTATCGCCTGCTGGGGCAGGACAAGAAGATCGATATGATGACGATCCGCAGCCAGTTTATCGATTACTATACGCGGTTTGCACCGTCGGAGGCGGAAATCCAGGGGAATCTGGACACGATGCTGGCGGACGGCACCTGGGCGGATGTGGACTACGCAAACCAGGATCCGGCCAGCTGGCCCACGACGCTGCATCTGTCGAGATTGCTGTCGATGGCGGAATCGTATGCTGATCCGGCGTCTTCATTTTATCAGGATCCGGTTCTGCTGGATGCGATTCTGCGGGGACTCCAGCACTGGCTGGATTATGATTACACGAATCCAAACTGGTTCACGTGGAAAATCAGTGTGCCGCTCTATTTCCTGAGGACGTTTGTCTTGCTGGATGAGGATCTGCCGCCGGCGATGTATACCGAGGCTCGCTGGAAAATTTTCAGCAGTACGGCCATGGATATGACCGGGGCCAACCAGGTGAGCCTTGCAACCAAGGTCTTTCTGATCGGCCTGCTGGAAGATGATATTGCAAGGATGCATGAGGCCTCCGTTGTTCTTTGGAATGAACTCTATGTGACGACAAACGAAGGCATCCAGCCGGACTGGAGTTTCCATCAGCACGGGCCGCAGCAGCAGTTCGGTAACTATGGGCTGGGGATGTCGGCCATGATGATTGAGCAGGGACTGTATATGCGGGATACCATGTATGCGCCAGTTGCGGATAGAATGGAGATCCTGCGGAACTGTATGCTGGAAGGGGAGTCGTGGGTATTGTGGGCCGGCCGGATGGATATCAGCGCCCTCGGCCGGATGATTTATCCTCAAACCCAGGAGTTGAAAGGGACTAAACTGAAAGGCCAGCTTCTGGATATGATCGACATCGATCCTGTTGCCATCGCCCAATATGAACAGGTGCTGGCTCCGACCAATTCCATGATCGGCCATAAGTCGTTCTGGCGTTCCGATATGGCGGTGCACCGCCGGCCGGACTGGTACTGCTCTGTGAAAATGTGCTCCACACGGGTGGTGGGAACCGAAACGGCCAATAACCAGAACCTGCTCGGGATTCACCTGGCCGACGGGGTTCAGTATGTCTATCAGGACAGCGGGGAATATGAAAACGTCATGGGGCTGTGGGATTGGCATCGTCTGCCGGGTTCCACCTGCGACCAGGGCATGCACAGTTTGAAACCGTTGGGCTATGACAAGGATTATGGCGGATCCGATGTTGTCGGGGTTGTCAACGACGGTACCAACGGTGTGGCCGCCATGATCTACAAACGTAAATTGATCTCGGCCCGGAAGGCCTGGTTTTTCGGAGAGGACTCCGTGGTCTGCCTGGGGGCCGGGATCGGGGGCACGTCGCTGGGGCCTATCTTTACTTCCGTCCAGCAAGCATGGCTGAACGGTCCGGTGGTTGCATCCGCAGGGACGCTCTCCGTCGGAACCAATACACTGAGTACCGGGGAGTGGGTGCAGCACAATGGAATCGGGTATCGGATGCTGCAGGATGCGACGGTCCATTTCGGTACGGTGACCGGTGACTGGAAGGATATTAACTCCACATTTGATGACGGGCCGGTTACCGGCGAGGTGTTCAGTATCTGGGTGGATCACGGGGTTTCACCGTCAAATGCCGGATATGCCTATACGGTCTATCCCCGGACTGAAGCATCGGACATGGACGCGCGCATTGCGGCGGATGATTGTGTGATTCTGAGCAACACGGATCAGCTTCAGGCGGTGGAGTCGGCGGAACGCGGTGCGGAGGCTGTTTTCTATTCGGCGGGGCAACTGGTCACAACGGACGGAACCGTGATAGAGACCGATACGCCCTGCATTCTCTGTCTGAATGGGAACCGCCTGATCGTTGCCGAACCTACGCAGACGAAAACCAGTTTGACCGTTGCCGTAAACGGGCGTCCGTATGATGCGCTGCTGCCGGTTGGGGGTTTTGCCGGAAGTTCCGTAGAGCTGCGGTTGACGGATGCGCCGTAAACATGTCCGTTCAATGCGGAGAGAGATTTCAATAATGGATAAATGTGGAATGTGGATGGTTCTGATTTTCGCGGCGGCTATGGTATCGGTTGCGGCCGACTCCCGGCAGAGCAGTCCCAATATTGTGTTGGTGATGGCCGATGATATCGGATTGGGCGATCTGTCATTTTACCATCGGCAGCGAACCGGCGAATAAACATCCCCTGTTCCAACGCCGAATCTGGATCGGCTGATTCAAAGCGGCATGCGTTTCAGTGATGCCCATTCCCCGGCGGCGCTATGTGCGCCCAGTCGGTATTCCATGCTGACCGGTAATTATCCCAGCCGGAATAATAAACCGGATGGAGTGTGGACTGTTCACGGCGATCCGCAGATTGATCCGGGTTGCACAACGGTTGCCCGTATTGCAAAGGCGGGGGGATATCGAACGGCATTTTTTGGAAAGTGGGGGCTGGGGGGCAGTTGGAGATCGATGCCGATTACTTGGAACAGTGCGGTTGCCGGAGCTATTCCGAAGCTGCGGCGTGTTCCATCAGGAAACGGACGTTTTCGGGGTCGGTTTCGAAGGGGAGGGCGCCGGTTCCGATGCAGGCGTTGGGGCGGCCGGCAATCAGGTTTTTAACGCGGTTGTATTCGGCGATAATCTGTTCGTGTGTGCCGGACGCGATGATCCGCAGATCCATATTCGCGCGCAGCATAACGTCGGGTCGGTTGGCGGTTTTTTTGAGGAAGAGCTCCTGATTGGTTTCGAAGGGGGCGATCAGGTATCCGGTTCCGGTTTCGAGCATTTCATCGACGACCGGCTCGGTGTTTCCGCCGATAATGCAGGGTACGGGGCGACCGGTGACTTCGCCGATCCGCTGCATGATCTGTTTGAGGGCAGGCAGCTCCACTTCGCGGAACAGGGCGGGCGAAAGCATTGGCGGGCAGGCGGCGGATTCGAAGAAGGCGACGCCGACTTCGGCCTGTTTTATGGCGCGGGCAAAACGGACCTGGCCTTCGACCAGGTGAATCATGGCGGCGCGGGTCTGTTCGGGGTCGGTGATGGCGTTGAGCAGCAGGTTGTCGAATCCGACGAGATTGCTGGCGATGGAGAAGGGGCCGCTGACGGGGACGCGGATATCGGCTTCCGGAAATTCGGCGCGCAACCGCCGCGCGGCTTCGATCTGCATGGCGATGCGTCCGTCCGATTCCGGATTGAGCGGGGGGAGTTCGAGCAGTTCTTCGACGGAGCTGAGCGGGTGTTTTCCGATGGCGGGAATATTGTGTCCGTCGGGCTGTTCAATCACCGCGCCGTAGGCTTCGGGTTCGAGGTTGTAAATATCGATGCCCGGCATAACCGGCGTGTGGCGGTAGAATTCATAGGCGGCGGCGTGGGCCTGGAAAATAAGGTCGCCGTCGCGGGAGACTTCCCACGGGGTTTTGCCGATAAAGCGCGCGGCGTGTTCGTAAACGGAGGGGGATATCTGCATCTGTTTCCCTATTCTTCGGGGAGGGGCTGGTTGCGGGTTTCAGGCGCGCGGAATACGGCAACGGCGCCGATGAGGTAAATACCGGCCATGAGGCAGGCGGCGGTGCGGAATTCCATCCGGGTGCTGAGGTAGCCGAGCAGGATGGGGGCCGGGGCGGCGAGGTAGCGCACGGTGTTATAGCAGAAGCCGACGCCGACGCCGCGCAGGCGGGTGGGGAAGAGTTCGGGGAAATAGATCGAATACCCGGCAAAAAGGCTGAACTGGGCGAAGCCCATCAGCGGCAGCATCCAGTACGCGTCGGTGGCGGAATCGAGGCTGTGGAAGACAAAAACGGTGCAGAAAAAGCTGAGGATGAAGGCCATAAAAAAGGCCAGTCGGCGGCTCAGCCGCGCGGCGATGGCGGTGAAGGCGGTCATGCCGGCGAATGCGCCGATATCCTGCAGTGCCGTTCCCATACCGCGCACCCGGTTGACGGTTTCGGCGGGTTCATCGGCCAGCGCCGTTGAAATCAGTTCGGGCGAAAAGAAGCCGATTCCCCAGAGTCCGACCATTCCGGCCAGTCCGAGAAACAGGCCGACCAGTGCCCGTTTTCGCCATACGGGGTGTTTAAACAGCTCAATCGGCGAACCGGCGGCTTTGGTTTTCCCGGCGGCGATCTCCTCTTTCATTTTACGCCACGGTTCAGGCTCTTTCAGCAGGATGCCCATCAGCGGGGCCAGAATGGCTGCCGGAATGATGCCGGCGAAAAAGAGCACCCGCCAGCCCGGGAACCCGAAGAGGGTGGATTGTGCGCTGGGCGGAATCGCCAGCGAAAGCATTGAGCCGAGAATATTCCCGAAGGCGGC
>QKAU01000044.1 GCA_003246265.1 Kiritimatiellales bacterium | reverse complement strand
GAAAAATCAACCGCCAGCCGGTCGAACGAAACATCGCCGCCCCAATCCTTTTCAGGGAAGATCCCCTTGGCCGAAAAATAGTAGCCTTCGCGGGCAAAATAGGTGCGATCCTTCAAATCAACGACCAGCTTGAACTCCGGACCGATGTAGTCGTCGTCGAACGACGGCAAGCCGGCGAGGCCCGTTTCGACGTCCCCTGTGCCGTTGCCCCATACCGGGCCGACCCGGAGTTCGGCATAGCGGCGCAGCTGGAGTCCGAAATCGAACCGGGCCTCGGTTTGCGCCACGTCGTACTCGGCAATGTGGTTCTTGCCGTCGTAAAGATCCTGGAGCTCCGAGCGATACTCCACCGTCGGCGCGACGAAAAAGATCCCGCCGTGGTCCATCGGCTGGTAGAACTCGGAGAGCAAGCCTTGCGTGCTGCCCAATATCGCTTCGTTGCGCCATTCCGCGCCGAACCGGTTGATGCTTCGCCGGGTCAGGTTCAGCAGGAGGTTCCAATCGGTATCGTTCTGGAAATCGCTGCGCAGGTTTAGGCCGACCGACAAGTAGAGCGGTCCGGCGGGGTCTTCCGTCACGTCATAGCGGAGCGTGCCGGTGTCTTTTCCGGCCTGGTCCAACTGGTAGAGCACCTGCTCGAATTCGCCGATGCCGTAGATGCGCATAAGGTCGTGTTGCATCATCTTGGGGTCGAACAAGGTTTCCGGCCTGCTCCAGATGCGCCCCCGTATGTTCTGCTCGCTGACACGGTGGTTGCCGGCAACCTCGATGGATTCGATGCGCACGGCTTTGGGTACGGCCCGCCGCTGGTGTGCGAGGTAGGTCTCGTACGCCCCGGTATCCACACCGAGTTTCCTAAACTCGGAAATCTTCGCTCGTGCAGCCGCCTCGCCCCGCGGCACCAGCTCGGCCACCCGTGAGAACTGTGAAGCCGAAAACCCTTCCAGATCGGGCTGCAGGCCGATATCCGCCTGCTTGTACTGCGCAACCTGTTCGGGCCGCTGGGCGATGGCGTATGTGCGGCCCAGTATCCCAACCATGTTCTTTAGCTTGGCGGGATCCACCTTGTCGGATGCCGATCCCACATCGACGGCGATGACGATATCGGCTCCCATCGCCCTGGCCACGTCGACCGGCAAGTTGTTGACTATCCCGCCATCGATGAGGATATGACCGTCTATATCGACCGCCGTGAAGACTCCGGGCACGGCCATGCTGGCGCGCATCGCCCGAGCCAGGTTGCCATGGTCGATGACATAGGCATCGCCGGACTGCAGGTCGGTTGCAACGGCGCGGTAGGGGATCGGCAGGTGGTTGAAATCGGTGATGGCGGCGGAGCGTTGCACCTGGAGCTGGAGCAGGTTGTTGAACTTCTGGCCGGCGGCAAGACCGGTTCCCAACTTCAGTCCTTCCAAACCCACGCCCAGTGTCACCAGATAGCGCTGGTCCTCCAGCTTGCGGCGGTAGTAGAGCTCGCTTCGCGGCGTCTCGTCGCTCATCACCTCGTTCCAGTCCAATCCCATCAGAAAGGCCTCGATCTCGTCCGGCGACATGCCGCTGGCATAGAGTCCGGCAATGATCGCGCCCATGCTCGTGCCGCAGATGTAGTCGATCGGCACATGCTGCTCCTCGAGCACCCGAAGCACGCCGACATGGGAAATCCCCAGCGCCCCGCCACCGCCCAGCACCAGCCCGATCTTCGGCCGACCCATCGATTCCACCTCTGCGCCCGCCACCGACACCAGGAACACGGCTGTGACCGACAAGAAAATCCGCCTCATTTGGTCTCCCCCTCCATTCCTCAAGGCCCATCCTCCACTCGGTTGGACCCATCCTGTCTTTCGGCAATTCGTCAAGGGAAGCGCAGGACATCCAGGATCCGCCTTCCCGTACGTCAGAGTCCTGCCCAGCATGGGGAGGGTAGGCAAGTTAAGCCAATTCCTATTCCCTTCCCGGCACCTTTAATCTAGCACGCCGCAGTTGTTTCTCCAACCAATACCCTTGGAACACCCAAAGTTTCCGTCGCCTTCCGATGCGATGTGCACATGCCGCCTGCGGGGCCGCCGCCCCATTCCGGCACAACCGGAGCCACGCCTTGTACACGCCGGAATTATCGACAGCCCGCATCATCTTCCCCACCCCTTCCGGAAGGTATCGGGTGCACAGCCCACTCTGGAAATCGATGAAGCAGGGCATGCCGCCCGCATCCCGAATCGTGTTGCCCAGATTCCGCAAATCGAGATGGACGAACCCCTCCCGATGCAGGCAACCTATGCGGCACTCCATCCCCCTGAAAAAACCCATGGGCAAGTGGACGCCCCGGCGAATCAATTCCGCAAGACTCTCCCCGGCCAACCAATCCATTGCCAACGTGTCGGGGAAAGCCGGTGAACACCCGAGGGAATGCCGGGAAGCCCCGCCAACCGGCGCAATGCACGAACCTCGCGTCCGGTGAGGAAACGGCCAATGGTCGTGCGGACAAGCATGTGGCGGGCCGCGAAGCTCTTGACCGAAAGGTTGCGCCCATCCACCTCTATGCGGATGATATCCGCGCTACGCCACTTGCCCCGATTGATCCACGCGATTGATGCGGCTTCCTGAAATCCCACCCGCATGCCACCTATCCTTTTCTGCACCCTGGGAGGAATTTGTTCGTCCGATTCCATAGATCACCCCACCATGCGGCCGACAAGATGGAACACGGCGTACACCGCCAGCAGGCCCATGGCATTGCTCCATCCATGGTTTCGCCTGAACAACGCCCAGTCCCAAAAAAGGAGCGCTCCGGCAGCCAACCCCCTGGTGGACGGCAGGAAGCGGTGGACCCGCCGGCAATAGGCGGCGTATTCCAGGCCCAGCACCTTCGCCAGATATTCCTCTTCGCGGGCTACGCGGTTGCGCATGTAGAACCAGTAGAACACGGTGTAGGGAACCAGCAGCCAAAGTCCCAATTCGCCCAGAAGCACGAGGAACCCCACGATAATGAAGTAGCGTCCCAAATACATCGGGTTGCGGACCAGCGCATACGGCCCTTGGCTGGCCACTGAACGCCCCTTGTTCAGCGCGGCAAAACACCAGAGCTGGATGGCTTCCCCGAACAGGGAAACCGCCAAGGCATGTCCGAAATATTCCAGCCGCACCTGCGTGCAAAGCAGGCAAACGAAAAGTATTCCAACCGGTATCCGGATGCGCAGCCACAGCGTCCGCGCCCCCTCATGGTTGAACATCCTGTTGGCCCGATCCACCATGCCCATAATCCCGAGTCCCCTTTCGCTCCGGCATGGAATGCATTAGGGGAGGGACGCGAGCCCCTCCCCTGCATTAACTCGTCCTATCGTCCATGTTCATCTGCTTGCGGACCTGGCATCTCACGTTGGCGCTG
>QKAU01000073.1 GCA_003246265.1 Kiritimatiellales bacterium | reverse complement strand
GGCCAGCCGTCCCGTGACGTCGGACACGATGTGCATGACATGGCTGTAGCGCTCGATGACCATCAGGTCGGGAACCGCCACGCTCTGGAAACCGCACACGCGACCGATGTCGTTGCGACCAAGGTCCACCAGCATGATGTGCTCGGCACGCTCCTTGGGATCGGCGAGCAGTTCGGCTTCCAGCGCCAGGTCCTCCTCCTGCGTCCGGCCGCGCGGCCGGGTTCCGGCGATGGGGCGCACCTCGACCCGCTTGTCTTCGCAACGCACATGGATTTCCGGCGAGGTCCCGACGATGGAGCTGCCGCCCATGTCGAGGCAGAACATGTAGGGCGAAGGGTTGATGGAGCGCAACGCGCGGTAGACATCGAGCGAATCGGCCTCGTTGTCGACCTCGAACCGCTGGGAAAGGACCACCTGGATGACGTCGCCGGCCCGGATGTACTCCTTCGCCCTTTCCACCATTCCGGAGAACTCCTCGCGGGTCGTATTGGATACCGGTTCGATCGGTTCCACGGCATCGTGGGTATCGATGAGGACGCGATCGACCGGCGTGCGGAGCGCTTCGCAAAGCTGGTCGATCTGGAGCAGGGCCTTGTCGTAGGCCGCATCGGGATCGCCGTCGATGTGGGCGTTGGCGACCACCTTGAGGGTATGCTTGACGCGGTCGAACACCACCAGGCCGTCGGTCACCATGAACACCATGTCGGGGTTGCCGATCTCGTCGTTCGGGATCACCGGCACGCGGGGCTCGAAGACCGACACCACGTCGTAGCCGAGGAATCCGACCGCCCCGCCGACAAACCTGGGCAGGGACGGGTCGTCGAATACCGGGGTGAACTGCTGCATGTGGAGGCGCAGGGCCTCGAGCGGATCGATATCCTCGACCACCTGCGGCGCATCGCCGTTGCTGGAGATTTCGACGCGCCGTCCATAGGCGCGAAGGATGGTGCGCGGGGTGCCCCCGATGAAGGAGTAGCGCCCGATCTTCTCGCCCCCCTCCACGCTTTCCAGCAGGTAGGTGTGCGAGGCGTGTTCGCGCTGGCGCAGATAGGTGCGGATGCGCTCGTAGGCCGAAACCGGCGTCTCCTGGTCGGCGAGGATCTCCTTCCACACCGGCACAAGGTTGCCCTTTTTCGCCTGTTCCAAGAATGTTTGCCTGTCGGGTACAACGGCCATGCTGAATCTCGCGGTTAAAACAGCCCCACGCAATACACTGTATACCCGCAAAATTAAAGCAAAGGTTCGAGATAATGCGCAGTCGCAAGGGTTGCCGCGATCATGGACCCAATAGTGCGCGCCGTCGGGAGAGAGGGTGGCCTTCCGGCCATCCGATACGTCCGGGCTAGGGACTTGCGTCCGGAATCCTGACGGTCCATCGGTCGATCTGCAGGGCCGTCGCCCGGGTGTTTCCCCATGTACGGAAGCTCGCCGCCATGCTGCCGCCCCAGGAACCGTCGGCCGAGGACTGCGTCCACGACGCCTCCGTCGCACCCAGGTCGACGCCATCCGTCAGGTTCGTGGCCGAGATCCTGCCGGAGAAGGTGTTGGCGGTCGCGCTGCGGGTGATGGTCTGGGTGAAGCGGATCCAGTCCCCTGCATCCGCCGCCGCGACGTATAGTCGGTTTGCCGCCGCATCCCCTCCGAACCAGTAGCCGCCGTCCGCCAGGGTGTGGATGGTGGAGCCGATGGAGGGCGTATCGGCGCCGGAATGCACGCCGACCTCCGCAAAACCGATCTTGAAATTGTCGGCGTCCGACCAGGTGCCGTCCGCATCGACCAGTCGCAGCGTGGTTTCGATCGCCACCGAGTCCCCCACCTCCAGCGCGAATCCCGAGCCCTTCTTCGCTCGCTGCCACTGTCCCGTGGAGGTTGCATACCCATCGCCGGACGTGCCTCCGGCATCCCATGTGGATTGGGCGCTTATCCCCAGTACGCCGTTGATATCCTGTCCATCGGCAAACCCTTCGCCCGCCGTGAAGTCCAGGTCGAACAGCGGCACCAGCGGCCAGCCGCCGACCGGCGGATCGGTGGGGAGCTGTTCCACCACGCGGTAGAAGATTTCCTGTTCGGCCCGGCTCCCGTCGGCATAGGTATAGGTTCCATCGAAGGGGGCCGCAAAGCCGTGGACCGGCGTCCATCCGGACATCAGATTGGTCGAGACCTCGATCCGGTAGTCGGCGAACGGGCTGAGATCCTCGATTTCCAGCGTTCCCGCACCCAGGGAGACGAACAACCCGAGCAGAGGCCGGTACTGCTCGTCGGTCACGGCCTGGCCGACCACCCAGTCGGGACCGGGAATCCAGTAGGCCCCGCCACGCTCATAGGCCCCCGCATCCGGGGCGGCTCCGGCGAAGCCATCCGTGAAGGGCGGGATCAGCCGCCCGGCATCGATCGGCGCGGTACCTGCCCCGGGCATGAAGTTCGTTCCGTCCAGATCCTCGAACGGATCGGTACCCATGGCATACAGGA
This sequence comes from Kiritimatiellales bacterium, assembly GCA_003246265.1. GTDB lineage: Bacteria > Verrucomicrobiota > Kiritimatiellia > Kiritimatiellales > Pontiellaceae > Pontiella. The sequence continues at coordinate 39,520 of QKAU01000073.1, read as the reverse complement.
TGTTGTTCTGCAGGTCGGTGGAGACGAATTGGGCGTCGTTGGCCAAGGTGTTCCAGAGCGGGACGTTGCTGATGGAATATCCGTTCTGCCACCAGCCGATCGACCGGCCATGGGCGCCGCCGCTCCACAAGGTGTTGTTGTAGAGCAGCAGATCCTCGCCCGCCCAGTTGAATTGGATGCACGACCACTCCAGGTTCCACATCGCGTTGTGATCCACGATGACCTCCCTGCTCGTATTGTCCAGATAGACTCCGGCGCCCTTGTAGCTGTTGACAAGGCCCGGCGTATCGCGGGAGGAGATATCGTGGAACCAGTTGTGGTGGATCCGCGTGAAATTGTAGGAGTTGCCGCAGCAGGTGTAGATGCCGCCGCAGTCGTCGTTGATCATGTTGGAGTGGTGGATATCGTTGTAGCCCAGGTCGCTGGCGCTCCCGCCCCCGTTGATGGCATCGCGGCCGGCATTGAAGATCTCGTTCCGGGTAACCTGGTTTGCGCCCCCCCGGAAGGAGAGCGCCGTGGCATAGCTGCCGATGTAGTTGAAATTCCCGATGTGGTTGTTGTCGATGCGGTTGCCGGTTCCCTTCAGGATGATTCCGTTTCCGGCCCCCCACTGGATGTCGTTGCGCCAGATGCGGCAGTCGAACGTGCTGTCGTTCATATCGATGCTGGCATCGTTGACCTGGAAGGAGCTGGTGGAGGCAATGGTGTGGTTGCCGAAGTAGATGCGGCAGTTCTTCACCACGCATCCGTTGGCGCCCTTGAGGTCGACCGTTCCTCCTTCGATCTGCAATCCGCTGAGGACGACGCCCGTCCTGCCGGACAGGTTGAACACCCGCGTGCGCGCCCGGACCAGCACGGGATGCGGGGCGCTGTCCGGATCTCCCGCGCCCGGCACATCGAAGTAGACCTTGTCGGTGGCGCGATTGATATACCACTCCCCCTCGCTGTCCAGCGCCTCGAGGAGGTTCATCAGGATCACCTCGCCGCCGTTGGCGGGACTATGCTGCCCTGCATAGTCCCATGCGGCAGGGAGCGTGTTGAAGTAGACGGTTCCCGCCACCGCGCCGGTGGCCGGGACCCGCCACGAGGTCCAACGGCTCTTCCCTAGGAACCAGACCACGCCCCCGTTGCCCCAGTTCCATGCGGGGAGGCCCGCGACGGAGACCGACGAGGTGGTTCCCCATGCCACCGGGGCCTCGAGATCGAATGGGTTGAAGTTCGTCTTGTTGGGCCAGCGGGCCAGATTCATCATTTGTCCGTCGTAGAGCACCTGGTTCCGGTCCCCCAGATCGCTGAAGCCAAGGCTGGCCTGGTAGATGTCGCCACTGTAGAGGGTCCAGCCCGTCACCCGCTCAAAGCCCGAAACCACCACCGTCTCGCCCGGCGCCGACCGGAAGACGACCCCGTCGCGCGCCGGCGTCACCTCTTCGCCATAGCTCCCCTCGTGGATGATGCAGACGTCGCCGGGAACCATTGCTCCGGCGGCCTTCTGGATTGTTTCGAAGGGATCGGCCGCACTGCCGGATCCGAGATCGCTACCCGAAAGGGCCGAGACATGGTACTCCACGGCGCCGGCAGGCAGGCAGATAGCCCCCACGGCGACCAAGCGGAAACAGAGCGATCTCCAGGGACGGACAGGCAACGCAGGCCAAGGGAAACGGGCACTCATAACGTTAACATACGAAGGAAGGCATGCTGGCGTCGAGCATCAAGTGCCTGTCGTGGCCGGATCTGTTCAGTCCGGTCAAGCCGTGATGCTAGCCCTTGAGCTTCAGCAGGATTTCCATGGCAATGCGTTGCATGGCCTGCACCCGCTCCTCGCTCCCGGCCTCGTTGTAGCAGCGGAATTCGGGGGCGTTGCCGGAGGGGCGCATGTGCAGTACTTCCTGGCTTCTGAACACCACGCGCAGCCCGTCGGTAGTGTCGATGGATTCCACCGGACCGAAGGTTTCGCCGAATACGGACTCGATGGCTTTGGCGTCGTCGAACCGCTCGATGATCTTGCGGCTCTCTTCGGTCGGAAAATCCTGGATGCGCCCGCTGGCGGTGAACCGCTGCGGCAGCCCGGCGAGCAGGCCGGATACGGGTTTCCGCTCCCGGATCGACAGCAGCAGGATCGAGAGGATCGGCAGCACCGCGTCGCGCGTTGGCAGCGCACGCAGCGTCTTTCCGCCGATCTCGAAATCGGAGTTGGTCAGGAAGCCGCCGTTGGCCTCGTAGCCCACCACGCCCTGGCAGCCGGCGAACGCCGCATCGATCATGGAGGCCACCACGAAGGGGGAACCGATCTTCGTGCGGCGTATGTCGCCGAACCAGCCGCACTTCTCGAGGGCGGTATTGCAGCTTACCGGCGTGCTGACCGAATCCGCCCCGAGATAGCGGGCGGCCAGGATGCCCGCCACGTCGCCGCGGAGCCACTCGCCGTTTTCATCGCTGATGAGCGGCCGGTCGCTGTCGCCGTCGGTCGAAATGATCGCATCGAATCCGTTTTCTGCCGCCCATTCCCGGGCCAGCACGACATCCTCTTCGCGGATGGCCTCGGTGTCGACCGGGACAAAGGTTGAGGAGAAGCCCAGCGGCGTCACGTCGGCACCTAGGCCGGAGAAGATCTCGATCAGCACATCGCGCCCGACGGCCGAGTGCTGGTAGATGCCGATCTTCTTCCCCCTGAGGCACCCTTCGGGAAAGGTCCGCAGGTAGCGGTTCACGTAGTCGATCCGCGCGTCGATCTCCTCTTCCGGCAGATCCAGCCCTCTGCCGCCGGGAAGCGCCTCGTCGAGTTCGACCACCTGCTGGCGGATCTGCTCCTCGTCGTATTTCAGGATCTCCCCGGTGCACTTGTTGAACTTGATGCCGTTGCGGTCGGCAGGGATGTGGCTGCCGGTGACCATGATCGCCGGACAGCCGCGCTCCAGCCCATGGAGGGCGACGGCGGGCGACGGAATGCGGCCGCAGTTGACTGGCGCGTAGCCCAGGTCGGTCGCGGCCCTGGCCACGGCTCCCATGATGCGCCCGGTGCTGGGCCGCAGGTCTCCGGCGATGGCCACCGGCTCACCCCGACGCTTGAGCTGCCCGTCCGCTTCGAGATACTGGAGGAAGCCCTTGGCATAGGCGTGGCATACCGGGGCGGTCATGGCGTCGGCCAGTCCGCGCGCCCCGCTGGTGCCGAACTTCACGCCGCTCCGCTGCATCAGCTCGTTGATCGTCGTCTTCATGATGGCCGCCCGGTTATTCGTCGATGTTCTCGAGCGCCATCGTGTCGAGGTTGATCCGCCGGTAGTAGCAGTTGCGGGGTTCGCCCTTCCTGTTTTTGGTATGGCAGATGCCGCCGCGGTTGGGACGCACGATGAAAAGCAGCGAGTTCTGCTCGCAGTTGACGTAGGCCTCCAGCAGCTCGAAGGTTTCGCCCGAAGTCAGCCCCTTCACCCAAAGCTCCTGCCGGGAGCTGCTCCAGAGCACCAGCATGCGGCGCCTGATCGACTCCTCGAAGGCCAGCTGGTTGATGTAGGCCACCAGGACCACCTCCCGGGTATCGGCGTTCTGCACCGCCACGGGAATGATCCCCTTGGTGCCGGCCACGGCCTTCTCCAGCTTGTTCCAGTCCAGCGCAAGCTCCAATCCCTCTTCCAGTTCCTTGCTGCTCATCCGTCTCTCCTTTGAAAACGATCCTTATACCTTCGCCGCCCCGGCATGCCAATCCCGGAGGAGCCCCGCGCAGGGTTGCGGGGCTCAGTCTGCGCTCCCGCCGAGGTTCTTCACGTGGAGCGTCCGGGTCGGGAAGGCGAATTCGATGCCCGCCTCGTTGTAGCGGCGCAGCAGTTCCATGTTGAGCGCCTCGGCATGCTCCAGATACTTCCAGTACTCCGGCGGGTGGTACCAGTAGATGGCCAGGATGTTCAGGGAGCTGTCGTTGAAATCGCTGAAGAATACCCGCGGGGGGAAGTCGGCATGCATCCCCTCGTGGTTGTCGAGCAGCTCCTTGAGAATGTCGACGGCCCGGCGCACCTTGTCGGGGGGCGTGTCGTAGGTGATCGCCACGTTCATGACGCGCTTGATGTAGGGCCGCTTGCCGATGTTCTGGATCATCAGGTTGGCCAGCTCCCCGTTGGGGACCGTGACCAGGTGGCCGTCGAGCGTGCGGATGCGTGTCGAGCGGAACCCCACCTCCTCCACCGAGCCGTCGTGCCCGCCGACCACGATGCGGTCGCCCAGCTCGAACGGCTTGTCGGCGAAGATGACCAGCGAACCGAAGAAGTTCTTGATGGTCTCCTGCGCCGCCAGCGCAACGGCCAGGCCGCCGACGCCGAGGCCGGCAATGATCGAGGTGATCGGCTTGTCGCTCAGGATCTGCGCCACCTGCACCAGCGCGAGGATGACGATGACGACGCGCAGGCTCTTGCGCACCATGGGGGCCAGCATGTCGTCCATCTTCGTCTGCGTGCGGGAGGCGACATGCGCGATGCCGTAGTCGACCACGTCGACCAGCGAATAGACGAAGAACGCGGCGGCGATGGTGTAGAGCACGGCGAAGGCGTCGTACACGATGCCGGCCACCGCCGGGTCGAAGGCGAACACGCGCATGCCCTGCCGCAGGCCCACCGTGAAGAACAGGAAGGGAACCGGCTTGGCGAGGGCCTTCAGCACCACCTGCACGATGGGCTTTCCCTCGACCCGCTTCTGCTTGCCGATGTTGCCGAGCACGACCTGCACAAGCTTCCCGAGCAGCATCGTACCCAGCACCCAGCCGAGCAGCACGAGGACCTGGCCCCAGGTGATGCCTGCAAAGACTTCCTTCTCCATCATCTTGGCGGACTCCTTCCCGTTGCTTGGCCGTCAAACATAGAGGCTCGGGCGAGGATGCCAAGTTTGAAACGCGCCGGAATCCCCTGCCGCCGGGTGGTGCGGCCTAGCGGTGGTTGTCGACGGTGGGCGGAACCGAGTTGCCCGAGGCCTGCAGGTCGAGCGCCGCCGGAAACTGCCGGTAGTGGAGCCGGACCGCCTCGGCAAGCTGCTGCTTTAGGGGATCGTCGATGCCGCAGGTGCCGGAATTCGGCAGCGTGGCGAGCAGCCGGTCGAGCAGCCGGTCCTGCGGCTCCGGCATGCGGGACCGCCACGAGGCCAGGAGGTTCTTGTCGATGCGGGGCGGCAGCGACCCAAGCACCCCCACGTCGTTCTGGTCGTGGACCAGCAGGCCCATCGTGGTGCCGCGGTCCAGCGTCAGCACCTGGAAGAAGTAGAGCGTGTGGTAGGCGAGCTGCGCCGCCCTCTCCGCCTCCGTGGGAGGGGCCGCCCCGCGCACGGCTCCGGCCAGCAGGGCGATGTAGGCGTCGATCGCCGCCTCCCCCACCCTGCGGGCCAGGTCAAGGTCGTCCGGAAAATCGCCCGAATGGAAGTTTTCCAGGTAGAAATGGGCGACGCCCCGGTGCCGTCCGAGGACGGGGATGAAGAAGTAGCGGTCGCCCTGGGCCGCAGCCTCGTCGAACTGCGCGGGTGCCGCACGCCGCAGGGCTGCAACGAAGGCGGCCGTCTGCCCGGGATCGGGTAGCGACGGATTCAGGTCGGCCATGATGCGCCAGTAGCCGTGGCCCTCCTTCTGCTCCGTCCAGCTGACGTGGATATGGACGGACGGGGCCCGGGGATGCGAAGGATGCACGATGGTGGAGATGGCCGAAGCGGAGGCCAGCCGGCGTTCCGGCTCGTCGTCATAGTGGACCTGCGAAACATTGACCGATGCGCGGGCCAGCAGGTCGCTCTCCCCGATGCCGTAGCGGCAGCCTCCGCCATGCCGTCCGTCGTCGCGCCACCACTCCACGAGACCGAACGGTTTCCCGCCCAGGGTTTCCAGGGCGCCGACAAACCGGGCCTGCAGCGATTCGACCAGGCCGAGGGCCTGCGCGGCACGGGGCGAGGAGGCGGGCACCCGCGTCATCGGGGAATCTCCATGACATAGCGGAAGCCGACATCGCTCGGGGCGACCGGGGTGTCGGAGGCATAGCAGCAGGGCAGGAAGGTGGCCGGCGTCGAGGCGCTCCCCCCCTTGAGCTGGAAGAAGCTTTCGCTTCCAGGCAGCGGCGTCGAGGTCATCTCCCGCACATTGCCGCCCATGTCGTAGGCGTTGAAGACGGAAACGTCGCGCTTGAAGCTGCCGGGCGGGGCGAACAGCGAATACTTTTCCTTCCCCTTCTGGTTGTGCTTCGTCAGGGCCAGGTTGGCCGTGTCGTCGTAGCCGTTGCCCCAGGGATAGGTGCGACCGTCGACGCCGCGCGCCGCCTTTTCCCACTCGTCGGCCGTCGGCAGGCGGATGGTGGCGCCCAGCTGGAGCCCTTTCCAGTCGCAGAATGCCCTGGCGGCATCCAGCGTGATCCCGACGATCGGGAAGGTTTCGCCGATCCGCGCATCGAGCAGGTTGCCGTCGGCATCCCACAGGTCGTGGAACCGGCGGTCGCGCTGGTCGTACTGGATGCGGGCCATGAAGGCCTCCCTGTTCCCGGGATCGTCGACTCCTTTCCAGAACTCCAGATATTCGGCCACCGTCACCTCATGCTGCCGGATGAAGAAGGCGGGCAGCTCGGCCGCATGGCGGCGGTAGAAGCGGGACTCCACCCCGCCGCAGATGAACGGCCCGCCCGGGACGTACACCATCCCCTCCGGTTGCGAAGGCGGAAGCTGCAGGTCGAGGGTCCGCTCCTCGCCATGGCCGACCAGCACCGGATAGGACTGGAACCCGCCATCCGACCGGGTGGCCATTACGAGATACGATCCCTTGCGGATGGCCGGCAGGTCGAGCGGCAACTCGCGGCTGCGTTCAACCGCATCGCCGAGGACGATCCGTGGTCCATCTTCGAGCAGCGGCCATACGACCACCTCGTCGATCCCGCCGTCGCAGGTGATCCGCAGCCGTCCGTCGCCAATGATGCGGTTGCGCACCCCTGCGAGGTAGGCCGCCGATTCCGGAGAGGGATCGAGCCGGAGCGCCTTGTAGTAGTCGATGACCGTTTCATACCACTGCCGGGCGGTCTCGTACTGGCCGCAGTGGAGCGCGAATTCGATCCGTTGCCGCATGATCTCCGCGAATCCATCCCGGACCTTGCGCGCCAGCCGGTATTCCTGGGGCATCCGCTCGAAGTAGCTGGCCGCCAGGGTGAACCGGCGGTCGATCAGCCTCGCGAGGCTCTCCAGGCGCTCTTCCAGCGCCAGCTCCTCCTCCGACTTGTCGCGCAGCGTCGTCTGGCTGCGCAGCCGTTCCAGCGCCTCGTACGCTCCCTTGGCCTCGGCCACCCTGGCTTCCGCCTCCCCGCGGATTTCGGAGGCCTGGGCCAGCATGTTGCGGTAGATGCCGAACGCCATCGCGCGCTGCGTCGCATAGCCGATGCCCAGCGCCGCCAGCACCGCCGCCGCGACGCTCGCCTTGACGGGGTTGCGCCGGCAGCCCTTCCAGAAGCGGACATGCCGCGGTGCCTTGTAGGCGCTGACGTCGTGGTGGCCGATATAGTTGCGGACGTCCGCCGCAAGCCGTTCCACCGTCCGGTAGCGGTTGAGCGGGTTGCGCGACATCGCCTTCAGGCAGACGGCCTCCAGTTCGCGGGGGATCTTCAGCCCGGGCTTGCGCTTCCGGGGGGGCTGGAACCGGCCGGTCTTGACGTTTTCGAGCAGGTTGCGCAAGGGCGCCTTTTCGAAGGGCGGCACATGCGCGAGGATATGGTAGAGGATTGCGCCCAGGCTGTAGATGTCGCTGTGGAAGCCGATTTCATCGATCATGCCCTGGGCCTGTTCGGGCGCCATGTAGTTGGGCGTACCCGAAACGGCACCGTCCATGGTCCGCCAGCCGCCGTCGAGCTCCTCCATGTCCAGCCGGATCCCGTGGGAACCTTCCTCGGCCTCGCCCAGCTTCTTCACCAGCCCCCAATCGAGGATCAGGACCTCGCCGAACTCCCCGATCATCACGTTGGCGGGCTTCAGATCGCGATGGATGACCCCGCGGCTGTGGGCGAAGGCCACCCCGTTGCAGACCGCGATGAAGATTTCAAGCAGGTGGTTGAGCGGGTATTTCCCGAGATAGAGGGAGGTGCCGGATTCAAGGCGGTCGAGGATCTCCTTGAGGTTCTCGCCCTCGATCTTCTTCATCGTGAAGTAGATGCCGAGCTCCGCGTGCACGCCCATTTCGTGCACCGGCATGATGTTGGGATGCTCGAGCTGGGCGGTGCCCCGCGCCTCCTTCAGGAACCGCTCCACCACCTGCCCTTCGTCGCGGTAGGACGGCTTGATCGACTTGATCGCCACGTCGCGGCCCAGGAGCGTATCGCGCGCTTCATGGACCTCGCCGAACGATCCCTTCCCGAGCGGCTTCAGGTCGTCGTAGTGCGCGGCCGAATTCCCGATCTTGGAGGCCAGCATGACCTTGATGCGGCCCAATTCGATCGTCGATTCGCTGTCGGCCCCGGTACCGGTCCCTCCGGCTTCGTCGTGTTCCATGTCCGCATTGCCCTGGTCCATGCGACCTCCTTATACGCATCCGGCATGGGCTCGGGCGACCCGCATACCGCGCAGGGCCCGGCCTCTTCCTTCCCGCATCCCCCGTTGGAAGGCTATTGCGGCGCAATCCAGGCGCGCACTTCGCCGGAGAGCGGCAGAATGGTCCGGAGCGTGCATTCCCCGGCGGGGATCTCTACGCGCTCGCCCGCCTTCCGCCCCATCAGCGCCTTGGCCAGCCGGGTCTCGGAAGAGATGATGGAGAGTGCCTCGTTCTGGTCCCATACGCCGAGAATGAAGAAGGTTTCGGTCGTTCCGGTGTCGTAGGCGAGCTCGACGCCGCACCCCACGACCACCTCGTCCGACAACCCGCCTGCGAAGTCGGTCGGCTTGACCTTTTCCAGGTCGGCGGCCAGCTGCCCGGCCTGCGCCATGAGCAGCCCCTGGCGCTCCTTGGCATACTTGAACTCGGCGTTTTCGCGCAGGTCGCCATAGCTGCGCGCCAACTCGATCTCCTTCGAGTTTTCCGGGATCTCCACCGTCATGATGCGCTCGAGCTGGCGCTGCCGTTCGGCGTAGCTGCGGTGCGAGGTCAGCGGGACCTCCTTCTTCTTCGGCGCGGCCGAAGACGTTGGAACGATGATGTCCTGCAGGTCGGGGAACTTGCGTAGGATCTTGGCGATGATCGACTTCCGGTCCAGCAGTTCCCACCCGTTCCCCTCGTGGATGCGGCGCATGAAGTCGCGCCGCTGCTGGGGACCCATGGCCCCCATGACGTCGTGCAGCCACCCCTCCTGCTGGAAGCGTTCGCGCAACTGGTTCTGGGCCCGGAGCATCGCCCCCGCGCTGTCGACCTCCAGCACCTCCTGGATCCGGAAGGCGAGGTCCCCCTTGGAGATCAACCCCCACTTCGCCACCATTTCGGGGGAGCGTTGGCACCACAGCAGCATGGGCGCGCTGGCGGTCCGGCGCGCGAGGGCGGTCGACATGATGCCGCGCACCTCCTCTTCGGCGCCGTTGGCGATCAGGGAGGCCATGATTTCGTTCAGGACCGGATGGCCTACCACGGGGATGACCTCCCTCAAGGTGGCGATGACGGCCTCGCGGTCATGGTCGAAGAAGATCGAAAGCAGGGTCTGCAACTGGTTGGAGGGCAACCGCTCGAACACGGTGACCAGGTCGCCGTCGATCAGGTCGTGGATCATGCGGGCGGTATCGACGCCGGCAGGTTCGATGCCAAACTGCCGGGCATAGATGAATCCTTCCGCCTTCCATTCCGGCTTCGCCGAGGGTGCACCCTTGATGATGAAGGCCAGCCGCTCGGCCAGCAGGTCGCGCGCGAAGTCAGAGGCGGTGCCGATCTTGCGGTCGAGAATCTCCTTGAAGCGGTCGAAGAGGAGTTCGATGTCCCGTTCGTCGCGCAGCAGCGCCAGCCATTCGTCGTTGTACTCCAGCTTCTTCTTGCGCATGACGATGTTTTCGGAGCGCTTCTTGGGAATCTCCACCGAAGCGTCCTCCTTCAGGCCGCGGCGCGCGCCCTCCCAGAACTTCTTCCATCCGGCTTCGGGCAGGATGGAGGGGATCAGCTTCTCCATGAGCCGGGCGACGGACATGTTCCCGTAGCTGCGCAGCGCGATACGCACCACTTCGGACGGATCTTCCTCGATCATCTTCTCCAGGCCGGCGGGATCGTTGTGCTTGATCGCCAGGAGGTGCTTCCCGTCCAGCACCTCGAGTGCCTCCGAGGCATAGCCGAAGGACAGCTCGTGCTCCCCCTTGCGTTCGAAATCGACCTCGACCTGCTGGTAGAAGTAGTCGATGTTCTCGATGATGCCGAATCCCCAGGTCTCGTTGTAGCAGAGCATGCCGGTCTTCAGCGAGCGCAGGTGGCGCATCCGGCTGAAGCAGGTAGCCAGCGGAACGCCGTCGCCGAAGCCGGCGGGTTCGATCAGCTTGAGCGCATTGCGGTCCTTGGAAAAGAGCCGCTCGATGGAGCCCTTCACATCCTCCACCACGCCGCGCTTGGCGGCCAGCCACTCGAGCACCATGAGCGCGTCGTCGGCCCGCTCCGCCTCGGCCAGGGAGCGGAAGACCGCCTGGGCCCCCGCCACCGCCTCCGCGCCGCGGCCGGCCGCCGCCAATCCGTCGAGCGCCTCAGCCAACTCGTCGGCGTCCAGCTCGTCCGCCGCCGCCAGCTTCGCAAACCATTCGTCGTTGATAGCTTCCAAATCCATTGATCCATTCTCCTGAAAACGAGCGGGGAACATACCGGTTTCGGGCGGGGCTGGAAATCGTTTTCGACCGATTTCAAGCCGTGGAGGAACGGAAAGGCCCGCTCGGCGGAGCGGGCCTTCAAAGTGGTGCACCGGAATGGATTCGAACCATCACGCCATTGCTGGCACAAGAACCTGAATCTTGCGTGTCTACCAATTTCACCACCGGTGCGATGGAAAGGGCGGAATGTATACCCACGCCCCCATGGCGAGTCAACGCCCGAACTCCAAAAAAGATCGCCCGGGCGCCTACGCGCCCAGCCGGCCGAAGAATTCGCTCCCCAGCGCATGGACGGCCCGTTTGCGATCAGGCTCCTTGACGGCGAACATCATGCTGATTTCGGAGGCGCCCTGGTTGATCATCTCGATGTTCACACCCGCTTCGGCCAAGGCCTTCGTGGCGCGCGCGGCCATGCCGACGGCATAGTGCATCCCCTCGCCCACGACCATGAGCAGGGCCATGCCGTGCTCGACCGTGATGTTGTCGGGGGCCAGTTCCGCCGCGATCCGCGCAACGACGATCTTCTCCTTGTCGGAGCCCAGCTCGGCGGACTGGAGGATGATGGACAGGTTGTCGATCCCCGACGGGGTGTGCTCGTAGGAGATGTCCTCCTCCTCGAGGATCTGCAGCAGGCGGCGACCGAAGCCGACCTCGCGGTTCATCATGTATTTGTCGATGTAGATTGCGCAGAAACCGTCGGCGCTGGAGATGCCGACCACCTCGGCCTGCTCGTACTTGCGCTCCGGCACCACCATCGTGCCGGGGGCCTCCGGACGGTTGGTGTTGCGGATGTTGATCGGGATGTGCGCGCGCACCGCCGGAACGATCGCCTCGTCGTGGAAGACGCCGAACCCCGCATAGGAGAGTTCGCGCATTTCGCGGTAGGTCATGCGGTCGATCGCCGGGGCTCCGGGCATGATGCGCGGATCCATGGCGTAGACCGAATCGACATCGGTGAAGTTTTCATAGACGTCGGCCGCGACGGCCGCGGCCAGGATGGCTCCGGTGATGTCGGACCCGCCGCGCGGGAAGGTGGCCACCTCGCCGGCCCGCGTGGAGCCGAAGAATCCGGGGAAGACCACGATGTCCGACACGTCGCGCAGCGCCGCCAGCTTTCCGTAGGATTCAGGAAGCACCTCGGCATTGCCGAACTCGTCGGAGAGCAGCATCCCCGCCTCGCCGGGGTTGACGTACCGGGCGGCGTGGCCCTGCTTGCGGAACGCCTCCGCGATCACGCGGGCGCTGTTGTCCTCGCCGGCCGCCTTCATGGTGTCGAGGAACTGGAGGTTGTTGCCGCCGCGCTTCGCGATGCGCTCGCGCAGGTCGGCCTCGACCTCCGCCACGACCTGTCCCGGAAGACCGAGATCGCGCTGGATCTCGGCATAGCGCTCCACCACGGCCTGCAACGCGCCTTCGTGGTCGGAGCCGGCGATGACGGCCTTGGCCAGGGCGATCAGCAGGTCGGTCACCTTGATATCGCCCCCATGGCGCTTGCCGGGGGCCGAAACCACCACGATGCGTCGCTCCGCGTCGGCCACAACAATGGCGATGATCTTCAGCACCTGCTCCGCATTGGCTACGGAGGAACCACCAAACTTGACGACCTTCATCGATATCCTTCCTGTCTACGTGGGAAAATGGGTTGCCCGTCGGACCGGGGTTATGCGAAATCCTCGAGCCGCATGCGGACCGGGGGGCAGCACGAGACCTCCAACGCCTCGATCTCGGCCATGGCGGCGGAGAATTCGGACTCCTTCGCCTTCTGTGTCAGGACCACCACCGGCGCATAGCCCGTTTCATGGCGTTCCTTCTGGACCACCGAGGCGATGCTGATGTTGTGCCGCCCGAAGATGGCCATGACCTGTGCCATCGACCCGGGCTTGTCCTCGAGGCAGAGCCGGATGTAGCACCGCTTGACGATGTTCACGGACGGGCAGTAGTCCAGCGCCGCCCTTTGCAGCATCATCGAAACGCTGACCGGGATCCCGACCGCGTTGAGCTTGTCGGCCGCCGCCTCCATGATGTCGCCGATGACGGCGCTGCCGGTCGGCATGCGCCCCGCCCCGCGGCCGTAGTACATCGTGTCGTCCACGATGTCGCCCTTCACGAAGACGGCGTTGAAGGAGTCGCTAACCGAGGCGACCATGTGCTCCTGGGGCACCAGCGCCGGCTCGACGGAGAGTTCGACCTCGCCCTGGTTGTCCTTGATGATGGCCAGCAGCTTGATGCGGTAGCCGAGCTCGTCCGCGTTGGCCATCTCCTGGGCGGCGAGCCCCCGGATGCCGCGCGTCGGGCAGGCCGACATCGGCACGGGGGCTCCGTAGGCCATCGAGGCCAGGATGACGGCCTTGTGCGCAGTGTCGATCCCGTCGATGTCGAGATCGGGCGGCGTTTCGGCATAGCCGAGCTTCTGGGCATCGGCCAGCACGGAATCGAACGGCAGGCCTTCGCGTTCCATGCGCGTAAGGATATAGTTGCAGGTACCGTTGAGTATGCCGTAGATGCTTTCGATGCGGTTGCCGATCAGGCCGGCGCGCTGGGCCCGGAGGATCGGGATGCCGCCGCCGACCGCGGCTTCGTAGTAGATGCCGACCCCGCATTCCGCGGCCGTGCGGTAGATCTCCTCCCCATGGTCGGCCAGCAGCGCCTTGTTGGCCGTCACGACCGGCTTGCCGCGGCGCAGGGCCTCCAGCGTAAAGGTACGCGCCACGGTGGTCCCGCCCACCAGTTCGACAATCAGATCGATCTTCTCGTCGGCGATCACCGACATCGCGTCGGTCGTCAGCACGCCTTTCGGGACTTCGACGCCGCGGTCGGTCGCAATGTCGAGATCGGCGATTTTGGCAATCACCGGGACGATGCCGGTCCGTTCGGCCATCAATGCCCCGTTCTTGCGGATGCCTTCCACCACGCCGGCCCCGACCGTGCCGAAACCGAGAATACCGATGCGAATTTCCTTCATAGATCCGTTCCCGTTGCTCAAAACCGACGCGCAACCATAGAGGTTTGCCTTTCCGACTCAAGTCCAAACCCCGCCTTATAGGGATTCCACGACAGCACGAGAAAGGGGGAGACCTTCCGTCTCCCCCTTGCGCCCCGGAACACGTGGTCCAGGCGGTCAGTCGGCGGCAAGTTTCTCCTGGGCCGCCCGCTTGTTCATGGTGCGCAACTCCTGCATGCGCGCAATCGTGGCCTCGCCACGGAAAGGAACCTTGCCCTCGGCCTTTTCCCAGCGGACGACCGTCTGCTGGGTGACATCGGCCAGCTTGGCCAGATCGGTCTGGGTGATACCCAGCCGCTTGCGCAGCGAGCGCACGCCCTTGCCGGTCATCCAGAAACCCTGTCGGCTATCGTCGGCAACGTCCGGCCGAACCTCGTCGGGCACCGTCCTCCGAACCAGTGCGATCTCCTTCTGCAGGGCATTGATCTCCCTGCGGAGGTCGGCAATGAACTTGCGTTGGCTGGCATTGACCCGCTTCACCGGCTCCAGCTCCTTCTTGATCTCCTTGCGCGCCTGGCGGACGATCTCCGCTTTCAATTCGTTGATGAACGACATGTACCACTCCTTAACTTGCTACTAAAACGACTGCCTTATAGGCCATTTTATAAGCAGGGGCAAGAGCGAAACGGCAGGCTTCCAGAACCCCGGCAAAACCGGAATGCCTCGGGCCATTCGGCTTGCGGAAGCCCGCGCCGGGTTCGCCGCCGGAAGCCTCGTCCGGCCCGGTCTCCCCCGGGCTCGCACTATCCTGTTGGAAGGTGCGGGAGGGCCCGCCGAAACGCTCGACTTCCCAATTGACCCGTCAGGGTGTAATCGCTACGGTGCGCGGGTTGTTTTCACAAAGACTGGAAGGAGAGAGGACAACCCATGGCAATGATGATTTCCAAATTCAACAAGATTATCCACAACAAGACCGTCTGGCTGGTATTCGCCATCTTCATCAGCATCGCCTTCGTCAGCGTCTACACCGGCTCCCGCGGGTCCAGGCAACAGGCGCGCATGCACGAGAAGGCGGAGATCGCCGGCCGGCTCTACGGAGAGAACGTCAGCCGCGCCGAGTTCGGCCAGGCCTACCAGCGCGTCTATGTCATGTATTCCATGATGACCGGCCGGGCCATCAACATCAACGATGAGATACACGGCATACTCCACCATGCGGCGTGGCAGCGACTCGCCACGCTCCGGAAGGCCCACAAGATGGGGTTGACCGCAACCCCGGACCAGGTGGTCGCCTCCATCCAGTCCCAGCCCCTCTTCCGCAACCGCCAGACGGGCCAGTTCGACAAGAACGCCTACGATGCCTTCGTTGCCGGCTTCCTGCCCCGCGCCGGCATGACCGCCCAGGGCTTTGAAGCCATGATGGCTGAAAACGTGCTTATCAACAAGGCCGCCAGCATGGCGGCCGAAGGGGCGCTGGTCACCGACGAGGAAGTCCGCCGGGCGTTCCACCTCTACAGCGACAAGCTCACGGTTGCCTACGCCTCCATTCCCCGCAACCTGGTCGCGGCACCCCAGGTCTCCGAGGAGGATGCGCGCCGCTACTACGAGCAGAATCCCGAGCAGTTCCGCATGCCCGAAAAGGCGATCGTGAAGTACGTCCAGTTTCCCGTGGCCGGCTACACCAACAGCGTGGTCGTTACCGACGAGATGATCGTCTCGGCCTATGAAGGAAACAAGCAGCGCTTCCGCCTGCCCGCCGCACCGGATGCCCCGGAAGGGGCCCTGCCGGCGTACAAGCCGCTTGAGGAGGTCCGGGGCGAAATCGCCGCGGAAATCACCGCCACCCTCGCCCGCCAGGAGGCCTTCAACGCCGCCGACGCCATCGTGGCCAAGCTCGCCGATGCGTCGGCAAACTTCGACCAGGTGACGGCTGCGGCCGGCCTGAAGATCGTGGCCAACACGCCCGCATTCTCCGCCACCGATTCCGTCAAGGGCGTCGATCCGACCGCGCCCTTCGCCCGCGCCGCGTTCGGCCTGCAGAAGGACGAGACCCACTACTACAGCGACCCGGTCGTCGGACGCGATTTCGTGTACGTCATCGCCCTCGACAAGAAGCTCGAACCCTTCCTGCCGGCCTTCGACATCGTCAAGGCGGATGCCATGGAATCGGCCCGCATCGCCGCCGCGGAGCAGGCCTATATCGAAAAGGCGGACGAGGTGCACGCCAGGATCGATGAGGCTCTCAAGGGAGGAACCACCTTTGTGGACGCCATTGCCGTCTACGGTATGCAGCCCACGACGCTCGGTCCGTTCGACGCCACGACCCGCCTCGACGATCCCCACGCCCGCGAACTCATGGGCGCAACCCTGCTTCACGATGCAGGAACACTGGTCGACCTGATCCCGACCGACGACGAATACCTGCTCGCCTACGTGGCCGGAAAGGAGCCCGGCGACGAGGTGGCCACCCTGCCCGCCATGCGCGACGAGCTGGTCTCCGCCATCCGCAACGAGAAGGCCATGCAGCTTGCCAATGCCTGGCAGGAATCGCTCCTCGAGGAGGCGGGATTCGAAGACCTGACGAAGAATCCGGCCAACGGCGAGTCCTAGGGCCGGGCATCCGCCATGCCGCTGCAAGCCCTTATCGTACTCTTCATCGCTCTGCCGGTCCTGGAGCTCGCGCTGCTCTTCAAGCTGCACGGCCTGGTCGGATTCGTGCCGACGGTCGGGCTGGTCCTGCTGACCGGCGTGGCCGGCGCCATGCTGGTGCGTCGCCAGGGCATCTCGATCCTCTTTGCCATCCAGCGCGAAATGGCCGAGGGGCGCCTCCCCGCGCCGCAGATGATCGACGGCGTCATGATCCTGCTGGCCGGCGCCTTGCTGGTCACCCCCGGACTGGTTACGGACTCGGTGGGCTTCGCCCTGCTCATCCCCCGGCTCAGGACCCGCATCCGCCTATGGCTCAAGCGCCGGATCGAACAGAAGATCCGCAGCGGACAGTGGCAGGTCCACGTGGGCCGCGGAAGGAGTTGACCCGATTTGGAACTGGCCAACCCGGCATCAATCGTTAATCGTCGATCCCAGCCATGAGCAGTAGCGGACCCATTCCCCTGTGCGTCGACCTGGACGGCACGCTTTCCAAGATCGATACCCTGCACCAGGCCCTCTTCCTGCTGCTGCGAAGAAACCCGGCGAGCCTGCTGCGGCTTCCGGGATGGATGGCCAGGGGCAAGGCGCATCTCAAGGACCAGGTCATGCAGCGGGTGTCGCTGGACGCCGCGGCACTGCCCTACAACCAACCCTTCCTGGAATGGCTGCAGGCCGAACGCGCCGCGGGCCGAACGCTGGTGCTTGCCACCGCCTCCAACCATCGCACGGCCGTCGCCGTCGCCGGGCACCTCGGCCTCTTCGATGAAATCCTTGCCAGCAACGGGGACACCAACCTGCGCCATGTGCGCAAGCTCGAAGCCATCCTGTCGCGCTTCCCCCGGTTCGCCTATGCGGGGAACGACGAGGCCGACCTGCCGATCTGGGATGCCGCCGAGGAGGCCATCCTCGTCAACCCCACCCCGGCCGCCAGGCGGGGTGTCGGCGCCAAGGCCGTCCGCATCTTCGAGGACCGGCGCCCGACGGGCCTGATGCTGGCCAAGACCCTGCGCTGCCAGCAATGGCTCAAGAACCTGCTGGTATTCTCCCCCATGCTCCTTGCCCACCGGTTCACCGAGGTGGCGGCGCTCCGGGATGCCGCCGTCGCCTTCCTTGCCTTCGGCCTGGCGGCATCGGCCATCTATGTCCTGAACGACCTCTTCGACCTGAGCGCCGACCAGCACCATCCGCGCAAATGCCGGCGCCCGCTGGCCTCCGGCGACCTGCCGGTCGCCGCCGGGGCCCTGCTCGCGCCCTGCCTCGTGCTGGTCAGCCTCGGCCTCTGCCTGCTACTTCCGTCCGCCTTTGCCTGGACGCTGGCGGCATACTACCTGGCCACGACGCTCTACTCGTGGAAGCTGAAGCAGGTGCCGGTCGCCGACGTCCTGCTACTGGCCGTGCTCTACTCCCTGCGCATCGTTGCGGGGGCCATGGCCACCGCAACGCCCGCATCGGGGTGGTTCATCGAATTCGCCATCTTCCTCTTCCTGAGCCTGGCGCTCGTCAAGCGCGTGGCCGAGCTGCGCGAGATGGAACCGGTTTCCACCGGTAGCGATCCCCAGCGCGAGCGCGGCTACCGGACGGGCGACCTGCCGCTCCTCCTGGCCTTCGGCGGCGCCAGCGGCTACATTTCCGTCTTCGTCTTCATGCTCTATCTCGGCAGCGAGAAGGTGGCGCAGCTCTACCGCCTGCCGGAGCTCCTATGGATCTTCTGCCCCCTGCTGCTCTACTGGATCACCCGCATCTGGCACCTTGCATGGCGCGGCCGCATGCACGACGATCCGCTCGACTTCGCCGCCAGGGATCCGCAAACCTATCTCGTCGTCGCGCTGGGCGCCGCCGCCCTGCTGCTCGCCATCTAACCCGGAGACCCCCATGACCCCTCCCGCCGTCCAACTCACCATCGTAGGTTCCATCGGAATCGACACCATCGAAACGCCAGCCGAGAAACGCGAGGAGATCCTCGGCGGTTCCGTCAGCTATGCCTGCGCTGCAGCCTCCTTCTTCACCCACACCGGCATGGTCGGCGTCGTGGGCAGCGACTTTCCCGGTGCATTCCGCGAAACCTGGAAGAACATGGACATCGACCTCGAAGGACTCCAGACCGTGGAGGGCAGGACCTTCCGCTGGTCGGGCGTCTACGAGGCCAACATGGACCACCGCCGCACCCTTGCCACCGAGCTCAACGTATTCGAACGCTTCTCCCCCGAACTTCCCGAAAGCTACCGTGAGGCCCCCTACCTCTTCCTCGGCAACATCCACCCCGCCCTGCAGTTGCACGTCCTCGAGCAGGTGCGCGACCCGAAGTTCATCCTGATCGACACCATGGATCTCTGGATCAACATCGACCGGCCCGACCTCGAGAAGGTGGTCGGCAAGTGCCACATGCTTACGCTCAACGAGTCGGAGGCCCAGCTCTTCACAGGCGAAGGCAGCCTCGCGAAGGCCGCACGCTCCCTGCTCGCGCTCGGGCCGCAATACGTGCTGATCAAGAAGGGAGGCAACGGCTCGATGCTCTTCTCGCAGGAGGAGGTCTTCCTGCTCCACGCCTACCCGCTGGAGGGCTTCAAGGATCCTACCGGGGCGGGCGACACCTTCGCCGGCGGACTGATGGGTGCGCTCGCCGCTTCGGGGCGCACCGACAAGGAGGCCATCCGCCAGGCCATGGTCTACGGCAGCATTGTCGCCTCCTTCGGCGTCGAGGAGTTCAGCCTCGACCGCCTCGTGCGCCTCGACCGGGACCAGATCGAAGAACGTGTTGCAAAGTTCAAGGATATGTGCAGAATTTAGATCTAAATGGAGCATTTGGATTATCGATTGTATTTCGAAGAACGCGATACCTGCCTGTTCGTCCGGATTTCGGGGCGCGACAGCTTTGCCGCCAGCCTGAGCTACTGGAACGAGATCGCGGACAAGGTCGAAGAGCTTGGCGCGGAAAAACTGCTGGTCCAGGAACAGCTGATCGGCTCCGTCTCCGAGGAGGAGATGTTCGATCTCATCGGCGACCTCCAGGGATCGGTGCTCCGCGACGTCCAGATCGCCTTCTGCGATGAAACCCTGTCCGACGGGGCCATCAACGATTTCGGCCGGCGCCTCGCCAACGAAAAGGGGGCGCATGTGCGGATCTTCCGCACGCTTCGGGAAGCGGAAGAGAGCCTGCGCTAGAGCAGACAACGGTTGAGTGCCGTCAATGGGTAGCGCGGTCCGTGGACGACTGGGGACAGCCGTCGCTGCCAGTGAAATCGGCAGCGGCATCCCATTCGCAAACCACCCTAGCCCCGCCTACAGCAACGACAGGGCGTCCACATCCACCGTGCAGGAGACCGTTTTCGGCACCTTGAAGGACGACAGCACATGCCGCACCGGCTTCGTCATCTTGACCGTATGCCCGCACCGCAGCATGACCTGGTAGCGATATAGCCCCTTCGCGCGGGCCAGCGGAGCGGGAACCGGCGGAGACTGCACCACCGAAGAGGGCAGCACCGATGAAAGAAGGCTGGCGAAGCGATCGGCGACCGACGCCACCAGCCCCTCGTCCGCCCCCTTGAAGGTCAGCAGCGCCAGATGGGAAAAGGGCGGATAGCCGAGTTCGCGGCGGAACTCCAGGTCCTGGGTGCAGAAGCCGTCATAGTCCAGGTCCTGCGCCGCCTGGATGGCGGGATGGTGCGGCGTGTAGGCCTGGACAATCACCTCGCCCGCCTTTTCGCCGCGGCCAGCCCGGCCGGCAACCTGCGTCAGCAGCTGGAAGGTCCGCTCCCCGGCCCGGAAGTCGGGCACGTGGAGCGAGAGGTCGGCATGGAGCACCCCCACCAGCGTGACATTCGGGAAATCGAGCCCCTTGGCGATCATCTGCGTCCCGAGCAGGATGTCGATCTTGCCGGTGCGGAAACGGTCGAGCACCGTGCGGTAGGCATCCTTGCCACGCATCGTGTCGGAATCCATCCGGGCAACCCTTGCCTTCGGGCAGAGCTTCTCCAGCACCTCCTCGATCCGTTCGGTACCCATGCCCGCGTATTTGAACGCCGGATCGGAACAGTCGGGGCAGCGCTCCGGAACCTTTTCCTCCGCGCCGCAGACGTGGCAGAGCAGCTTGTGCGCCCGCTTGTGGTAGGTCATGGAGATGCTGCACGCCGCGCACTCGGCTACGAAGCCGCACCGTTCGCATTGCAGCGATGACGAAAAGCCGCGCCGGTTGAGGAAGAGGATCACCTGCTCCCGGGCATCGAGTCGGTCGTAGATCGCCTCCACCAACTCGGCCGAAAAGATGTGCGGCCGCCCCTCCTTCTCGGCCTCCAACCGCATGTCGACCACCCGCATCAGCGGCATCGAGCGGTCGTCCACCCGCTGCAGCATGCGGACAAGCTCGTAACGCCCCTCCCGCACATTGTGGAACGATTCCAGCGAAGGCGTCGCGGAACCAAGCACCACGCAGCAGTTTTCCAGATGGCCTCGCATGACGGCGACATCGCGGGCGTTGTAGCGCGGCGACTCGTCCTGCTTGTAGGTGGGTTCGTGCTCCTCGTCGACGACAACGAGGCCCGGCCGCTCGACCGGGGCGAACAGCGCGGAGCGCGCACCGATGGCGATCCGCGCCTCGCCGTTGCGGATCCGGTGCCACTCGTCGTGCCGCTCGCCATCGGAGAGGCTCGAATGCAGCACCGCCACGCAATCGCCGAAACGGGCCCGGAAGCGATCGACCGTCTGCGGCGTCAGCGAGATCTCGGGGACCAGGACGATCGCCCCGCGGCCCTGGTCCAGCGCATGCTGGATCGCCTGCAGGTAGACCTCGGTCTTGCCGCTGCCGGTCACGCCGTGCAGCAGGACGGTTCCGGGCTTGTCGCGATCCATCGATGCACAGACCAGGTCGAGGGCCGCCTGCTGCTCCTTCATCAGGCCGAACGGTTTCGACCTGATGAGCTCCACGCCGGCGTGCGGGTCGCGCAGAACGGTCGACTCCTCGATCCGCACGGCGCCGCGCTTCTCCAGCGTCCGCACCGGCGACTCGGAACACCCTGCCCGCTCCTTGAGGTCGGAGAGCGGCATGGACCCGTGCTGCCGCAGGATTTCAACGATCGTTTCCTGCTTGGCGGACAACGTGGACGCGGCACCCGCATCGCGTCCAGCCGCATCGTCCGAAAGCGACGCGGCGACGTTCAGGGCCACCACCAGCTGCGTCTTGTGCTGGGCGCCGCGCTTGCGGACGGCGCTGGGCAGGACCGTCCGGACGGCGTGTTCGATGGGCGCGCAATAGTAGTCGGCGATCCAATAGGCCAGCTTCATGACCGCCGGTGGAATCAGGGCTTTTTCCCCCACCACCCCGGCAATTTCCTTGAGCTGCTCCCCGAAGGCGGAGTGATCGGAAAGCCCGACGACGAATCCGCGCAGTTCGCGCGACTTGAACGGAACGACGACCTGTGATCCGACCTTGATGGTTCCCAGCAAAGGCACCGGGATCCGGTAGTCGAACTCCCGGTCCAGCGATATCTCCACCACCACTTTTGCTACGGATGCCATGGGGGAAAAGAGTAGTTCCGCCCCGCCTCAAAGGCACGAAAAAAGGTCCGCGAAGGCAAGCGCGGAGCGCACGGGGGCACATCCGGCGAGGGGGTGGAGCGCAGTGTTTGATATAGGGATTCGATGCTGGGGGCGTTGGTGTGCATTTCCAGCTCCTCGAAGTTCTGCCAGTCGAAGGCGGCACAGATTTCGATGTCCTTTTTTGACAGATAGTTTCCGTGGATGAGGACTTCGCGGATCTGGTCGGCCTCTTCGGAATGCTCACGATCTTCGGGATCGTTGCTTTCGAGAAGAAAGGCGTGGTGGCAGCGCTGGATGACCTAAACCTACAAACACCTTGGCAACTGAACTGGTAAAAAAAGAGGGGGGATTGCCGTTCCCGTTGGTCACCGCTTTCGGCAAGCGAAAGCCCCGCTTCGCGTCGAACCCGGGGGTTCCCATCCCTCTTGGACAGGCAAACCGCCGGGGGGTGCCCGGCGGTTTTAAAAATGGCGGAAAGGGGGGGATTCGAACCCCCGGTACCGGTTAACCCAGTACCGCGGTTTAGCAAACCGCTGCCTTAAGCCACTCAGCCACCTTTCCGTTGCTAATCGAAGAGGCGCGAAGATAGGTCAGGCGCGGCCCCGGATGCAAGCGGTTTCTGGCACGAAACCGGACGCCGCCCAAGCCTACCAGAACTGGTAGGCGTTGTATTTCACGACGTAGAGGCCCAGCAGGAAATTGGTGGTTCCGTGGGCGATGATCGAGGCCCAGATATCGCGCGTCTTGATGTAGAGGAGCCCGTAGCAGATGCCGCAGATGATGGCCGCGCCGATCTCGAAATGCGAGACGCTGAAAAACAGCGAAATGAGCAGGAGCATCGGCCAGTTCAGCACGCCGGCATCGAGCTTGAAGAAGGGACTTCCGAGCATCCAGCGGTACATGAAGCCACGATAGAAGAACTCTTCGATGATCGCTATGACCACCGATGTCCCGAACATGTGGACCCAGAACACCCACCAGCCCGTGACCCGCGGATCGTATTCGTGCAGTCCGATGAACGGACCTTCCTCGATGACCTCGAAGGGAAGCCTGGTCCGCTCGACCTCTTCCCCCATCGCCCAGGCCTCCCGGACCTCCGGGGATTCCGCCGCAATGGGGATTTCGTGGAGCTCGCGCGTCTTGAACGGTTTCAGGGGCTCCACCAGAAGCCGATCGTACCATTCGGCAACCGCGGGCACCTTCTCCCTGGCCCACGGAGTTTCCAGCCCTACCCACACGAAAAAGATGAGGATGCCCACCCCCAGGGCGGCAGGCAGGTGCCGCCAGTTGAACCGGGGATACCAGCGCCAGGGGCGGAACAGGGCCAGGACGGCAAGTCCGCCGAGGGTGCGTGCGTTGTAGCCCTCGAACCAGACGAACATCGTGAGCCAGATGGCGAAGGGCAAGGCGTGGGCGATCACGGCCCGGGAGTTCTCGCGCTCCTCTTCGGGAGTCGGCACGACGCACTGCTTTTCCATCGCGCCTACTCGCCCTTGCCGTTCTTGTCGGGCGATTCGATGCTCTTCGTGTCGGACTTGTCCACGGGATCGGGTTCGGCGCCTTCGCGCTGCCCCTTCTTGAATTCCCCGAGGCTCTTGCCCAGCGCGCGGGAAAGCTCGGGCAGCTTCTTGGCCCCGAACAGCAGCAGGATTACGAAAAGGATCACCAGCAGTTCAGATCCGCCCGGCATTCCGATTGCCAACGTTTGCATCGTCCTAGTCCTCGGTTTGTGGTTTATCGTCCACGTCCTGTCCGGCCCCGTCCACCGGTGCCCCGCGGTTCCCGCTGAAGTAGAGGAACCATATACAGAACTCGTAGAGTAAAATCAAGGGAGCCGCCATCAGAAGCTGGGTCATGACGTCCGGCGGCGTGAGGATCATGGCCAGCACCAGCAACGCCACGATCATGTGCCGGCGCTTTTCCCGCAGCATCCGGGCATCGACCAGCCCCATCTTGCCAAGGATCAGGATCACCACCGGAAGCTGGAAGGCGAGACCGAAGCCGAGGAGCAGCTGCAGCGTGAAGGCGATGTAGCGGTTGTAGAACCAGATCGACTCCCCGCCCAGCGTCCCGCCGATCTTGAGCATCAGCCCCAGCGCCAATGGCAGGGTGATCTTGTAGCCCATGGCGATCCCGAGGATGAACAGGCCCCCGGAAAAGAGTGCGATGCGGGTCATCACCTTGCGTTCCGCGTCGCGCACGCCGGGCATCACGAAGAGGCCGATGAAGAAGACCAGTGCGGGCAGGCTCAGCAGCAGGCCGCCGAAGAAGGCGACCGAAAGCCACATCTTGATGGCGGCGGCCGGCTCCGAGAACTGCAGGCGGATCACGCCCTGCGGCGCGGCGTCGGAGCCGGGCAGGAGCAGCTCGGCCGGCACCTCGTAGTAGGCTTCGCCTCCCTCGTCCTGCCGAGGGGCGGCGAGCGCCTCCACCGGGATGCGCAGCCGCAGTTCGGACGCCCGCAGGGTGGCTTCGGTGCTCTTTTCGACATACGGTTCCGCCGGGGCGCGCAGCACGCCGATCAGCCGGTCGGCCACGGGCAGGCAGGCGAGGAAGCCGACCACCAGCGCCACGAAGCAGCGGATCACCATCTTGCGGAAATCCTCGAGATGCCTGAGGAAGGGCATCTCGCTGTCATCGTAGCGGAACCGGGTGCCCAGCGATTTAATCCTTTGGAACATCGCCCTCCTCCGCCGAAGGGTCGTTTTCCGCCGCCCCCTCTGCGCGCGCCGCTTCGGCGGCGGAATCCTCCGGGCAAGCGTAGTCGGCGCCATAGGCGTCGTATTCACCCTCATCCCCGGCCCCGGGTGTCGTTGCCTCGTTGCGGTCCAGGTCGCTGTAGAGCACCTCGCGCTTGAACTGGTCGGCCGTGCGGCGGACCTGGTTGAGGATATCGTAGAACTTGCGTAGGATGCGCGGGGCATCCTTGGCCCCGAACATCATCAGCAGCACCAGCAACACGACGATAAACTCGGGGCCGCCGGGACCGATGAACGCGATATGGGGGGAGGCGCTGTACATGGCATTCCCGCCTGCTCAGGCGTTGCGATAGGCCTGGCGCAACACGAAATCCAACAGCACCAGCGCCGTCATGGTCTCCACGATGGGCACGGCGCGCGGAACGACGCACGGGTCATGCCGCCCCTTGGCCTCCAGCACGGCGGGCTCGCCGGCGAAGGTGGCGCTCTCCTGCGCCAGCCCGATGGTGGCCGGGGGCTTGAACGCCACACGGAAGACCACCGGTTCCCCGTTGGTGATCCCGCCTTGCACGCCGCCGCTGTTGTTCGTCGCCGTCCCCAGGCTCCCGTCCGGCCGGCGGAGAAAGGGATCGTTGTGGCTGGAGCCGAACATGCGCGCGCCGGCGAAGCCGGAACCGATCTCGAACCCCTTCGTGGCGGGGATGGAGAGCATGGCCTGGGCCAGCTTGGCCTCGAACTTGTCGAAGATAGGTTCGCCCAGTCCGACCGGAATGTTCTCGGCAACGCAGGTCAGCACGCCGCCCACCGAATCCTTTCGGTCGCGCGTAGCCGCCACCAGCTCGATCATGCGCCGCGCGGCCGCCTCGTCGGGACAGCGGATGATGTTGGCATCCACCTGCTCGCGCGCCACGCCCTCGCCCGCCAGATCCCGGGCGTCGATATCGCCGACGGAGCTGACCCAGGCGGTGATGCGGGTGCCGTAGCGTTCGGAGAGGATCTTCTCGGCAATGGCGCCTGCGGCGACGCGGCCGATGGTTTCGCGTGCGCTGGAGCGGCCTCCGCCGCTGGAGGCGCGGTTGCCGTATTTCATCTGGTAGGTAAAATCCGCATGCGACGGGCGCGGCACGTTGCTCATCTCACCGTAGTCGCCGGGCCGCTGGTCGCGGTTGTTGACCATGAGGCCGATCGGGGTGCCGAGCGTCCTGCCGTTCTCGACGCCGGAAAGAATGGTGACCTGGTCGGCTTCGTCGCGCGGCGTGGTCATGTCGCTCTGCCCCGGCCGACGGCGGGAGAGCTGGGGCTGGATGTCGGATTCGCACAGCGAGAAGTTGGCCGGGCAGCCGTCGACGATGGCCCCGACAGCCTTGCCGTGCGACTCTCCGAACGTGGAGACCTTGAACAGCGTTCCAAATGTACTCGACATGGTGCATCCTTTCCTGGCGGATTCCCCGGTCCGCGCACATCGTCCGCAGACCTCAGGTCCAAAGCTCGGTTTTATAGCACCCCGTTCCCGCGTATTGGACTAAAAACCGGCGGAAACTTCCGCCTCGCGGCGCATCCGCCGCGGCGACGGGCGGGCACATTTGGTTTGCAATCCGGGGGGCTTTGTGGACAATCCGCCCCTCTACGCCAACACGGGGAAACACGCCAGCATGAATACGGAAAAACGGCAGCACCTGCAGGACATCTATTCGACCGACCGCACGGCGCGCGACGACTACACCCCGCAGGTTTCGAACGAAATCATCGAGGAGCGCAAGCGGGAAATCCGCCGCCACCAGTTCACCAACTTCGTGCTGGGAATGACCATCCTGGTCCTATCGGTAGCACTGGTCTATGTGGTCGTCCGCGAATACATCGACATTCTCCGGCAATCCGCCGAACCCACCCCCATTACCCAGGAATATATTCCGCGCTACTCGCTGCCGCAGGAGTCGCAATGGGTGCTCGACTTCGGACGCAGCTATGGCGACCCCACCTGGAACGGCGAAGGCCAGCGCCCTTTCGATACTGGCTGGATCAAAAAGGCCGCCTTCAACATCATCCTCGCCGAACAGGCCTTCGGCGTGGGCGAGTTCGGCGAAGCGGCGGAATTCTATGAAAACGCGCTGGAGATCCTGCCCGACCTCGAGGGCGTGCGCGTCCCGCTGGGCATGGCCTACTTCAAGCTCAAGCAGTTCGACAAGGCCCTCGCCCTGCTGGAGGACGCCCCCGAAACGGAACTGTCGCCCGAGGTGCTCAACAATCTCGGAGCAGCCTGCATCGATGCCGAATCCTATGACCGGAGCGAAAAGTACCTCAAGCGGGCGCTGGAACTGAAGCCCGCCTATCCCGAGGCGCTCAAGAACCTCGCCATCCTCTACAAGAAGACCGACAAGGTCAAGCTGGCCACCGACGCCTACGAGCAGTACCTCGACCACCGCCCCCTCGACAAGGATACGCGCTACGACTTCGCGCTCTACCTCACCAAGGTCGGCAACTGGGAAGTCGCCGCCCAAGAGCTGCGCACCCTTGCCGAGGAGATCACCGATGTCGCCAGCCTCTACTTCCTGCTGGCGCGCGTCGAAAACAAGCTCGGCAACAGCGAAGCCGCCATCGCCGCGTTCCAGCGGGCGACGCAGCTGACCGACCCCGACTACGCCCTTGGCTGGATGAACGAGGAGGAGTTCGACCGCCTGCGCCAGAACGAGGATTTCCAGGTGATGATCAAATCCCTCGAGCGCAAGCGCTAGCCCCTGCGCACGGACCGCCGCATGAAGATCCTGCTTTGCAACGACGACGGCATCCATGCGCGGGGCATCGCGGTGCTCCACGGGGCCATCGCCGACCTTGCGGAACTGCACGTGGTCGCCCCCGACACCGAGCGCAGTGCGGCGGGCCATGCCATCACCATCTTCGACCCCATCCGGACCATGCCGGTCGACAAGGGAAACGGCTTCTCGGGCATTGCGGTGGACGGAACGCCGGCCGACTGCGTCAAGCTCGCCGTCAGCTTCCTGCACAAGGACGACCCCCCGGACCTGGTCGTCAGCGGCATCAACCTCGGTTCCAACACCGGCATCAGCGTGCTCTACTCCGGCACGGTGTCCGCCGCCAGCGAAGCGGCTATCCTGGGTGTGCCCGCGATTGCCTTCTCCCTGTGCACCTACCGGAACCCGCAGTGGGAGACCGCCGCCCGGATCGCGGCCGACATCGTGGCGAAGGTCGCGGCGAACCCCCTGCCCGACGGGGTCCTGCTGAACGTCAACATCCCCAACCTCCCCTTCGGCGAAATCAAGGGCATCCGGGCCGGACAGATGGGCCGGTCCCGCTTCATCGAAAAGTTCACGGAGCACCACGACCCGCGCGGCAACAAATACTACTGGCTCGACGGCGACATGAAGATGCTCGACGACAATGCCGCCACCGATGAACGCCTCGTCAAGGAAGGCTATGTCGCCCTCACCCCGATCCACATCGACCTCACCGCAAAGCAGTGCATGGGGCAGGTCGAAGCGTGGAACGAGGAATATCGCTCGGCTTGAGGCGCAGGGTTCCGGGCGCCATCTCGTTCACATCCCTAGGCCAAGGACCAGCGATTCCAGTGCGGGCGGAAGCTTCCCGTCTGCATCGTACCGCTCCAGATCGCGGTTGCAGACTGTGGAAAAATGGTTGAGCAGGGAGTCGCGCACCCGTTCCAGCGGCGGGCAGGCGCTGCCAAGGATGGTTTTCATGGTGGCGACCGGTTCGCCCACGAGTCCGCAGGGCACGATGGTTTGGAAGCCGGAGAGGTCGTTGCAGACGTTGAAGCTCATGCCGTGGAACGAGACCCACTTCTTCAACCGGAAGCCGATCGCAGCGATCTTGCCGGCATCCGTCCACGCCCCCGACTTGCCTGCGCGCCGGAAACCATGGATGCCGTAGTCGCCCAAGGCGCAGATGGCAATCTCTTCAAGATTGTTGAGATAGCCATGCGAATCGGTCAGGCTGTCGCCGAGATGGAGGATCGGATAGAGCACCCACTGGCCCGGGCCATGGAAGGTGACGTCGCCGCCGCGCTCGGCATGGTGGAGTTCGATGCCAATAGCGCGGTACCCCTCTTCGCTCTTGAGGAGATAGTTGTCGCGGCCGCGGTTGCCGAGCGTTACGACAGGCGTATGCTGCAGGATGAGCACGGTATCGGGAATGGCCCCGTCCTGGCGGGCCTGCAACAGGCGGTACTGCATCGCCAGCCCCTGCGCATAGGGAACCGGCTGGGCAAAACTGACGGACCAGGCCATGCCACCCCCGTTTGGGTGCGCGCACGCGCAGTGAACGGCGACGCTATGCGCCGGGGCAGAGATCCTCGTAGGAATCGGCATCGAGCATGGCGTCGAGTTCGGACTCCTCGGAAATCCTGATCTTGAAGAGCCATCCCTTGCCGTAGGGATCCTGGTTGATCAGTTCCGGACTCTCTTCGAGGTCTGCATTGACGGCCACCACTTCGCCGGAGACCGGCGCGTAGACATCGGCGGCGGCCTTCACGGATTCCACCACGGCGGCTTCGTCGCCCACGCTGAAATCGGTACCCACGTCGGGCAGTTCAACGAAGGTAAGGTCCGAGAGCTGGCTCTGCGCGAAATCGGATATGCCGACCGTCGCCACGTCGCCATCGAGGGAAACCCACTCGTGGGTCTTGGAATAGAACAGGTCCTGAGGAATCAACATGGCTGGTCTCCTGGAAAAGATTGGAGGTGCGGACCGGACTCGAACCGGTGTTCATGGATTTGCAATCCAGTGCCTAACCACTTGGCTACCGCACCCTGGGTATCCCCAAAAAGCGGCCCTCAATGTAATCAGGAGCATGGGCCATTCAAACAAAAATATCCAAAAAAAGGCGCATCCACCGCAACCGTTTCAGACTGAGCGGACTAGGGTTCCAGCACGGCGTTGTCGATGAGCCTGGTGGGGCCGATCTTTACAGCCATGGCCACCAGCGTGCGCCCTTCCACAAGCTGCACGGGCACCAGCGTGGCGTCGTCGACAAATTCGATATAGTCGATCGCCGCGGCCGCTACTTTTCCGATCCCATCGGCCATGGCATCGCGCAGCACGGCCACCTGGCGTTCGCCCTGCCGCACCATGTCCGTCACCTCGTCGAGCGAACGCTTCAGGCAGAGCGCATCGCGACGCTGCGATGCGTCGAGATACTTGTTCCGCGAACTCATCGCCAGTCCATCGGCTTCGCGCACCGTGGGACCGCGCACGATCTCCACGGGAAAATCGAGATCGCGCACCATGCGCTCGATGATGCGCAACTGCTGGGCATCCTTCTCCCCAAACACCGCCACATCGGGACGCACCAGGTTGAAAAGCTTGGCCACCACCGTGCAGACCCCCCGGAAATGGCCCGGCCGGGATGCACCGCACAATCCCTGAGAGAGCCGCGTTTCGTCGATCCATACGCTGGCGTCGGATGCATACATGGAGGCCGGTTCGGGATAGAAGACGATGTCGACACCCGCCGCTTCACACAGCGCTTCGTCGCGCGCAAAATCGCGCGGGTAGGCATCGAGATCCTCGTTGGGCCCGAATTGCGCCGGATTGACGAAGATGCTTGCCACCAGTACGTCGCAACGCGAACGCGCAAGGTGCATCAGGGAGAGGTGGCCGTCGTGGAGAAACCCCATCGTAGGGACGAACCCGACCATGTGCCCCGCCCGCTCCAACTCCAGGGCGCGCCGCTGCATCTCCTGCGGTGTACGGATAATCTCCATGGTCAGTAGGCATGTTCGTCGGACGGAAAGCTCCCCGACTCCACATCCTCCCTGTAGGCGGCGACGGCGGAAGCCATGAGAGGATGGAGTTCGGCGTACTTCCTGACAAACCTGGGCACCGGCCGCCCCGACATGCCGAGCAAGTCGGTGAAGACCAGTACCTGGCCATCGCATCCCGCCCCCGCCCCGATGCCGATGGTCGGAATGGAGAGCGACTTCGAAATGGCTTCGCCGAGCGCCGGCGGCATGCACTCGAGCACAAGGGCGAAAGCCCCCGCCTGCTCCACCGCCATGGCGTCGTCCATCAGCCGGCGAGCCTCCTCCGAGCTCCGTCCCTGCACCTTGTAGCCGCCCATCGCCTTGATGCTCTGCGGCGTCAGGCCGATATGCCCCAGCACCGGGATCCCGTTGCGGACGAGCGCCTCGATGGTTTCCGCGCGGAAGGCCCCGCCTTCGATCTTCACCGCGTCGGCATGGGCCTCCTTGACGAAACTCCCGGCGTTCTCCAGGGCCAGGGCCACGGAGGGTTGGTACGACATGAACGGCATGTCGGCAACCACCAGCGCCT
The DNA here is from genome assembly GCA_003246265.1 of Kiritimatiellales bacterium. GTDB lineage: Bacteria > Verrucomicrobiota > Kiritimatiellia > Kiritimatiellales > Pontiellaceae > Pontiella. The sequence continues at coordinate 8,653 of QKAU01000073.1, read as the reverse complement.
CGCGCACCCCGCGCGCAACCGCCGCCGTGTGGTGCAGCATTTCCTCCATGGCCACGGGCAGCGTGGTCTCGTAGCCCAGTACGGTCATGCCGAGAGAATCTCCCACGAGAATGGCGGGAATTCCGGCCGCGTCCACGATGGATGCCGTGAGCGCATCGTACGCCGTAAGCATGGCGATCTTCCGTCCGCCCTTGAGCTCCTTCAACTTGCCGGCCGTCCATTTCATGCTCACCACTTTTCCTCGAATAGGCTCATCCCGTGGTCCGGCGGCAGGGTGCGGAGGATTTCGCGGACCGGCTTGTGCGTCTCCGGGATCACCATGTCGGGACGGACATCGCACAGGGGCTGGACCACGAAACGACGCAGGGCCCAGCGCGGATGCGGCACTTCGAGGTCGTCCCCGTCGACGATCTGCCCGCCGGCATAGATGATATCTATATCGATGGGGCGCGGGGCATTCCGGTCATCGGAACGTTCGCGCCCGAGGTTGTGCTCGATCTTGCCGATGTAGGAGATCCAGCTCTCTAGCGGAAGCTCGCTCTCCACGACCAGGATCGAATTGAGATAGGCCTTGTCCCGATGCTCCGGCTTCACGTCGACGGGGGTCGTCTCGTAGATGGGCGACTGGTCGACAAAGCGCGTCCGGGGCGCGGAGAGCAGGAGGTTCTTCGCCTGCATGAGCAACCGTTTCCTGTTGTACAGGTTCGACCCTAGGCTAAACCCGATCTCCATATTCAACCTCCCCGTCGAACACATAGGCCGCGCCGCCGGCGAGCGTGGTCCTTCCCAGAAGCGTTTCAATTACCAGATCGTGCCCTCCGGCGCAATGCACGGTCACCGGCAATGAGACCCACCCCCTCATGCTGGCAAGCACCGCCGCGGCTGCCGCGCCCGTCCCGCACGCCAGCGTCTCCGCCTCCACCCCGCGCTCGTAGGTTCGCACCGCCAGCGAGCCATCCTCCTCCACCCGGGCGAAATTGGCGTTCGTCCCGTTCGGGGCGAAGCGGGAATGGTGGCGCAACAGGCGCCCCCAGTGCGACAGGTCGACCGCGCCCACATCTGGTACCCAAGCCACCGCATGGGGCACGCCCGTATCGACGAAATCGACCGGCCAAGGGCAATCTAGCTCCATATCCAGCCGGGCATCCTTGGGCGCCGTCAACCCGATCCGCACCTGCATACCCGACACCTCGGCCTCGACCAGACCCGCACCGGTTTCGAACGCCATGGATGCCTGCGCAAGCTTCCGGTCGCAAACCCATCGGGCAAAGCAACGGGCTCCGTTGCCGCACATCGCCTGTTCGCCGCCGTCGGGATTGATGAAGCGCATCCGCAGCCCGGCGGTTTCCGAGGGCTGGACCAGCAGGATGCCGTCGCAGCCGATGCCGGTGCGCCGCGCGGAGATCCGCCGGATGAACTCCTTGTCGGACAGGGGGAACGCGCCTTCCCGGTCGTCGACGACAATGAAGTCGTTGCCCGCCCCGTGCATCTTGGTGAAAGGAATCCTCATGGCCGGGCGGCAATCTGCCACAAATGCCTCGGCGGCGGGAAACAAAAAGGGCCGTGAACCCTTCGGCGCACCTGGTCCGGCATGCCGGCCGTGGATGCCTACGCCGCAGGATAGCGGGCCATCAGGGCCAGGTTTTCGTCGATCTGCTCCGGGGAGACCGCTCCGATGGTCATGGCATCGAGCACCCCGCACTCCTGCGCATACTTCATGCATTCCTCGCGACGATCAACCAGCTGCCCCTCGCCGAAGATCTTCATGCCGAGGATCGCCTTGCCATTGGCCTTGGCCTGCCGCAGCAGCGCAAGCACCTCTTCCGGCGAGGCATCGCACTTGACCCCGAAGGGATTGATGCGTGCAAGCATCACATCGACCCACGGAAGCGCGGCGGCCGTCTGCATGGCGCCGAAGTCGTGGCACGAAACCCCAACCGCCTTGATGCGCCCGGCGGCCTTTTCCTCATCCAGAACATCCATATAGGGCTGCATTTCCGCGACCCAATCCTTCTTGACCAGGCAGTGGAGCAAAAGCATGTCGATGTAGTCGGTGTCGAGTTCCCAACGGAACCGTTCCATGGCCGCCTGGGCGGAACGGCGTCGGTGCTCGGCCGAAAGCCCGGCGGGGTTAGACGAGTCGGACCGCCACCAGAGCTTGGTCATGATGGCCACCTTGTCCCTGGGAATGGAGCGCAGCGCTTCGCGGCAGTAAGGGTGCGAACCATACCAGTCGGCCAGGTCGAAGAAGGTGACGCCGCGGTCGTAACAGTGCCTGAAGAGGTCGACAAACCGACCGAAACCCTTGCGGGTCATGGCCGAAGTCTTGCGGGCCGCCTGCACACCGGTCCCGAACCCGAGTCTCGACATGGCGATTCCGGTGGAACCCAGCGTGACCACGGGCGGGGATGGAGGCGTTGCTCCCTGGGTCGATGCGGTGGCCAGCGCGGCGCCGCCAAGCATGGGGACGAAAACGCCCCGGCGGGTAAAACCATCCATTGCTCACCTCCAGAGGGGAATTGGATAGCACGTTGGCCAGGTGATGGCCAACGACAAATAACCGTTAATAGGCGGTGCTCCGGATCCAGTCGACGTACCACGCCCAGAGGTTGAATCCTCCCAGCAGCCAGATGATCGCCGCCAGCGAAATATAGGGCCCGAACGGAATCCTGCTCTGCCACTCCTTCTTCCCGGCGGCGATCAGGCTTACCCCGACAATCGTCCCGAGCAGCGAAGAGACGAACACGATGAAGATGATCGACTGCCATCCCAGGAACGCCCCGAGGGCCCCCATCAGTTTCACGTCGCCGAAACCCATGGCATCCTTCTTCAGGACCAGCTTGCCGATCACCGAAACCAACCAGAGCGAGCCGAAGCCGACCGCCAGGCCCAGCAGCGATTGGAGCAGACCTCCCATGTGGGTGTCCGCGCCGTGCATGGAGGGGACGAGGAAGCTGAAGACGGGGCCGGCGATCATTCCCCCGATGGTGCAGCGGTCGGGGATCCACATCTCGTCGAAATCGACCATGCTGCCCAGCAGGAGGCCGAACACCATGGTCCAGTACGGGACCACCCGCAGCTCGTAGGGATGGAGCAGCCAGACCCAGGTGAACAGCAGGGCCGCAACCAGCTCGATCGACGGATAGCGCGGCGATATCGGGGCTTTGCAGTAGCGGCATTTCCCGCCTAGCGCGAGCCATCCGAAAATCGGGATGTTGTCCTTCCACGCCAGGTTGGTCAGGCACTTCGGACAGCGGGAGCGCGGCTTGACCACGGAAAGCTCGGCCGGGATGCGGTAGATGCAGACATTCAGGAAGCTGCCCCAGCACGCCCCGAAAAGGAATACCACCAGCGTGAAGTACCCATCCACAAAACTCATCGTCAGCTCCCGTAGACCGCATCCTCCAGGGCTTTGCGCATCGCCGGGACGGACGGTTCCTCGCCGGTCCATATTTCAAAGGCGCGCGCCCCCTGGTGCAGCAGCATCCCCAGTCCGTTCGCAATTTCCGCGCCAGCTTGGCGGGCGGTGGCCAGCAGGGTGGTTTCGGGATACATGTAGATGAGGTCAAAAACCCGCTGACCGGCGCGGAAGGCTTCGATAGGCAGCAAGGAGGGATCCTCCCGCTTCATGCCGACCGGCGAGGCTTGCACCACGAGATCACACGTGCGGCACAGCTCGATTTGGCTAGACCGATCCAGTGCAGTGACAATGGCTACATCCGGCGCCAAAGCCCTGGTCTCAGCTTCCAGGCGTGCGACGCGCCCCGCATCGATGTCGGCCAGCACCAGCGAACGGGCCCCTTCCCTGGCGGCCATCAACGCCGTGGCCCGCCCCGCCCCGCCACAACCTAGCACGAACACCACATCGCCCGCGACCCTCTTCCCAAAGGATTCATCCAAAGCCTTGAGGAAGCCGTAGCCGTCGGTATTGTGGCCGACCATCCCCGACTCCGTGAACTGCACCGTATTGGCAGCCCCGAGCAATTCCGCGCTTTCGTCGAGCCGGTCCAACCCCCTGAAGGCAACCTCCTTGTGGGGCACCGTCAGATTCACGCCCGCAAAGCCCATCAGCTGCATCGCAGGCAGCACTTCCATCAGGCGGTCGGGATGGACATCGAGTGCGAGATAGATCCCATCGAAGCCGAGTTCCCGCATCGAGGCGTTGTGCATCACCGGCGAAAGGGTGTGCCCGATCGGATGCCCCAGCACGGCAAACGGTTTGGTATGGCCGCTCAGATTCATTTCCAACTCCTTAACATCCTCCCCGCCCCCCTTTCCGACGTGCGGGAACGAAGGACGGGCAGGCTTCGTGGTCCACTTATTTCTTCGCGATGCGGTTGAGGCCGGCAACAATGGCGCGGACCGCGGCCTGGTCGATGTTCGAATCGGCCCCGACTCCGAAGAGCACGCCGTTCCCGGCTATCTTCAGCGGAACATAGGCCAGCGCCTGCGCATCGGCTCCTTTGCCGATCGCCTGTTCGTGGTAGTCGTCCACGGCGATATCGAAGCCGACCACCGTCTTGACCGCGTTGACGAACGCCGAAATCGGCCCGTTCCCGTCGGCCACGACCGTCTTGGGCTCGCCGTCGATGGAGAGCTTGACCTCTCCATGGATGAAGGTCGGATCCTTCTCGTCGGGGCGCGGCCAGTAGCCGACGAGCTCGTAGGGCCCCTGGGGCGCGACAAACTCGTTCTGGAAGACTTCGTAGACCTCCTGTCCGCTGATTTCGCGGCCGACCGATTCGCTGTAGGCCTGGACATGCTTCCCGAGCTCCGGCTGCATCGCCTTCGGGATCTCGATGCCGAAGTCCTGCTCCAATACCCAGGCAATCCCCCCCTTGCCGGACTGGGAGTTGATCCGGATAAGCCGTTCGAACCTGCGGCCGATGTCTGCGGGATCGATGTGGAGGTAGGGCACCTTCCACCCCATGCCGAAGCGCTCCGGCGCCTCGGACAGCTTGTGGATCCCCTTGTTGATGGCATCCTGGTGAGAGCCGGAGAAGGCGGTGAACGCGTATTCGCCGGCATAGGGCTGCCGATAGTAGATCGGCATGCCGGTCAACCGCTCCACCGTCGCGGCAATGTCGGCAAGGTTGGAGAAATCCATGCCCGTGTCGATGCCGCGCGAATAGAGGTTGTTGATGCAGGTGACCAGATCCACGTTTCCGGTGCGCTCGCCATGGCCGAACAGCGTGCCCTCGACGCGGTCGGCCCCCGCCATGAGCCCCAGCTCGACCGACGCCACGCCCATGCCCTGGTCGTTGTGGGCGTGGAGCGAAACGACGATGCTGTCCCGCCGCGGAAAGCGGCGGCAGAAACATTCGATCATGTCGGCATAGTGGTTGGGCGGCCGCCGCTCGACCGTGGCGGGAAGGTTCATGATCAGCGGCTTTTCCGGTGTCGCCTTGCCCCACGCCTCGAAGACCGCCGTGCAGAGTTCGAGCGAGAAGTCGACATCGGTGTCGGTGAACTCCTCGGGGGAGAACTCGTAGCGGATATCCGACTCCGGCATCCGGTCGGCGAGCTCCCGGATTTGCTTCGTGGCGGCCACGGCGGTATCGACGAGATGCGGTCGATCCATGCCGAACACCTGCTTCATATGGAGGTCGGAGGGGGCGATGTAGGCATGGACGATCCCGCGCCGGCAGCCCTTGAACGCTTCGAAAGTGCGCCCGATCAAGTGCGGCCGGCACTGGGTCAGGCCCATGATGAAGACATCGTCCGGAACGAGACCCTCTTCGATCAGCCTGCGGAAGAAGTCGAAGTCGTCCTGGCTGGCGGAAGGGAACCCGACCTCGATCTGCTTGAAGCCGATGTCGCAGAGCAACCTGAAGTACTCGAGCTTCTGGTCGGGGTCCATCGGGTTGGGGAGGGCCTGGTTGCCGTCGCGCAGATCGACCGAGCACCACTGGGGCGAGCGGGTCACGTTCTTCGCCGGCCACTGGCGGTCGGGAAGGTCGATCATCTCCGGTATCCGGTATTTCGGCACATTCATGTTTTCTCTCCTAAATGGGGCGCAGTCTAAACAACCCCGTTGTTCCTTATCCATTTCTTTCCTTCAAAAACCCCGGCGGGCTACCGCCCGCAAACAAAAAGCCTCCGCAGGGTTTCTCCTGCGGAGGCTCTTCAAAAGGTTCGTTCAGCAACCTAGCGGCAAACCGGTATCGCAGGATCGTTCCCAGCGAGCAGCAGGCCCAGTAGCAGGTTGTTGGCTTTGTGTTCCATGACGCGGGGCAACCTACGCCCGGCGGCGCAGGGCTGTCAACGGGCAATGCGCGGAAACTGGGCCTAGGCCACGTAAAGCATCAGCCCCTTGAGGTATTCGTTTTCCCGGTGGTAGACCGACAGGCAGTGGTCGACGTCGGCGGAGAGGGCCCTGACGATGCGGGCATCGCGGCCGGCATCCTTGGCGGCGTAGAAGACGATTTTGCGGAAGAGCTCCATGTCGACCAGCCCCGAACAGGAGAAGGTGAAGAGGAGCCCGCCGGGCTGGATCTTGCGCAAGGCCAGCATGTTGATGTGCTTGTAGCCCTTGATCGCCGCGCCGACCGTGCGCTTCGAAGCCGTGAACTTGGGTGGATCGAGCACGACAAGGTCGTATCGGTCGTCCGGCATCTCCGCCAGGAAGTCCTTTACATCGGCCACCTGGAATTCATCCTCGCCCGGGGCGATTCCGTTCAGGGCATAGTTGCGGGCCGCCAGCGCAAGCGCTCCTTCTGACAGATCCACATTGTGCACGGAGGCGGCCCCTGCCTTGTGCATGCAGAGGCCGATGGTTGCGGAGTAGCAGTAGGCGTTGAGCGCGGTGCGCCCGGCGGCGTGCTGCGCAATGATCCGCCGGTTTTCGCGCTGGTCGAGGAAGAAGCCCGTCTTCTGCCCGCCTGCAAGGTCGACCACGTACCGCAGGCCGTGCTCCGTGATCACCACCTCGTCCGGCACCTCGCCGTAAAGCACCTGCCGCACCTCCTCCAGCCCTTCCGTCTTGCGCGAGGTCGACGTGCTCTTTTCCAGTATGCCCATGGGCCGGAACAGGTCGACCAGCACCGGAACCAGATCCTTTCGCAGCGCGTCCATGCCGGCCGTCGAGGATTGCACCACCAGATAGTCGCCATAGCGGTCCACGACCAGCCCCGGCAGGAGATCGCCCTCGGCATGGACCAGCCGATAGGCATCCGTACTACCCTGCAGGAGAGTCTCCTTCATGGTCCGGCTGGTTTCCAGCCTCCGGCACAGAAAGGCCCGGTCGATCTCCACGTCCGCATACTCCAGCACGCGCACGGCGATATTGGTTTGGGTGTTGATGTAGCCTGTGGCCACGATCCTGTCGCCCAGGAATACCTTGCAAGGCTGGCCGTCATGCTCGAACTCCCGCACGGCATGGATCGCGCCGGAGAAGATCCACGGGCTCTTCTCGGCCACCGCTTCGTCGCGCCCCCTCTTCAAGTGCACTTCGGCAAAGTCCATAACCGTCCCCTGTTGCAAAGCCTGCGGGGTTTACGATCATGCCCGGCCAAAGGCAAGCGGCAAAAATCGGATGCGCCAATAAAAAACCCCCACGGCTTCCCGTGGAGGTTTCCGACGTGCGGACCCGGCCGCGCTCTCCAGCCGGAAAGGATCCTGGCTACTCGTCCAGCAGCACCTCGATCCGATAGAACCCGCCCGACGAACCGTCCTGGATCGCATGGATGAATTCCTTCTGCGGATACCGGACCTCCCCGGCGATGAGCTGGAATGCTTCCGTCAACGAAGGGCTCCAGTAGATGTTGTATTTCCGGCCGGGCACGCTGTCCCATTCCAGCACGTACCCTGCTCCCAAGCCATCCTTGCGTCCGTGGAGCGTGAACGCCGACCGGCCGTTGCGGGGATCGTGCCCCGTGATATATTCATCCAGGTCGCACAGGCCATCGCCATCGCTGTCGCCATGGAGATCGATGTTTTCGGCCGGGCCAAAGTAGCGTTCCGTCCATCCTGCCGGAACCACGATCGCCCGTCCGTTGCGGACGTGAGGAATCTGGCAGGATGCCACCGGAGCCGACCACGTGCTCTCCAGCCACCCGATACCCGTCGCCACGCCGGCTTTCACGCGGTACTGGTACTTTGTGTTGAGGCACAGGTCGTAGAAGATATGGTTGGTCGAGGCGATCCAGCCGGACAGGCGGTTCCACAGTTCCGGATCCCCGCTGAACCGGTTGGTATTGGCCCAGCCCGGCGGAACCGGCTTCCCATGGCCCGCATCGCAGCACAGGCCATTGGCGGGGGCGCAATGCTCGATCGCAATACCCTCCAGCCAGTACTGCACCGGCCCGCCCTGCCCAGTCCAGGCAAGCTCGTTGGCCTTGCCGAAACTACAATGCGGTTCGTCCATGATGACGGGCGACGACGGGGCCACCCACATGGAGAGGGGGATCTCCTGTTCCGGACATTCCTTGCCAGAGCTGTAGAGGGCAAGCCCGTGGCTGGCAAAGTCGCCGGCAACTCGATTCGTTGCCAGGAAGGTCACGGCCACTTCAACATTCGATCCTGCGGCAATGGCGCCTTCAAGCGGGACCACAGCCAGCCAGTCGGGCAGCGGGCAGGGGGGATTTTCCACCACTCCATTGAACAACCCGGCAACCTCGCCGGCGGACAAGGCGCGCTTGTAGATGCGCACGTC
>QKAU01000016.1 GCA_003246265.1 Kiritimatiellales bacterium | reverse complement strand
GAGGATGCTGATGACGAAGCCGCTCGGCGCGCCCTTGGCCACCCCCTTGGATCTGCTCAGCTTGTCCTTCATAGTCGCTCCCTCGCCAATCAAGATGTGGCTTCCGACCACCGGTGGCAGGCTAATCCCCGCGGGCCGATTGTGGTTCCGGTGCCTCCGGAGACGCTGCTTCTTGCGGGTTGCGGTCTTCCCAAGTCACCGCATAGAAGGTGATGCAGCAGGATGGGGGATGTCAAAAGGAGGGGCACTATACGATCGGCTAGGTTCCCGGCTTGGATGGCGGGGGAAGATGGGGTATAAGGCGGCACCATGCCAAGAAGGGTTCTCCAGTTTATTGCCGCGGTATGGCTGGGCATGGCCAGTGCGGATGCCCAGCTCACGGTGATCGACCATATCAAGCACCTCACCCCCGACGAGGCGGCCAAGGGCCCGGCGGTCGAGGTCGAGGCGCAGGTGGTACACCTGCACCCGCGGCGGGTCGGGATCTTCCTGTTCGACGGCAGGCTGGGCATCTTCGTCTATCTGCCGGAAGTGGCAAGCCGCTATGAGAACCTCCGCGTCGGATCCATCGTGCGGATCAAGGGGACCGCCACGCCCGGCGGCTTCGCCCCCGACATCCGGGCGACGGAGGTCGAGGTGGTGGGATGGTCCCCGGTGCCGGAGCCGCGGAAGTTCTTCGAGTTCGAGGTCTACCTGCCCAACCTCAACCTGGACTGCGAATGGGTCAAGGTTTGGGGGCGGCTGGTCGGGGCCTCGGTGCTCGAGGATTTCAACCGCATCCTGCTCGAACTGGAAATCCATGAGGGCAAATGCAGCATCCAGCTCCCCTATACGCCCGACGGCATGGACCGGGCGGCTGCGCTCATGTACCAGCGCGTGGAGTTTCCTGCGGTGGCGGGCACCGTCTTCAACCGCCACCGGCAGATGACCGGGCGGACGTTCTACGTCAATTCCTTCGACGACTTCACCGTCTACCTCGAGGATTTCCAGCAGCAGGACTGGGACGTTCGGCCCATCGAGCAGCTCTTGTGGGCGGGGGCCAACTTCCAGAAGGCGCTACACACGCGGGGAACCGTGGCGCAGGTGGGGCGCAACGAGGTCTATCTGCGCGGCGACCAGATGTCGCTCAAGGCGGTCATGGTGGACAGCACGCGGTTGCAGCCCGGCGACCATGTGGACCTGTTCGGGTTCATCTGGCCCCAGCCGATCAGCCCCGCCTTCCGCGCCCGCACAGCCAAGGTGATCGAAAAAAGGGACCCGCCCGAAGCCCTGGCCATCGACCTGTCCGGCCCGCTGGATCCCGACTGGAACTATGCCCTGGTCGAGACCGAAACCATCCTGGTGGACATTGGCCAATCGTTCGACATGTCGCCGTTCGCCAGCGGAACGGTCTACGGCCCGGCCAATTCGGGGCGGATCGGCATGGTCTGCCGATCGGGTGGCAGGGTCTTCGATGTCCGCCTGCCCGAAGGATTTGCCGGTGGAGGCGACCTGAAGCCGGGGGCCCACCTCCGGTTGACGGCCATCTGCAACCTGATGGCCAACCGCGATCCGCGCTGGAGCCATTTCGTCGACGGCGTATGGCTCGAGGTGCTCCAGCCCGGCGGAATCGAGGTCGTCATGCCCGCGCCCTGGTGGACCGTGCGGCGGCTGGTCTGGGCGGCCGGAATGGCGCTCGGGGCACTGCTCTTCTCCTTCCTGTGGAACCTGATGCTGCACAAGACCGTGGCGCGCCAGACCGAGACCATCGGGAAGCAGATCGAGCACGAATCCGTGCTCCATGAGCGGCAGCGCATCGCGCGCGAGCTGCACGACACGCTCGAACAGGGGCTGGCGGGAATGGCCCTGCAGCTGCAGAGCAGCGCCAAGCAGCTGGAGATCGATCCGAACCGCGGCAAGGAGGCGTTGCGGCTGGCCCAGGGCATGTTGAAGCATTGCCGCTACGAGTCGCGCAATTCGATCCTCGACCTGCGCGGCGGATTGCTGGAAAAGATGGACCTGCCTGCCGCGCTGCGCGAATCCATCCGTCCCCTGGCCGAGGAGTGCGGGGCCGAACTGGAGGTGGAGGTGGCCGGGGTGCCGCGGCGGCTCCGGCAGTTTGCCGAACGGCAACTGCTGCATATTGCCAAGGAGGCCGCGACCAACGCGGCCCGCCATGCCACGCCGCACCGGATCCGGGTGGAGATCGAATACCTGCCCGGTGCCCTGCGGCTCGAGGTGGTGGACGACGGCACGGGGTTTGCGGTCGACCGGCTGGCCAAGGCGGAGCGGTTCGGGCTGCAGGGGATGCGCGAGCGCGCCAACCGCCTGCACGGGATGCTTGGAATCGAAAGCAGTATAGGGGCGGGAACGACGATCCGGGTCGATTTGGCATCGACGGAGGAGTGGGAGCTGGAGGGATGATGAGTGCGAAGAAAAGGGTGCTAGTGGTTGACGACAATTCCCTGCTGCGGCTGGGCCTGATCGAGGCGGTCGGTGGCGAGGAGGACCTGGAGGCGGCGGGCGAGGCCGAAAACAGCGAAGCGGCCCTCTCCATGTACCGCGCTCTGCGGCCGGATGTCGTGACGATGGACTACCAGATGCCCGGCGAGAACGGGATCGAGTGCACGCGCCGGATCCGGGCCGAATTCCCCGATGCGCAGATCATCCTGCTATCGGTGTACGAAGGCGAGGAGGACATTTGGAACGCGGTGCAGGCCGGGGCGAAGGGGTACCTGAACAAGAGCGGGGAGATCGAAGAGGTGCTGGATGCCATCCGGGAGGTGGCTTCCGGCGGCGAATACTTTCCCGTCGCCATCGCCCGGAAGCTTGCCAGGCGAGGCGAGCGCGAGACGCTGACCACCCGCGAACTGGAGGTGCTGCAACTGATCGTCGGGGGGCACAGCAACAAGGAGATCATGGCTGCGCTGACCATCTCCGAGGGGACTGTGAAGCTGCACGTGTCCCATATCCTGGACAAGCTCGGAGCCGCCGACCGGACCCAGGCGGCCGTCATGGCGCTGAAGCAGGGCATCGTCCATCTGGACCATTGAGCGCATGAAACCCGCGATCCTTTTGCTGGCGCTGGCCATCGGGGGGGTGGCCGACGCCGACCGGCCCAACTTCCTCTTCATCCTGGCCGATGATCTGGGGTGCATGGACCTCGGGTACGAGGGGAGCCCCTTCCACGAGACGCCGAACATCGATGCCCTGGCGGCATCCGGCATGCGGTTCGACCAGGGCTATGCCGCCTGCCAGGTGTGCAGTCCGTCGCGCGCCAGCATCCTGCTGGGCAAGGCCCCGGCCCGGCATGGCATCACCCAGTGGATCGGTTCGCCGTCCGGCATGGAGTGGGACCGGGGCGATCCGGTGCTTCCGGTAGAATACAACCACGCCCTGCCGAAGGAGGACGTTACCATGGCCGAGGCGCTGCGCGCCGCCGGCTACACCACCTTCTTCGCCGGCAAGTGGCACCTCGGTTCGAAGGGGTCGTGGCCGGAGGACCACGGCTTCATGATCAACAAGGGGGGCTGGGATTCCGGGGGTCCGAAAGGCGGCTATTTTTCGCCGTACGAGAATCCCAACCTGCCGGACGGTCCGGAGGGCGAATCGCTGACCCTGCGCCTCGCACGGGAAACGGCGGCATTCATCGAATCGAACAGGGACGGTCCGTTCCTGGCCTACCTCTCCTTCTATGCGGTGCACGGCCCGATCCAAACCACGGAGGCGCTCTGCGCGAAATATCGGGTGAAGGCGGCCGGCCGGGGCCTGGCTGGCGACCATGCCCGCTTCGCGTTCGACCGCCGCCTCCCCGTGCGCCAAGTGCAGGACAACCCGGTCTATGCGGGGATGGTCGAGACGCTCGACACGGCCGTAGGCATCGTGATCGATGCGCTGGAACGGACAGGGCTCGACACCCGTACGGTGGTCATCTTCACCTCCGACAATGGCGGGGTCTCTTCCGGCGATTCCTATTCGACCTGCCTGCTTCCGTTCCGCGGCGGGAAGGGACGGCAGTGGGAAGGAGGCCTCCGGGAGCCCTTCATCATCCACGTGCCGGGCATGACGCAATCCGGTTCGGTTTCCCAGGTTCCGGCGGTCGGCATGGACTTCTATCCCACAATGCTCGAACTGGCGGGATTGCCACCCCGTCCGGAACAGCATGTCGACGGCGTCAGCCTCGTGCCGGTGCTGCGGGGCGGCGACCTTCCGGAACGCGACCTGTTCTGGCACTACCCGCACTATGGAAACCAGGGCGGCGAACCGTCGTCGATCATCCGCTCCAAGGATTGGAAGCTGATCTACTACCACGAAGACGGCCGGTGCGAACTGTACGACCTCGCGAACGACGTCGGCGAGCAGACGGATCTGGCGGCACAATATCCCGAAAAGGTTTCGATGCTGCGGGCCCGGTTGAACGCCTGGCTGGCCGACACCGGCGCAACCTTTCCCGCCCGCGATCCGCGCTTTTCCCAACAGGCCTTCGATCAGAAGCTTGAACGGGAGCGGACGGTCCATATGCCGCACCTGGAGCGGCAGCACGCGGACTACCTCGACCCGGCCAAGACCCCCAGTCCCGACTGGTGGGGCAGTGCAATGGACCGGGGCGATCCTCCCGGCGCGCGTCAATCTTTCGGCGAGGGCTTGTAGACCCGGATCCAGTCGACCCTGTAGGTGTGGCCTTCGACGTCCTTGAGCTCCTTGTCCGTGGGGGTCAGGCCCTGGTCCGAGCGCCACGCCTGGTCCTCCACGTTGATGATGATGCCCATGGGCTTGTCCAGGCCGGTGCCGGCGGTGTAGCCCTTCGGATCGATGATCTCCGGGCCCGAAACCGAACGGACGAGTTTCCCGTCGACATAGTAGTCCAGGTTCCAGGGATCCTTCCAGTGGACGCCAAAGCGGTGGAAGTCGTTGCGCCACGGGGTGCCTGCGAGAAGCCAGGTGCCCTCGTCCATCGGCTGGTAGTCCTGGAACGGCCTGCGGATGAAGACATGGTGGCTCAGATGGACGCGGTGCGAATACCAGGTCTGGTCCTTTCCGGCCCCGTCCGACCCGTCGGCGCCGTAGGCTTCGAGGATGTCGATCTCCTGCGTGGAGTCGCTGCTCAGCATCCAGACATCGGATGCCAGGAGCGCATTGCTGATCCTGGCGCGCGCCTCGACGTAGACCGGATATCGGATCTGCATCCTGGAGGAAATGCATCCGGTAGCCACCTTCCTCTTTCCATCGACCATCCGCCGCGAGGCCGGAATCCGTAGCTGGCCATCCCTGACCACGACATGTGCGCGGTCCCAGACCGTCAAGCCGGGCCCCCGCCACGCGTGGGGGTAGGAATCGATCCACTTGTCGAAAAGCGGACTCCTGCCGCCCTCGGCCGGATGGGTGTAGTTGAAGTCGTCCGACTGGGGATGCAGCCGCCACATCCGGTTCGTGCCGGGATCCGCCGGAACCGGGATGCCCTGCCAATCCTGGGCAAGGGCCGATGCGCCCAAGAGGCCGAAAGCAAGCAGCAGGATCGTTTTCATGCGATTAATTCTACAGGGATCATCGGGATGCCTGCTGGTTAAAAGGCGAAAGGCCGCGCTGGATCATCGGGTCCAGCTGCGGACGTAGTCGACTTCCATGTGGGTCGGGAATCCGTCGGGCGTGGCTTCTTCGGGCACGGGTTCCCGGCCGTCGTTCCCGGCCCAGCGGATGAGCGGCGGTCGCAGCTCCATGGTGAAGGCCATGCTCATCGGAAGATGCCAGTTGTGGTTGGGCGATTCGGCCACCTTGATGCCGTCGATGTACCAGGTGATCTTTTCCGGGGTGTTTTCGCAGGCGTATACGTGGAAGTCTTCGCGCGGATCCCAGGGGGCTTCGTAGATGTTCCGGCAGACTTCGGGCCATTGCTGGGGGCGCCGCCAGGTCTCCACGCCGTCGATGATCTCGCGGGTATGGAGGTTGCAGTCGATGTGGCCCGGACCGGTGCTTTTCCCGAGGATGGGATCGAAGCCGCCCTGGAGCATCTCCACGATGTCGATTTCGCTGTAGGTGATGTGCGGATAGGCGGGGTTCTTCTCGGAGCCGTTGCTGTAGAGCCAGAAGGCGGGGCAGAGGCCGGGGAAGCGCGAGCAGCCCTTGATGCTCGCCTCGAAATAGCCGTAGGTCGTCTTTTCCGTCGATTGGAGAATGCCCAGCGTATAGAAGAATTCGTTTCCCTTCCTGTCCTTGTGGGGATCGTGTTTCGCCCGGATGGAGAGTACCCCGTTCTTCTGCCAGACGTTTTCCGCGCGCCACGCCCGCTCGCCCCAGGGGCGGAGGTCCGCGGTCCATTTGCGTTCATCCAGCTTCTTCGCATCGAACTCGTCGGAGAAGGCATCGTTGCGCCGCCAGGTGCGGGCCGGATCGGGGTCGACGAAGAGGGGTTGCCCGCGGGAAGCTTCGCGGGCGACGGCGAGGATCGGCTTCATCTGCTCCGGCGGGATGGCGCCCCCGAACGTCGCGCTCCATTGCGCCAGCAACTCCCGCGAAGCGGCACCCAGCCGCTCGAGCTCGATCCGCTGGGGCGGCTGCAGTCCGCGCTGGAGGTAGGCCCAGAACTCCCCGACATGGAGGATGCGCGCATCGATGCCCCGGCCCTGCGCATCCTCGAGGCGGTAGTAGTCGTTCCGGTCCCGGAGGGCCGGCGCGGCGGGTTCCGCCAGCGCCACGGCAGCGGCGGCCAGCAACATGGAAAGGGGAAGGAATAGCTTCATGGAAATCCAATTGTTCGATTGAGCGTCGCAACTTAAACAGGCTGCACGGAGAAGTCTACCTGTCTGATTGTCGTATGCAAAGCATCCATCCATTGGTCTAGGTGGAAGCGTTGCGCGTTTTGACGTACCGTCCCGCCCAGCCATGTGTTCAGCGGAAGGAGACCTGCCATGCGTTCTGGATATGTCTTGATGGTGACCCTGCTATTCGCGGCCCTGCTCGGGGGGCGGCGCGTCCCGGCCGCGGTGCCGGCGCAGCCCAGCATCCTCATCATCCTGGCCGACGACTTGGGCTACGGGATCGCCAACTGCTATGGCGGCGATCCGAAGCGGGTCGCCACGCCGAACATCGACCGCCTCGCCGCCGAAGGGGCGCGGTTCACGGAGGGCTACGTCACCTGCTCGGTCTGCGGCCCGTCGCGATCCGGGCTGATGACCGGCCGCTACCAGCAGCGGTTCGGCATCTACGCGAACAAGGACAACCAGATGGGCGGCGGGGGCGTGCCCGGGAACGAGACCATGATGCCCCGCTATTTCAAGGACGCGGGCTACGCCACCGCCATGATCGGCAAGTGGCATCTCGGCACCAGGAAGCCCGGCCAGCATCCGCTGGAGAAGGGATTCGACGAATACTACGGCTTCGACAGTGCCCAGACCGACTATTTCAACTCCCCGATCCTCTTCCACAACCGGGAAAAGGTGGCGGAGCATGGCTATCTCACGCGCGAATTCACCGACCGCGCCATCGGGTTCATCAAGCAAAGCGGAGACAAGCCCGTCTTCATCTACCTGGCCTACAACGCCGTGCATGGGCCCAACCATGCGCCGGAAGAAACGATCCGGCGCCACTCGAAGCTGCCGCAGAAGGAGGCTGTGATGGCCGCCATGGTGGACGAGCTCGACGCCGGGATCGGGAGGGTGCTCGATTGCCTGGAAAGGACGGGCCGGGCGAAGAATACGCTGGTCTTCTTCCTGAGCGACAACGGCGGACTGCCCTACTGGTGGGAGGGAAGCAATGGCGGATTGCGCGGATTCAAGCGTTTCCAGTACGACGGCGGGGATAAGGTGCCGTTCATCGTGCGCTGGCCGGCGGCGGTCAAGGCCGGCCAGGTGCGGAAGCAACCCGTGATCTCCCTCGACATCCTGCCGACCGCCCTCGAGGCCGCGGGCATCGCGAAACCCGCAAACGAAATCCTCGACGGCATCAGCCTTCTGCCGGCCCTGAAGGCCGGCAGGGAGCTCCAGCCCGACCGCATGCTCTTCTGGGCGGGATCGCACTACGAGAAAGAGGTCCGGGCCAATGAAAAGGGGGAGCACGACAACCCGCCGCCCGCATGGGCCGTCCGCCGCGGCCCGTGGAAGCTGATGCAGATCGTCGAGCAGGGACCGCCCATGCTGTTCAACCTCGACGAGGATCCGGCCGAGGCGCACGACCTGGTCGCCCGGCATCCAGAGAAGGCCGCCGAGCTGCAGCAGGCGTTCGTCGACTGGTTCCGCATCGGTGGCGAACCGATCGGTTGGAACAGGGACTACTACAACCAGCTCAAGGAGATAGGCCGCTGACCCGTCCCGCCGGACAAGGGCTGCGGCTCTCCCTCCGGCACGCTCTTCTGCCCCGCTGGCAGATACTGGATAATCGTCTAGTAGCCGGTTTCCGTGGACCGTGCGAAACATGGAGGTGCTTAATGGACAGGTAGGAGTGCTGTTCATCGGCGGTGGACTGCGAACCAAGGACCGCGAACAAGGAGCGCCCGCATGGGGTTCGGGATACGCGATTCCTGGTTGTCGTGGCCGCCCGCCAGATAGGCAGGTTGCTGCTCCGCCTCGAGACGAAGCTGTGTGAAAATGCCCGCAGTGGGCGGTCTGCCAGAGTGACAATGAGGAGATGAAGATGAAAAAACTGCTACAGATGGTACTAGGCGCGATGGTATTCGCTGCCGGAGCGCAAGCCCAGGTCACGAACCTGTGGAACGACCAGGCCCCCGTGGGCGGCACCATGAACCTCGCCGCATCGAATGTCGGCGGTGCCCATGGCAATGTCGGTGTGTTCACCTCGAGCACTTCGACCAGTACGAACGAGATATCGACCTACAGCATCACGGGCCAGGATTGGTCGGCCTTCGCCGGGCTGGGCTGGACCCTGACCGCCGATATCTACATCACCTCCGCCCAGCTGGCGGATGGCGCCATCGCCGAGGATACGATTTCGTGCACCGTCGGCGGCGTTGCCTCCTCTTCGGTCACCTTGAGCAATGCGGTCTGGTGGACGCCGGATGCCTGGAACACCGTCTACTTTACCGGAACGTTTGGCACGTCGCTGCCGAACCTGTCCAGTACGTCGGCTGCGTTCGTCAACAACGACAAGAACAACGATCCCGCAGGCAGCAACTACCTCATCGACAACATCAGCCTGGACGTCGGGGTGCTTCAAGACGTGCTGTGGGACGACCAGAATCCCACGGGCGGCAACATGCTACTGACCTCCATCGCCGATCCGTTCGCCACCGGCCATGGCAACATTGGCCAGTTTACTTCGACGGCCAACGCCCAACAGTGGCAGAACTACAACACCGGAGCCATGAATCTGTCGGCCTACGCCGGAAGAAGGTGGAAATCCAGCATCGATGTCTATCTGACCACCGCCCAGCTGACCAATTCGGCCATCGCCGACGACAACCTGTACTTCGACTTTGCCGGAACCGCCTCAGGGTGGACAACCATCAGCAATGCCGGATGGGTTGCGGACTCGTGGAACACGCTGGTCTGGAGCGGAACCCTGCCAGCCAACGCCGCCAGCCTGACCGCCGCCAATTTCATCTTTGTGATCAACGACCAGAATACGCATCCGGCCAGCGGCCCCAACGCCTACTTCGACAACTTCAAGCTGGAGGTCGAATCGGCTCCCCAGCCGCCGAAGGATACCTTGTGGACGGATACCGCCCCGCAGGGTGGCAATGCGCTGATTACCCTGACCAACGACCTGTTCGCCACCGGCCACGGCGACATCGGCGTGTTCAACTCCGCCAGCAGCACCAACCAGTGGACCAGCTTTGGTACTTCGGGCAACAACTGGACGAACTACGGAGGACAAAGCTGGACGATGTCCTTTGATCTCTACATCACCGCCGCCCAGCTGGCGGATGCCAACATCGCGGACGACCAGATATACTATTCCGTAGCGGGCGTTGCCGGCGGCTGGAAGAGCCTAGGCTCTTCGGGATTGACGCCGGACGCGTGGAACAAGATTACCTGGAACGGCGCGTTTGCTGGAGACGGCTCCACGCTCACAAACGTGACCGTCCAGCTGGTCATCAACGACCAGCTGACGGATCCGGCATCGGGCGACAACTTCTATGTCGACAACTTCAAGTTCGAAGCCGCCACCCCGGTGGCAGTGGTCGAGATGGACATCCTGTGGAGCGACTCGAATCCGGCCAGCGGCAACATGGCGCTCGTCTCGCTCGCGGATCCCTTCGCAACGGGCCATGGCAACATCGGCATGTTCGAATCGGATACCGATGGGGGCCAATACTCCAACTACGGTCTTTCCGGAAAGGATTTGGGCGCCTACGTCGGGCAGGACTGGATCCTGAGCGCCGATGTCTACATCACCGCAGCCCAGCTTGCCGACGCCCTGATCACCGACGACACCATCTACTGCCAGGTGGGCGGTGCGGCCGGCGGCTATACCAGCGTCAGCTCGTTGAGTCCGGATGCGTGGAATACGCTTACCTGGACCGGAACCTTCACCAACAGCGCCCTGGCCCTGGCCAACTCGGGCGGATTGTTCGTGAACAACGACAACGCCACCCATCCGGTTGCCGGCAAGAACTACTTCGTCGACAACTTCCTGCTGAAGGCCGTTACGCCTGTAACCACGAATCCGCCGCCGATCTACATCTATCAGACCAACGACGTCGAGTTCGTGGCCGGCGAAGGATACAGCGACGGAGCGCTCAACAACCAGCAGGGTTGGAAGGCATCCGCGAACTGGATCGTGAATACGGCGTCGGGCGGCAGCGTGGTCTGCACGAACGACAATGCCAACATGACCCTGGTCCAGCTGCATCCCCTTGGCGAGGGAACGACGATGAGCTTCTCCGTCAACTACAAGGTGCAGGGAACGCATGTGCCTGTCAACTGGCGATACCCTGCGCGCATCGGGATCACCAGCATCGGCACCGGCGCCAACATTGGCTATGATGCCGCCGGCAATTCCCTGCAATCAGCCGTGATCACGCTGCAGTCTGCTCCGGCCACGGCCAACGGCTACCGCATTTTCGGCGACGGCTGGAACGGTCCGCAGAGTGCGATTGCCACGGGTACCGCCGCGACGGAGTGGGCGCTTCACTTCTCGCTCACCATGGGAAGCGCAAAGGAAAATACCAGTTTCACCGCATCGTTGGAGAATGTGACGACGGCAACCACCTATGCGTTCCCGGCGCCCGAAACCGATGGGGTTGGTGATACCCTCTATGCCGCCCTTGCAAGCGGTGCCGCCTATCCGTTCTTCAATACCGGTGGTTTCCAGGACGGCTTGACCGGAATCGAGGTGCTCGGCTTCACGGTGGTCTATCCCGTGGAGATCGCCGACCAGTTCGTCCTGTGGGCGGAAGCCAAGGGCCTCTCGGGCGCGAATGCCGCGATCGGCGCCGACCCCGACCAGGACGGCCTGATCAACCTGGGCGAGTACATCCTCGGTGGCGATCCCCATGCGGCCACGGGTGCGGATGACCAGGGCATCCAGCCTGTACTGGATGGCTTCACCTACAAGTTCAGCCTGATCGGCGATCCCTTTGTCGTGGGCAAGGTGCTCACCACCTCGGATCTCGCCTACGGCCCGTGGACGGTCAGCGACACGGTCAATGTCTCGGCCGACGATGGCCAGATGCATGAATACACCTTCGATGCCAGCGGTCAGAACGTGTTCTTCCTCAAGATCGAAGCCACCCGCGACCTGTAGCAGTCGGTTTGAAAATTAGCCGGCGGGGCACGGGCCCCGCCGGTTGATTACATGCAAGAGACAGTTAAGAAGAAACTATAAACAGGACAATGGAATGAAGAAACTGGCACTATTGGGTGTGGTGGCGATGGTTGCTACTGCACAGTCAGCGATCATCAGCTTCACGAGTGGTGAAGGGTTTAGCGATGGCGCATTGAATGGACAGCAGGGCTGGAATGCGGAGGCAGGGTGGGTCGTTGATTCCACCGGTGCGGGCAAGGTTGCCACCACGGTCAACTCCGAGATTGCGGTGTTGAACCAGGCGGTAACGTTGACCACCGGGCAATCCTATGGCCTCAGCGTGAACTTCCAGTTCGGGGGAACGGTCTATTCAACCCCGACGGCGTACGTCTACGCGTTCCTCTCCGGATTGAAGGTGGGCAGCGATGCGACGCAGGTGGCCACCGGCAATGCCTCGGCGGCCGACGCGAACGTCCAGATCATCCTGAACACGGACACCTATCGCCTGCTCAACAACTTTAGTGTCATCACCGGCGCGAACAATATAACCGGTACGCAGCTGAACCCCGGCGATGTGCTGCAGTACGACTACAACCTCACCCTCGGAGCCGATGCGGCCTCCACGTTCTATACGGTGCGGCTGCAGAACCTGACCGATGGGACCGATACCGGCACGGGGACGATTACCGGCGTGGACGCCACGATCTATGCGGCCCTGACCGGATCGGGAGCCTATGGCTTCTTCCAGACCATCAACCCGAGCACGGGTGCTTCCGGTCTTGCCGGCGCGCAGGTAAACTCGATTACGGTCATTCCGGAACCGGCGACGCTGGGCCTGGTGGCCGCGATGGGCGGTGCAGTGCTGTTCATCCGCCGCCGCTTCATGATGTAGATGGTTTGAAAAGGGGGTCGGGATTCATGCCGCCCCCTGTCCATTCCAGCAGGACAAGCGAAACTGTTGTGGCGCAGTCCCCGGCTCGTGGCTTGGGGACTGTTTGCCTATCAGGGGAGGGCGGACGGCTTGATGGGGTCGCCTGTTTTCCCGGACGGTTGGAAACAGGTATTGCGGGCCAGGCCATTCGGGCCGGGTCCGCGAGAACG
>QKAU01000066.1 GCA_003246265.1 Kiritimatiellales bacterium | reverse complement strand
TTGGTTGGATGAGCACTGGAACCAGCCTATCTTGACCGACTCGCCGGGCGGGGGGAGCGGGACGGTCAGTTCCTCGGGAAGCTGGCCAGGCAGGGCGGATGGCGAATCGGCATCTGCATAGAGGTCGTAGGTTCCATGAGTGCGCGGCCACTTCAAGGCCAGGCGAACTTCCGCCACATCAATGGCGTTGGCGTTGGAGAGTTCGATCTCGCAGGTGGTGTCGCTCACGGCCAGCATCTTGCATTCGATGCCGGCTGAAAGGGGGTGCCCGCTCTGGATAGCGGCCAGGTAGGGACGCGGCCAGCAGAGCCGGTCTCCGGCAACGGGTAGGCGAAACCAGACGATGCCTGCAACATGGCTAGCGCACCGGACCTCCTGCTGCAAAGCGACCAGGTCTTCCGGCCCAGCTGCTATGCGGCGCCGGATTGTCGGCCGTCGGCGGGCGGGCCGTTCGGCCGTCAGGAAGAGAAACCTCCCGTCGTCGGGGTCGAAATTCAGCTCATAGGCATAGCAGGGAAGCGCAACGCGATAGGGAAGCTCCAGCGCTTCGGCATGGAGGATGGCGCGCCGGGCGGTTTCCAGGTCGAGGAGGATTGCCGGGGCGTCGACATGCCCTGGCACATCCAGGCCGTGGAGCTGCAGAACGTACCCATCGACCCGTGCCGCCACGTTGCGGAAGGCCCTGTTGGCCACATGGGCGGGCAGGGCCGTGATGGAGACGCGCAGGCGGGGCCATTCGCGACGGTAGCATTCCAGAAGCCGGGCGTAATCCGACAGCATCCCTTCGGGGCAGTCGAGATCGATCTGGACCTCTTCCACGCCTGCGGGGCCGGCTGCTTCCAGAACGGCATGGGTCAGCGCGGATAGCTCCGTCCCGATGTCGGATCTGCGGAAGGCCGGGAGGGGGATCCGGATCACGGGAACGTAGCGGTGCCCAAGGGTGGACAACCTTTCCCATGGGATGTCTACCGGATCGCAAGGCCCTGCGCGGGGGATGACGCCGGCCAGGGGGTAGAGGGTGGTGGCAGGCTCCTGGACCACGGCGGCCACGACGTTGGAGGACCACACCTGCTGCCAGACATAGAAGGCGTCGTTCGGTTTGCCGGCCCCTACCTTGCCCGTCGTAAGGACAAGCAGCATGGATAGCAACGCCGGTTTCATGACAGCATCGTAGTGGTCGCTCCCCGGGTTGACAAAACAATAGCTTGCCGATCCGGCATCCGCGCTCCATGGAATGAAAAAAGACTTGCAGACCGCTCCCGATGCGTGGAGATTGACCTCCCATGCCGACACGCTACAAAATGAAGATCGCCTATGACGGAACCCGCTATGCCGGCTGGCAGGTACAGCCGCGGCACCGTACCATCCAAGGGGAGATCGAGCTGTTGCTGACGCGGATGACGGGGCAACGGAAGCATGTGCGCGTCGAGTCTTCGGGCCGGACCGATGCCGGGGTCCATGCCCATGGACAGGTGGCGCATTTCGATCTACCCGGCCGGATCGACCCCGCCTATTTCCGCCGCGGCCTCAATGCCCAGCTTGACCCGGATATCCGCATCCTGACGCTCGAAGAGGTCGAGCCCTCTTTCCACGCCCGCTTCAGTGCGGTGGGAAAGGAATACCGCTACTTCATCTACAACGGGAAAATCCTGCCGCCGACGAAGCGGCTCTACCGGCTCCACGAAATCCGGCCGCTCGATATCGGTGCCATGCGGTCCGCGGCGGAGCTGCTCGCCGGTGAACACGACTTCGCGCCTTTTTCGGCCAATCCAAACCGGGAGATCGACGGCACCGTCCGAACCATCCACGCATTCCAGGTTCGCAAGCACGGCTCCGAAATCGAACTGGAGGTGCAGGGGAATGGATTCCTCTACAAGATGGTGCGAAGCCTCTCCGGATTCCTCGTGCGCGTCGGGCGCGGCGAGCTCGATCCCGGCGCGGCAGTCGATATCCTGGAACACGGAAAACGCACCGCCGTTGTGCCTACGGCAGCCCCACAGGGCCTCTTCCTTTGGAAGGTCTTCTACTAGGCGGCAAAGCAGTCGCGCCGCATGGAAAAAAACTCCGCCGCGAACGACGGAGTGGATTTTGGTGAGCCGGCCGGGACTCGAACCCGGGACCCTTTGATTAAAAGTCAAATGCTCTACCGACTGAGCTACCGGCCCAAATGGGTATTCACCTGCGGAATGCCCTGGGCTTCCGTCAAGGGAGCGGACTTTCTACTCAATCGCCCCAGGCGAGGCAAGGGATAATTCCCCGTTTGTGAGTTGCCCCACGCTTTTGTTTGCCTGGCCATCCGCAAAGCATTAACCTCCAACCATGCCAGAGATCAAAACCTACAAGCGGGGCGTGGCGAAGAGTGTCGTGGGATTGATACTTGGAGGCGGGGCCGGCACACGGTTGCAGCCGCTGACGCGCGAGCGATCCAAGCCTGCGGTTCCCGTGGCCGGGAAGTACCGGCTGGTGGATATCCCGATCAGCAACTGCATCAACAGCGGCATCCGCCAGATCTTCGTGCTGACGCAATTCAACAGCGTATCCCTTCATCAGCACATCGCGGCGACCTACCGGTTCGACCAGTTCGGCGGGGGGCATGTCCGCATCCTGGCGGCCGAGCAGACCCCCGATTCCGACGGCTGGTTCCAGGGAACGGCCGATGCCGTGCGCCGCTCCTTTCGCTATTTCCTCGACGACCATCCGGATCTCGTAGTGATCCTGTCCGGCGACCAACTCTACCGCATGGACCTGCGGGAGATCATCGAGACCCATGTCGGCAACGATGCCGACCTGACCATCAGCACCAAGCCGGTAGGGCGGACGGAGGCGGGCGCCCTAGGCATCATGCAGGTCGATGACAAGGGCCGGATCGTCCGTTTTGCGGAGAAGCCGGGCAACACCCCGAAGCTCGACGAGATGCGGGCTCCGCTCTACGACGAGGAGCGCTATCTGGCCAGCATGGGCATCTACGTGTTCAAGACCGAGATCCTGAAGGAACTCCTCTGCCTGCATCCGGAATCCGATTTCGGGAAGCACATCATTCCCCAGGCCATCGGCTCGCACAAGGTATTCAGCTTCGTCTTCGACGGTTATTGGGAGGACATCGGAACAATCCGTTCCTTTTGGGAGGCCAACATCGCGCTGGCCGATCCGCTGCCCAGCTTCTCCTTCTACGAAATGCAGGCGCCCATCTATACCAACATGCGCTACCTGCCGCCCTCGAAGATCAACCAGTGCGACGTGAGCCGGAGCCTGCTCTCCGATGGCTGCATCATATCGGCCAAGCGGATCGTGCGGTCCGTGATCGGGGTGCGGGCCAAGGTGGGCGAAGGGTCGGAGGTCGAGGAGTCCATCATCATGGGGGCCGACTACTACGAGCACGGAAAGGTGCTGCATCCCTCGGGCATCCCCTTGGGAATCGGGAAGAATTGCATCATCAAGAAG
>QKAU01000062.1 GCA_003246265.1 Kiritimatiellales bacterium | reverse complement strand
GCGGGGTAGGGATACCCCGCCCTACCGGTTGTACAGGGTAGGGACGCGTGTTCCCACGCGTCCGGGCGATCAGGTAGGGACGCGTATCCCTACGCGTCCGAATGGGGCGGTAGGGATCGTAGCCTTCGGTCTTCCGCGGCGGGGTAGGGATACCCCGCCCTACCAATCGCGGATCGCCCGGTGGTCGAGCCCTACCAACCGCAGTGTTCCCACGCATAGGGCCATTCTTCGGGTTCTTTGCACAGCCCGGCGCGGACGGGATTCATCCGGATGTAATGGGCCTTCTCGACATACGATTCATCCTTCCGAAGGCGGTGGTCGAAAAAACTGCGCTGCCATTGGATGCCGATAGCCTTGGCTGTGTACTTCTTGAATTCGGCCATGCACCTGCCCATTCCGGGGTCGCGATTGAAACTGATTATGGCATGCAGATGATCCGGCATGAGAACGAGGAGGTGAAGCCATAGGTTGCCTTGGTTCTGATAGAACAGAAAGGCGTCATGAATCTTCTCCGACACACGTTCAATGCAAAGCTGGTTCCTGCCTTTGGATTGGGTGCAAATGGTGATGAAATATTCCGCACCGTTTTCGACCCATGGGGGAATGCCATGCGGCAATGTCTTCCGTTCGGGGAACATGTAGGGATGGTGGGGAGTGGTTTCGGGTCTGGCAATGCAAAAGGTGGGGACGTGTTGGGTAGTGATGCGTGTATTAGGTAGGGACGGCTGTCCCCAGCCGTCCGCGGCGGGGTAGGGACACCCCGCCCTACCTTCTGCGGCGGACTAGGGATAGTCCGCCCTACCGGTTGCACAGGGTAGGGACGCGTGTCCCCACGCGTCCGCTTTAGGCGCGCGCGGCGATCACGTACCTTGTCGAGTCCTACCTCGTTGCCGCGTCGATGGCGGACTGGATGCGCGCAATCAGGACGTCGGCGGGTTCGAGGCCGATGGAGATCCGGATGAGGTAGCGCGAGGCGCCGGCGGACTCCGCCCATTCCAGTTCGTTGTAGTGTGCGATCAGCACGAAGGGACAGCAGAGGCTGAAGCTGGTTCCGAGGTTGGGGCCCTTGGTGATTTCCAACGCATCATAAAACGCTTCGGTTACATTGGCCGCATCCTTGAGCACGAATGAAAGGAGCCCTCCATAGCCGCCGCCCGGTCGTCGGAAGCGGTCATACATGGCCTTGTCGGCGACGGCAGGATAGTAGACCGATTCCACCGCCGAATTTTCCTGGAGGTATTCGCACACCTTGATAGCGATCTCGTTGGTCTGCAGCACCCGTTCGCGACAGTCGCGCGAATCGATTTCGAGCTGGATGACATCGGCCGGGTGAAAAGCTTCCGGTTCATGGAATTCGGTCATCTGTTTGCGGAAGTGTTCCGCAAACCTTGAGGCCGGATTGATAATCAACGCGCCTCCCATGACATCGCTGGTGCCGGAGAAAAACTTGGTTAGGCTGATGGCCGCCACGTCGGAAACGGGCAGGGTGTTCTGGTTGATGCAGGCGCCGAGCGTCTCGTCGATGATGATCGGGAAACAATGCTGGTCCGCCAAGGCGCGCAGTCGTTGCAGATCGACGCAGGTCAAGAGGGGGTTGGTCGGAAACTCGCAGAAGAGCCCGCCCACCTTCGTATGTTCCAAGTCCAAGGCAAGCTGTTTCAGGTCGTCTTCATGTCCGTTGGCGTAAAACAGTGCCCCTGCCTGGTTGAACTTGTTCTGCAATTTCAGCGTATCGCCGTAGGGGAAGGCGAACTGCACGGTAGGGGCGCCGGGCGCCAGGTTGCGAGTGGCGATGTGCGCGGCGTTGATGGCCGCCATGCCGGAAGGAAAGAGATAGACGTCGCCGGTGGCTGCTCCCGTGAAACCGACGATGCGTTCGATGATCTTGCGTTCCGCCCCGGATGCATCGGGGAGGGGGGTGTTGTTCAGCAGCGTTTCGGCGCAGCGCGATGAAATCCCTTCGCCTGCATGTTGCCAATAGTCCTTCGCATCGTCGGCGCATGCGGCCGGAAAGGCGACGAGGGCGTCCCGCACATCGATCCGTGCGCCGGGATGACGGCTCCGGAGATAGTCGCGGCAACGCACGGCTGCGCCCCGGGACGTGTAGATCTGTACCTGTTCGCCATTCCGGGCAAACTGCGCAAACGCCTGCTGCACCAGCGGGTGGTAGAGGAAGCGCGGGTAGCCGAGCTGCAGCTTTTCCAGCGTCGCCGGATCGCGCTCCTCGTAGCCGACCACGTCGCGCCAGCGCGGGAGGCACATCGAAACGGCATGCTTCGTCGCGGGTACCGGCTTCCCAAGGTCTTCGGCCCGCCACAGCGGATGCTTCCTGAGGTTTTCCTGCGGCATGGCGACTAATCGTTCGGGTATCTAGGGGCCACGGAACAACACGGATTAACACCGATGGAGGTGCAGGTAATGCAGGTTATCCCTCCCAAAAGCAATCCGTGTTTGTCTGTGTTCATCTGTGGCTATACTCTAGTTAAAGGTTGTTGAGGGAGGTTTGGATGTCGGCGACCAGGTCGTCGGCGTCTTCGATGCCGACGGAGAAGCGGACGAGTCCGTCGGTGATGCCGACCGCCTCGCGCTCGGCTTTCGGGATGGAGGCGTGGGTCATGGAAGCCGGATGGCAGACCAGCGATTCGATGCCGCCGAGGCTTTCCGCCAGCGCAAACAGGGTAAGGCTGGAAACCAGCTTCACCACCTTCTCGAACGGCAGGTCGAAGAGGGCGGTCACGATACCGCTGCCGCCACGCATCTGTTTGCGCGCCAGCTCCACCTGCGGGTGGGAAGGCAGGAACGGATAGCGAACCGCGGCCGTGCAGGCGAGCCCTTCCAGGAATCCGGCCAACTTCAGCGCGTTGGCTGCGTGCTTCTCCATGCGGATGCCCAGCGTCTTGAGGCCGCGCGAGATGAGCCAGCAGTCGAACGGCGACGGATTCAGTCCCACCGCCTTCTGGGCAAAGACCATCTTGTCGTGCCAGTCCTTCGAGTTCGTGCAGACTACGCCGCCGAGGCAGTCGGAGTGCCCGTTGATGTACTTGGTGGTGCTCGACAGGCTGATGTCCGCCCCCAGGGCCAGCGGAGTCTGGAGGTAGGGCGAGGCGAAGGTGTTGTCCACCAGCAGCTCGGTGCCGGCGGCATGGCAGGCGGCGGCGACGGCGGCGATGTCGATGATCTTCAGCATCGGGTTGGTGGGTGATTCAATCCAGACGAGCGACGGCTTCTGCTTTTCAATCTCTGCATAGTTGGCCGGATCGGAGAGGTCGACATAGCTGATGGTCACACCGAACTTTTTGAAGACCTTGTCGTAGATGCGGTAGGTGCAACCGTAGATGTTTTCCTCGGCCAGCACCTGGTCGCCGGACGAAAGGGTGGAGATCACGGCAGTAACGGCCGCCATGCCGCTGCCGAACACCGTGGCGAATTTTGCCTGCTCCAGATGGGCCAGCGTGGCTCCGAGACGGTCGAAGGCCGGATTGCCGGAGCGCGTGTAGTCGTAGCCGCGGGTCTTGCCGGGTTCCAGCTGGGCAAAGGTGGAAGTAAGGTAGACCGGCGGGATCACGGCCCCGGTTTCGCGGTCCGGCTCCTGTCCGACGTGGATGGCTGCGGTGTCGAATTTCATTTTCCAGTCCTGATAATGTTCTCCCGCCCGTTCGCTTTGCTCGCTCAAGGCGCGGAGTTCGGAAAGCATACTATTTATCAGATAAGCGGTCTCTGCGTCTTTGCGAGGGAACGCCAAATTACAGCAAGATACGCTTCTCCGATCATTTATTACGGAATTGCGGGCAGAAGGTAGCGCGTCGGAACGGGTTCGTCAAACCTGCTTGCGGGGTTTGGTAGGGCCGGCTGTCTCCAGCCGTTCGCGGCGGGGCGGGGTACCGTTTCGGCGCGAACGGCGGTCGATCCCTACCGCTCGAAGTAGGTGTAGCCGCGCATGCCGCTTTCATAGGCGTCCATGACGGCGCGGCGCTCCTTGGCGCTCATGAGGCCGTGCTTGACGGCGCGCTCGGCGGTTTCGCGCACGCGGCGAACCATCTCCTTGGGCTCGTACTCGACGTAGCTGAGCACGTCCGAGACCGTGTCGCCTTCGATTTCCCGCGTGTAGTGGATCTGGCCGTCGGCGTCGATCTGTACGCTCACCACGTTGGTGTCGCCCAGCAGGTTGTGGAGGTCGCCAAGGGTTTCCTGGTAGGCGCCGACGAGGAAGACGCCAAGGATGTAGTCCTCGTCGTCCCGCAGGTCGTGCAGCGGGAGGGTGCGCTTGACGTCGCGCAGGTCGATGAAGCGGTCGATCTTGCCGTCGCAGTCGCAGGTGATGTCGGCGAGGATGGCCGGGTGCGTCGGCTTTTCGTCGAGGCGGTGGATCGGCAGGATGGGGAAGAGCTGGTCGATCGCCCACGAGTCGGGCAACGACTGGAACAGGCTGAAGTTGCCGTAGTAGATGTCGGCCAGCGCGCTTTCGAGGTGCTCGAACTCGTCCGGCACGTACTTCATGCCCCGGATCAGATTCGCGATGCGGGTGAGGATGTGCCAGAAGATCTGGCCGGCCAGCGCCCGGGTGCGCAGGCTGACGTCGCCGCGCTTGAAGAGGTCGTGCAGTTCGTCGCGGTAGTAGAAGGCGTCGTGGTAGCACTCCTGCACGTTCTTCACCGTCAGCGTCCGGAAGGTCTCCATCAGGTTCTGCAGCAGTTCGTGGGCATCCTCCGGAAGGGTGTCCGGCAACGGATGGGTTTCGAAGCGGCTGACGTCGAGGACGTTGAAGAGCAGGATCGAATAGTAGGCCACCGTGGCGCGCCCCGATTCGGTGATGATGACGGGGTGGGGGGTTCCCGTCTCGTCGAGGATGCCCATGGTCTCCTCCACCAGGGCCGAGCAGTATTCGGTGGTCGTATAGTTGCAACTGCTGGTGAAGTTGGTGTGCGAGCCGTCGTAGTCCACCGCCAGCCCTCCGCCGAAGTCGATCACGCCCATGGCGGCTCCTTCGGCCACCAGGCCGGCGTAGATGCGCGCCCCCTCCTTCACCGCCTCGCGGATGTCGCGGATGTTGGGGATCTGCGATCCCAGATGGTAGTGGAGCATCTGCAGGCAGTCGAGCATCCCCTCGGCGCGGAGCCGGTCGACCACATCGATGACCTGCGCCGTGTTGAGGCCGAAGACGCTGCGGTCGCCGCCGGATTCGGTCCAGTGGCCGCTCGCCTGCGTGGAGAGCTTCATGCGGATCCCCAGGATCGGGTGGATGCCGAGGGCGCGGGAACGGGCGATGATCAGGTCGAGCTCGGAGGGCATTTCGACCACGAAGATGCAGCGGATGCCCATCTTGCGCGCGTAGAGGCCGAGATCGACGAACTCCTCGTCCTTGTACCCGTTGCAGATCAGGAAGGCCTCCGGATCCTTGAGGAACGACGCGGCCGCGATCAGCTCGGGCTTGCTGCCGGCCTCCAGCCCGTGGTGGTACTGCGCCCCGTAGCCGCAGATCTCCTCCACCACCTGCTGCTGCTGGTTGACCTTGATGGGGTAGACGCCGCGGTAGACCCCCTTGTAGTCGTAGGCCGCGATGGCCTGCGCGAAGCTCTCGTGCAACTGCTTGATGCGGGAGTCGAGGATGTCGCTAAGCCGGACCAGCACGGGCAGGTCGAAGCCCCGTTCCTGGATGCCGCGGGCGACGTCGTAGAGGCTCACCGAGGCCCCGCCGTTCCCGTGGGGGTGGACCACCACTTCGCCCTTGGGCGACAGGCTGAAGTAGCCCGCACCCCAGTGCTCGATGCCGTAGAGCTCCGACGATTGCGGAACCGACCAGTCTGTGGCGATGTTCTTCAAGGTCGCCGGTATAGAATCGAAAGGGCGGTTTGAAAAGGCAATTAAGCGAGATATTTGAAGCGATTCCGGTAAGAAAAACCGTAACAGTTCGAGGTCGGACCCGCTCTTTCTGATAAACCATTCACAACAAAGGAGCTGACAATGGACCCCGCACAGATAGCCGTATTGATACCCATGTTCGGAATATTCGCATTGTTCGTCGTCCCGGGAATCATCGGGCTGATTGCCATTCGCCTATGGTTCAGGAGCAGGGACCGCCTGTATCAAACCATCGACGCCGCCATCGACAAGGGCGCCCCGCCGGAGGTGATCAACCAACTGGTGGAAATGACCCGGTCGAAGGAGGACAAGGAGGAGAAAAAGCCTGTTATAAAGCACTTGTCCGAAGGGGCCCTCTTTTTGGCGGCGGGGGTTGCCCTGCTGCTCTTCTTTTTCAACGGAGGGCCTACAGGTACGATCGTTCCGGGCGTGTTCGGCACATTGTTCGGATTGATCAAGTTCGGCATTGCCGCCGTTGCCGCAAAGAGAAGCAATTATCAGGGTGAGTGACCGCTCCATACGTCTGGTGCGGGCGGCCGCGAAGGGAGACCGGGGCTCTTACGGGGTCTTGGTCCGCGATTACACGGGCTTTGTCTACACCATGGCGTTCCGCATGACGGGGGATCATCACTTGGCCGAGGACCTGTGCCAGGAGATCTTCCTCAAGGCGTGGATGAACCTCGGGAAACTGAAGAAGCCGGAGGCCTTTCCCGGTTGGCTGGCCACGATCGGACGGCGGATCTGCCTGGGCGCCATTGAAAAGCGGAACCGCAAGAAGGAGGTGGCGGAAGCGGAGGCCGAGCCTGCCGGCGTACCGCCGGTAATGCCCGCCTCCTTCGGCTCCGCCCGGGCGCTTCTCGAGGAGGCCGTGGCCAGGCTGTCGCTGCAGGAACGGCAGCTGATTACGCTGAGCTATTTCGAGGGGCTCTCCTCGGCGGAGGTGGCCAGGATAATGGATCTGGAGCCGGGCACGGTCCGGGTCTGTCTCATGCGGGCGCGGGAGAAACTCAGGAACCTGCTGGAAGGACGGAAAGATGAGCTCTTTGACTGACCATGATTTCGATGCAGGATTGGATCGGCTGCTGGCGGAGAGCGTCCGTCCCGGGGCCGAGCCGGATGGATTTGCCCTTCGCCCCATGCCGCCCCGTCCGCGATTCAACCGGGTGCTGGCGGGCGGTGTGATCGCCTGCCTTGCGCCGGTGATCATCTTGGCCGCCGGGCTCTATTCCGTCGGTACCGGGGTGCTGGCACCGCCCGGCCTTGCGCCTTGGACCTCGCTGTCGGACAGCCTGATCGCCGGGGCCGAAGCCCTGGCCTCGGCCGAGTTCTTGATGAATTCCTTCGTCGTCATGGCGGCGGTCTATGCCTTTGCGGCCAGCAGGATCATGCTTCTGCTCAGGCATCGCTGACCGGATCCGCAGGTCGAATTGCCTGCGCTTAGGATTTGCCATTTCCGCGTTTTTCCGTGAAATTCCGCCGCAATTGTTTGGAGATTTGCCGGATGAAACACGTGGTGCTGGTTGGCGACGGGATGGGCGACTATCCCGTGGAGGTGCTCGGGGGACTGACCCCCTTGCAGGCCGCCCGGATCCCGACGATCCGCAGGATCGCGGCCGCGGGCGAGGTGCGCATGGTGCAGACCGTGCCCGACGGCATGCCGCCGGGCAGCGACGTGGCCAACCTCGCCCTGCTCGGCTACGACGCCGCGCAGAACTATACCGGCCGCGCCCCGATCGAGGCTGCCGGAGCGGAAATCCCGCTGGCCTCTTCGGACGTGGCCTTCCGTTGCAACCTGGTGACGGTGGACGACGGGATCATGGACGACTACTCCGCCGGGCACATCTCGACGGAGGAGGGGCGGGAACTGGTCGCCGCCGTCCAGCTGGCGCTCGGGCGCGAAGGGTTGGTCTTCCATCCCGGCGTGCAGTACCGCCACCTGCTCGTCTGGCACGGCGGACCGGCGGCATGCGAATGCATGCCGCCCCACGAGATCGCCGACAAGCCGGTGGCGGGGCATCTGCCGACCGGCGAACGGCAGGCCGAGATCCGCGACCTGATGGAGCGCTCGAAGGCGGTCCTCGCGGACCATCCGGTGAACAGGAAGCGCGTCGCGGAAGGGAAGAAGCCCGCGACGCAGATCTGGCTGTGGGGGCAGGGCAAGGCCATGCAGCTGGAGAGCTACAGGGCCCTGTACGGGTTGGGCGGCGGGGTGATCTCCGCCGTCGACCTGCTCAAGGGCATCGCGAAACTGGCCGGTCTGGAGGCGCCCGATGTGGAGGGCGCGACCGGCTTTCTGGATACGAACTACCAGGGAAAGGTGGATGCGGCGCTCGAAATCCTGGAACGGGAAGACTATGTCTTCGTCCATATCGAGGCGCCGGACGAATGCGGGCACATGGGCGATGCCCGGCTCAAGACCAGGGCGATCGAGGAATTCGATGCGCGGGTTTGCGCACCGATCCTCCACTGGCTGGAGGCGCGCGGCGAACCCTATGTCCTGGCATTGTGCACCGACCACCGCACGCCGGTCGCCCTCAAGGGGCATACCGCCGAGCCCGTCCCCATGGCCGTCATGAAGGGGCCCGTGGGGAAGATGGAAAAGCAGGCCGACTTCGACGAAACCCTGAACAACGAAGAAGCGGAGTGTCTGGCCTGCGAATGGATACAGGAAATACTAAAAGCAACATCCGGAACGTGACGGAGACGTGGGATGTTGGATTGCTGGATGACCGGTCCGCGCCATGGTGCGTGGAAAACCCCTTTCATTGCAGCCATCCAAGGATCCAACAGTCCCATCCTTTCCCCGCCTTCCGGATGCGAAAGGACTAGACATTGAGCATTATCAGGAAAATCGCCTCCGTCTTCGGCAAGAAGGACGCGCCGAAGGACGTCGAGGCCCCCAAACCGCAGGAAACCGCGTCCACCTTCAAGAAGCAGCCCCGGAAAAAGCCCCCGCGCGAGGAATGGACGCCCGGGGGTGCCGAAAAGCCGCCGCGCGCCGCGCGCCCCCCGCGGGAAGGGGGCGAAGCTTCGCCTCGCAAAGGAGGCGATCGGCCGCCGCGCCCTGAAGGGGAGCGCCCCCCGCGGCCCCCGCGGGGCAAGCAGGACTCCCGGCCCAGGGGGGAGCGCCCGCCCCGCGACCCGGAGCGCCGCGAGCCCCGGCCGCCGCGGGAGGTTTCGCGGCCTCCGGTCGATGAGACGCCATGGGACCCCTCGGAGTTCCAGGTCGAACCCCAGGAGGGGAAGATCCGCTTCCACGACCTCGGGCTGCATCCCCGGCTGATGCGCAGCATCCATGCGCTGGGCTGGCAGTACTGCACCCCCATCCAGGGCGAGATCCTGCCCGGTACGCTCAAGGGCAAGGACATGGCCGGGCGCGCGCAGACCGGCACCGGCAAGACCGCCGCCTTCCTCATCTCGATCATCAACCACTGCCTCAACAAGCCGCTGGAGAAGCAGGGCGCGGGCAATCCGAGGGCGCTGATCCTTGCGCCGACGCGCGAGCTGGCCATGCAGATCAAGAAGGATGCCGACGGGCTCAACCGCTTCACCGGCCTGCGCACCGTCGTGCTCTATGGCGGCATGGACTACAACAAGCAGCAGCGGGAGCTGGAGGAGGGCCTGGTCGACATCGTGGTGGCCACCCCCGGACGCCTGCTCGACTTCGAAGGGAAGAACGTCGTCCGCCTGCGCTTCGTCGAAGTCATGGTGATCGACGAGGCCGACCGCATGCTCGACATGGGCTTCATCCCCGATGTGCGCCGCATCATCTACAAGACGCCCCCCAAGGAGCAGCGGCAGACCGTGCTCTTCAGCGCCACCCTCACCGACGAAGTCATGCGCTTGGCCGCGGCCTGGATGGTCGATCCCGTGCGCATTGATATCGAACCGGAGCAGGTGGCGGTCGATACCGTCGAGCAGAAGGTCTTCATCGTGACCGACGACCAGAAGTTCCAGCTGCTCTACAACATCATCAAGCACGACAAGCCCGAGCGGATCATCATCTTCACCAACCGCCGCGACCAGGCCGAACGGCTGTCCGGGGAGCTCGACCGCTTCGGCCACCAGTGCGAAATGCTCTCCGGGGCCGTCACCCAGAAGAAGCGCATGCGCATCCTCGAGGAGTTCCGTGAGGGCAAGGTCAAGGTGCTCGTGGCAACCGATGTCGCCGGGCGCGGCATCCACGTCGAAGGCATCAGCCATGTGGTCAACTTCAACATTCCCGAAAACCCCGACGACTACGTCCACCGCATCGGCCGTACGGGCCGCGCGGGTGCGACCGGGCAGTCGATTACCTTCGCGTGCGAAATGGAGTCGTTCGAGCTGCCGAAGATCGAGGAGCTGCTGGGCCAGGAGCTGCGGTGCGCCATGCCGCCCGAGGAGCTCCTCGAGGAGCTTCCCCCGGCTCCGCCCCGCAAGCGCCATCCCCGTCCCGAGGGCGGCGGCCCGCGCGGAGGGCGCCCGCACGGTCCGGGAGGCCGGCATCCCAGCCGCGGACCCCGCCATGGCGGCGGCGGTCGCCGACAGCACGGATCGTAGCAGGACCACCCCGCCGGAAGGCGGGGTTTTTTTTGCGGGTCGGCGGCGAGGTTACCGCAGCTTGTGGAAAAGGCTCCGGCGTTTCTTGTTCTTGGTAGACGGCGAGGTTTCGCCCGGCGCTTCTTCCGCTTGCGGCCTTGCGTTGCGGTTGAGCAACTTGTCGCTCGTGCCGCCCGTCATGGCGCCGAGGGTATCGAAGGTCAGGGCCCCGGCACCCTTGAGCGCGTCCACCGCGAAGCCGGAGGTGCTCGAGACCGATCCGATGATGGCATCGTAGAAGGTGTTGAACAGCTCGTTCCATGCGGCGGTCCAGCTGGCCCCGCCTTCGGTCTTGCCGATGTCGCGCCGTTCGATTTTCGGCAGGGGAATGGGGGCGGAGGGCAAGGCGGACAGCTTGGCTCGAACCTTCCCGTTCTGCACCAGCAGATGGCCGATGATCACCTTCTGAGCTTCGCCCTCCGCGGCGTCTGACGGCGGCCTGATGGTCCCCTTTTCCTGTTCGCGCCTTGCGATGGCGCCTTCGATGGAGGTTCGCAGGGTCCGGATGTTGTCGGTCAGGATCTTTCGTTCGTAGTCGACTTCGGGGTGCTCCAGGAGGATCTCCTCGATCAGGAGCGTGTCGGCCGCCAGGGTGGTCGGATCGAGCTTGAGATGGAAGCTGTCCAATGCAACGAGATCGGCGTTGGCGAACCCGGGCGGATTGCCGACCCGCAGCTGGGTGATGTCGAGCTGGCCGACGGTCGGTTGCGCAACGATCCGGTTGCATGCGAGCAGGGCAAAGGCGCCCTGTTCCACCTCCGATGCCGCCAGCACCTGCGTATTGGGGGCCTTGCTTCCGGGCTTGAACAGGTCGAGCGAAGCCCGTTCCCGAAGCTCGAGCTTCTCCCATTGGGCCATGCCCGGAAGGAGGCGGACCGCCTCGTTCGTAACGGCGGGGAGCGACAGCGAAACCAGCAGGTTCGTGACTTCGATGGATTGGACGACCAGCGGCGGGCTGGCCGCTGGGGCTGGTTCTGGTTCCGCGGTCGGGGGGGCGGCCTCGGGTGCGGAGGTGGGGACGGGGACAAAGTCCATGATGGTCTTCTGCAGCTCCGACAGGTTCCCGGCAGCGGGGGTCTGCTGGAGGTTGATGCGCGGAGAATCGATCAGGATGCTCTTGATCAGGGGCCGGCCGGAGAAGAGCGTTGCGGGATCGATCCGGGTTTCAATGCGGCCGAGCTGGAATAGGTTCGTGGCGGTAAAGCCGGGTGGGTTGGGTACCGCAACCCCGTGGATATCCAGCTCCCCGTCCGTCAGCCGGACGCGGATGGAACCGATGCCGGCCAGCATGCGGGTCCCGGCGGAGTTCGTCTGCGTCGCATCCAGCAGCAGGAGCTCGACATCGTCCACCAGCAGATGGTGAAGCTCGAAGGGGATGTCGCTATCCTTTTCAGCTGGCGGCGCTGGTTCCGGCAGCGCGGGGGCGGGGGCGTCGCTTTTGGGGATGCGCGCCGCAATCCGGCGGGCGATCTGGATGAACTCGGCGACCGTGTCCGTCTCGGGGTTGCGTTCGAGGTAGGCGTAGGGTTTGCGGATATGGACGTCGAGGATCGCGGGCCTTCCCGAATAGAGGGAGGCAGGATCCATGGCGATGTCGATGCCCTCGAGCGCAAAGAGGTTCGGGGTGGCCAACCGTTCGGGATTGGATACATGGAACGCACCCAGGTGCACCGCGCCGTTCGTCATGCTGACCTGCAGCAGCTCCAGGCCAATGTCGAAGTCGAGGGCCGGGTCGTCCGTGTTGGCCAGGTGGAACTGGAGGTCGGCGAGCGCAAGGGCCTCGACCACGACTACCTTGGACGATCCATCCGACGGCACATCGGCGGGTTCCTTTTCCTCCGGTTTGGCGGGGTGTTCGGGATCGATGCCGGCAAAGGATTGGATGTTCCGGATGAACGCGGCCACGTTATCGGAGGCTTCGCCCTGCTCGTAGACGAAATGGGGGCTCTGGATCTCCACCCTGTGCACCACCACGGTTTCCGAAAGGACGGAGGCCAGGTCGAAGGCGAGGTTCAGGCTCGCGAGCGATACGGCGGTGGAACGACCGAACTGCGACGGGTTGGCGATGGCGAATCCCGTCAGCTCAACCGTGCCCGCCCGCGGATCGATCGCCAGGTGCCGGATCGTCAATGGCGTGCCGAGCGCCTTCGAACCGATCTTCTCGGCCAGCAGCTTGACCGTGGGGCCGAGCCAGAACAGTACCACGCACGCGATTGCCACTGCCAGCAGGGCAAGGATGGCCCCGCATGTTCCCGCAATCCGCTTGATCTTCATTTCCATTCCTCCGGGGAGCTCCCCCTATTCATGGGAACACCATAAAGGGTATGGCGCGGATTGGAAAGCCTGCCTTGGCGCCATGTCGTCGCGGGGGCCGAAACCGGGGGTAAAATGGGATGGAAAGCAGGGTTAGATTTTCATTTTTACCGCTTGAACGCCCATGGGGCGCTGGGTATGTTTCCCATCCTCTTTACCCCGCGCTCGGGTGGTGAAATTGGTAGACACGCAAGCTTGAGGTGCTTGTGGACGCTTTAAGTCCGTGTGGGTTCGAATCCCACCTCGAGCACCATT
>QKAU01000034.1 GCA_003246265.1 Kiritimatiellales bacterium | reverse complement strand
CTTCTGGTTGCTGGGCCACGGGCTGATCATCGCCTCCTGCTTCGTGTTCCACACGTGGCTTCCGGCGGTCTACACCATTTTCGCCCGCTTCTACGGCGCGCCGCTGGGCCGCTCGCTCGACCTGATCCAGCATGTCGGCATGGAAACCGCGCCCATCTTCTTCCTCTACGCCGGGGAACTGGTCCTGCTCCTGCCGACCATTTGCTACCTGATGCCCGAAACCAAGGGACGCACGATCGAGGAGATCGAGCGCTCCTGGTTCCACCACACCTACCAAGGATAAAAAGAATATGCTCCACGACCCCAGCCATTACACCCCCATGCAGACCGTCGACCGGATCGAGGTTTCCGGAACGGACCGCGACATCCTGCGCCACCTCGCCGAGCAGAAGGCCGCCGCCGGACACGATCCGGCGCGTAGCGAAAAAATCCGCCTCTGGACCGCGCTGAACGACCTGCGGCCCGAACGTCCGATGGTCTGGATCAACGAAATCTGCTGGAACGAGATGGAGGTCGGCGGCGAACTCAAGATGCAATGCGAGGGCGCCTGGGCGCGGGAGCAGGAGGTGCTGCTGCGCAAGGAGCTCTACCAGTGGAAACACCTGCCCGCCGACATGGTCGTCAACCCGTGGATCGAGTGCCCCAAGGCGGTACACAGCACCGACTTCGGTATTGTGGAGGACACCGACATCACCCGGACCGACGACAGCAGCGAGGTGGTGTCGCGCCATTTCAACGTCCAGATCGAAAGCCTGGCCGATCTCGAAAAGATCAAGATGCCCGTCGTGACGCATCATGAAGGGCAGACCGCCCTGCGCGAGGAGGTGTTCAACCAGGTGTTTGGCGGCATCCTGCCGGTGAAGATGGTGGGACAGAGCCACATCTGGTTCACGCCGTGGGATTTCCTGATCCGCTGGACCGGCATCGAAAACGCGATGATCGGACTCTGCGACGATCCCGATCTGTACCATGCCATCGTGGAGCGCCTGGTCGATGCGTGGATGGTA
The DNA here is from genome assembly GCA_003246265.1 of Kiritimatiellales bacterium. Lineage (GTDB taxonomy): Bacteria > Verrucomicrobiota > Kiritimatiellia > Kiritimatiellales > Pontiellaceae > Pontiella. The sequence goes on along the minus strand of QKAU01000034.1, from coordinate 42,741 downwards.
GAGCTCGACCAGTTCGAAGCGTTGAATGTACTGGAACTGGACAACAGCAATGTGCGCGTCGGTTCCGGCGGATATGGCTACACCACCGCGCTTCCTTCGCTTGGAAATCCTCCGGAACCCGTCCGGCCGAAGGACATGTGGGGCTGTTCGAACGCGCAGATCTTTTCGGAGGTGTCGCCCGACATGCATTGGGAGTTCGCCGTCGAGCACGAGCTGCGCTGGATGCAACGGTGGGGGCTCAACTACTACGGATGTTGCGAGCCGCTCCACAACAAGACGGGGCTGCTCAAAAAGATTCCCAACCTGCGCAAGGTCTCGACCAGCGCGTGGTGCGACGTGGGGAAAATCATCGAAGGACTCGGGCAGGAGATGGTTTACAGCATCAAGCCGAGTCCGGCGATCCTTGCCGAGGACGTTTGGCATCCGGAGCGGGCGCGCGCCGAGATCCGCCGCGTGCTCGACATCGGGCAGGGCGCGCCGATGGAATTCATCATGAAGGACATCTCCACCGTCCGCTACCAGCCGCAACGGCTCTGGGAGTGGGCGCGGGTCGCCATGGAGGAAGTGGCCCGCTAGGGCAGTTCACGAATGAGATGCCGCTGCCGATTTCGCTGGCAGGGACGGCTGTTCCCAGCCGTCCACGGCGGTGTGGGACACCCCGCCCCATCAACGGCAACTCAGCCGTTGCATGCTCTAGGGAGTTGCCCGCCGCTGCCGTACCGCTTCATAGAGCAGGATGGCGGCGGCGGTCGAGACGTTCAACGAATCGTTCTTGCCGAGCATGGGAATGCCGACGCGCAGGTCCGCCGCCTCCATCCAGCGCGGGCTGAGTCCTTCGTCCTCGGCTCCGACAACGATGGCCGTTCCTCCGCGCAGGTCGGCCTCGGTATATTCGCATTCCGCGCCGGGCACGGCGGCCACGGACTGGATGCCGCGTGCAGCCAGCCAGGCCAAGGTCTCTTCGGTCGAGGCTTCCGCCACCGGCAGGAAGAAGATTGTACCGATGCTGGCGCGGATGACGTTGGGGTTGTTGAGGTCGGTCTTGTGGTCGCAGGTGATGACGGCGTCGACGCCGGTGGCGTCGGCCGTGCGCAGTATGGTGCCGAGGTTGCCGGGTTTTTCGAGGTCCTCGGCGACCAGCAGCAGCGGGTTCTCGGGAAGCACGAGTTCGTCCAGCGTCTTTCCCACGAGCGGGGAGAGCGCCATCAGTCCGTCGGGGGTGTCGCGGTAGGACATCTTCCGGAACGCCGCCTCGGAACAGTGGAAGACCGGCGTTCCGTCCTGCGCGATTTCGGACACCAGTTCGCCGGCGTGAAGATCGAGGTAGAGTTCGGGACAGCAGTACAGCTCCGTAAACCGCCAACCGCTCTGGACGGCCCGCTGGATCTCCCGGCAGCCTTCAACCAGCGTGGTGCCGGCCGCTTGGCGGTTCTTCGCCTTGCGCAGCCTGACCGCGGTCTTGACGCGCGGGTTCTGTGGGCTTTCGATTAGCTGCGTTTCTTCCATTCCATCACCAGTCGTTGGGCAAACCGCGGCAGTTCCGGATCGCGCGCACCCATGCCGAGGATGGCATCGCCCGGCCGAGCGGAGCTTTCCAGCGCATTTTGCAAAGTGTCGTAGTCTGGCACAAGCTTTGCCGGAACGCCAGCGGCATCGAGCCGGGCCACGAGATCCGCCGAGGAGCATTTCCGGTCCACCGTTCCGCCTGCATAGTAGACCTGCAGGATATGGAGCGATGCGGTGCGCGCGCGGCCGAAGGTCTCGACCAGCTCCGCCAAGTTCTGGTGGAGCGGAGTGAAGCCGTGGGGGCGCCAGAAGGCGTGGACCTGCCCATAGGCATCGTGCACCGCTTCGATCGCCGCCGCGATCTTGGCCGGGTTGTGGGCATAGTCGTCGATGACGGTCACGCCTTCCGCCACGCCCACGGTTTCCAGCCGGCGCTCGATGCCCCTGAACCGGGTGAGCGCCTCGCCGGCGGCCTCCGCATCCATGCCCAGCGCGGTACAGAGCGCCAGGGCATTGGCGGCGTTTTCGCGGTTGTGGCGTCCCAGCAGTTGGGGGAGCGGGGGCACTGTCGCCGTGGAAGGACCGCGGACCGTGATGCCCGAGGTTTGCGCTTCGAACCGGTCGAACATGCGGTGCAGCTCGTCGAGTTCGTAATGGTCCTTGGAGATGTTGGTAATGATCGCGTGCGAGGGGTGGAAGCGCAGGAACGACTTGTCGGATTCGTCGGCTTCGATGATCCAAAGATCGGAGTTTCCCTTGCGCACATTGCCGGGAATCAAAGCGGTTTTCCAGTTGAGAACGGCAGCTCCGTTGTAGACCGAGGGGTCGTGGCCCAGCGACTCGAAAATCCAGCCCAGCATGCCCGTGGTGGTGGTCTTCCCGGCCGTTCCTGCGACGGCGACCAGCCGGGACGCTCCAACCAGTTCACGCAGGAATTCGGCACGATGGAGCAGGGGAATCCCCAGCTCCCTGGCGCGCCGGATGTCGGGATTGTCGGCCTCGATGGCGGTGCTGTAGACCACCAGATCCGTTCCGGGCCCAACGCCCGATCCATCCTGGGGCAGCAGGTCGACGCCAATGGATTCAAGGCACCTGAACAGGTCGATGCCCGGGGCGCAGGTCCGATCGGAGCCGGTGGCGGAATAGCCGGACAGGGCGGCCAGCTGGGCGAGGCCGTTCATGCCGACCCCGCCAACCCCGATGAAGTGGACCGATGGCATTTCCTGGCCCCGGCCTACTCTGCGCCTTCGTCCATGGGTTTTTCACGATGTTGCAGATGGGAGCCCGACCAGCCCTTGCTCGGCCAGTCGCCGGGCTGCATGTCGGTGGAGTCGTAGAGCCGCTCGGTTTCCTTGGTCATTTCGTCGTGGTTTGTCAGCACGTAGGGCGTAAGCAGGACGACCAGCTCGGTCTGCCGGTTCTCCTTGTTCACGCTGCTGAAGAGGTAGCGGCCGAGCAGGGGAATGTCGCCCAGGATCGGGATCTTGCTGACCGTGTCGCGCGTTTCCGTGTTGATGAGGCCTCCCAGGGCGATCGTTCCGCGGTCGGGCACGGCAATAGCCGCTTCGAACTCGCGGTTGAGAATGACGGGCACCTTGTTGTTGTCGATCGAGACTTCGTCGCCGACCTGGTCGGCCTGCTGCAGGATCTCCATCACCACCACCCGCTGCGGATTGATACGGGGCGTCACGGTAAGCTGGATGCCGATGTCCTTGTATTCGTAGGAGGAGCGCAGGGTGCCGGAACTGTTGCCGTAGGAGTCGGTCGAAGTGACGACCGGACGCTGTTCGCCCACGCTCAGGCGCGCCTCGGTGTTGTCGGTGGTCATGACCACCGGCGTGGCCAGCAGGCGCACGTTGCTGTCGCTGGCCGCCAGGTTGATGGCGATCTCGGTGTTGATCCCCTTGAGGTTCTGGTAGTAGGTGAGCGCGCCGCTCGCCACCGACTGGAGCGCGTTGCTGGCGATCAGGTTGACCCCGTCCCATGCCCCGACCTTGTCGAGACCCTGGCTGCGGTAGAGCCAGTCGATGCCGTGCCGCAGCGAGTCGCCGAGGGTGACTTCGAAGATCGCCGCCTCGATCAGGACCTGCTCGAGCATGATGTCGAGGTTCTTGATGACGTTCTTGATGGCGGCGATGTCGCTCTCCCTGCCCATCAGCAGGATGGAGTTGGAACGGATGTCGGCCAGGATCTTGGTGTTTTCGGAAAGCTTGCTGAGGTTTTCGATGGCCGCCGTCCCCTCTTCCGGTTCGGCGTTCGGGGTGACCTGCGCCCCGCCGCCACCCACGGGAGAGGGCGCGGAAACGGACGAGCGGGAACTGCTGGATCCCGTGGTCCGGCTGCGGGAAGCGCTGGAGGAGGTGCTGCGCGTCGACGAACGCGAGCTGGACGAAACGCCGCTGCGGGTGGTGCCGCCCTGCGCCGCGCCCACCAGTTCGTTCAGCGTGCCCGCCAGCTCCTCGGCGTCGGCGTATTCGAGCTGCACCACCTCGAAGGTGATGGCGGGTTTGACCTCGACGTCGAGCACCTTGATGATCTTGTCGAAGAAGTCGAAGTTCTCCTTCTGGGAGAAGATGATGATCAGGTTCGTGCGTTCGTCGGCCATCACCTTGACCGAACCCTGGAGGATGGGGGCGCCACCGCTCTCCGTGCTGGAGATGGTGGCACGCGTCGGGGTGGCGGCTGCCGGCTGCTGCGGCGTGCGGGCGCGGATGACACCCGGAGGCGTGCGGGCTCCAGCCGAGGATCCGGCAGTGGCCTTCTTGTCCGTCTCTTGGGCAATGGAGATGATTTCGCCGAGCTTGGCGGCGATCTCGCCCGCCTCGGCATACTTGATCTCTCGGATCAGCGGTTCGATACCGGCGGCAGGCTGGTCGAGGAATTCCACCAGTTCGCGGATGCGCAGGATGTTGGCCTCGGTGTCGGTGACCAGCATGCTGTTGCTGCTCTCCAGGGTCTGGATCTTGCCGAAGGCGTGCATGAGGTGCTGGATCGCGGTCTGCACCTCCGGGATCTGCACGTGCTTGAGCTGGATCAACTGCGTTGCCAGCTTTTCGTTGCCCGTATAGCCTTTCCCGGCGTCGAGGTTGACCTGCATCCCCTGGCCGACGAGGTCGGGCGCAGTGGTCTGGACCACCTTGATGAACTTGTCTCCCATGGGGAGCAGGGCAATGTTGTTCATCGCGAGGATGGCTTCGACCACCTCGATCGACTCTTCCTTCGTCAACTTGTCGGCCTTGAGGGTGATCGTTGCGGTAACCGTATCGGTCTTGAGGTAGATCTTGCCGGTCCACTCGCAGTACTGGGCCATGACCGTTTCGAGATCGGCTCCTTCGAACTTGAAGGAGACCAGGGCATCGTTGCCCGCCGGCGTCGGCACGGGCGTGACGGTGCGCACCGGCCTGGCGGGGGCCGGCGCCTGCGGGGCGGGGACGGGCATGGACGGCATCGGGGTTGCCACCGCATCGGGTTCCTCGGGAATGGTGGCGGGGGGGGCGCCGGGAGGACCTCCCTGGGCACGGGTGTCCGGGGCAGTAAAAAGGGTAAGCAGCAAGGCCGGGAGGAGGGCATCTTTGAATTTCATAGGCGCGTATAACCCTGTGGTTGTAGATTTATTGCAGTCTAGTTGCCTTCCGCAGGAAAGCAAGGCGGGGGCGTAAAAAAACCGCCCCGAAACGGGGCGGTTTTCCTCGAAGCGCCGGGGTTTCCTACCGCTGGTAGAGCGGACGCTTCTTGTAGGTTGTGTGCAGCAGGTCGTGGGCCTTGTGGCTGAGCGGAGCCCCCAGGTACTCGTCGTAGACCCGCTTGATTTCCGGGTTGTGATGCGAGCAACGCAGGACGCTCTTCTCGTCGTCCGAATAGATGCCGCGCGTCCGCTGCGCCCGGATCTCGTCGGTCGCCCCGTGGGGCTGTCCGCCACCGCCAATGCAGCCGCCGCGGCAGGCCATCACCTCGATGAAGTGGTAGGGCAGTTCCTCGCCCTTGGCCTGCGCGTCGCGCAACTGGTCGATGACTGCCTGGACGTTGCCCATCTGGTGGGCCACGGCGATGCGCACCTTGGTGCCCTTGACGTCGATTTCCGCGGCTTTGACCCCTTCCATGCCGCGGACGGCCTGGAACTCCACCTGCTCGAGGTCCTCCTTGGTGATCAGGTAGTAGGCCGAACGCAGCGCCGCCTCCATCACGCCGCCGGTCACGCCGAAGATCGTGCCCGCGCCGGTGTACTTGCCGAGGATGCTGTCGCAGTCCGAATCGGGCAGGTTGGCGAAGTCGATGCCGGCCTGCTTGATCATGCGCGACAGTTCACGGGTGGTGATGGAGAAGTCGATATCCTGGAAGCCCGAGGCGAACATCTCGTCGGAACGGGTGATTTCGTACTTCTTGGAGGTGCAGGGCATGACGGAGACCATGACGATCGTCGAGGGATCGATGCCCATCTTTTCGGCATAGTAGGTCTTGGACATGACGCCGAGCATCTCCTGCGGCGACTTGGCGGAGGAGAAGTTGTCGACGAAGTCCGGCGCGAACTTCTCCATGTAGTCGGTCCACGAGGGGCAGCAACTGGTGATCAGCGGCAGCGGTCCGCCGCCAGTGAAGCGCTTGACGAACTCGGTCCCTTCCTCGAGGATGGTCAGGTCGGCCGCCCAGTTGGTGTCGAAGACGCCGTCGAAACCGAGGCGGCGTAGCGCGGTGTAGATCTTGCCGGTCACCAGCGCGCCGGGCTCCATGCCGAAGGCTTCGCCGAGGGCCACGCGGACCGCCGGGGCGATCTGCACGACGACATGCTTGTTGTTCTTCTTCAGCGCGTTCCAGACCGCCTTGGTGTCGTCCTTCTCGTAGATTGCGCCGACGGGGCAGTGCGCGGAGCACTGGCCGCACTTGATGCAGGGGCTCTCTTCGAGGTTGACGTCTGCCGCCGGGGCCAGCCGGGTATTCTCGCCGCGGCCGATGAATTCCAGCGCGTAGACGCCCTGCATGTTCTGGCAGACGAGCACGCAACGCCCGCACTTCACGCACTTCTCGGGATTGAGGACGATCGACGGGGTCGATTCGTCGCGCGGAATTTCGGTGACGCGCTTCTCGAAGGAGATGTCGCGGATGCCGAAGTCCGCCGAAAGGTCCTGCAGTTCGCAGTTGCCGCTGCGTCCGCACTGGAGGCAGTCGTTCGGATGCGTCGAGAGGATCAGCTCCAGCACCGTGCGGCGCACCTCAACCACTTCGGGGTCGTGGGTGATCACCTTCATGCCCGGGCCGACGGCCGTCGCGCAGGCGCGGAGCATCTTGGGCGAGCCTTCCACCTTCACGACGCAGATGCCGCAGGCGGCCCAGGCGTCGAGGTCGTGGTGGTAGCAGAGCTTGGGGATCTGGATGCCCACTTCCTTGGCGGCATCCAGGATGGTGGTGCCGGCCGGCACCGATACGGGCAATCCGTTGATTTCGAGTTCAACCATGGACATTGTTCTTCTCCTTATCCCTTCAGGATGGCGTCAAATTTGCATTTCTCGAAGCACTGGCCGCACTTGATGCACTGGGCCTGGTCGATCGTGTGGACCTTCTTCACCTCGCCGCCGATGCAATGGACCGGGCAGACGCGCGCACAGGCGGTGCAGCCGACGCACTTGTCGGCGACGATCGTGTAGGAGAGCAGGTGCTTGCACTTGCCCGCCGGGCACTTCTTGTCGACGATATGCGCCCGGTACTCGTCCTCGAAGTACTTCATCGTGGACATGATCGGGTTGGGTGCCGTCTGGCCGAGGCCGCAGAGCGAGGCCTTGCGCATGGCCTGCGCGAGCTCCTTGAGCTTCTCGAGGTCCTCCATGGTGCCCTGGCCCTTGGAGATCTTGTCGAGGATGTTGTAGTTGGTGCGTCCACCGATCCGGCAGGGGGCGCACTTGCCGCACGATTCGTCGACCGTGAACTCGAGGTAGAACTTGGTCACGTCGATCATGCAGTCGTCCTCGTCCATCACGATCATGCCGCCGGAACCCATCATCGAGCCGATGGCCTGGAGGTTTTCGTAGTCGATCGGGATGTCGAGGTACTCCTCGGTGATGACGCCGCCGGAGGGGCCGCCGGTCTGCGCCGCCTTGAACTTCTTGCCGTTGCGGATGCCGCCGCCGATGTCGTAGATGATTTCGCGCAGCGTGGTACCCATGGGCACTTCGATCAGGCCGGAGTTGTTGATCTTCCCGGTCAGCGCGAAGACCTTGGTGCCCTTCGACTTCTCGGTGCCGATGGCGGCGAACCAGGCGCTGCCCTTGAGGATGATCATCGGGATGTTGGCCCAGGTTTCGACGTTGTTGATCACCGTCGGCTTGCCCCAGAGCCCCTTGACGGCGGGGAAGGGCGGGCGGGGGATTGGCATGCCGCGCTTGCCTTCGATGGAGGCGAGCAGGGCGGTCTCTTCGCCGCAGACGAAGGCGCCGGCGCCGAGACGGATCTCGATGTCGAAGCTGAAGTCGGAGCCGAGGATGCCCTCGCCGAGCAGGCCGTATTCGCGCGCCTGGCCGATGGCGTTCTCCAGACGCTCGATAGCGAGCGGGTATTCCGCGCGGATATAGATGAAGCCGCGGTTGGCGCCGACCGTCCGCCCGGCGATGGCCATGGCCTCGAGCACGGAGTGGGGGTCGCCCTCGCAGGTGGAGCGGTCCATGTAGGCGCCCGGATCGCCTTCGTCGGCGTTGCAGACGATATACTTCTGGTCGCTCGCGACGTTCTTGGTGAACTTCCACTTCAGTCCGGTCGGGAAGCCGGCGCCACCGCGGCCGCGCAGGCCGGCGTTGGTCAGCTCCTCGATCACCTGGTCGGGGGTCATCTCGAAGATGACCTTTTCCAGCGCGGCGTAGCCGTCGCGGGCAATGTATTCGTCGATCGACTCGGGGTTGATCACGCCGCAGTTGCGCAGCACGATGCGCTTTTGCTTCTGGTAGAAGGCGATGTCGTCGGCCGACTTGCTGGATTGCTTCTTGTCGTAGAGCAGCTCCGCAACCGGGCGGCCCTTGACGATGTGTTCGGCGACGATCTTCTGGGCGTGCTCGGGGCCGACCTTCACGTAGAAGGATTCGTCCGGGAGGACCTTGACGATGGGGCCCTGTTCGCAAAAGCCGAAGCAGCCGGTCTTGACGAGCTGCGCCTCCGCGTCGGCGCCCTGCGCCTGGAGCTCCTTCTGGAGTTCCTCGTACAGGGCCTTGCCCTTGTTCGATTCGCATGCGGTTCCGGCGCACACGAGGAGATAGTTTTTGTATGCCATGGTTCTGCCTGCCTAGTTGATGATGTCTGCCGCGGGTTTGTCGAAGATGTGGTCGCTGACCAGCGCCTTGCCGATGATGTGCTCGCGCACGATGCGGCGGGCGATGGTGCCGTCGACGTTGCCGTAGACCACGCGCGGCATGCCGGGCACGGCGACCTCCACGGTCGGTTCGGAGAAGCAGAGCCCCATGCAACCGGTCTGCGTGATGCGCGTATCGGTGATCCCGTGGCTGTCCAGCTCGTCGAGGAACGCGTCGAACGCCTCCTTGGCGCCGGCCGCGATCCCGCAGGTGCCCATGCCGATGATGATCTGGGCGGACTTGCCTGCGCTGTCGCGCTGGACCATCTCGCCCTTCTTCTGTTCGCGCAGTTTGCGCAGCTCTTCAAGTGTCATTTTTCCCATCTGTCCCACCTTTCCTTTAAAGTGCATCGGCCGTTCGGCCTATCTGGCCAGTTCCTGTTCGTTCTCCTCGAAAAACCGTTTGAGCAGCGACAGGTTCCCCGCGTCCTCCAGATCGCCCAGGACCTCCTCGAGCCCCCTCTTTCCCACCTTGTAGCGCTTCGCTCCCGCGCTCCGTTCAATCTCCAGGTTCCCCTCGAACCCGTAGGCCATCAGCGTCGTCGCCGCGGTCGCGAAGTTCCCGAACGCGGGGAGATCCACGTTGGCCGTGTCGAGGCGGATCTCCACCGTGGTCCCGACGCCTTCCTCCGACTCGATCCGCGCGGTGCCGCCGGTGGCCTCCGCCGTCTGGAAGAGGAAGGGGAGGCCGAGGCCCACCCTGCGGTGCTTGTGCTTCAGTCCGTCCGACCAGAACGGATCCTTGGCTCTTTCCAGCGTTTCCGCGCTCATGCCCTTTCCATTGTCGGCGATCACGATCGCCAGTTCCGTTCCGCGCTCCTCCACCGTGAGGGTGGTTTCCGTTGCGCCTGCCTCGATCGAGTTCTGGACCAGGTCCGTGATCAGATCGCAAATCGTGGCATGCATGGTTTGCCTGATGCGTGAAGCGTGACGGCTCGGGGCATCGCACCGCGCGGATCACGCGATGCTCCCTATTTCCCTTCAAACTGGTCGATGATCTTGGCCATGCCCTTGGTGGTCACGCTGCCGAACACCTCGCCGTTGACGGTGACGACCGGCGCCAGGCCGCAGCATCCGATGCAGCGGACGGCCTCGACCGAGAACTCGCCGTCTTCGGTGACGGTGTTGAGGCCCACGCCGAGGGCGCGTTCGCACTCGTCGATCAGATCCTGCCCGCCCTTGAGGTAGCAGGCGGTGCCCATGCAGACCGCGATCTGGTTGCGGCCCGGCTTGGAGAGCTTGAAGAAGTGGTAGAAGGTGATGACCCCGTAGATTTTGGCGACCGGGATGTCGAGGGCATGGGCCACTTCGAAGGCCGCTTCGCGCGGGATGTAGCCGAACTCCCCCTGCACGCGGTGCAGCACCATGATCAGGTTGCCGGGCTTGTCGCGCCATTGTTCAATGAAGGCTTCGATTTCCGGCGTGAGCATCTTTTCCTTTGCAGCAGTTGCGGTCATAGCTTCTTCCTCTGGTTCGGCCCTGCGGCCGTCGTTGTCCGGGCTGGAGTCGCCGTCGCTTGCTTCCGTCTACACCATCGTGCGCCTGTCCGGAAGCCTTTTGGCGGCTTCTTCCAGCCCTCGGTTCCCCAAAAATGTCGGGCGAATATAGGGACCTCGAAAAGGGGGTAAACAAAAAAAAGCCCGAACGCTTTGTTTATACGCGATTCCGGTAATATTAGTGACTTGTTTTGGCGAGGAAAATCAGTATTAAGTTACAGACGTGTCAATAAAAAGGATATTTATGTCATGAACTCAAACCAGGAAGTGATCCGCCGGCTCTCGAAGTATCGCAACATGATGCGCAAGATGAAGGCCCTGGGGCTGGTGAAGGTCTTCTCCGACAACCTGGCCGACGCGGTCGGGGTTTCGCCCTCGCTGGTGCGCAAGGACTTCTCCATGTTCAGCTTGTCGGGGAACAAGCGCGGCGGCTACCGCATCGACGACCTGGTGGCCAAGCTCAACGTATTGCTCGGCAAGGAGCAGAAGCAGAAGATCGTGATCATCGGTTGCGGGAAGCTGGGGCAGGCGCTGATGAACCACAACGGCTTTCCGCGCGTCGGCATCCGCGTCGTGGCCGGGTTCGATTCCGATCCCGAAGTGCTCAATCCCGAGGCGCCGATCCCCATCCTGCACGTGAAGGACATCAAGGAGTTCATCAACGAGAACCAGATCCGCGTCGCCGCCCTCACGGTGCCCGAGCCGGCCGCCCAGGGAATGGTCGACACGCTGAAGAAGACCTGCTGCAGGGGGGTCATCAACTTTGCTCCGATCTCGCTCAAAAGTTCGGAGGATTTCCTGGTCCACAACATGAACATCGAGCAGGAGATCGAAAACCTCTTCTACAACATCCACTTCGCCGAGACCCATCCCCCGCGGCAGAAGGAGGTGCGCGAGGAGGCCGTCGAGTAGGGCGCTGGGTTCAGGAATGCGCGCTTTGCCGCTTGGTTTCGCCGCCCGGTTTCGGCAGACTGCGCGCTTCAACCAACAGGGGGATCTCCATGGCCGGTTTGAACGATCTGGCAGGCGAAGGCGGGAAGCTGAAGGTTCCGGGGCTGGGCGACGCGATCGGCGTTTCCGGCAACAGGGAGTTGATGGCCGATGCGCGGCTGGCGCTCTCCGGCAACTGGGGGCTGGCCATCCTGGGCTATATCCTCTACCTGCTGCTGCTGCTGAGTTTCTTCGCCTTCATCTTCTCGGCCATCTTCTTCGTCTCCATCCTGGGCAAGGCGAGCGGGGCCGACCCGTCCGCCGCCCTCGAGACGATGCAGCTCGTCGTCCAAGCGGTCGAATTCCTCGCCAGCGGCGCCATCACGGTCGGCTTCTGCAGCTTCTTCCTCGGCATCGCCCAGGATGCGGAGGCCCGGCTGGAACTGCTCTTCACCGGATTCCGGCGCTTCTGGAAGTCTTTCGCCGCCTATTTCTTCGCCAACCTTTTCATCTTCCTCTGGACGCTCCTCTTCATTGTCCCGGGCATCATCGCGGCCTTCCGCTACGCCATGGTGTTCTACATCGTTGCCGACGACCCGGAATGCGGGCCGCTGGAGGCGCTCGAGCGCAGCAAGCAGATGATGAAGGGCAACAAGTGGAAGTTCTTCTGCATGCACTGGCGCTTCCTCGGCTGGTGGCTGCTCGCCACCCTCTTTACGGCCGGCATCGGCTACCTCTGGCTCATCCCCTACATGCAGACCTCGTTCGCCAAGTTCTATGAAGATGTCAAGTGACGAGTGCAACGTGAGGCGCGATGTGAAACCAGGTTTGGGGACGTTCGAGGTGCTGGGTGCCGATCCCTCGTCCCGCGCCCGCCGCGGACGGCTGCATACGGCGCACGGGACGGTGGAGACGCCGGTCTTCATGCCGGTGGGTACGCAGGCGACCGTCAAGTGCATGACCCCGCGCGAGATGCGCGAGCTGGACTGCGAGATCCTGCTGGGCAACACCTACCACCTCAACGACCGTCCCGGCCCCGACCTGGTCGAGCGCATGGGCGGGCTGCACCGCTTCATGGGCTGGGACCGCGCCATCCTCACCGACAGCGGCGGCTACCAGGTCTTCAGCCTCGGCAGCATGAACCGGATCACCGACGAGGGGGTCTCCTTCCAGTCCCATTCCGACGGCCGGACCCACTTCATCGGCCCGAAGGAATCGATGGCGATCCAGCGCAAGCTTGGCTCCGACATCGCCATGGTTTTCGACGAATGCCCGCCCTATCCCTGCGAAAAGGATTACGCTTGCCAAGCCGTTCACCGAACCCTAAGTTGGGCGGCTATTTGCAGGGAAGCGCCCCGTGCGGCCGGGCAGTTGGTCTTCGGCATCGCGCAGGGCGGCGTCTTTTCCGATCTGCGCGAGCAGTGCGCCAAGGCGCTCGTCGACATGGGGTTCGACGGGTATGCCATCGGCGGCGTTAGCGTGGGGGAGCCCGACGAGCTGATCCTGCGCGGCGTGGACGACACGGTCGGCCACCTGCCGCCGGAGCAGCCGCGCTACCTGATGGGCGTCGGTGAAATGGCCCAGATGGTGGAGTCGGTCGCGCGCGGGGTCGACATGTTCGACTGCGTGATCCCCACGCGGCAGGCGCGCAACGGGACGGTCTCGACGCGGCGGGGGCGCTACCCGGTGAAGGCGGCCATCTACAAGGAGGATCGGCGGCCGTTGGAGGAAGGATGCACCTGCCATGCGTGCGCGCACTTCACGCGGGCCTATGTGCGCCATCTGCTCAACGTCGGCGAGATTCTCGGGTTGCGGCTGGTGACGATGCACAACCTGCATTGCTACCTGGATTTCATGAAGGACATGAGGAAGTCGATAGCGGAGGGGACGTTCGCGGCGTTCCGCCGGGCGTTCCATGCCGGCTATCGCGTGGTTTTGGAAGAACATACGGACAACGTAAAGGAGAACAATTGATGTACCTACTGCCCCTGACCCTTGCCGAGGCGGCCCCTGCCCCGGCCTCTTCGGGTTCGCCCTACCAGTTCCCGGTCATGATGCTGATCCTCTTCGCCATCATGTACGTCATGATGATCCGCCCCCAGCGCCGGCGCGAAAAAGAGCGCAAGGCCATGATCGCCAGCATCAAGAGCGGGTCGCGCGTGCTCCTCACCAGCGGCATCATCGGCGAGGTGGTTGCCGTGAAGGAGAACACCCTGGTCGTGAAGATCGCCGAAAACACCAAGGTGGAGCTGGTGCGCGCGGCCATCTCCCAGATTCTCGAAAAGGGCGAAACGCCCGCGAATATTGAACCGGCGAAGTAGAAAGGCTTGCGTCAATGGACAAGAACAAACTCTGGAAGTGGTTGCTGCTCGGCGTGCTCATCCTCTGGTCGATCACGCTCGTCTACCCCCCCCTCGACGTCAAGGACGCCGAGGGCCATGTCGTCAAGCGCGGCAAGATCAGGCTGGGCCTCGACCTCAAGGGCGGCTCCAGCTTCGTGGTCGAGGTCGACGCCAAGGACGTCGCCCGGAAGATGGTCGAGCGCGGCGAGGCGGAATCGGTCGAGGCCATCAGCGAAACGACCCTGAATGCGCAGGTCAAGGATGTACAGGAGATCGCCGTCGAGGTGATCCGCAACCGCATCGACGTCCTGGGCACGGCCGAACCGGAAATCTATCCGGAAGGGGATTCGCGCATCGTAGTGCGCATTCCCGGTGCCGATGCCAATACGCGCGCCGAAGCCAAGGCGCAGCTCTCGCGCGACGCCGTGCTGAGCTTCAAGCTGGTCCACACCGAAAGCGCCGCCTGGGTGGACGAGCTGGTGGCGTCGGGCCAGGTGCCCCCCGGCTTCCGGATGGGCGGCCAAGATGGCGCGGGGACCTACTACGTCCGCGACCGTGCCGCCATGTCGGACGACAAGCTCGATCGCGATTTCTATGAGAAGCTGAAGCGCTTCGGCGGGAAGAACGCCGACTTCATGCTCATGGAGGACCGCATGCGCGACGGTTCGCTGGTCTACCGTCCGGAGTACGTCGAGCGGCGCTCGCAGCTGGGCGGCGACACGGTCAAGGATGCCTTCGTGAACTACGACCAGATGACCGGCCTGCCGGAAATCAGCCTGGAGTTCGACGGCGAAGGCAAGAAGGCCTTCGGGCGGGTAACCGAGGCGAATGTCAACCGGCGCCTCGGGGTGATCCTGGACGACAAGCTCTATTCGGCGCCCAACATCAATGAAGCGATCTACGGGAACGCCTCGATTTCGGGCAGCTTTACCGTGCCCGAGGCGCGCAAGCTGGCCAATGTGCTCAAGGCGGGCGCCCTGCCGGGTCGCGTCAGGATCGTCGAGGAGCGCACCGTCGCCCCGACGCTCGGCCAGGACTCGATCGCCAGCGGCAAGAGCGCGATCCTCTGGGGAGCGGTGCTGGTCGTGGCCTTCATGGCGCTGTACTACCTGGTGCCCGGCCTGATCGCCGACCTCTCGCTGGTCTTCGTCCTGCTCTTGCTGCCGTGCGGCATGGTGGTCTCCGCCGGCTTCCTCGGCGTGGTTTCCGGCTCGCTGGAAGGGTCCGCCGTCAGCCTGCCTACCCTCACGCTCTACGGCATCGCCGGGATCGTACTGACCATCGGCATGGCGGTCGACGCCAACGTGCTCACCTTCGAGCGCATGCGCGAGGAGTGGAAGGTGGGCAAGTCCATCTCCGGCGCCATCAACGCCGGCTACAACAAGGCCTTCAGCACCATCCTCGACGCCAACGTCACGACGCTGCTGACTGCCGTCATCCTCTTCTGGCAGGGCTCCGGCCCGATCCGCGGCTTTGCGGTCACCCTCACCGCCGGCATCCTGGTGAGCATGTTCATCGTGCTGGTCATCACCCGCCTCTTCTTCAATTCGCTGGCGGATGCCAACCTGCTCAAGTCGGTGAGGATGTTGTCGTTGCCGTTCTTCGCGAACGCCAATGTCGACTTCATCAAATGGCGCAAGGTGGCGGGCGGTTTCTCGATTGCGGTCATCCTCGCATCCATGGTGCTGTTCGCCATGAAGGGGGACGGCAACTTCGGGGTCGATTTCACGGGGGGCTCGGTCATCACCTTCGAGTTCCAGCAGAAAGCCGGCATCGACGAGGTACGCTCCGCCCTGGATTCGGCCGGCTTCGGTTCGGCCAGCATCGCCTACCAGAAGGACATGCACGGGCAGGAGATCCTCGAGGTGAAGGTCGGGGTTTCCGGCGAGGAGGTCGAGCCGGCGATGACCGCCATCAAGCAGCTGCCGGGCGGATACCAGGAGGTGCAGGCCGACAGCGTCGGGTCGCAGATCGGTTCCGAACTGAAGCGCAAGGGGATCATGGCCATCCTCTGGTCCCTGGTCGGAATCATCGTCTACATCTCCATCCGCTTCGAGTTCGCCTTCGCGATGGGGGCCATCATCGCCCTGGCCCACGACGTCCTAGTCACGGTCGGCCTCTATTGCGCCTTCGGGCGGGAGCTGAGCATGCCGATCATCGCGGCCCTGCTGACCATCGTCGGCTACTCGGTCAACGACACGATTGTCATCTTCGACCGTATCCGCGAAGACCTCAAGCTGGTCAAGGGCAAGAGCTACAAGGAGATTGCCAACCTCTCCATCAACCAGACCCTGAGCCGGACGGTGCTGACTTCGTTCACCACCCTGCTGACGGTCGTCATGCTGCTGGTGCTGGGGGGCGGCGCGGTCCAGGACTTCGCGCTGGCGCTCTTCATCGGCATCGTGGCCGGAACCTATTCGACCATCTACATCGCCACCCCGGTCATGCTGCTGTGGCACAAGGAGGAAAAGGTCCAGTAGACTTCCGCGCGTTGGAAGGCTGGTTTTCCGGGCGCCCCGACTGCTTGGGGCGCCCGGTTTGGTTTCGGGACAGGAGGGACGCGTCGAACCATGGAGCAATCGAAGATCAAGATGCCGTGCCCGATCATGGGCCTGCTCCTGCGGCGGGTGGTGGATGCCAGCCTGCCGACGGACAGCCACGAGAACCGCACGCGCCTGGGCATGCTGGCCGGTTGGACCAGCGCGGCGCTCAGCCTCCTGCTCGCCTCGGCCAAGGGCTGGCTGGGACTCGTCTCCGGCAGCGTATCGATGCTCGCCGACGCCACCAACAACCTCACCGACCTGGGCAGCAGCCTGGTCATCGCCCTCGGATTCCAGTGGTCGCGCAAACCGCGCGACGAAGACCACCCCTTTGGCCACGGACGGATCGAGGCGGTGGCCACGCTGGTGCTGGCCATCGCCCTGATCCTGGTCGGGGTGGAGGTGGCCCGTTCAGGCATCCTGCGGCTCATCCATCCCCGCCCCCTCGAAGCGCCGGGCTGGCTGCTGGCCGCCGTCGGCGCCACCGTGGCGGTCAAGGGGTGGATGGCGGTGTTTGCCCGCCGGCTGGCGAAGCTGACCCGTTCGCAGGTGCTTGAAGCCGACGCGTGGAACCACACCTTCGACGTGGTCTGCACGCTGATGGTGGTGCTGGCGCTGGTGGGGTCCCGGATGGGGTGGGGCGCGGTGGATGGCGCCACCGCCGTTGCCGTCGCGCTCTTCATCCTCTATACCGGGATCGGCTATGCTCGCGATGCGATCGACATCCTGCTGGGCCAGCGGCCCGATCCCGAAAACGTGCGAGAAATCTTCCGGACGCTGCTGCAGGTCGAGGGCGTCATGGGGGCGCACGAGATCATGGTCCACCAGTATGGCGACGTGAAGATGGTCTCTTTCCACATCGAGGTGGATGCACGCCTCAGCCTGCCGGAAGCCCATGCCATCTCCGAGCTGGCGGAAGAGGCGGTGGAGCGCAGGCTGGAGTGGCGCGCCGTGGCGCACATCGATCCGGTCGACCGCACGCATCCGCTGTTCGAGGAGCTCAACACGGTCCTCCACGCCTTCATTGGGGCGGAACCGGGTCTGGTGGATCTGCACGACCTCCGTGCGGAGGGGGACGGCGCCCCCTACCGGGTTTCGTTCGACCTCGTCACCGGCATGGGCACGGTCCGCGGCGACTACGACGCCATCTATGCCCGCTGCGTCGACACCCTGGGCCGGAGGTTTGCCGGGCGGGTGGGACAGGCCGAGATCGGCATCGAGGCGGTCGTCGAAAGCGCACCCATGGACCGCCGGCACTTCCCTGTTCCCGCCGCGGGAAAATGATGGACTGGGGATTTGCCAGCCCGGGGTTTGCTGGTATGATCCGGAAGTCGTCGAACCGACGGTTGCCAGTTGGAGGAAATACCGATGATAATGCCCGGAAACGTGGAGTGGGTGGCGGATCTGATCCCCGGCCTGGAGGCCCGGACCGAGCCGTTCCGGGTCGATACCGACGAGGTCGATGACGAACTGGTCGAAGTGTTCATCGATGAGATCCGCCGGCTGACCGGTGAACTGCAGGCCGGCCTGGCCGGCAGCGACTGCGAAGCGGTGCGCATGGCCTCCCATTCGATCAAGGGCATGGGCGGCACGGTCGGGCTTCCCGAGATTTCCGTGCTTGGCCTGGAGGTCGAAAACCTGGCGAAGGGCGGGCGCCTTTCCGAGGCCCAGCCGCTGGTGGATGCCCTGGCCCGCTGGATGGCATCCCTTGGCTAGGAGCCCCCATGTCCGTCCCGGAACAAGGAATCCCGCACGAACAGACCTCCTCGCGCCTGCTGCAAAGCCTTGAGGGCCGCGTACTGGTGGTGGACGACGAACTGCCCAACCGCCTCTACCTGCGCAAGCTCCTCGAAGCCCGCGGCTGCGAGGTGTTCGATGCCGAAAGCGGGTTGGCCGCCATGGAGATCGCCTTCAAGAAGGTGCCGGACCTCATCCTCGTCGATGTCATGATGCCGCTCATGGACGGGTTCGAGCTGTGCGGGCGGCTCCGCGACGAGCCGCGCACCACGGGCATTCCCGTTATCATGGTAACCGCCAAGTCGCGGATCGAGGACATCGAGACCGGCTTCGAGCTGGGGGCGATCGACTATATCCGAAAGCCGTTCAATCCGCGCGAACTGGTGTTGCGCGTCGGCAACGCCCTGGCGCTGAAGAAGAGCAACGATGCCCTTCAGATCTGGAACAAGCGCGTGGCGCGCGACCTGGAACTGGCCGGCGCCATCCAGCGCTCGCTCTTTTCCGAAACCCCCCATTTCACCCGCCGCTTCGAAGTGCGCATCGCCTACCGCACCTGCCTCGACGTGGGAGGCGACGCCTTCGACATCATCTCGCTCCCCAACGGCGGCTACTGCATCTACGTCGCCGACGTGTCGGGCCACGGCGTGGCTCCGGCGATGATCTCCTCGCTGCTCAAGGCGACGGCCAACGAGATGGTCTACCGGTATGCCGACCAGGGACCAGCCGCGGTCTGCAACGCGCTCAACGCCATGATCCGGCGGCGCATCGACAACCCTTCCTATTTCGCCACCCTCTTCATGGCCATCTACGATCCGGCCACGCTGGAGTGGCGCTGCATGAACTGCGGCCATCCCGCGCCGATCATCGTGCGCGGCGGCCAGCCGGTGGTCGACGGCCTGTTCGGGCGCGGGGGCGGGGCGCCGATCGGCTTCCCGTTCGGTCCGGAGAAGCCCTATGCCGCGCGCGACGAAGTGGTCTTCAAGGACGAGGGCAACTGCTTCCTGCTGCTCTACACCGACGGCCTGCTCGAGGCGCGCCATCGGAGGACCGGGCAGGAGTGCGCCGCGCGGCTGCCCTACCTCTACGAGGAGGTGGTCGGCCATCCGGCGCTGCCGGACAAGGCGGGCCAGCTGCTCGTCCGCCTGGAAACGGAGGGATACGACCTCGCCTCGGACGATTGCACGGCCATTTCGATACAGATGCTCGATCCGCTCAAGATCGTCCTCGAACAGACGGTGCCGCGCAACATCTACCTGGTTTCTGACGTGGCCAAGCAGGCCGAGACGGCCGTGGTGGCCCGCGGCATCTCCCACGACACGGCCGGCATGCTCCGCCTGCTGGTGATGGAGCTGGGCGCAAACCTGGTCGAACATGGCGGCCTCGGCGAAGGCGACTCCTTCTGGCTCCAGATCCGCGTCGACGGCAAGGTCTGCCAGCTGGTGCTGCGCGACGAGGGGACGGAATGGGACCTCGACGAGGCGCTCAATCGCAAGCTGGACGAATCCTACATGGGCATCCGGGGACGCGGACTGGCCATCACCAACGCGATCGCCGACCGCATCGAACGCTACCGCATCCTCTCGCAGAACCTCACCTATTGCACGATCGTCGACGGGGAGGCCGCACCATGATGGATCCGGTCGACAGGGCGCGCCGCGAACTCTTCGCCAGGATGGAGATCCCGGTCACGAAGGCCGACCTGCGCGTCCTCAAGTGGAAGCAGCGCTCCCGCCTCGTCTTCTGGGAGTGGATGCTGCGCAGCCTGCTCGTGGTGAAGCGGGCGATCGACCTGGTCCTCAGCGCCGTCGCGCTGGTACTGCTCGCCCCGCTGGCCCTGCTCATAGCGGTCCTGATCATTGCCGAGGACGGGTTTCCCGTCATCTTTACCCAGCGGCGCGTGGGGCTCCACGGGCGCGAGTTCCTCTTCTTCAAGTTCCGCTCGATGTGCAAGGGGGCGGACGGCATGAAGCCCGCGTTGATGGGGCAGAACGAAACCGGTGGGATCACCTTCAAGATGAGGAACGATCCGCGCGTACTGCGCATCGGGCGCTTCATCCGGCGGTTCAGCCTCGACGAGATCCCGCAGTTCGTCAACGTGCTTTTGGGCGACCTCTCCATCGTGGGGCCGCGCCCGCCGCTGCCCGAGGAGGTACGGGCCTACTCGCTCTCCGACCGCAAGCGCCTGCACGTCAAGCCGGGGCTGACCTGCCTGTGGCAGATCCGCGGGCGCTCCGAACTCCCGTTCGAGCAGCAGGTCGGATTGGACATGGAATACATCCAGAGCCAGGGATTCTGGCGCGATCTCGTCATTGTATTGAAAACCATCCCCGCCGTGCTCTTCGGCCGCGGGGCCTACTAGGGAGGAGACCGATGTTGGTGAATTGCACAAAGCAGGACGGCATTGGCATCATACAGATCGACCGGTCGCTGACGGCAGCCACGGTCGATTCGTTCCGCGACCAGCTGGGCAGCTGGCAGTCGGCGGAGAACGAGGTGAAGAACTTCGTGGTCGACATGGAGAAGGTGGATTTCATGGATTCGGCCGGGCTCGGTTCGCTCATCGCCGTGCTCAAGCGCGTGTCGGAGCGCGGCGGCGACATGAAGATCGCCTGCCTGCAGAAGAAGCCCCGCATGGTCTTCGAGATCACCCGAGCCTACAAGGTGTTCGAAATCTACGACTCGGTGGAGAGCGCACTGCGCGCCTACCGCTAGCCCGGCCGCCACGCGATGCAAGCCATCTTCCATACGGCGGTGCCCTGCGCCTGGGCCGAGCGGCTCGGCGACAGGCCGTGGCCGCTGCTGCCGGTGGCCAACCGCCCCCTGCTGGACTACTGGCTGGAGACCTGCGGCGAGCAGGGGGTGGCTGAGGTGCAGGTCGTGCTCGGCGAACATGCCAAGCAGATCGAGGATTTCGCCGAGGACGGCGCACGCTGGAAGGTGCGCATCCACTACACCTTTGGACGGCCCGGCGAAACACCGCTCGACTACCTGCGCATCGCCGCCTCCCGGGGCATGGAAGGGGCGCTGCTCTACCTGGGCGGACCGTTCTTCATGCGCCGCCGCCAGGCCTACCGGCCAGCCAGCTTCGAGAACATGGAGCCCAGCCGCATCGATGCCGGGGATGCGCCCCTCTTCCTGTTCGGCCGCAACGCCGACGAGGTGCGGGCCCTCCTGGCCGGCGGCGCGGTGGCGGGCCGGGGGCTCGAGGCCATCCATATCAATCCCTTTCCCATCGCCTCCATCAAGGCCTACTACACGCTCAACATGAAGATGGTGGGCGGCGAATTCTCCCGCTACGTGACCGCCGGCTTCTCTTCCGGGGACCGCAGCTCGATCGGCTACAATGTCCGGACCCCGCCCTCCAGCCACCTCCAGGCCCCCATCCTCGTCGGCGACGACTGCCGTTTCGGCGCCATGACCACCATCGGACCCAGCGCGGTGATCAGCAACCATGTGATCGTGGATGCCCACACCGAGCTGGCCCACTGCCTGATCCTGCAGGATACCTACATCGGCAGGAACCTGGAGATCCGCCACAAGATCGTGGCGGGGAAGCGCGTGGTCGATCCCCTGGACGGCACGGTGGTGGAGATCGACGACGCCTGGCTCGTGGCCAAGAACCGGCCGGAGATGCGCTCGGAGGATTTTGCGCGCTACGTCATTCTCTGGTTCGTGGCGCTGCTCCTCGCGGCGTTGCAGGTGGTGCCGTTCCTCGTCATCTATCCGCTGGTCCGCCTGCGGCGCATCGGCATCCTTGAACGGCAGCTCTTCCACGATCCGCATACCGGCTACATCAATCTTCCCGGGCTCCGCAAGCTTAGGAACCGCAAGTCGATCGTCTTCAGCACCTTCAAGGCGCTTTCCCTCGACCGCTTCCCCTGGCTGCTGTTCGTGCTCCAGGGACGGCTCTTCCTCTGCGGGCAGCCGCCGATGCGGCATCCGGAGGACGACGGGCTGATCAAGCAGCTGCCGCACTACTATCCCGGCGCCTTCTGCTACCAGGACTACAACAAGGATTCGGACCGGCTGGTCGACTCCCTCTGGTATGCGCATATCCGGTCCCTCTACGAAGACCTCAAGATCCTCGTCAAAGCCTTGGTTTCGCGTTTCCTGCGGGCGGGCCGTTAACCTGGGGAGAGATGCGAGCCCATGCCGAAGCAATGGAAAACCAAGCCGACCGACCTGGCCGCCGCGCAGCGCGTGGCCGAAGTTGCGGGCCTGCCGCCGCCGATCGCCTGCGTAGTCGCGGGACGCGGGCATGTCGCGGCGGAGGGGATCGGCGCCTTCCTCGATCCCCGCCTGGCCGACCTCGCCGATCCCTTTCTCCTGCCGGGCATGCGGACGGCCGTCAAGCGGCTATGGCAGGCCATCGACGGCGGCGAGACCATCGCGGTGTTCGGGGACTACGACGTGGACGGCGTCACCGCCGCCGCCCTGCTGGTCCGCGTGTTGGCCGCGCTGGGCGGGCAGGTGCGGCCCTTCATCCCCGACCGTCTCGACGAGGGCTATGGCCTTTCGTCCGAAGCCCTCGACCGCTGCCTGGCCGAGTGCGGTCCGCAGGTGGTGGTCTCCGTCGATTGCGGCACCAATTCCGCCGACTCCGTCGCCGCCGCGCAGGCGCGGGGGATCGATGTGGTGGTGACCGACCACCACGAACCTTCCAGCCAGGTGGCGCCGGCCCACGCGCTCATCAACCCCAAGTTGGGCACCGTGCCCGCCCTTGAAAACCTCTCCGGTGCCGGCGTGGCATTCAAGCTGGCGCATGCCCTCGTCAAAACCGGCAAGGAAAGAGGAAAGGCGTCGGCTGACGCGGTGGATCTGCGCGACTATCTCGACATCGCCGCGCTCGGCATCGTGGCCGACATCGTTCCGCTGACCGGCGAAAACCGCATTCTCGTCCGACACGGCCTGCCGAGGATCGACGCCTCGAAATGGGTCGGGATGGAGGCCCTGCGGCAGGTGGCCGGGGTGAAGGGGGAGACCGACACCTACCATTGCGGGTTCCAGCTGGGGCCGCGCATCAACGCTGCCGGCCGGATCGGGCAGCCCATGCAGGCGTTGCGCCTGCTCACCACCGACGATACCGTCGAGGCATGGCGCATCGCCCGTCTGCTGGACGAAACCAATGCCGAACGGCGCCGAATCGAAGGCGCAATGGCGCAGCAGGCCTTCGCCGAAATCGATGCCGCCTTCGATCCGGCACGGGATTACGGGCTGGTGGTGGCGCACGAGGGATGGCACCCCGGGGTCGTTGGAATCGTGGCTGCGCGCGTGGCGCGCCACTACAACCGGCCTGCCATCGTGATGGGCATCGAACCCGACGGCAGTGCCCGCGGCTCCTGCCGCAGCATCGACGAGTTCGATATGCTCGATGGGCTCAATGCCTGCGCCGGGCACCTCTCCCGCTTCGGGGGGCACCGGATGGCCGCCGGCCTGGCGGTCCGCCCCGGCGCGCTGGAGGCCTTCAGGGAGGCGTTCAATGCCGCGGCGGGCACCGCGCTTTCCACCGTCGACCTTGCGCCGGTCCAATGGATCGACGCCCCGGT
Organism: Kiritimatiellales bacterium; assembly: GCA_003246265.1. Lineage (GTDB taxonomy): Bacteria > Verrucomicrobiota > Kiritimatiellia > Kiritimatiellales > Pontiellaceae > Pontiella. Next base: position 19,317 of record QKAU01000034.1, on the reverse strand, counting down.
GGAGGCGGGCGATCTGGATCGGGATTTCATGGCGGCCCTGAAGAAGCTTGCGCCGTTCGGGCAGGAGCATCCGGAGCCGGTATGGGCGTTGCGCGGAGCCCGCGTGGCCGGCGTACCGCGCGTGGTCGGAGGGAACCACCTCAAGCTGTCCGTAGCCGCGGGAGGCCGGACCTTCGAGGCGATCGCGTTCAACTACCCGCTCGCGTCCCTGCCCGCCGGGACGGTCGACATCGCCTTCCTGCTCAAGGAGAACCGGTGGAACGGGCAGACCTCCCTCCAGCTCGTGCTGCAGGATGTCCGGCCGGCAAAATAGCTGGCCGCCATCCTTGACAGGCACGGGGCCGGCCTATAGAACAGCGCGCCTATCCACGGAGAACCGCCTTCGGCGTTTTCCGCCTTTTTCTTCCCTCCACCGGCGGCGAGCAGAAAAACGTTTACTATCGCCGGACAGGAAAGAACATGAACAAAGAGAACGACCTCCAGGGCGTCTTCGGACGTCTTTTGCCGGATATTGGCCGCGCCGTATCCGATGCGGGCTACCACACGCCATCGCCCATCCAGGAACAAGCCATCCCCGCACTGCTTGAAGGGCGCGACATGATCGGTTGCGCCCAGACGGGAACGGGGAAGACGGCCGCCTTCAGCCTGCCGATCCTCCAGCATCTGGCCAGGAACCGCAAAAAGCCCGCGCCCGGACGGCCCCGGGTCCTGGTCCTGGCGCCAACCCGCGAGCTGGCGGCCCAGATCGGCGAGAGCATCGCCAAGTACGGCCGGCACACGCAGGTGGCGCATACGGTCGTCTTCGGCGGGGTGGGGCAGGGCCCCCAGGTCAAGGCCGTGCGCCGGGGCGTCGATCTCCTGATCGCTACGCCGGGCCGCCTGCTGGACCTGATGAACCAGGGCTTCGTCGATCTGGCCGGCGTGGAGATCTTCGTCCTGGACGAGGCCGACCGCATGCTCGACATGGGCTTCATCCACGACATCCGCAAGGTGATCGCCCGGCTGCCCTCCCGGCGGCAGTCGCTCTTCTTCTCCGCCACCATGGAGCCGAAGGTGCGCGAGCTCGCCGAATCGCTGGTGCGCAATCCGGTGCAGGTGGCGATCGAGCCCGAAAAGCCGGCCGTCGAACGCATCGTGCAGAAGGTCCTCTTCGTCGACAAGGGCGACAAGGATGAACTGATGGCGAAGCTCATGGACAGTCGCAAGCTGGAACGGGTGATCATCTTTACGCAGATGAAGCATGTGGCCAACAAGGTGGCGCGGAAGCTCGAGTCGTCCGGCATCGCGGCGGCCGCCATCCACGGCAACAAGAGCCAGACGGCCCGGACCCGGGCACTGGACGATTTCAAGCGCGGTCGGGTGCGTGCGCTCGTCGCTACCGATATCGCCGCGCGCGGCATCGACGTCGACGGCATTTCGCATGTCATCAACTACGATATGCCCGTCGAGCCGGAAACCTACGTCCACCGCATCGGCCGGACGGCCCGCGCCGGAGCCGACGGCGATGCCATTTCGTTCTGTAGCGCCCACGAGCGCGACTACCTGCGAGCCATCGAAAGACTGATCCGCCTGGATATCCCGGTCGACAGCAGCCACGCATGGCATTGCGAGCGGTCGATGAACGCCTCGGGCGCCGATGCCCGGCCCGGGCCGAAGGTCCGGCCAAACCGGGGACGGACCACCGTGGGGGCGGATGGACGGGCAAGGCATAGCGGTGGCCAGCGCCCGGCGCGCATCCGCAGCCGCAGGGACAAGGCGGCACGCCGTGGCTGAACTCGGCAGGATGAACCGCCTGGCCGTTGTGCGCCATTGCGATTTCGGGTTGCTGCTCGATGGCGGGGCGATGGGCGAGATCCTGCTGCCGAAGCGGTATGTGCCGGAGACGTGGACGCCCGGCGGATGGATCGAGGTGTTCCTCTATCGCGACTCGGAGGACCGCCCCGTCGCCACGACCCTCCGGCCCCGCGCCATGGTCGGCGATTTTGCACTGCTGCGGGTCCGGGAAACGGGCCGCATGGGTGCCTTTCTCGACTGGGGATTGCCGAAGGATCTGCTGGTGCCGTTCCGCGAGCAGCGCATTCCCATGGTCGAGGGGCAGTCCTACCTGGTCCACCTCTACCTCGACCGCGTCAGCGGACGGATCGTTGCCTCGTCCAAGCTTGACAAGTTCCTTCGTGCCTCGCGACGCTTCTTCAAGGAGGGCGAGGCCGTCGGCCTGGTGGTTTGGCAACGCACCGACCTGGGCTACAAGTGCATCATCGAAAACGAACGCGAGGGGATGCTGTTCCACAACGAGGTGTTCCGGCCGCTCGAGCGGGGACAGCAGCTGGAGGGCTTCATCAAGCAGGTGCGCCCCGACGGCTACATCGATCTGTGCCTCATGAAGCCGGGCTATGCAAAGGTCACCGACCTGACCTCAACCATCCTCGACCGCCTCCGGGAGAACGGCGGCTTCCTGCCGCTGACCGACAAGACCGCTCCGGAGGAGATCCACGCCCTGTTCGGCGTCAGCAAGAAGACCTACAAGAAGGCGGTTGGCGCCCTCTACAAGAAGCGACGGATCGTGGTCGGGGAGAACGGCGTACGGCTGGTTCGCCCGCAGGAGCGTCCCGCAGTCCGGCAGCCGGGAAGGGGGCGGGGATGAAGGGGTTCGATGGTTTGGATATCGTTTTTTCGACCGATCAAGGGCGCATCCGCCCGGACAAGAAGAAGGAAAACCCCGCGCCAAAGGGCGACGGTATTGTCCGGGTCGGTCGGGAAACCAAGGGGCGGAAAGGGGCCGGCGTCACCATCGTGACCGGCGTTCCGCTGCATCCCGAAGGGCTCAAGGAGCTCGCGAAAAGCCTCAAGCAGCTTTGCGGGTCGGGCGGAACGCTCAAGGGCCGTACCATCGAAATCCAAGGCGATCACCGCGACACGGTGGTCGCCGAGCTGGCGCAGCGGGGCTACACGGTGAAACGCGCCGGGGGCTGAGCGGGGCTCAGTCGCGGTTGCCGCCGAGCAGGCCGAGGCGCATCAGGTAGTAGAGCAGGGTGAGCAGGGCCGAAACCGCGGCCGCGACATAGGTCAGGAACGCTGCGTCGAGCACCTTGCCCGCGTCCTGCGCCTCCGAAGGCAGCACGATTCCGTCGGCCACCATCTGCCGCTTGGCGCGCGCCGAGGCGTCCCATTCGACCGGCAGGGTCACCAGGGCGAAGAGGAAGCCGATGCCGAACAGCACCACGCCGAACTTCGCCATCACCAGGTTGCCCATCAGGACCGCCAGCAGGATGACGAGGTAGGCGCCGTAGGAGCTGAACTGGGTGATGGGCACAAGGGCGCTGCGGATCTGCAGGGGGACGTATCCGTGGGCGTGCTGCAGGGCGTGGCCCGCCTCGTGGCAGGCGACACCGATGGCGGAGAGCGACTGCGCGTCGTAGACATCCGGCGACAGGTTCAGGGTCCGGTTGGCGGGGTTGTAGTGGTCGGAGAGGAATCCGCGCGCCCGGCGGATCTCCACCTCCTGCAAGCCATTGAGGTCCAGCATCCTGCGCGCCGCCTGGGCGCCGGTCAGGCGCGAACTGGCGGCGACGCGGGCATAGCGGTTGAAGGTACCTTGCGTCTTGGCGGTGGCGATGCCGGCCAGGATCATGGCCGGCAGCATGACGATCAGGAAAAGCGGGTCGTAGAAAAAGAACATCGTTGTCCTCCGGGGTCGATTTTCCGCAAGAGACTTCCCTTGCCGCGGAATGTTCAAAAAACGGCGTGAATATGGGGGTTCCCGGCCGGCGGGGCAACGTATTTCGAAGGGCCGGAAAACCGCATGGGGAAGCTTGACGGGGAGGGCTTTCTAGGGCACGGTGCGCTCTCCTAACGAGACCCGAACATAACCCGAGGACGGTATGTTATGAGCGATTGGATCGGCCACGAGTGCGGGATTGCGGCCATACGTCTGCTGAAGCCGTTGGACTACTACGTCGAGAAGTACGGCACCCCGATGCATGGCGTCAACAAGCTCACCCTGCTGATGGAAAAACAGCACAACCGCGGCCAGGACGGCGCGGGCGTGGCGTCGATCAAGCTCAATATGCCGCCGGGCGAGCCCTACATCTTCCGCGCCCGCTCGGCCGACAAGAACCCGATCATGGAGGTGCGCAACCGCATCGTCCAGTCGTTCGCCCAGGCCCGCGAGAAGCACCCCGCCGAGTACCAGAAGGGCGAGTGGGTCAAGCGCAACGTCCTCTTTGCCGGCGAGCTGCTGCTGGGGCACCTGCGCTACGGGACCCACGGCGCCTCCGGCGAGTCCTTCTGCCACCCCTTCCTGCGCCAGAACAACTGGATGACGCGCAACCTGGTGCTGGCCGGCAACTTCAACCTGACCAACAACGACGAGCTGTTCGACATGCTCGTCGAGCTAGGCCAGCATCCGCGCAACAAGACCGACACGGTCATGGTGCTCGAGAAGATCGGCCACTTCCTCGACGAGGCCAACGACTTCCTCTTCCGCAAGTACCGCAAGGAGAACCTCGGCCGCATCGAGATCACGGAACGGATCGTCCAGGAGCTCGACATCTTCCGCATCCTGCGCAAGTCCACCCGCACCTTCGACGGCGGCTACGTCATGGCCGGCATGATCGGGCATGGCGACCTCTTCGTGCTGCGCGACCCCAACGGCATCCGCCCGGCCTTCTACTACCGCGACGACGAGATCGTGGCGGTCGCTTCGGAGCGGCCGCAGATCCAGACCGCCCTCAACGTGCCGATCGAAGCGGTCCAGGAAATCGAGCCGGGCCACGCCCTCGTGGTGAAGCACACCGGCGAAGTGCAGCTGGAACCGGTGAACGAGCCCGGCGAAAAGACGCCCTGCTCCTTCGAGCGCATCTACTTCTCGCGCGGCACCGACCGCGACATCTACCAGGAGCGCAAGAACCTCGGCCGCTCCCTGGTGCAGCCCGTGCTCGAGGCGATCGACTACGATCTCGACCACACCGTCTTCTCCTACATCCCCAACACCGCGGAGACTGCGTTCCTGGGCCTGGTGGAAGGGGTCAAGGAGGTGGTCGGCGAGCGGATGAAGTTCCACCTGCTCAAGGAGAAGCGCCTCACGGCCGATCGGATCGACGAGCTGCTCTCCTTCCAGCCGCGCATCGAAAAGATCATGACCAAGGATGCCAAGCTGCGCACCTTCATCACGGCCGATACCGACCGCGAGGACCTCGTGGCCCAGGTCTACGACACCACCTACGGCGTCATCCGGCCCGGCGATACGCTGGTGGTGCTCGACGATTCGATCGTGCGCGGGACGACGCTGCGCACCAGTATCCTGCGGATCCTCGACCGGCTCGGCATGAAGAAGGTCGTGGTGGTCTCCTCCGCCCCGCAGATCCGCTACCCGGACTGCTACGGCATCGACATGTCCAAGATGAAGGACTTCATCGCCTTCGAGGCCGCCGTGGCCCTGCTGCACGATACGGGCCGCGATTCGCTTCTCCAGGAGATATATGCCGCCTGCAAGGCCGACGAGCAGAAGCCGCGCGGCGAGGCGCGCAACCAGGTGACGCGCCTCTTCGACCTCTTTACCCCGGAGCAGATCTCCAAGAAGATCGCGCAGATCCTCACGCCTGTCGGCATGAAGGCGGAGGTGCAGATCATCTACCAGAGCATCGAGGGGCTCCACGCCGCCTGCCCGAACCACCGGGGCGACTGGTACTTCACCGGCGCATACCCGACGCCTGGCGGCCACCGCGTCGCCAACCGCTCCTTCATCAACTTCGTGGAGAAGCGCGACGCCCGCGCCTACTAGCCGCTACTCGAAATCGCGCCGGAACGCTTCAAAGGCGGCCTTGAGCCCGTCGAGTTCCCCGCGCAGCGCGGCCACCTCCTGCTCGAGGGCCTCCATCCGGTCGATCCGGCCCGTTGCCTGCGGTTGCTCCTCCGTCACGGGCAGCTGCGGCTCTCCGGCGAAGAGGTGCGCCCACCGCCGCTCGCGCTGGCCGGGCTCGCGGGGCAGGTGCGTCACGAAGGGCCCGTCCGCATGCGTCTCCAATCCGCGCAGGATCTCCTCGACCTCGTGCGTGTCGGCCAGCGGGTGGAGGCGGGAGGCGTGGGCGCGGAGGTCTCCGGGCGTCTGCGGGCCGCGCACCAGCAGTTCGCAGAGGATCGCCATCTTGGCAGGCGAAAAGTTCCAGTGGGCCGCGAAGTTGTGGCGGTACTTGGCGACGCGCGAGGCCGTCGAGGTCACCTCCACGGCCAGCCTGTGCCCGGTGCGCAGGGCGTAGAGCGCGTTTTCGACGGCCGCTTCGCCCAGCGCCATCGCCGGCTGGCGGTTCGATTTCTGGTTGCAGGCGTTCACCAGCGCGTTGAGCGTGAGCGGATAGTACTCGGGGGTGGCCATCTCCTTCTCGATCAGGCAGCCCAGGATGCGTACTTCGACCGGCGTCAGTTCCATTTCCATTCGGTCCTCCACGGATTCAAACGCCGCCACGCTAGCGCAACGTCCGCGTACCTTCACGAATAATCGGCATCGGGGCGCAAATTCGGTTGAACCCGTTCCGGAAAACCACTTCTATGACCCCGTTCACACATTTCTACGCAGGGGATACACCATGGATTTGATACGCGTGGCGGACACGATCGACGCCCAGCTGGTCTACGGGCCGGCTGGATGGGAGAGGATCAACATCGAAACGGCGTTCGCCTCCGACCTGATGAGCGACGTGCTCATGAGCGACCGGGAGGAGATGCTCCTGGTCACTTCGCTCTCCACCGAGCAGTCCATCCGCTCGGCCGGGATCGTGGGGGTGGAGGCGGTGGTCATCGCCAACAACAAGACGGTCACCGAAGGCATGGTGGACCTGGCGCGCGAGCAGGGCATTGCGCTCTTCTGCACGCGCTTTCCCAAGTACGAGACCTGCGTGCGGCTCGGGCGCATCCTGGAGGCGTGATGAACGGCGGCCCCAAGGAACCGCTCCAGTCCTCGCTCCGCGTGCAGGAGCTGATCTACGGCCTGCGCATCGGCGAGGTGATGACCAGCAAGGTCTTCGCCGTTTCGCGCAACTGCACGATGCGCGACGTCCAGACCATCATGAAGAAGAACTCCATCACGGGGCTGCCGGTGGTCGACCACAAGCGCGTCGTGGGCATCGTCAGCATGAACGACCTCATGAACGCCCTCGAGAAGGGCGGCATGGACGATGGCGTGGCCAAGTGGATGGCCGGGGAGGTCAAGACGCTCGCCGAGGACATGCCGCTGTCGTTCGCGATCTCCGCCTTCAACAAGTTCCCCTACCGCCGCTTCCCGGTGGTGAACAAGAAGAACGAGCTGGTCGGCATCATCACCTTCCGCAACATCAACCTGGCGCTCATCCGCGAACTCTCGCGCCAGCTGCGGGCCATGGAGCACCAGCAGGAGAACCCGCCGGAACCGCACTCGCTGGTGCTCGGCAAAGTCTACCAGATCCACCGCTACGACTTCGAAAACGGCGGCAAGGCCTCCAGCGAGATCAAGCAGTTCCTGAAGATGCGCGGCATCCCCGCCAAGATCGTGCGCCGGGTCGCGGTGGCCAGCTACGAACTGGAGATCAACCTCGTGGCCCACTCGATCGGCGGCATGCTCGCCTTCGACATCAACGAGGAGCGCGTCAAGATCTCTGCCCACGACCGCGGGCCCGGCATCCCGGACGTCGAACAGGCGATGGCCGAAGGGTTCTCGACGGCCAGCGAATGGATCCGCGCCCAGGGGTTCGGCGCCGGCATGGGCCTGCCCAACGTCAAGCGCGTGGCCGATGAGTTCGCCATCAAGTCGGCCGTCGGCATGGGCACCATGGTCCAGGCCGTCATCAAGCTTCAACCGGAGAACACGCATGAAGATTAGCGACCTCAAGCTCATCGAGTCCCTCGACTGCCTGCAGGACGAATTCGAAGACGCCGACATTGCGGCCGGCTATACCTCCGACCTGCTCAGCGATGTCATGGCCAATGCCGAAGAGGGCGCCGTCCTGGTCACCATCCAGGCCCACAAGAACACCGTGGCGGTCTGCTCGCTGGCCGGGGTGGGTGCCATCGTTGTCTGCAACCGCCGGCCGGTGCCCGACGACATGCTCGAGGCGGCCGCCCGCGAAGGCATCGCCGTCTTCACCACCGCCGACAACCAGTTCAGGACCTCGGCGATGCTTTCCCAGCACCTGGCCGGCTGCCCCGCGCGCTGAGAAGGGCGGCACCATGCGCTACCGGGCCGACTTCCACATCCACAGCTGCCTGTCGCCGTGCGCCTCCCTGGAGATGGCGCCGGAAGCCATCGCCCGGCAGGCGCGCAAGGCGGGACTGGATGCGATCGCCCTAGCCGACCACAACTGCGCCTTCAACCTCCCGGCCTTTGCCTCGGCGTGCGCCGGCGAGGGGCTGGAATGCCTCTTCGGGATGGAGGTCACCACGCGCGAGGAGGTCCACATGCTCTGCCTCTTCGACGACCTCGGTACGGCCGTCGAACTGGGCGGGCGGATCTACGACAGTCTCCCGTCCATCCCCAACCAGCCCGACCGTTTCGGCGACCAGCCGATCGTGGACGGGCAGGGCAACATCCTGGGCTTCGCGGAAAAATTCCTCATCAGCGCCTCCGGCTATGGCGTGGGCGATCTGCCGGCGATGGTGCATGAACGGGGAGGATTGCTCATCCCGGCGCACATCGACCGCGCGGTCTTCGGGATCGTCTCCCAGCTGGGCTTCCTGCCCGACGAGGATTTCGATGCGGTCGAGCTGACCGCCCGGGGCGACCCGGCCCTTGCGCGCCACTACCCCGTGGTCCGCAGCTCCGATGCGCACCAGCTCGCCGATATGGGCAAGGCCTGCACGCTGCTGGAGATGGAGCAACTTTCGATTCGCGCCGTGCGCGAAAGCCTGTGGGCGCGCTAGCGCGGTTCAGGCGGCGGGTTGCAGGGCTTCCGGCGATGCGGTGCCGGACGGGAGCCTGCGCGGCGCCGTCCACGCCTTCAGCAGCAGCCGGGGATAGCCGGGCTCGAAGTTGAACTTGCCGGACAGGCTGTTGAAGGCCTCGCGCTGTTCGGGGAAGCGGAAGGCCAGTGCCGCGAGTACGAGCGCCTTCTCGCGGGCCGGCAGGTCCAGTCGTTCAACAGCATCCTCCGTCGGCGCCGTCGGCGCCGAGAGCAGGAGCCGTTCGCGGGCGGCGGCAGGGTCCACGGCATCGATCTCGTCGAGCGCCCTGCTCCAGTGGCGCTCCGCGATCTCCGCTTGGCTGGAGGCCATGGCGGCGCAGTAGAGCACCAGATGCTCCCAGTAGGCATGTTCCTCCGTGGCCGAAACCAGTGCATCGGCCTGTGCAACCTCTCCGCGATGGAGGTGCCGCTCGATCGCGGCGTGCGGATCGGCGGATTCGGCGAGGCAGTCGAGGTAGGATTCGATGTTGCCGACGGCGTGGTAGCGGACGGCGGTGAGTTTCGGGAGGGGGGTTCCGCGCGACTCGTGGTGCCTGAGTGCGGCTGCTTCGGCCTCGCGATGGTAGCCGGCGCAGGTCAGGTAGTAGACCTCTTCCCCCGGCAGCTCCGGATCGTCGGTTTCGTGGCGCTCCAGCAGGGCAAGGAGGGCGTCGTAGTCGCGCAGCGCCAGCAGGATGCTTTCGTGGAAGCGCAGGAAGTCGGCGCGCCGGGGCGCCCGCTCCATGGCCTGTTGGGAATAGGGCCGGGCCTCGGCGAATTCGGCATGGTTGAAATGGTCGTGCGCGATGGCGAAGTAGCCCAGCCCGCCCATGCCACCGCCCCGTTCCGCATGGACAAACAGCTTGCGCGCATCGGCGCGGTCGGGCGCGATGCGGCCGAGCAGGTAGAAGAAGGCCGGTTCGTCGGGATGTTCCTTGCACCGCGCGGTGTATTCGCCGACCAGGTCGCGACCGGGGGAGGAGAGCATCGCGTAGTCCTGGTAGCGAAGGTGCCACGGAAGCAGTGGCGGGAGGATCGATGTGCCGTGGCGCAGGAAGGCCTCGGCGGCCTCGGGGTCCGCGCCGTCAAGGGCGATCCGCAGCAGGGCTTCGGCCTCCGGGGTGGCGGGTTCCATCCGGAGGGCCTGGCGGGCATAGGCCGCCGCCTGGGCGTCCATGCCGAGCGCGTGCAGCTGGGCGACCATTTCGGCATGGGTAGGAGGGCGGTGGAGGGAAAGCATGTCCTTCTCGTGTTCCAGCGCGTTGTCGCGCTGGCGCAGCCCGAACCAGGGGAGCCGGACACCGGGGAAGAGGTGGACCTGCCCGCCGATGGCATGCTGCGGGTTTCCCGATCCCGCCGTTTCGACCTCCAGCAGGGCCATGGCATCGGGATTGATGACCAGCAGGTGCTGTCCCAGCAGCTGCTTGAGCAGGGAGATGTCGTACTCGATGGTCCGGTCGGGCATCGAGTCGTAGTGCAGGACGTGACTGCCCAGGCGGAGCTTGACGGGCATCCGTCCGCCCGGCGCAAGGCTGTAGTCGGTATCGTCGATCTGGAAGTGGTATTTGCGCAGGGAACCGTTGACGAGCCAGGCGCGGTAGTTGCGCGTGCTCGATATCCCCATGGAGAGCAGGAACAGGGCGGTGGCGGCGGCCGCCGCGATGGCCGGGACGTAGGCCGCCCAGGCCCCCTCGGGCTGCGGGCGCAAGGCATCGAACATCGTGCCGTCGTCCTGGTGGTCGCGAAGAGCTTCGCATTTTTCCAGCAGTTCCTCGATCGGTTTCCCGCCGCCGAGCACCAGGGCCTTGCGGCAATAGGCGGCCGCCTCGTCGTACTGGCCGAAGCGGCACAGCCCCTGCGCGATGAGGGCCTGGATGCGGGCCTCCTTCTCGAAGCGCAGCCCGTAGGTCTTCATGACGTCGAGGAACCACGCCTTCTCGTCGTAGACCATCAGGGTATGCAGTCCGTGCGCGCAGGTTCCGGGATCGTCCGGTTTTCGGGTGAACCCCTCCATCATCGCCTTCAGGTCCTGCTTGCGCACCTTGGCGAGCCTGCGATGGGAGGTGCACCCGCGCCGTCCGCAGTGGGGGCACTCGTCGAGCACGCGTACGCGCCCGAGCGGGAGCAGGGGGAGGCCAAGCCATTTGGCGCACCGCGTCGTGGTGTAGGAACCCAGGAGCGTCAGCTTGCCGCAGCCGGGGCAACGGTCCACATGCCCGTCGATCGACCGCTTCCCGATGAACTCCGTTGCAAATCCTCTTTTCACCCTTACCCCGCCGCTGGATTAGCCTGGTTGCGGGACGAACGATAGGGATTCTTTCGCATCGAATCAAACATTATGGGCAGGTTGATGGCCTGTTTCCGGGGTTTGGCAAAAGATGATATCTTTTCGAGGCTACGCCATGCCCCCGGCGGAGGGCCTGCTCCCGTCGGGCTGGGGAGTGAGCAGGCGGGCGAAGGCCGCCTCGCGGTAGGCGAAGATGCGCTCGAGCGTCCGCCGGATGAAAAGGATGTTCGCCAGCTTCCCCAGGGGACCGAACGGCGCCGCGTAGGAAACCTCGTCCACCAGCCACACTCCGCCTTCGGCGGGTTCGATGCCGTGGTAGTGGTACCAGAAGCGGTAGGGGCCGATCTTCTGCTCGTCGACGAACGACTCGTTCGGCCGGAGGTGCTTCAGCTCGCTGACCCAGGTGCGCCGGCCCAGGAGCGGAATCCGGACGCGGTATTCGACCAGCTGCCCTTCGAACATCCGCTCCGGCAGCGCGGAGACGATCTCGAACGCCATGTCGTCCGGTGTGATGGCGTCGAGGTTGGCGGGGTTCGAGAGGAACGCCCACGCCCGTTCCGGCGTGGTGGCCACGTATGTCCTTTTCCGCAGCGTATGCATTCCTAGCGCTTCTTGTCGCGCGCAAAGACGAGGTGCTGGCTGCCCTCCTTGCGCCGGTCCGTTTCGAACAGTTCGGTGGCCTCGAAGAGCTGGGTGAAGGTGCGGTAGCCGTAGCTGCGGGGGTCGAAGTCGGGGTACTGCCGCTTCACCAAGCTGCCGCAGGCGTGCAGCGGGGCCCACCCGTCCTCGTCCGCATACTCTTCCACCGCGTCGCGCAGGACCTTCACCAGCTTGGCGTCGCGGCGCAGCTGCTGCCTGTTTTTGCGCGCATCCGCCGGCCTTTCCGCCTTGGCATCGTCCTCGACCTCCTCCTCGGCCGTGCGCAGCAGGCCGGTCAGGACGAAGTCGTCGCAGGCGTTGCGGAAGGCGATGGGTGTCTTCTCCTCGCCCACGCCGAAGACGAAGATCTGCGACTCCTTCAGCCGCGAGGCCAGCTTCGTGAAGTCGCTGTCGCTCGTCACCAGCGCGAAGGCGTCGAACTTGCCGGAGTAGAGGAGGTCCATGGCGTCGATGATCATCGCCGCGTCGGACGAATTCTTGCCCTGGGTGTAGGAGAACTGCTGCACGGGGGTGATGGCCAGCTCGTTGAGCGGCTTCTTCCAGTTCTTCAGGTGGTTGCTGCTCCAGTCGCCATAGGCCTTCTTCACGACGATGTGTCCGTGCTTCGAGAGTTCGTTGAGCACGGCGGCCATCAGGCTGTGCTGCGTGTTCTCGGCGTCGATCAGCACGGCGATCTTCTTGGCGGTATCGATGTCCTTCATCGGCATCCTTTCGGTTGGATGCGCGAAACCTTACAGCCCGCTTCCGGATTCGGCAAGCACCGCCGTAGACTGGCCGAAAGGCGGGGTCGTTTTCTCTTCATATCGCAGGGCGCATGCCGTATCTATCGGTTTTCGGTTCAAAGGGAAGGACGGGGGGCGCCATGGATGGATGGAAGCGTGTGCTGCTGGTGGGAATGGCGTTGGCCGGCGCGGCGGGCGCGGAAGCGCTGCCGGAGGGGTATCCCGCAACGCCGCGGACGCGGGAATCGATCAACATGGGCTGGAAGTTCCATCTCGGCGACCCGGATGCGGAGTTCTTCGCCCAGGACTTCGACGACGCGGCGTGGGAGACCGTCCACCTGCCGCATACGCTCCATTTGACCTCGCTGGGACTCGACGGATGCGAAGACGACAAGTTCCAGGAGACGTTCATGCGCGAAGTCGGCTGGTATCGCCGGAACCTGCGGGTTTCCGCGGAGCCCGGAAAGAAGGTTTTCCTCGAGTTCGAGGGGGCGCACCAGGCGACCGATGCGTGGGTGAATGGTCGGCATGTCGGCCGCTTCGACGTCGGCGGCTATTCGCCGTTTCATTTCGACATCACCGCCTTCGTGGTCCGCGGGGCGGCGAACCAGCTGACGCTGCGTGTGGACAACCGCAAGAGCGAGGTGATTCCTCCGGATCCCGGTCCGTTCGACTACATCAAGTTCGGCGGCCTCTACCGCGACGTCTACCTGGTGGAGACCGACCCGCTCCACGTCACGTTCCCCTGGGAGGCGCCCGATGCCGGCGTCCACGCCACCACGCCGACGGTCGATCCGGTCAACCTCAACGGCGTGGTGCGCGTGCGGACCACGGTGCGCAACGAATACGACGAGCCGTGCGAGGCCACGCTCACGACCCGCGTGGTCGACCGCGAAGGCGTCGTGGTGCTCAGGCTGGTGGATGCCCAAACCGTCGATCCGGGGCGGGAGGCCACCTTCGACCAAATCGGAAGCATCGAGGAGGACCTCCGCCTCTGGACGCTCGACGACCCCTACCTCTACCGCGTCAATTCGCTCGTGGCCGTGGCCGGCAGGCCGGTCGACTGCGTGGAGAACCGGATCGGGTTCCGCAAGGTGGAGATCACGAACCGCGACGGCCTCCTGCTCAACGGCGAGCCGGTCAAGCTGGTCGGCATGAACCGCCACCAGCACTACGGCTACATCGGCGATGCCCTGCCCAACGCGCTCCACTTCAAGGATGTCCTGCAGCTGAAGCGGCTCGGCATGAACGTGCTGCGTACCGCGCACTATCCGCAGGACGATGCGCTGATCGACGCGTGCGACGAGCTCGGCCTGCTGGTTTACGAGGAGGCGCCCACCTGGATCACGATCAGCACCAACTCCGTCTGGTTCGACCACCTCGAACAGGCCGCGCGCATCATGGTCCGCAACCACCGCAACCATCCCTCCATCATCGTCTGGGGGGCGGGGATCAACCACCGGGGACCGGTGGCGCGGATCCACAACGCCTGCAAGCAGGAAGACCCGACCCGCTTCACCGCCTCGCAGGGCAGCCGCTGGACCGGCTGGCAAACCTCGGGCATCACCGACATCTACGCGCAGATGGTCTACGGCCCCTACTACTGGTCGGAGGAGGAACCCGTGCTGGCCATGGAGGGCGGGCGCGGACCCGAAGCCGTCAACGAGGTGCTCGACCACCCGATGAAGCTCGGGCTCATCTCCTGGACGGCCCATGCCTACTACACCTTCCACCCCTCCAAGGATCCGCTCGACCGCTCCCGCGGTGGGATGACGACCCTCTTCCGCTGGCCCAAGCCGGGCACCGCCTGGTATCCGTCCGAACGGCTCCCCGAACCCTTCACCCACATCGATTCGGAATGGCGGGAAGGCGTCGAAACGGTCGAGGTCTACAGCAACGCCGACGAAGTCGAGCTGCTGCTCGACGGCCGGCCCTACAAGCGCGGCGGTCCCTGCCGGGAGGCGGGGTTCGAACATCTGAAGCACCCGCCCTTCCGCTTCGCGATCGACGATTTCCGGCCCGGCACCCTCACGGCCAATGGCCTCGTCAATGGGCAGGTGGTCTCTTCGGCAACCATCCGGACCCCCGGTGCGCCGACGGCGGTGCGGCTGCATCTCGACATCGGAGAGCGGCCGGTCATGGCCGATGGCGCCGACATCGTCGTGGCGCATGCCGAGGTGGTCGATGCCCAGGGCACGGTCATCACGGATCCGTCCTGCGCCGTCGCCTTCGCCGTTGAAGGCCCGGCATCGATCGTGGGAGACGGCGCGGGGATCGGCGCCAATCCCGCCCTGGTGCGCCACGGGGCCGCGCCGGTGCTGGTCCGGGCCGGCACTGAACCGGGCCGGGTGGTGCTCCACGCGGCGGTGGAGGGGCTGGAGCCGGCGCAGGCGGAGTTCGGCACGGTACCATTCCAGCCCGACCGCATCGCCGCGGCCGCCTTGCCGATCCACGACCTCGAGCGGATGCGCATCGATATCGGCGGCAACACCCAGCTGCTCCAGTTCGGCTGGATCCCGTGGAGCGCGGACGACAACGCGGCTTCGACGCGCACCTTCGCGGAACTCGGCGGTTTCACGGCCACCCTGCGGTGCGCGGAGAACGACGACCTGCTGCGGTGGCTCGGCGAGATGAACGTGATGGGGCGGAACGGCTTTGCCTATGGCGACGGCGTGCTCTGCATGGATCCGAAGGGGCTGGTCCTCGAGCTCGCCGGACTGCCGACGGGCCGATACCGGATCGTCACGGGCCACCACGCGCCGCGGAACAACACCGATAGCATGGACCCCAATCCGGAAAAGAAGCGGACCGCCGAAATCTACAAGCTCCCCTATGCCAGGCAGATCGCCATCGAGGCGGGGTCAGGCATCTGCACGGTCGACGTCACCGAAGGCGAGGCGATGCACCGGGAACCGTTTGCCAGCCGGGCGATCGTTGTCGAGAGCGATGGCCGGACCCCGGTGGTCGTGAACTTCCGCGATGCATCGGGCCAAGGGCGGGGCGTATGGCTCAATCTGCTCGAGATCGGACAGTGGCTGTAACCGCGGCGGGGAGCAACCCGCTCCCAGCCCGGCGTTGCATGTAGCGGCCGGACATGGAAGGATCTCCCTGGCAACAAGGAGGTGGCATGGGCGGCAAGCGGTTTTCAGGTTGGGGATTGCCCTCAGGCGATCTGTTTCTCGCGGCGGGGCCGTGCAGTGCGGAGAGCGAGGAACAGGTCCTCGAGACGGCGCGGGCCTTGGCCGACTCGGGCATCGGTTTTTTCCGGGCCGGCATCTGGAAGCCGCGCACGCGGCCGGGCGGTTTCGAGGGGGTCGGCGCGCCGGGCCTGGCCTGGATGGCCAAGGCGCGCGAGGCGACCGGCCTGAAAATCGGCACCGAGGTGGCGGAACCCGCCCATGTCGAGGCCTGCCTGGAGCAGGGCGTCGACCTCGTATGGATCGGGGCGCGCACCACCACCAGCCCCTTCGCGGTACAAGCCCTGGCCGAAGCCCTGCGCGGCACCGGTCTTCCCGTTCTGGTCAAGAATCCCATGAGCGCCGACATCGGCCTCTGGATCGGTGCGCTCGAACGGCTCGCCAACGCCGGCCTGGACCGGCTGGGTGCCATCCACCGCGGCGTCGGCTCGTCGCTGGAAATGCGCTACCGCAACGCGCCGGCCTGGCGCATGCCGATCGAACTGATGCGGCGGATGCCCGACCTGCCGATCCTCTGCGACCCCAGCCACATTGCCGGCCGTGCCGATCTCGTGCCGGCGATCGCGCAGGAGGCGATGGACCTGCTCTTCGACGGGCTGATGGTAGAGGTGCATCCCGAACCGCCCCGCGCGCTGTCCGACGCCGCGCAGCAGCTGACGCCCACGCGGTTCCTCGAGATGGTCGCGCGGCTGGTTCGGCCCAGCGAATCGAGCGACAGCGTCGACTTTGCGAAGCAGCTAGGCGCGTTGCGCGAAAGCGTCGACGAGATCGATGGCCAGTTGCTGGAACTGCTGGGCCGCCGCATGGAGGTGGTCCGCGAGATGGGGCGCATCAAGACGGAGCAGAACGTGTCGACGCTCCAGCCGCACCGCTGGCAGGAGATCCTGCAGGACCGGGTGCGCCGGGGCGAAGCCCTTTCGATGTCGGCCGATTTCGTGCAGCAGCTCATGCAGTCGATCCACGAGGAGGCGATCCGCCAGCAGGAGATCCGCCGGGTGGACGGGGCGCAGTAGGGGCTACTTCCCGGCAGCGGGTTTGGCCAGGAGGGTGCCGCCAAACAGGTCGTGCTCGAGGTAGACCAGGTACTGCTGCGACACCTCGATATTGCGCCTTCCCTCCGTCGAATGCACGGAGTAGTCGACCTGCAGGGGGATCGGCCTGGAGAGGTCCAGCTTGCGCGCATCGAGGAGGAATTCGCGCGGCTCGTCGTCGGTGGCCACCGCCGTGATGCGCGGAGCCTTGCCGACCGAGGGGGCGACCGCCCCCGTGGAGGGCTTCATGGCATAGCCCAGACCTTCGCCCAGGTTGTTCCACTGCGTCCGGTAGATGGGGTCGATGCTGAAGATCAGCCGGATGAAGCCCGACCCGTTCTTGAGCAGGCTGGCATCCCCTTCGGCACGCAGCTTGACGTAGTAGGGAAGCTTCGAGTCCAGCGGCGTAATCTGCAGTGGGAGGAACTCGATGCCGGGGCCGGTGCGGGGCGGTTTCGCATGGACCGGCTGGCGGAGGCTGGTCGGGGCGATTTCGGCGGCGGGCAGCGAATTGGGATTGGTCTTACGGACGTTTTTCCCACCGACCTTCCCGAGGGCGTTGAGGAAACCGGCGGTGTTCGCGGCCGGGCCGGCGTAGAGCACTTCGCCGCCGCTCGCGATGATAAAGAGCGAGTCCTTGCCGTCCGGCGCGAGGGCCCGGAGGGCCTGGTTGTCCAGGTCGTCGCAGTACCACGGGATCCGGGTGTGGAGCAGCCGGGCGGCAAGCACGGCATGGTATGCCCGCTCCTTCTGGGTGAAGGGCGGCACGAAGCCGTTGTTGCCGGGATGGGTGAGCGCGCGGTAGAGGTAGATGAAGCCGACCTTGTCCTGGCAGTCGATCGACGCCGCCTCGACGGTCCGGTAGTGCTTGATGAAGGCGGGGTCGGTCAGGTCGCCAAGGGCGACGACCGTGAAGGGGTTCCCCGCCACGACGCTGCGCAGCTTGACCTTGATCTCCTGGGCCGTGTGGACATAGACGTCGGGTAGCATCCGCCGTGCTTCCTTCGCGGGTTCCGGCCGCTCCCCGGGCGGCGGCTGTTGGGGGGAGGGAGCCAAGGCCTGCGCCAGCAGCTCCGCGTTGCCCGTGGCGTCGACCAGTTGCGATGCGGCATCCGCGCCGACGTTTTCCTCCCCCTGGGTTCCGCGGTTGTGCAGGAAGGTGCAGTCGGCGAGGGTGGCCTTGGCGCCGGAACGCAGGCTGATGGCCCCGGCCCCCGAGGTGGCGAGGTTGCCCGTGAAGCCGGAGGCGGTCACCACGGGCCTGACCGGGCCGGAAACGGCGACCGCGCCGCCCGCCGTGCGCGCCCGGTTTTCATTGAAGGTGCAGTCCGCGATCTTCAGCGACACGGGGGACTGTCCCAGCCGCTCGGCTGCGATCGCCCCCCCTTCGCCATCGGTGGCATTGTAGAGGAAGGTGCAGCCGGCGAAGGAGGCGGTCGCACCGGCATTGACCATCGCGGCGCCGCCGGCGGCCGGGGCGAAGTTCGAGGTGAAGATGCTGTCGACCACGTCCACCACCGCCTTGCCCTCCATGGCCAGCGCGCCGCCGTAGTTGGCGGTGTTCGCGTAGAAGGTGCAGTTGGTCAGCATGACCTGGGCGTCGATGACGGCGATCCCGCCGCCGACCTTGGCGATGGACTTTTCGAAGATGCAGCCGGCCACCACGACGTCGGTGCAACCCGCGGGGAGCTGCAGTCCGCCGCCGTTCGCCGTGGCCTCCATGCCGCCGGCATTGCCGCGGGATAGGGTGAAGCCGTCGATCCGGCAGTGCGAGGCGCCGACCAGCACATGCCGTGCGTTGTCGTCGTCGTTGCCGATCCGGCCCGTATCGCCGCTGAGCACGGTCCGGTTGGCCTTGGGATTGCGTGTATCGCGCTCCGTTTCCCCGCCCCGGAAGCCGCCGTAGAGCGCCACGCCCGGCTTCAGCAGGAAGCCCGTCCGCTCCGCGTTGGGCTTCGGGCGGTGGATGCCGGCCTTTACCCAGACCTCGCCGCCGCCTGCCGCCGCCACGGCGTCGATGGCCTGCTGCACGTCGGCAAAGGCGCTGAGCCACGATGTGCCCGAAGGGTTCTCCCCCTGGAAGTCGCCGTCGACATACCGCACGGCCGACTGGCCGCGGGAACCGGCCGCCAGGAGGAGCAGGCCCGGCAGGAGCAGCGATCGGATGGGGGCATGATGCAACATCTCCGGCTACGCTAGCACGCCGATGCTTGCGCCCTCAAACCCAATATCATTCCGCCGAGATTGGTCTTGCCTTGCTTCTTGGCCAGCGCATAGATTCCGGGCTCTTTCCGCCGGAGGGATGGTCGAGTGGTTTAAGGCGCCGGTCTTGAAAACCGGAGACGCGCAAGCGTCCGGGGGTTCGAATCCCTCTCCCTCCGCCACTTTTGCCTGCCGGGCCGGATGTGCCGATCCGTGATCCACCGCTCCGGGGCCGGACCGAGTTTGGGGTTGATTCAACCTTCCAAAACCGATTTCCTACGTGCCTTTGCGTCGCTGGGCGGAAGGCCT
>QKAU01000032.1 GCA_003246265.1 Kiritimatiellales bacterium | reverse complement strand
TGATTGCCAAGTGACCCATCAGTAGCGGTTTCCCTCGGAAGTTTCCCCTTGTGGCCGCTACGACGATCATCGCAAGCGAAAGTAGCGGGTAGATCCAGCTGATAATCTGTTGAACCACTTCTTCCATACGTAACCCCTCCCGGTTGTGCGCCTTTCCCGAACCTGGAACCCATGCGATCCAATGGCCGCAGGCCCGACGCCGGAAGCATAATTGGGTTTTCAAGAAAGCCAAGGGCTTTGCGGAAGAAATCCGTAGCGGTGGTGCAGGTTTTTCGCTTGTTTCCGCCGGGTGGGGGTGCCGGCATCGTGTCCGCCGGGTGGGGGCATCCGCCGGGTGGGGGCACCCGGCCTACATAGGGGTTGTAGGCCCGGTCCCCGACCGGGCGTTCCTGTTCTTCGTGATCCGTTGTTACAATTTGCCAAACGCTTCCAAAAAGGCGTCGATGTGCGCTTCCGCATGGGCGGCGGAGACGAAGGCGACCTCGAAGGCGCTGGGCGGGGTGTAGAAGCCGCAGTCGAGCATGTGGTGGAAGTAGCGGGCGTGGGTGGGAATGTCGCACGCCTTGGCGTCGGCGAGGTTGTTCACGGGGGCCTTGCGGAAGAAGGGGGTGAACATGCCGCCGCGCTGGGCGCAGTGCAGATCCATTCCCTTTTCTGCCGCGATGCGGTTGAGCCCCTTGGCAAGGCGTTGGCCGAGGATTTCCATCCTGAGGTAGGGGGATTCGTCGCGCAGCAGCTCGAGGGTCTTCATGCCGGCGGCGACGGCGACCGGGTTGCCGCTGAGCGTGCCGGCCTGGTAGACCGGCCCGAGCGGCGCCAGCTTCTGCATCACGTCGCGGCGTCCGCCGATGGCGCCGATGGGCATGCCGCCGCCGATGATCTTCCCGAGGGTCGTGAGGTCGGCCTTGACGCCGCACATGTGGCCGTAGGTGGTCGGACCGAGGCGGAAGCCGTTGATCACTTCGTCGAAGATCAGCAGGGCGCCGCATTCGGCGGTGGCGGTGCGCAGTCCTTCGAGGAAACCGGGCAGCGGTTCGACGAGGCCCATGTTGCCGGCGATCGGCTCGACGATCACGGCGGCGATTTCGCCGCCGTTGTTGCGGAGGATTTCCTGTGCGGCGGCGAGGTCGTTGTAGGGGGCGACGAAGACCTCGGCGGTCGCGGCGGGGGAGACCCCTGCGGAGGAGGAGATGCCCCCGGTGAGCAGGCCGGAACCGGAGGCGACGAGCAGGTAGTCGGAGTGGCCGTGGTAGCAGCCGTCGAACTTGACGATCTTGCGGCGGCCGGTGTAGCCGCGCGCCAGGCGGATGGCGGTCATCACCGCCTCGGTGCCCGAACTGACGAGGCGCACCATCTCCATTTCGGGGACGAGCGAGCAGACCAGTTCGGCGAACTCGGCCTCCTTGGCGGTGTTGGCGCCGAAGGTCAGCCCGTCGGCCGCCGCCTTGGCAACGGCCTCGACCACTTCGTCGCGCGCGTGGCCGAGGATGAGCGGGCCCCACGAGCCGCAGAAGTCGACCAGCTCGGTGCCGTCCTCGGTCTGGACCTTCGCGCCCTTGCCGGACTTGAAGTAGACGGGGGTGCCGCCGACGCCGTTGAAGGCGCGCACGGGGCTGTTCACGCCGCCCGGAATAACCTGTTTCGCCCGCTCAAACCACGCTTTCGAGTCCATCGGCTAATCCTTGAAGAGTTGGTTGTACTGGTTGGCCCAGTAGGAGATGAGAATGTCGGCGCCGGCGCGGACGAGTGCGGCGGTCGATTCGCGGACCATGCCCTTGAGGTCGCCCCAGCCGCGCTGGGCGGTGGCGTGGAGCATGGCATATTCGCCGCTGACGTTGTAGGCGGCGATGGGGAGGTCGGAGGAGTCGCGCATCCTGGCCAGGATGTCGAGGTAGAAGAGCGAGGGCTTGACCATCAGCATGTCGGCGCCTTCGGCTTCGTCGAACTCCGATTCGCGCAGGGCGGTGCGCAGGTCGCCGTAGGAGGCCTGATAGCCTTTGCGGTCGCCCTGGCCGGGCTTCGATTTCTCGGCGTCGCGGAAGGGGCCGTACATCGAGGAGGCGAACTTGGTGGAGTAGCTCATCAGCAGCGTGTTGGAGAAGCCGTTGGCGTCGAGCCCTTGGCGGATCGCCAGCACCTGCCCGTCCATCATGGCGCTGGGGGCGACGATGTCGGCCCCGGCGGCGGCATGGGAGACGCAGATTTTGGCGAGGTTTTCGATGGCGGCGTCGTTGTCGACCTCGCCGCCCCCGGCGAGGGGGCCGCAGTGGCCGTGGTCGGTGTAGGCGCAGACGCAGGCGTCGGCGCCGACGACGAGATCAGGGAACTCCCGTTTGACGGCGGCGATGGCGCGCTGTACGGCGCCCTTATCGCTCCAGGCCTCGGAGCCATGGGGATCCTTCTGCGACTCCTCGGCCAGGCCGAAGAGCAGGATGCTGCCGATGCCCGCCTCCACCATGGCTTCGAGGTCGGCCAGCAGCTGGTCGACGGAGAGCCGGTACTGGCCGGGCATGGAGTCGATCGCCTCGCGCCGGTTCTCGCCGTCGACGACGAACGTCGGCCACATGAACTTTTCGGGGCCGGGCAGGGGGGCGTCGAGCATCCGGCGCAGGCCGGGGCTTTGGCGGAGCCTTCGAAGACGGACATCGGGAAACATGGCTGGGATCTCCTTCCGAACAAACAAGGGCGCAAGCTAGCGTTTTTTGCCGCGGGCGGAAAGGAAAAGGTTGCACGACGGGCGGACGCAATCCATGCGCAATAAGCACTTGCTCCGCCGGGAGGCGGGCCCTATATTCCCGGTCTCTTTTCTTGGAGGGGCGGTAGCTCAGTTGGGAGAGCGTCGCGTTCGCAATGCGAAGGTCGTGGGTTCGATCCCCATCCGCTCCACCATCCCCTTCACCGCATCAGCAGGAGGCTCAGGGCCATGACGGCCATGCCGCCGGCCAGCCCGAAAAGGCTGTCGTGCCCCTTGCCGTAGGCGCGGCTGGTGGGCAGCAGCTCGTCGAGGCTGATGTAGACCATGATGCCCGCGACGCCGCCAAACAGCACGCCCATCACCTCGGAGGGGATGGCGCCGCCCTCGCCGCCGACCAGGAAGCGGAGCGCGACGTAGGCGATGACGGCGCCGACGGGCTCGGCCAGCCCGCTGAGCAGCGAGTAGATGAAGGCCTTCCGGCGGTCGCCGGTGGCGTAGAAGATGGGCACGGAGACGCTGATGCCCTCGGGGATGTTGTGGAGCGCGATGGCCACGGCGATCGCGAACCCCAGCGAGGGGTCCTCCAGCGCCGCGAGGAAGGTGGCCAGCCCTTCGGGGAAGTTGTGGATGGCGATGGCCAGCGCGGTGAAAAGCCCCATGCGCATCAGTTTCTTGTTGCGGTGGCGATGGGCCACGTTGATGCACTCGTCGTGCTGGTGGGCGGGGTCGGGCAGGGGGGCGCCGGGATCGGAAAGGGGCGCGCGCTCGGTTTCGGAGTGGATTTCGTGGGGGTTTTCGGCGTGGGGGATGAGCGCGTCGATCACGCCGATCAGCGCCATGCCGCCGAAGAAGGAGAGGGCGTTGACCCAGTGGCCCATGGGATCGCCGAACGACTCCACGAGCGAGTCGACGCCCTTGTAGAAGATTTCGACGAAAGAAACGTAGAGCATCACGCCGGCGGAGAAGCCGGTGGCGATGGAGAGGAAACGGTAGTTGCTCCGCCGGGCCCAGAAGGCGATGATGCTTCCGATGCCGGTGGCCATGCCGGCGAAGAGCGTCAATCCCAGGGCGAGCAGCACGTTCCTCATGGCGCGGCATCCTGCTTCAGGCGCTCGGCCAGCGGGATGAAACGCTCGACGAGGCGCATCTGCTCGTCGGTCATCTTCGTCTGCATGAACTGCTTGACGCGGTCGATCGCCTCCCTGGCCGGAAGCTTCATGACGTCGCGCACGATGCAGCAGGTCATCACGCCCGTGCGGCCGACGCCTGCGTTGCAGTGGACGGCGACGTTGGCGCCGGCGCGCAGGTAGCCCGCGACCTTGTCGACCACCTTGGAGAAGGCATGCAGTTCCGGGCTGGTGTAGTCGGCGATCGGGAAGCGGATCGGCTCGATGCCCTCCTTCCGGTAGGTCGCGACGACGTCGCGCTTGGCCTTGCGGGCCAGCTCGACATCGGTGACGAGCATGACGGCAAACTGGATGTGGTGCTGCCGGTAGGTCTTCATCAGGGTGTTGCCGGGGTCGTAGGGCCCGTAGGGCATGGGGCTGACGTAGAGCCTGCCCTTCACTTCGAGCGGGATCCGCACGCAGGTCTTTTCGCGTTGGCTGAACAGGAACATGCGTTCTCCTAATCGTTGGCGGGAAAATATCGCCGGCCGGCGGCAAAGTGAACCGCGAAGTGCGCATATTAGCGAATTGGAGGTTGCAGCCCTCCGCCCCGCAGGCCAATGTCGGCTCCATGGACCTGGAAAAGCTGCTTTCGAACACCGCCTTCTTCAAGGGGCTGGATGGCGGGCACCACCGCGAACTGGCCGAGATCTGCACCGTGAAAACGGCCAGGAAGCGCGAGTACGTGTTCCACGAAGGGGAGCGGGGCGGCAGCATGTTCCTGCTGGTGGACGGCAACATCCAGCTGCACAAGAACACGGAAGACGGGCGCGAGGTGGTCATCCGCATCATCAAGCCCGGCGAGGTGTTCGCCGAGGTGGTCCTCTTTGAAAAGGACCGCTACCCGGTTTCGGCGCGCGCCGTGACCAGCGCGCAGCTGCTCGTCTTCCCCCGCGAGGGGATCCACCGGCTGCTGGCGGAGGAGCGGTTCCGCAACGACTTCATCGCCCTGCTGATGGCCAAGCAGCGCTATCTGGCCGAGCGCATCCAGGAACTGACGACCCAGGATGTCGAGCAGCGCTTCTTCACCTTCCTGCGGAAGCAGTACGGCGAGCATGCGCTGATCAAGACGCCGCTCTCCAAGAAGGATATCGCGGCCGCCATCGGCACCACCCCCGAAAGCCTGTCGCGCCTGATCCAGCGGTTGACCGACGACAAGATCATCGCCTGGGAGGGCCGGGAGATCCGCATTCTCGCCGACCCGTGGAAGTGGCTCGGATGAGTGCTGGACGAGAATCCCCGGCCCGGTCCCCGAGCGGGCGCTAGCGTTCCGAACGGATCATGGTGAGCAGCATCTTGAAGGGCTGCTCGGCGGCCTGGACATCGTGGGGGATGTTGGCCGGCATGATGATCATTTCGCCCTCCTTCACCCGCTTCAGGTCGCCGGCGATGATGAAGGCGCCCTCGCCTTCGACCACCTGCACGACCGCATCGAACGGAGAGGTGTGCTCGCTCAGCCCCTGCCCCTTGTCGAAGGAGAAGAGGGTGATGTTCCCGGTCTGCTTCCTGAGCAGGGTCTTGCTGACCACCGCGCCGTCGGCGTAGGCGATCTCGTTTTTCAGGTTCAGGGCCTTGCCTTTCAGGTGGTCCATGATGTCCTCCATTCGGGGTAGGGCGTGCCCTCCGGGCGCGCCGCGGACGGCTGGGGTGAGCCGTTCCTACCTAATTATGCAATCCGTTCCGTTTTGCGCAGCTCGCCGTCGAGTCCGATGGTGACCTCCTCGACCACCAGGTCGGTGCGGCCGCTGGCGGCATGCGCCTGCCGGGTGATCATGGTCAAGCCGCCGCAGCAGGGGACTTCCATGCGCACGACGATCACCTTCGGGATGGTGTTCCGCGCCATGATGGCGGCCAGCTTTTCCACATAGCCCTCCGTGCGGTCCAGCTTGGGGCAGGCGACCACCAGCGACCGGCCGCGCACATAGCGCCAATGGACGTCCGGCGAGGCCACGGGGGAGCAGGTGCTCAGGACCACCAGTTCCTTGCCCTCGAAGAAGGGCGCCGTCGGCGGTACGAGGTGGAGCTGGATCGGCCACTGGTCCAGGTCCGATTTGATGACCTGTCCGGAACCCGGTCCGCTGGCTGCGGCCGGTTGTCCCGCCTTGGGCTTGCTGCCGAACCGCAACTGCAGGCCGGGGCATCCGCCCGCCTTCGGCGTCTGCGCCGCCGCCTTCTCCCTGGCTTCATGCACTTCGGCCGCGCCAAGCATGCGCTGGACGGCCTCTTCGCCGCCAAGGTCGCGGACGTGCTCGATCGTGGCCTGTTCGTCAAAGGCGGCCGCCTCGCGCTCGATCACTTTCAGCGCTCCGGTCGGACAGGTGCCGACGCAGTCGCCGAAGCCGTCGCAGAAATCCTCCTTCACC
Organism: Kiritimatiellales bacterium; assembly: GCA_003246265.1. Taxonomy (GTDB): domain Bacteria; phylum Verrucomicrobiota; class Kiritimatiellia; order Kiritimatiellales; family Pontiellaceae; genus Pontiella. Next base: position 7,523 of record QKAU01000032.1, on the reverse strand, counting down.
AGCTTCGCCTTGCCGTCCACCAGCTGCAGCGCCCCCTCGGCGCATCCCACGATGCATTCGCCGCATCCGTTGCAGAGGGCCTCGTCGATCTCGATAATCTTCCGTTTCATGTCCGCTCCTTGTGCTCAATCGTTGGGTGTACGGTGCCACACCCCGGCGGATCAAACCTTGACCGGGGTCAAGGGGCGGCGGTTTTTCCGATGGGGCGGGCGGAACGGCGATCCGGGTTCCGCCGCAGCTACCAGGAATAGTGCACGGTGTAGGTGATCGCCTTCTCTTCGCCGGGGGGTACCACGACGCGGAATTCGACCGCCTTGGCGTCGTTCTTCCGGTAGCCTTCCGAGCTCTCGGCGATCTCCCACGAGAAGGCGCGGTAGAGGTGTTCGACGACGCGGATTTCGACGGCCTCGTGCTCCTTGCGGTTGCGCAGCTTGATCTCGAAGGACTCGTCGAGCGTGTTTTGGGCGGAGAGGAGGGTGTACGCGGTGCGTATCCGCTCGCCGACGAGGTCGAAGGCGTTTCCGGTGAAGAGCCGGACTGTTTCGCCCTTGGGCGTGTGGTCTATCGAATCTTCGCCGATGAACTCGAGCTTCCCGTCGGTGTGCGGCGGTAGAACCGGGCACGGCCCTTGGGCAGGGCCGCAACCGATGCCATCAGCGATAGGGCGATAGGCCATCCTTTCATGACATGCCTCCGTGGGGTTGGAGTTTCTGCCAATACGCCTGCCATGCAGTCCGTATTTGTATTTTTTCGGCAAAAAACCGTGCCTGTCCACCGGTGGTCAAAGAAGCACGCCGTCGGGGGCTTCCGCCTCGTCCTTGTCCCACCAGCGGCCGGGTTCGGTGCCGATGTACTTGATGCCCTTGGTGGTCATGCGGTTCCCGCGCGACTTGACGCCCTTGACGGCAATGCCCTCGGGCCTGAACTTCTGCTGGTTGATGCGCTGCCCCTTGGCGGGATGGTACTTGACGTAGATCGCCTCGGGCGTGCCGTCGGCCAGCAGCTGGAGCTTGGACTTGTCGCCCTGGCTCATGTAGTACTCGCGGTTCATGATGGCGCCGCCGATCTTGAAGCGCTTGAGGTAGGTAATGCGCTGGTCGGTGTAGACGCAGGTGTAGGGCTTTTCGCGGTCGAAGACCTCGCAGCGGTTGAGGTTGCCGTCGACGAAGAGCTTGTCGGGCGGGGGGACGACGAGGTACTTGCCGTCGTTGAAGACCACCAGCAGCTTGTCGAGCGAGGAGCATTCGAGGATCGTTTCGCCCTTCACGGCAGTGCCGATGAAGCCGTTTTCGTCCTGGCGGATCTGGAGTTCGGTGGCGGTCAGCTCGCGCACCTCGACCTCCTGGAAGCCGGTGGCGACGGTGAGGCGCGGGTATTCGTCCTTGTACTCCTTGATGAGCCGCTTGAGGTAGCGGGTGGCGTAGGCAACCAATCCCTTCAGGTCCTTCTCGACCTGCTCCAGCTCGGCCACGATCCCTTCGATCTCCTTGCGGTTCTTGTTGATGTCGAAGAGCGAAATGCGCTTGATGCGCACGCCGAGCAGCATCTCGATGTCGGCATCGACGATCTCGCGCTTGAGCTGCTTCCTGAACGGCCTGAGACCGTCGTAGATGGCCTTGAAGACGGCCTCGAGGGTTTCGCACTCCTCGATCCGCTTGTAGATGCGGTTCTCCACGAAGATCTGCACGAGGGTCTTGTTGTGGAATTCGTCGAGCAGCTTCGCCTTCTTCAGCTCGAGCTCGCGCTCGAGGATGCGCAACAGCTGCCGCGTGTTTTCGCGCAGGACCTCGTCGACCGTCATTTCGACCGGGCGGTTTTCGCGCAGGCAGATGAGGCGGCTGGAGACGGAGTTTTCGCACTTGGTGAAGGCGTAGAGCGCCTGGATCGCCTTTTCCTGCGAGGCGCCCTGCGAGAGCGTCAGCTCGATCTCGACCTTCCCGGCGGTGAAGTCGTCGATCTGCCGCACGGGCACCTTCTTCTTCTTCACCGCGTCCTCGATGGAGGCCATCAGCGTGTCGGTGGTAACCCCGTAGGGCAGCTCGGTGATGACGATGCGGTTGTTCTTGCGCGATTCAATCTTGGCGCGCAGCTTCACCTTGCCGTTGCCCTTGTTGTATTCCGACACATCCATCAGCCCGCCGGTCTGGAAGTCGGGCAGCAGGTTCAGTTCGACCGGCGAGCGCTTCTTTTCCTTCAGGATCTCTATCTGGGCCTCGAGCAGCTCGATGAAGTTGTGCGGCAGGATGCTGGTGGAGAGGCCGACGGCGATGCCGTCCGCGCCGAGCATCAGCATGAGCGGCAGCTTGGCGGGGAGGCTGACCGGCTCCTTGTTGCGGCCGTCGTAGCTCGGGATCCACTCCGTCAACTCCTTGTTGAAGAGCTCCTCGCGCGCCAGCTTCGTCAGTCGGCACTCGATGTAGCGCGAGGCCGCGGCGCGGTCGCCGGTGTAGATGTTGCCGAAGTTGCCCTGTCCTTCGATCAGGTAGCGCTTGTTGGTCAGCGTCACGAGCGCATCGGCGATGGAGGCGTCGCCGTGGGGGTGGTACTGCATGGTGTGGCCGACGATGTTGGCAACCTTGATGAAGCGGCCGTCGTCCTTCTCCTTCAGCGCGTGGAGGATGCGGCGCTGGACCGGCTTGAGGCCGTCCTCGAGCGCCGGGATGGCGCGGTCGCAGATGACGTAGGAGGCGTATTGCAGGAAATTGGAGTCGACGAGGTGCTTCAGCGGCCCGTGGTCGCCGCGCAGCGGGTCGAACTTGCGGCCTTGCTCGCGCGGCGGGAGCTCCTCCACCTCGGTTTCATCGTCGAAAAGTTCGAGTTCTTCGTCTTGGTTCTTGCGTGCCATCTGCGTCCATCAATTCCGTTTTTACCCGCCAGGCCGGGCCCGGTTCCGAAAGCGTGGCAGACTATCGGACCCCCGCCAGCCGCTCAAACCAATTCTACGGCCCGCGGCGCGCGGGGAGGGGGTCAGGGGCGGTAGGGCTGGAGGCGGATGGCGTGCAGGGTCCAGGTCACGGAGGCGCCCCGTTCCGACCGGACGAAGAGTTCGTAGGGCTTTTTTGCCTGGAGCTTGTCGCTGGAGCCTTCCACGCTGGCCGAACCGGCGGAGGCTTCCGCCCCGGCGCCATAGGCCCACTTCCCGGTTTTGGCGTAGCGCAGCAGCTTTTCGTCGCGCAGCACGATCAGCACGTCGAATTCACGGATTCCGCCGCCGCCGCCGATGTCCATCCGCCCCACCTTGACATAGGTCCGCTCCCCGGTCGTGGTGTCCACCACGACGCCCTTTCCGCCTCCCCAGCCGATGAAGGGGATTTTCACCAGGCGGACGTCGAGGGCCACGTAGCCCTTGCACTCCTCGAGCTTCCTGTCCAGGCCGGGGTAGAGGGTTTTCATCCCCTGGAGATTCACCTCCGCCATGCCGTCGAGCTCGGCGCGCTGGTCCGGGGAGAGCGACGCGCAACCCGCCAGCCCGCCGAGGAGCAGCGCGGCAAGGAACTGCCTGGCCGCGAGGCGTGCAAGGGGGCCGCACCGCCGGGGAAGAGCCGCTGGAACCTTCTTGTTCACAAGTCGACAGTAGGACGCTTGTCGGAAGGCTGTACAGTCGCTTTTTGTGAAATTGTGGCGCCCGGCCCGGCTTCTTTGTGCCCATAAGCATTGCCTGCGGCGGCGGCCATGCGATAAATTGGCACCAAGCAAGGAGATCGATCGTGACAGGGGTTTTCCGATTTTTCCGCTCCGCCGGGCCGGCCCTGGCGGGCATGGCGCTGCTGGCCGGTTGTTCCAGCCCGCCGGTGGACCAGATCAACCTCATGCCGGCGCCCGACGTCTATGGCGACGGCCTGCTCAACCCCCTGCCCGATACCGCGCTGTTCGGCGAGCGCTCCCACAACGGCATCCTGTTCGCCACCGACCGGAGGCCCAGCAAGGCGGGCGACAAGGAGAAGTACTACCTGAGCGATCCGGGCTTTTCCGTCCGGGTCGGGCTGGCCGAGATCCAGTTCGGCAAGAAGGATTTCACCTGGGAGACGGCCCGCGACATCTCGCTGCTCAAGTCCCGCACCGACCATTTCCCCGTGCAGATCGTGCACGTCGAGGAGTGGGGTGCGATCGGAAGCACCATTCCGTTCTGGCTGGATCCCTCGCTGGTCAGCGAGGAGGAGCGGCCGGAGGATGCAACCCGAAAGTTCGCGGAAGCCATCAACCGCCAGCTCGCCACCGCGAAGAAAAAGCATGTCTACCTCTATGTGCACGGCTACAAGGTGGCGTTCGAGAACCCGGTGCTCGTATCGGCCGAGCTGTGGCATTTCCTCGGCTACAACGGGGCGTTCATCGCCTACTCCTGGCCCTCGACACCCAGCAAGTACGCCTACATCAAGGACAGCGACACCTCGGTCGGCTTTGCGCGGAACCTGCGCCTGCTGCTTGAATTCCTGGCGAAGGAGACCGACGCCGAGGCGATCCACATCATCGGCTACAGCAACGGCACGCGGCTGGTGCTCCGGACCCTGGAGCAGCTGGCCCTGATGCAAGCGGGCCATCCAGACGGACCGGCGACGGACAAGGTGCCGATCGGCAGCGTGATCCTGGTGGGCAGCGATGTGGAACGCGGCACCTTCGGCTCATTTGTTGCCGACGGGATGCTGGATGTGGTGGAGCACATGACCATCTACGTGTCGCCGACCGACAAGGCGCTGGGAGCGGCCCGGTTCCTGACCCGCCGTGAACGGCTGGGGGAAATGTGGGGGGCGGGGGGACGCGAAATGGAGGCGGTCGGCCGCAAGGCCCTGGAGGATCTCCAGGACAAGCTCAGCTTCGTCAGTGTCGCGGAGGCCGAGGGGTCGACCAAGGGCAAGGGGCACGGCTATTTCAGGAGCAGCCCGTGGGTGAGCAGCGATGTCCTCATGGCACTCTATTACGGGTTGACGCCGAAACAGCGCGGCCTCGTCATGATGGACGATCTGCCGGTCTACACCTTTCCGCCGGACTATATCCCGCGTCTTTGGGGTGCCATCGAAAAAGAGGATCCGGTCTTTGCCGGGCGGTACCGCCGGATGAAGGGCGCCGCCCATCCGCCGGAAGCGGTAGCGCCGGATCGGTAGCACCCCGCCAGCCGGTCAAAGCATCTCGGGATCGACGGCGAGGTTTTCCATGATGTACTCGCGGCGCTCGGGGGTGTTCTTGCCCATGTAGAAGGAGAGGACCTCCGAGACGGAGTGGTCGCCTTCGACGGAGACGGGCGTCAGGCGCATGCCGTCGTCGGAGATGAAATCCTTGAACTCCTTGGGCGAGATTTCGCCAAGCCCCTTGAAGCGGGTGATCTCCGCGCCGCGGCCGAGCTTGTCGAGCGCCTTTTCGCGCTCGGCTTCGGAGTAGCAGTAGATGGTCTCCTGCTTGTTGCGCACGCGGAAGAGCGGCGTCTCCAGGATCTTGAGATGGCCTCCGCGCACCAGCGGCTCGAAGAAGCGCAGGAAGAAGGTGATCATCAGGTTGCGGATGTGCAGGCCGTCGACGTCGGCGTCGGTGGCGAGGATGACGTGGTTGTAGCGGAGGTTGTCGATGTTCTCCTCGATGTCGAGGGAGCGCATGAGGTTGTAGATCTCGACGTTCTTGTAGAGGGCGTCGCGCTTGAGGTCGCAGACGTTCAGGGGCTTGCCCTTGAGGGTGAAGATCGCCTGGTTGTTGGCATCGCGGCAGCTGACGAGCGAGCCGGCGGCGGACTGCCCCTCGGTGATGAAGATCTGCGTCTCGGGATGCTTGTCCTTCGCGCGGTCGAAGCGGTGCTTGCAGTCCTTGAGCTGCGGGATGCGGATCGAGACCGACTTGGAGCGCTCGCGCGCGAGCTTCTTGACCGTGTTGAGCTCCTTGCGCAGCTTCTGCGTCTCCTCGATCTTGGTCACCAGCTTCTTCGCCTCCTCCGGGTTGCGGTGGAGCAGCTCCATGACCGCCTGGCTGACGCGGGCGACGAGGTCGGAGCGGATTTCGGTGTTGCCCAGCTTGTTCTTGGTCTGGCTCTCGAAGACCGGCTCCTTGAGGCGGATGGCGACCGCGCCGAGGATGCCCTCGCGGACGTCGTCGCCGTCGAACTTCCTGGTGGCGTAGTCGTTGATGCCTCGTAGCAGCCCTTCGCGGAAGGCGGAGAGGTGGGTGCCGCCGTCGGAAGTGTACTGGCCGTTGACGAAGGAGTAGTACTCCTCCGAGAAACGGTTCGTGTGCGTGAAGGCGATCTCCAGCGTGGGGTCGGCATGGTGGAAGGGGGGGTAGAGCTTCTCGTACTGCGACTCGTCGCGGATGAGGTCGAGCAGGCCGCCCTTGCAGTGGAACAGCTCGCCGTTGAACCAGATCTTCAGCTTGGCGTTGAGGTAGGCGTAGAAGCGCAGGCGCCGCGCGAGGTGGTCGGCATTGAACTGGAACTTCCTGAAGATCTCGGGGTCGGGCGAGAAGGCGACGAAGGTGCCGTTGGGCTCGCTGGTCCTTCCCTTTTCCTCGCGCACGAGCGCGCCGGTATCGAACTCCGCCTCCGCGTATTCGCCGTCGCGGTGCGAGCGTACCAGGAAGTAGGTCGAGAGGGCGTTGACCGCCTTGGTGCCGACGCCGTTGAGGCCGACGGAAAACTGGAAGACGTCGTCGTTGTACTTCGCCCCGGTGTTGATCTTCGATACGCAGTCGACCAGCTTGCCCAGCGGGATGCCGCGACCGTAGTCGCGGATCGTCACCATGTCGTCCTCGATCGTCACGTCGATCCGGTCGCCGTGGCCCATGATGAACTCATCGATGCCGTTGTCGATGACCTCCTTGACGAGGATATAGATGCCGTCGTCATAGTGCGCGCCGGAGCCGGTGCGGCCGATGTACATGCCGGTCCGCAGCCGGATGTGCTCGAGCGAGGAGAGGGTCTTGATCTTGTCTTCGGTATATTCGTGCTTTTTCGCGGCCATGAGCCTAAGTCCCTGTAAAACCACAACATATGGGCCTGGTCCGCCCTTGAACCCGCAAAATGTAGCAGGTCGGGGAGCCCCCTTCAAGAGGGACGCCGGGCTATTTCGGAAATCGTTGCGGCAGGGGATCTTGGCAGTTCTTACAGGGAGGCGCGGTCCGCGCTGAAAACTGTTTTCCAGTCGGCTTCCATGCCAACCACCACCCATCCGCGCTCAGCGGCTTCGTCGAGGCCGCGGTCCAGCCGGCCAACCGGGGATTTCCGGTCGTAGGCCCATTCGCGCTTGGCGTCGTCGTGGTGGATCAGGATGCCGAGGCGCGGTCCGGTGCCGGCGGTGGTCCATTCGAGCATCTGGAAGTCGCCGTCGGAATTTCCAACCGCGATGAGCGGCCGGCGGCCGATGTGGCGGTGGATGCCGACGGGTTTTCCGTCCTTGTCGTCGATGAAGTCGATCGCCGGCAGGCGCGCCAGTACGGGGCTTCCATCCCGCACCTCGTATTTAGTCTTGATGCTGCTGCCGATCACCTGCTCGGGCGGAATGCCGTAGACCCGTTCCGCCCACGGGCGCATGAACTCGATGCCGCCGCCG
>QKAU01000071.1 GCA_003246265.1 Kiritimatiellales bacterium | reverse complement strand
GTGCTCGATCTGGTACTCCCGGTTCGTCGAGCTGGCAAAGACCAGGCTGCCGGCCGTGCTGAGGCCGGAGATGGCGGGGTAGGAATCCCCGTTGGTCGGCACCGTGTCGGCCACCCACTCCTGCTCCCCGGTAAACCCGTCGCCATCCTGGTCCAAGGATGCCAGCACGCCGGTCGTGGAACCGCTGTTCGCATATTCCCACGCATCGGGGATCCCGTCGCCGTCGATGTCGTCGATCTGCGCCACGACGGCCATCTGGGCGGCATAGAAACCCAGGTCGGCCATGTAGGTCAGGTTGCCGTAGACCGACGCTTCGCCGGGCTGGTTCACGTAGCCGAGCACCAGGAGCATGATGCCCGCAAGCTCCCAGTTGCCGCCGTTGTTGTAGAAGACCCCGCCGCCGGAATCGTAGAGCGCCCCCTGCGCCTCGCTCCCTCCGGCATCGTCGAAATCCGAGCTGAACATGTCGGTAATGCCGAAACCGTCGTCGACCAGTCCCACATTGGCGTCCTTGGTGTTGGTGCCCCAACGCTTGGTCGCGCCCGCAGCCCACTTGTAGCCGCTGTAGGGGGAAGGGGGAGGCGGAACGACCTCCGCCCACAACGCACTCCAATGGGTCTCTGCGGGTTGCCGGTTGCGGCCGTTGCCGATCATCGTCAGCGACGAACCGGGCAGGGTGGCGGCGGAGCGGACCTTCAGCCCGGCAAGGCCGACGCCGCCCACGACCCGGAACATGGCCAGGTCGGCATTGCCGCCCACGCTGTTGGTCAGCCGCTTCCAGCTGTTGGGATCGATCGGATAGGAAGCCCCGCCCAGCAGGACGGCAACGGGATTGTCCAGCTGCTTGATATGGTAGGCCGTCACGCACCAGTTGTTCGAGACGTAGGTTACGCTGGAATAGACGCCGGGCTTGTCGATCCGCCCGACATAGTCCCACCCCTGCCCCCCTGCGGGGGCGTTCGTGTTTTGCGCCCCATCCCCCCCGGCCACGATGACCGCCTCGGCACCGCCGACCAGGATCAGGCCGGCCAATAAAGCGATGTATCTATCCATAAGCAGGCTACTCGTTTTCTGCAATGATGCATGTTGACCATAGGACTGCCATAAAATCCAAGTCAAACAGCAGGCATTATCCCTGGTTTTTTCCAAAGGGCGGGATTGTAGGTGCATCCGCCGCGACCGCTTTGCTACATTCCCCCGCCATGGACAAGGACCGCATCTACGCCAAATCGCTGGCGAGCATCGCCGATTTCCGCTTCGATGCACAGGTGGCCGACGTCTTTGCCGACATGATCGAGCGCTCCGTGCCCGGCTACCGGGCCATCATCACCATGATCGAGACGCTGGCGGGCCACTATGCCATGCCCGGCACCCGCCTCTACGATCTCGGCTGCTCGCTGGGGGCCGCCACCCTCGCCATGCGCCGCGGCATCGCGGCCGAAGGGTGCCGCATCCTCTCCATCGACAACTCCGAGGCGATGGTCGAACGCTGCCGCAGGGCCGTCGAAAGGGACCACAACCCCACGCCGGTGGAGATGGTCTGCGCAGATATCCTCGACCTGGAGGTCCGCGATGCCTCCGTCGCCGTGCTCAACTTCACGCTGCAGTTCATCCCGCCGGGGCGGCGACTGGGACTGCTGCGTTCCCTCTGCGCCGGCATGCGGCCCGGCGGCGTCCTCATCCTCTCCGAAAAGGTCTGTTTCGACGACCCGCACCTCGATGGCTTGCTGGCCGAGATCCACCACGACTTCAAGCGGGCGCACGGCTACTCCGATCTCGAGATCAGCCAGAAGCGTACCGCGCTCGAGAACGTGCTCGTCCCGGAAACCATCCAGACCCACCGGAACCGGCTCCTCGAAGCCGGATTCTCTTCGGTCGATGTCTGGTTCCAGTGCTTCAACTTCATGTCCATGCTCGCCATTAAATGACCATCGACTACACGGAATTCTACCGGCTGCTCAAAGGCACGCCACTGGAACCCTGGACCGGGTTGTTGCCGGAGTGCATCGCGCACGGACTGAGCCATGGTCGGCATGGAAACCTGCCGCGGTGGGAGGAGGCCCTCGCCCGGCTTCCGGAAACCGACGTCGCCGGCGTCGCGCTGGAATCCGAGGTGCGGGTCGAAGGCCCCGGCATCGATGGGCTGGCAGAGCTGCTCATGCAGCTCCACCCGTGGCGCAAGGGCCCCTTCCATATCCATGGACTGCATATCGATACCGAATGGCGCTCCGACTGGAAATGGGGCCGCGTTTTGCCGCATCTGGCCCCGCTCGCGGGCCGGACCGTTCTCGACGTCGGCTGCGGCAATGGCTACCACTGCTGGCGCATGGCCGGCGCAGGCGCGAAGCTCGCCGTCGGCATCGATCCCACCCCGCTCTACGTCTGCCAGTTCTTCGCCATGAAGCGGTTCATCCGCGATCCGCGCGCGTGGGTCCTGCCGCTGGCCCTCGAGGAGCTGCCCGCCGCGCCTGCCGCGTTCGATACCGTGTTCTCGATGGGCGTGCTCTACCACCGGAAGGAGCCGCTCGACCATATCCGGGCCCTGCAATCCTATCTGCGCCCGGGAGGGCAGATGGTGCTGGAAACCCTGGTGGTCGATGGTCCCGAAGGCCATGTCCTGGATCCAAAAGGACGCTACGCCAAAATGCGCAACGTCTGGAACATCCCTTCGGTCCCCACCCTCGAGCAGTGGCTGCGGCATTGCGGGGCGACGGACGTCCGCACGGTGGACGTCACCGCCACCACCAGCGCCGAACAGCGCGCCACGGAATGGATGGCCTTCGAATCGCTGCCCGACTTCCTCGATCCCGCCGATCCCGCCAGAACCGTCGAAGGCCATCCCGCCCCGAAAAGGGCGGTTATAATCGCCACGGCCTGATCCCGACGCTCCGCCACCAACCATGGTTGGCATACGGCATGCTATCCCTCCCCCTCGATTCCGGATTACGGCAGCCTGCGACAGGCGCGGACGGTTCTCCGGGACCCGAAAAAAACAGAATTGCAGTGCTCTTTCGCAGGGAGGATCATGAAAAACATCAAGCTACTGGCCTCGCTGGCCTTGTTGGCCGCAACAACCCATGCCGCCGTCATCAATTGGCCAGGAACCGGTTCCTGGTGGCCGCTCTATTCGTCGACCGGATCCTATGTCGACGTCCCGAACGACATCGGAAACAGTGGCCACGAATACCTGGACATCGTGGGCGACGCAACCCATGCCGCCGGCTACCTGATGTACCGGTCGGCCCTGGGCACCCCGTCCGAAAGCGAAAACCAGTTGCTGATCCGCATCCGGCTGGATGAAACGAAGAACAAGATGCCTGGCGCCTACCAGGTATTTTTCGAAACCGATGGCGACGATTCGGTCGAATGGGTGCTCCAGCTTTCCACGACCGACCTGGACACCTCCGCCCTGCTGGAATTCGGCGCCGCATCGGGCACCAACCGCAACGGGATCGCGTTCGGCACCGTGGCGTGGTCCGACGGCTCCGGCGGCTACTACCACTACAGCGGCCTGGCAACGGGCGATGGCTCCGGCTTTGATGGCGGCCCGGACTACTTCCTCGACGTCGCCATGCCGTGGGATACCTTCTCGACCCTCAGCGGCATCTCCTCCACCAACGATCCCTTCCGGATCATGATCACCTCTTCGCAAAGCAGTGGGCAGATCGATGACGGCGATGTCGGAAACTCGTCCGTAGCACCCAACGTCGATTTCTTCTTCAAGGACGTCTACTCCGCCAGCATCCCCGAGCCGGGAGCCCTCAACCTCGTTGTCCTGTCCGCGGCCATGTTCTACGCCCGCAGGCGGTTCCGTCGCTAGGCCATCGTGGACGAATGCCGGAGGAGGGGCTTGGCCCCTCCTTTTTTTTCGTGAATTCCGCCTGCATCGCAGGTAGCCTTCGATCATGAACCTCTCGAAGTTCGGCGAAAAATTCACGCGCAAGGCAGGGATCACCGAGCTGATGGACGACCTCGGCGCGGCGATGGCCAAGGGCGACATGCTGATGCTGGGCGGCGGCAATCCGGCGCATATTCCCGAGGTCCAGAAGGTCTTCCGGCGGCGGATGGAGGCGATCCTCGCCGAACCGCGCGGCTTCGAGACGATGATCGGCAACTACGACGCCTCCCGCGGCAACGCCGCCTTCATCGAGGCGCTCGCCGGACTGCTCCGCGATACCTTCGGCTGGGAGGTGGGGCCGGAAAACATCGCCCTGACCAACGGCAGCCAGAATGCCTTCTTCTGCCTCTTCAACCTCTTCGCGGGCGAGATGCCCGACGGCTCCAGGAAGAAGATCCTCTTTCCGCTCACCCCCGAATACATCGGCTATGCCGATGCCGGACTCGTCGACGGCCTCTTCACCGCGAAGCGTCCCGCCATCGGGATGATCGACGACCACCTCTTCAAGTACCACGTCGACTTCAACACCCTGGAGGTCGGCGACGACATCGGAGCCCTTTGCGTATCGCGCCCGACCAACCCGACCGGCAACGTCCTGACCGACGAGGAGATCCTCCACCTCGACCTGATGGCCCAGGACAAGGGCATCCCCCTCATCATCGACAACGCCTACGGCACCCCCTTCCCCGACATCATCTACACCGAAGCCAAGCCGCGCTGGAACCCGAACACCGTCGTATGCATGAGCCTCTCCAAGTTCGGCCTGCCGAACCTGCGTACCGGCATCGTCGTCGCGCACCAGGAGATCGCCTCGGCCATCGCAGACATCAACGGCGTGATGCACCTCGCCCCCGGCGGCATCGGTGCGCGGCTGGCGATCGACCTCGTGCGCAGCGGCGAGATCATGGCGCTGAGCCGGGACGTGGTCCGGCCCTTCTACGAGCGCAAGGCCCGGCGTGCCCTGGACGTTTTCCAGGGCGAGCTCGACGGACTCCCCTTCCGGATCCACAAGCCCGAAGGGGCGATCTTCCTCTGGCTCTGGTTCCCGGAACTTCCCTGCACCAGCGCCCACCTCTATGAGCGGCTCAAGGCGCGCAGGACCCTCGTGATTCCCGGCCACCACTTCTTTCCCGGGCTCGAGAGCGAATACTGGCAGCACAAGTTCGAATGCATCCGCGTGACCTACGCCCAGGACGACACCATCGTCCGCGAAGGCGCGAAGGTGATCGCCGACGAGGTGCGTCGCGCCTATGGATGAGCGCACTGCGCCGCCATGGCCCTTTGACACCCGGCGGCGCATAGGCTACGCTCCCGGTGCAACGTTCGAACCCTTATGTACTGCTAGCCATCCAACAGGCCGATTATGAGAACACCCCTCTTCCTGACGGCGATCCTTCTGGCCGCCTGCGCCTCGGCGGAGCGGATCGCGCTCAAGGGCGGCGCGCAGCTCCAGGCCCCGGTCCTGAAGGAGACCGACAACGGTCTCGTGGTGGACCTCGGCTACGACCTCCTGCGCATTCCGCCCGGCGAAATCCTCGCCACCACCCCGGACGAGGCCCCCGAGGTCTTTGTCCCCGACAACACCAACCGGCTGTACGCCGCGCGCACCGCCGAACGCATCACCACCGCCGAGGCGGCCGAGCGATTCGCCCCGTCCGTGGTCGTCGTCAAGACCGCGGCCGGGCTGGGCTCCGGGTTCTTCATCAACGAGAAGGGCTACCTCGTCACCAACTTCCATGTCATCGCCGGGGAGAAGAAGATCTCCGTCACCCAGTTCCTGCAGGAGGGGCAGATCCTGCGGCGCGTGGTGCACAGCGATGTCGAGATCGTCGCGGCCGCCCCGTTCCACGACCTGGCCATCCTCCGCCTCAAGGCGTTCGATACCCGGATCACGCCGGTCGTCTTCGCCCCCGCCGAAACGCTGGAAATCGGTGAAACCGTCTTCGCCATCGGCAACCCGCTCGGACTCGAGCGGACGGTGACCGAAGGGGTGCTGAGCCAGACGCACCGCAACTTTGGCGGCATCCTCTACCTGCAGGTCGACGCCCCCGTCAACCCCGGCAACTCGGGAGGCCCCCTCTTCAACGCCCGCGGGCAGGTGATCGGCATCATCAACATGGGCGTGCCCACCATGGAGGGGCTCAATTTCGCCATTCCCGCCCGCCACGCCACCTATATCCTCGACCACATCGACGCCTTCGCCTACGACGCCTCCAACCCGGAATCGGGCTTCGTCTATCCCGATCCGCCGCGCCGCCCCGGCCATTTTTCCACCGAACCCAAGGAGTCCGACCATGTCCCGCTTCCCTAGCACCGCCCTCTTCGCCCTGGCCCTTGCGCTCCCCTTCCCCGCCATGGCGCTGGAGCGGGCCGACCTGCTGCCCCCCGAAGCCCAGGCCTATGTGCGCATCTCCAACACCACCAACTTCTGGTCCCAGTTCAAGAAATCGTCGGTGGGCAGGCTCTGGGCCGACCGCCAGTTCCAGGATTTCATCGGCCATCCCGACGCCGAAACCTGGAAGGAGATGGTCTTCAAGGACAAGAGCGGAACGGAGGGCGAGCTCATCATGGAGCAGTTGAAGATGCTGGGCGGCGAATTCATCCTCGCCCTCGACCCCGGCTCCGAGGAGCCCTGCATCGTTGCCGCCATGGCCGAGGCGGACTTCCGGCGCAGCCTCGACATGGACGAAAAACTCAAGGCGATGTCCAAGGAGCCCTTCGAAATCCTCAAGCACGGCTTCCAGGGGGTGGAGATCGTCCAGCACATCGAGAACGCCGGATCGCCGGACGCCAGTTCCACGTGGCAGGCGGATGTCGGCGGGACCTTCATGCTCGGACCGTCCCGCGAGTGGGTCGAGCAATGCATTGTCCGGCTCGGCAAGGAAACCGTCAAGGAGCCGGCGGGCAACCCGGTCCTGAACCTCAACCTGCCGCTGGCCACGCTGCTCCGGCAGGCCTTCGAGGCGTCCCCCGAAAAGGGCAGCAACCTGCCCTACGAACAGCAGGCCCTGCTCGAAGCGCTGGGGCTCCTCGGTATCGAACACCTGTCCGCGCGCATGGAGCTCCAGGACGACCAGCTGGTCATCGATACCACCCTCCAGGCCGACGGGTTCGGCAAGGGCCTGCTGACCCTGGTCGACACCCGGCCCTCCGATCTCCCTTCCGCCGCCTTCATCCCCCAAGCCCCGGCCTCCTTCGAGACCGGCCGCCTCAACCTCCTCGCCCTCTGGCGCGAAATACCGCGGATGGTCGAGGCTGTCATACCGGCCGCCAAGCCGCAACTCGACCTGCTCCTCGCCATGATCCGGCAGCAGACCGGTATCGACATCGAGCAGGACCTTCTGGCCCATCTCGACACCCAGTATTTCGCCTTCTCCACCATCGAGGCGGAGCGCGACGTTACGGTCTTCGCCCTCGGCCTCCGGGACGGACGGGCCTTCAGGCAGGGGTTTGATACGGCCCAGTCCGCCCCGACCCTGCAGCCGCAGATCGCCGCCATGCTTGACGTGCAGGAGTTCCTCGGCCATACCCTCTACCTGACCCGGAGCGAGAATCCCGACGAGGTGGCGGCCTTCGCCGTCCTGGACGACTACCTCGTCTACGGCGATCCCGACGGCATCCGCCAGGCCCTCCGGACCACCTACGGCGAAGCGACCGCCCCGTACGTGCCGGGCGAGCTGGTCCAAGGACTGCGCCGCTTCGCCCCGTCGGGGGCGTTCGCCTTCAGCGCCGTCGACTGGAAAAAGAACATGGTCGTGCTCATCCGCGAGCTGGCGACGCCCGAGCATACCCGGGACCTGACGAGGAAATGGGCGCAGAGCGGCTCGCCCCTGCCGCCGCCGGACTTCGGCAAGATGCCGCCGGCCGAGCACATCGCCTCCTTCTTCAACGTCTCCTACCAGTACACGGAAGCCGTGCCCGAAGGCCTCCACCAGAAAATCGTCCTCAAATACTGATCCGGATCGCCCCATGCGCCACGCCCTGCTCCTCAGTCTCGCCGCCCTAGCCGCCGCCTCGGCGCGCGCTTCCGCCCCGGAACGCGACTTTGGCTTCCGTCCCCTCGAGATCTACAAGTTCGACAATGGCACCTCGCGCCTGCTGGTCCGCGACCTCAACGGCGACGGTCTCGACGACGTGCTCTTCGCCAACAACCATGTCTCCCGCCTGGAGATCCTCCTGCGCAAACCGGATGCCGACGCCGGAGACGGGTTGCCGGAACTCGACGACTGCTTCGACAACCGGGGCATGATCGTCGACCAGGGCCTCCAGGCCATTCGCGTCGACGACCTCGACAACGACGGCCGACCCGACCTCGTCACCTTCGGCGGCGCGCTCGGCCTCCAGACCCGCCTCCAGCAGGAGGACGGCTCGTTCGGGCAGCCCGAGCGGATCTTCGTCAAGAATCCGGCCTCGGTGGCGACCATCCAGGTCGGCGACCTCAACAGCGACGGCCTCAAGGATATCCTCGTGTGCCGCCGCGACCAGGCGGAGCTGCTCTGGAACGCCCGGAGCCGCCCGTTCCAGGAGCGCCGCACTTTCGCCTTCTCCGGCGACAAGTGCTACTACGGCGACATCGCCGACATCAACGGCGACGGCCAGGCCGACCTCGTCTTCCACTTCAACAGCCAGCGGAGTCCCTTGCGGATCTGCTACGGCCGGGGCGATGGCCGCTTCGGCATCGAGCAGCCCGTCGACCTGCCGCAGCGGCAGTACATGGACATCCTCCAGGCCCCCGGCACCGCCCCGCAGGTCGGGCTGGTCCTGCAGAACCGCCTCGCCTTCCGCCTCTATGGATTCGAGGAGGTCGTCCAGCCGCCCATCATGGCCGCCCAGGAGATCCCGCCCGGCCGCATCGGGCTCGAGGGCACCGGCAAGAAGGATCCCGCATGGCTCGCCGCGGACTTCAATGCCGACGGCTTCGACGACCTGCTTGTCGCGGCGCCCGAACTGAGCCGACTGCATTGCTATTCCGGCGGTTCGGCCGGTCTCGACCCCGACCCCCTGCGCATCGATACCCTTTCCGACGTCGACCACCTCTCCCGGATGGCCAACGGCGACGTGCTGGTTGTCAGCCGCAAGGAGAAGATCGCCGCGCTCCACGCCGCCGGTGACCTGGCACGGTTCCCCGCCATCCTCAATGCGCCCGGCGACGTGCTCGCCGGCTGCGCCATCGAGACCACCAACATCTGCTGGCTGGTCTGCAAGGACGACGACAAGGCGCTCTCCCTCGCCAGCCTCTCCGCCAGCGGCGAAGCAACCGTCTATCCGCTCGCAGCCAGGAACGATCCTTCCGACCTGCTCGCCTTCGAATTGCCGGGCGGCCTCACCGGCCTCTTCCTGTTCATGCCCTACGACACCCCGCGGATGCTGCTGCTCCGCAACGGCGAAATGGAGGAGCTGACCTCCGAAGCGTTCCGCGCCCTCGCCCAGCCGCTCACCCCCGCCAACGTCCGCCTGCCCCGCTCCGGCGACGGATCGGTCATCGTCGTTTCGCAGGGCGCGATCGCCCGGCGGTTCGAATGGCGCGGCGGCAGCTACGAAGCGACCCGGCAATACAACCCCGAAAACCCGCGCGGCGAACTGGTCGCCTCCGGCCCCTACGCCTTTTCCGACGGCACCGGCGGCACCCTGCTCTACGACCGCAACACCGGCGACCTCGTCCACTTTGCGGACCACGGCGATGGCTGGGGCAAAATCCATGTGCCCGACGCCGACCCCACCATCTTCAGCCTGGTCCAGCTCCGCAATCCCGACCGCGATACGATCGTCCTGCTCGACCGCACGGGCCTGAACGAAATCATGGGCAACGGCAAGCGCCTCGAAACCATCTCCATGGCCGAATACGTCTCGCCGGCGGAACTGCCGATGCTGGCCTACGCCAAGCTCGTCCACCTCGCCTGCCCGCCCCGGCCCATGGTCGCGCTGGTCGACCCCAACAACCGCGCGATCGAGCTTGTGGGGCTCCATGGCGGCGCACTGGAAAAGGAGCTCTCCTTCGAGGTCTTCCTCGTCTCCGATTTCGCCGACCTCGGCAAGACCCGCGGCGCCGAGCCCCACGACGTCGAATCCGGCGACCTCAACGGCGACGGCATCGGCGACCTCGTCGTCCTCAGCCAGGACAAGCTGCTGATCTATCTGGGGGAATAGCCGGAAAGCGTGGTTGCCTATGGGATCCCCCATGGAACAGATGCTCCCCATGCTGGCGACCCTGGCGATCTTCGCAGGATGCGGCGACCGGCAACCGGTTCCGGCAGGCAGGCTCTACCAGCCGGCCGGCGACTTCTCCATCGTGACGCCGGAGGGCTGGCACCGGAGGAAGCTGGCCGGGATCGACTTCATGGTCGTTGCCGGCGAACCGGACCGCGGGGTGACGCCGAACCTGTTCACCGACTTCGCGACAGGGACGGGCACCATCAGCGACGCGATGTCCGCAGTGCTCCAGCAGTACCAGGTGAACCAGTGTTCGTATGAGGTGGTTCGGACGCTGCCATTCGAGACCGGCTCGGGACTGGAGGGATTGAAGGTCACCGCGCGCCGCACCGCGCAGGATGCCTTGCCGTTGGCGACGTACCACTACATCGTCCGGGTCGGCGACCGGATCGTTGCCATCACCGCCACCTGCGCCGCCGCCACGGAACAAGCATATGAACCCGTATTCGACGAGGCGGTGCGCACGCTGGAGCCGGGCCAAGGAGGAAAACCATGAACGGAAATCCGCTACTGACGCTGCTGTGGCTGGCCTCGCTGGTCCATGTCGGGATCGAATCGGTCCGCCTGAAGCGGGTCGGACGTCCGGTGTGGCACATCCTGCTGGTGGGGTTGGCGGCATGGCCGCTGGGCTACCTGCTGTGGCTCTTCTACTGGCCGGGCTGCCTCCTTCGCAGGAGTGCGGAGGAAAAGGCCGGGGAAGCCTGGGTGGAACAGCTCCATCTCCGCCGGCGGACCCGCAAGCGTGCGGCATAGCCATTCCCGCGGCGTCTCCCTGCCCGCCGGAAAATCCCGCTGGCGGCGCCCGTAAAACCGCAAAAAAGCAATTGCCATATCGGCCCCACACTGGATGATAGGGCCCGGTTTGCCAAACGCGGGACGGGTGGAAAAATGAATGTGCAGGACTTGATCGATCTTAGGGACAATGCGCTGGGCGAGGTGCGGGCGGCGCAGGACGCGGCCGGGTTGGAGGCCGTGCGCATCGCCTATCTGGGCCGCAAGGGGCTCCTGCCGAAAATCATGGAGGAGCTGCGCAACGTCGACCCCGGGGAGCGGCCGCTGTTCGGCAAGACCGCCAACGAACTGAAGAACGCCGTGGCCGAAGGCATCAAGGCCCGCCAGGGCGAGCTGGCCGGCGGAACCGGCGATGGTCCGGGTTTCGACCCCACCCAGCCCGGACGCTGGCCGGGACTGGGCACCCGCCACCCGATCACGCAGATCACCGACCGCATCGTGCAGATCTTCCAGACCCTCGGCTTCACCGTGGCCGATGGCCCGGACATCGAAACGGTCTGGAACAACTTCGACGCGCTCAACACGCCGCCCGACCATCCTTCGCGCGACGAGCAGGACACCTTCTACCTGGACAACGGAGACCTGATGCGCTGCCATACCTCGCCGGTCCAGGTGCGCCACATGATGGCCCATCCACCGCCGGTGCGGATCATCTCGCCGGGCCGCTGCTACCGGCGCGACACCCCGGACGCCACGCACAGCGCCAATTTCCACCAGGTCGAGGGGCTCTACGTCGATGAAAACGTCTCGCTGGCCGACCTGAAGGGGACCCTCTCCTACTTCGCGCGCGAGCTGATGGGCCCGGACGTGAAGGTGCGCTTCCGCCCGCACTTCTTCCCGTTCACCGAACCCAGCGTGGAAGTCGACTTCACCTGCCACGTCTGCCACGGCAAGGGCTGCCGCGTCTGCAAGAACAGCGGATGGATCGAGATCCTGGGCGCCGGCATGGTCGACCCCAACGTCTTCGATGCCGTCGGCTACGACAAGGCGAAGGTGACCGGCTTCGCCTTCGGCATGGGGATCGAGCGCATCACCATGATCCTCTACGGTATCCACGACATCCGCAACCTCTACGAGAACGACGTCCGCTTCCTCAACCAGTTCTAGGAGCATGGCCATGCATGAACCCAAGATCCTCCGCGTCGATACCCTGGGCGAACCCGCCTACGATTCGCCGCTGAAAGGCCAGATCAGCCGATTCTACAACGGAGAGGCGATCTCCACCGGCGACCGGACCAAGGATTTCGCCAAGATCGAAAGCATCGCGGACATCGAATACTTCGAGCTCGCCGGCCCCCGCGCCAAGCTCTTCTACAATCCGGCCGAGGTGACCGTCGGCATCGTCACCTGCGGAGGCCTCTGCCCGGGCCTGAACGATGTCATCCGCTCGCTGACCTTCTGCTGCCTCCAGAGCTACGGCGTCAAGCGCGTGCTGGGCTTCAAGTACGGCTACGAGGGTCTGGTGGCGAAGTTCTACCACTACCCCATCGAGCTCACCACCGACACGACCGACGAGATCCACGAGAAGGGCGGCACCATCCTCAAGTCCTCGCGCGGGCCGCAGGACACCGACGAAATCATCAACACGCTCGTCCACTACAACGTCAACATCCTCTTCACCATCGGCGGAGACGGAACCCAGCGCGGCGCGCGCGACATCGTCGAAGGCGTGAAGAAGCGCAACCTGCCGATCGCCGTGGTCGGCATCCCGAAGACGATCGACAACGACGTCGACCTGATCCAGCGCTCGTTCGGGTTCGAGACGGCCGTCGAAGCCACCTGGGACATCATCACCAACGCCCACTCGGAGGCCAAGGCCTACCGGAACGGCGTCGGCCTGGTGCGGCTGATGGGGCGCGAGTCGGGCTGGATCGCCGCCAGCGCCGCCCTGGCGAACAGCAACGTCAACTTCTGCCTGGTCCCGGAAGTGCCGTTCGATCTCCATGGGCCCAAGGGCTTCCTCGGCGTCCTCAAGCAGCGCCTGCGCGCCAAGGAGCATGCCGTCATCGTCGTGGCGGAGGGTGCCGGCCAGAACCTCTTCAAGGAGACCCTGGGCACCAACAAGTCGGGCAACAAGAACCTCAACGACATCGGCCTGCTGCTGCGCGACGAGATCAACGCCTTCTTCAAGGAGGAGGGGATGGAGATCAACGTCAAGTACTTCGACCCGAGCTACAACATCCGCAGTCGCCGCGCCAACGCCAACGACTCGATGTACTGCCTGCGCCTGGGCAACAACGCCGTCCATGCCGCGATGGCGGGCAAGACCAACATGATCGTGGGCCTCCACCACGACCGGCTCGTGCACCTGCCCATCCCCATGATCGGGAAGCGCAAGACGATCGATCCGCAGAGCTGGTTCTGGCAGACGGTCCTTCAGGCGACCCACCAGCCCGCCAGCATGGTCAACGGCTAGCGGCCGCCCCCGCAGGTTTGAACACGCCCGCCGCCCGCCTGTCTGTGCGGGTGTAGTCAGGCAAGGAAGGAGATGAGGAGGAATGATCACCCTGCGCAAATCCGCGGACCGCGGCTCCGCAGACCACGGCTGGCTGAAGAGCCGCCATACCTTCTCGTTCGCCTCCTACTTCGATCCCCGCCAAGTCAAGTTCCGTTCGCTGCGCGTCATCAACGAGGATTGGATCCAGGGCGGCGAGGGCTTTGGCACGCATCCCCATGAAAACATGGAGATCATCACCTACATCATCGAGGGGGCGCTCGAACACAGGGACAGCATGGGCAACGGCACCGTGATCCGCCGCGGCGAAATCCAGCGGATGAGCGCCGGAAAGGGCCTCGCCCACAGCGAGTTCAATCCGACCGACCGCGAAACCCACCTGCTCCAGATCTGGATCTACCCCGAACGCGCGGACCTGGAACCGGGATACGAGCAGCGCGACTTTTCCAGGCACCACAACCCCGACGGCCTGACCCTGCTCGCGTCGCAGACGGGAGACAGGCACAGCGTCGTGGTCCACCAGGACGTCAAACTCTACGGCGGCCTTCTGGCCCAGGGCAGCACCCTCACCTATGCCCTGCCTCGCGACCGCCACGCATGGATCCAGATGGTCTTGGGAACCCTTTCGGTCAACGGGGTTCCACTGGAGGCCGGGGATGGCGCGGCCATCGAGGATGAGCGCTCCCTGGCGCTGGTCGCCGCATCCCCCTGCGAATTCCTGCTGTTCGACCTGGCCTGATCCCATGGCGGACCCGGTCATCATCCATTGGTTCCGGCAGGATCTCCGGCTGGCCGACAATCCAGCCCTCCACGAAGCCGCCCGGCTGGGCCGGGTGCTTCCGGTCTATATCCTCGAGGAGGTTCCGGACGGCGGGTGGGCCATGGGCGCCGCGAGCCGCTGGTGGCTCCACCACGCCCTCCGCTCGCTCGCCGCCCGCCTCGACGGCAGGCTCCAGGTAGTTTCCGGCGATCCCGTGGAGATCATCCCCCGCCTGGCACGGGAGCACGGCAGTGGGCGGGTGCACTGGAACCGCTGCTACGACCCATGGCGCCTTGGACGCGACAGCGTGCTGAAGAACCGGTTCAAGGATGCCGGGCTGGACGTGCGTAGCTACAACGGCTCGCTGCTCTGGGAACCCTGGGAGGTGCTGAAAAAGGACGGCACGCCCTACAAGGTTTTCACGCCCTACTTCGGAAAGGGCTGCCTGCAGGCCGCCGTGCCGCGCCGGCCCCTGCCCTGCCCGGAACGGCTGGAGCTGGCTGGCCCCGTCGAAGGGGAGCGTGCGATCGACCGCCTCGGCCTCCGGCCCAAGATCCGCTGGGACCTTCAGCTGGAACCCCACTGGGCCATCGGCGAACCGGGTGCGCAGGATCGGCTGGAACGGTTTATCGCGGAGGGGCTGCCCCACTATGCGCAGGGGCGCGACTTCCCCGGACGGCCGCAGGTCTCCCGGCTCTCCCCGCACCTCCACTTCGGGGAGCTCTCCCCCAACCAGGCCTGGCATGCCGCCGCTGCCGCCCGCGCCGGGGAGAACACCGCGCGATTCCATGCCGAGCTGGGTTGGCGCGAATTCGCGCACCATCTCCTCTTCCACTTCCCGGAACTGCCGCACACCAACCTCGACAGGAAGTTCGACCGCTTCCCCTGGCGCGACGATGACGAGGCGTTGCGACGCTGGCAGCGCGGCCAGACCGGCATTCCGATCGTCGACGCCGGCATGCGCGAACTGTGGCAGACCGGCTATATGCACAACCGGATCCGCATGGTGGTCGGCTCCTTCCTCGTCAAGAACCTGCTCATCCACTGGCGCCAAGGCGAAGCGTGGTTCCACGACTGCCTGGTCGACGCCGACCTGGCCAACAACAGCATGGGGTGGCAGTGGGTTGCGGGGTGCGGGGCCGATGCCGCGCCCTACTTCCGGATCTTCAATCCGGTCTCGCAGGGCCGGAAATTCGATCCGCAAGGGGCCTACACCCGGCGCTACGTGCCGGAACTGGCCCGGTTGCCGGACGAATACCTCTTCAACCCGTGGGAGGCGCCCCAGGAAGTGCTCTCCAATGCGGGCGTGGTGCCGGGGGAAACCTATCCGCATCCGGTCGTGGATCTGAAATCCTCGCGGGAACGGGCCCTCGCCGCCTACGCCACCATCAAGGGCTAGTGGGCCGGGCTCCTCCTATCGGCAGGAAATCTCGCGGAAGGCCTCGGACAGCTTTTCAACCAGATCGGTGGCGATGATCGACGCCTGCGACTTTTCGGCCGCGGCGAGTTCGCCCGCCCGGCCATGCAGCCAGACCGCCGCGCAGGCCGACGCGAACGGATCGAGCCCCTGTCCCGCCAGGCCGGCCAGCAGTCCGGCCAAAACATCGCCCGAGCCGCCGCAGGCCATGCCCGGATTGCCGCTCATGTTGATGGCCAGCGGATGCCCCGGGGCGGCAACGACCGTTCCTGCCCCCTTGAGAACCACGATGGCTCCCAGACGGTCGGCCGCCATCCGCGCCATGCCGAACCGGTCCTGCTGCACGTCGTCCACCTTGAGGCCGAAGAGGAGGGCGAACTCGCCGGGATGGGGCGTCAGGACGACCGGGCATTGCGCCGCCCGGATCGCCTCGAGGTGGTCGGCCAGCACCGTCACCGCGTCGGCGTCGAGCACGAGGGGTATGAGGGATTCCGCGAGCAGGTGGAGCACCTGCTCGCGGGTGGTTGCCGTCCGGCCCATTCCGGGCCCGGCCAGGATGGCCGTCCATCGCCCGTCCGGAAGGCTGGAGTGGAACATCGCCTCGGGGACGACCGGCGCAACCAGGGCATGGATGGCTTCGGGGACAAGGGCTGAAACCAGTCCCGCGCCGGAGCGGAGCGCCGCCTTGGCCGCCATGGCGATCGCGCCGCTGAACCCCTTGGAGCCGCCGATGCAGAACACATGGCCATAGTCCCCCTTGTGCGCATCGCGGGGGCGGCGGGGAAAGAGCCGGGCGAGATCGGAAGGATGGATGAGTTCGCGGTCGGGTAGCGCGCTGGCGGCCTCGACCAGTTCGTCGGGAATGCCGATATCGACCACCTCCAGGCTGCCGACGAAATCGATGTTATCCGGATCGGCACAGGCTGCCTTGGGGAGCCCCATCGCCACGGTCAGGTCGGCGCGCACGGCCATGGCGGAGGGGGTGTCGATGGCGACCACCAGTGCCCGGTCGGCCTGGGCATCCACAAAGCGGATGGCCTCGGCGACGGTGCCGCGCGGCTCCCCGGAAGCGCCCGTCCCCAGCAGGCCGTCAACGATGATCTCCGCATCCGTTCCGCAATCGGCCGCGTGGAGCCAGTCGTCCGGCCGCGCAAGCGTTTGGTACGGCACATCGGCCTTGCGCATGCGCCTGAAGTGGGCCAGCGCGTCGCCCCGAAGCTTCTCTTCCGGGCCGGCCAGCCAGCATTCCACGGGCCATCCGCCCTCATGGAGGCATCGGGCGGCCACGAACGCATCGCCGCCGTTGTTGCCGGGGCCGGCCGCGAAAAGCACCGTGGGATCGACCAGCTGGTGCTGGCCGGCAAAGCGCCGGATGGCCTCGGCGAGCCCCTCGCCCGCCGCGAGCATCAGCTCCTCGCCGAGAATGCCCGCCTCGATGGTCCGGCGGTCGAGTTCGCGCATCTGGCTGGCGTCGACAAGTTTCATGGATATGCGTGAAACGCGGCGATCGAGGCATGGGCCATTCCGGCCTCGCGCCTCGATCGGCTGGTATCAGCCTTCATATTCCTGCATCGCCTCCAGCATTTCGCCCACGGCCCGTTCCATGCCGTGGAAGACGGCGCGGCAGATGATGCTGTGTCCGATGTTGAGCGTATCGAGATGCGGGATGCAGAGGATTCCACCGAGGTTTTCCAGATTGATGCCATGGCCGGCATTGACCCGGAGGCCCAGGCCGTGGGCGTGGTCGGCGGCGCGGATCAGCTGCTCGAGCAGCAGGGGCCGGTCGTTCGGCTCGGCCTCGCAGTAGGCCCCGGTATGCAGTTCGACCACGGGCGCCCCGATCTCCTTGCAGGCATCGAGCACGTCCAGGTCGGCTTCGACGAAAAGACTGGTTTGGATCCCCGCCTCGGAGAGGCAATGCACGGTCGAGCGGAGCGCTTCGCGGTGGGCCAGCACGTCCAATCCGCCTTCCGTGGTCAGCTCCTGGCGCTTTTCGGGCACCAGGCAGACCTCGGCCGGCCGGAGGTCGAGGGCGATCTCCACGATGGATTCGACGTTCGCCATCTCCAGGTTGAGCGGCAGCGACTGGAGCTCCCGCAGGCGCAGGATGTCGTCGTCCTGTATATGGCGGCGGTCTTCACGCAGATGGGCTGTAATACCGTGCGCCCCGGCCCGCGCGCACAGGATGGCCGCATCGAGCGGATCCGGATAGACGGTGCCGCGCGCCTGGCGCAGCGTGGCCACATGGTCGATATTCACACCCAGCTTCATGCATCCTCCCCGCCGGCATCAGGCCTGGATGGACTTGATGCTCTTCATTGGCTTGGATGGAACCTTAGCATGGATTTCCGGATCGTACACCGCATAAGCGCGGATATCGTTGGAGCGGGAGTGGTCGAGCACCCGCTGGCCCGCCGTGTAAAGGTGGTGCAGGTTGCGCCCATGCTCCGGGTAGGTGGCCACGCCGAGGGTGATGGTGGTCTTGAGCACCTTGCCCCCGCAGTCGATCCCGGCCTGCTGGACATGGGTACTGATGCGCTTGCCGATGACGGCCGCCTCGTCCAGCGAGGCGCTGGCCAGGACCAGGAAGGCGTACTTTTCGTGCCGCCCGATCAAGTCTTCCGCACGGAGGCTTTCCTGCAGGATGCGGCTGATCCCCTTGAGCAGGGAATCGGCCGCGTCCTGTCCGTGGAAGCGGGTGATGTAATCCATGTTGTTCACCCCGATGCAGAAGAGTGCCGCAGGCTTCTTCTGGCGCCGCAGGTCGCTCATCAGCCGCTGCATGAAGGGGGAGATGGCGGAGGGTTTCAGCACGCCCGTGAGGGGATCGAGCATGGAGCTTCGGCGCCGCTCGCGCCACGACGTGGCCGCTTGATCCCCGTCGTCGTCGAATCCCATCTCCTCCTGGTCTTCGGACTCCGTTTCCGCAGGGAGCACTTCGTCTTGCGCCGGTTCCTCCGCGTCGACGTCGACGATCGCGGGCATGGCGACAGACTTTCCGCCGGAGGTCATGTCGAGGCCTTGATGGGCCACGGCCAGGAGATCCCTGCCGCTCAGCCCGTGCCCCGGATAGGAGGCGATGCCCACACGCACCTGTCCCGGAAGGAGTTCCGGCAGGGCGCCGCGCAGGGCCCCGGCGATGCGCTCCAGGATATTCACTGCATCCTCCGGTTCCGACTCGGCAAGGAGCACCGCCGTCCGGTCGTCTAGGACGCAGGCGGTATCGTCGCGGCGCGCGGCATGCCGGATGGCGGCCATGAACGGGGCATCCATCCGCACGGGCACCTGCGGATGGCCGCAGCGGACCAGCGCCACGCTGAAGGAGCTGCCCTGGCGGGCGCAGCGGGCCAGGTAGCGGGCAAGCTGGACGCGCAGGACCTCTTCAGGGGCCGCCCCCATCTCCTCGGGCTGGGTATCCTCCGCCACCTGGACGATGTGCTGGAAGCGGTAGTAGCTGGAAACCAGCGTAATCGCCAAGAAGGAGACCACCACGGTCGCCAGCACGCCGATCACGTCGAACTGAGCCGCGATGGTGGGTAGGGGAAACTGCATGCGAAACAAAAAAGGTGCGGCCGCCGGACCGCACCTTCCAGGGAGTTAGTAGATCGCGAAGACGGCGCGCCGGTTCATGCGCCAGGCCCCCTCGTCGTGGCCCATGTCTTCCGGCATCTCTTCGCCATAGCTCTTGGTCTGGATGACGGAGGGGTTGACGCCGAGGCTGATGAGGTAGTCGCGGACGGCCAGCGCGCGGCGCTCGCCCAGGGCCAGGTTGTATTCGCGGCTGCCGCGCTCGTCGGCATGGCCTTCAACGATCACGCCGCCCTTGCCCTTCTTGAGGTACTGGGCCACCTGGTCGCATTTGCCCGCCTCCTCGGGATTCACCTGCGAGCTGTCGTAGGCGAAGTAAACCGGGGGGAACATGCTGCGGTCGCCATCGGCGGGCAGTCCCATGGTGTCGTTGAGCGGCACGTCGCCCATGAGCGGATCGCCGTAGAGGTTGCCGCCCGAGCCGTAGAGGTCGGCCGAGTTGGCTTTCTTGGATTTGCAGCCGCCCGTGAGGGCCAGCGAACCTGCCAACGCAACGAAGAACAACGACTTCACAACCATCTTGCACATAATTACATACCCCGATTCTTTTATGGAGAGCATGAAGGCGAATACCAATCGCCCGAACCTGAAACCAACGGTATAGGAGAATCTTTCTGGGTGTCAAGGAGGTAGATGGAGGAACGGTATCCGGAGGTGCGCGAACAGACGATGTGGCGGCCGTCCGGCGCCCAGCTCGGATCCTCGTAGTCGGCCCAGTCGGTCTCCAGTTCCCGCACGGTGCGGTTGACGGGATTGGCGATCATGATGCGGTAGCGGCCGCCCACCCGGCTGCTGTAGACGATGTAGCCGTTCTTGCCCCAGTCCGGCGCCACGTTCTCCGTGCCGGAGGTGGTGAGCCGCATCGGCTGCCCGCCCTGCCGCGGCAGGATGTAGATCTGCGGCGTGCCCGACGAGTCCGAGACGTAGACGATGTGGTTGCCGTCGGGCGACCAGCAGGGGCTCGCCTCGCACTGGCGGGTCCGGGTCAGCCGCTCGAGCCCGCCGCCGAAGCCCAGGCCCATGACGTAGAGCTCCGGGTTGCCGTCCTTCGAGAGGATGAGCGCCATGCTTTTGCCGTTGGGCGATACGGCCCCGCTGGCGTTGAGGCCGCCGTAGCTGGAGAGCGGCTTGGCGCGGCCGGTCATGAAGACGTTGGGGTAGCCGCGCTTGTAGGAGGTATAGGTCAGGTTCTGGAGGTCCGGCGTCCAGCGCGGCCCCACGGCGATGCTGCGGTCGCTGGTGACCTGCCGCATGTTCTGCCCGTCCATGTCGCAGATGTAGATCTCCTTGCGTCCGGTCCGGTTGCCCACAAGGGTGATCTTGCCCGAAGCCATGCCGGGTTTGCCGGTGACGGCGAAAATGATTTCGTCGGCCACCTGGTGGGCCAGGCCGCGCGCGCTGTTTTCGGGGGCGTTGTAGCGCTTGCCCAGCAGGCTGCGGCGCGTGGCGGTCTGGTAGACCTGGCAATCGGCGACGAGCTGCCCGCCGCCCGGCACGCAGCGCCCCACCACGGCCACTTCGCCGCCGGAGGAGACCACCGTGAGATAGCCCGAGCGGTTCAGGTCCGCCTTGAGGACCGCCAGGAAGGTGCGCGACGCGCCGTCGCCCCCGGTCTGGTAGGCCCCGAGGTTGATGCCGATCTTCCCCTCGCCCTCCTTCGTCACCACGGCGCGCTGGCTCCATGCGGTACAGGCCGCCAGCAGCGCCAATCCGAAAAGCATGCTTCTCTTCATTCCATCATCTCCAAGCAGAAGGTCCTAGTTGTTGAGCCGGAACTCCACCTCGACATAGTCGTACGGGTAGCTGGCCGGCGGTTCCGGCACCGTGCCGACGGCGTTGACCGCCGCCATCGCCGTACGGTCGTATTCGGGATCGCCCGAACTATGGATCAGTTGGCGCCCGGTAATCACGCCATTTTTTCGCATCGTGATCCGGACCACCGCCGGGCGGCTGGCGGAGCCCCCGGACGCCGGGGGGGTCCAGCGGCTGTCGAAATAGCGGCCGACCCGCCCGATATAGGCGGCGATCTCGTCGGGATTGCCGACGGGTCCCGTCGTTTTGGCGATGCCCGAGAGGGCCTGCTGGATCTCCTTCTTCGAAAGCGCCGGCTTCGTCTCCTCCGCTCCGACCGTCTTGCCGATCTTGATGTCCTTGGGATCGACATACTTCTTTTTCGTCTCGGGCTTGGGTTCCGGCTTCGGTTCGGGTTTCGGGGTGGGCTTGGGCTCCGGCTTGGGGGCCGGTTTCGGTTCCGGCTTCGGCGTAGGCTTGGGTTCGGGCTTGGGAATGGGTTTCGGTTCCGGCTTCGGTGTAGGCTTGGGCACGGGTTTGGGTTCGGGGACCAGCGAGGGGGTTTCCGGCTCCGGCGAGGGCATTTTAGACACCTCCTGAAGCGCCACCGGCTCCGCCGGCTGGCCGAATTCGATGAACGTGACGATCTCCGGCTTCGGCCGGGGCCGGAAGCAGCCGCGCAGGGCCGAAGCGAGCAGCAGGACCGCGACGACCGCCAGATGGATCGCCAGCACCCGTACGGATATCCTGCGCCCCAGGGAATCCATGCCTACTGCTCCGCCTCCGTAACCAGCGCCATCTTGGTGATGTTGGCGTCGTGTAGCATCTTCATGACCGCCACGACCTCGCCATAGGGAAGATTGCGGTCGGCACGGACGTAGATCACCGTGTCAGGCGACGACGTGCCGATATCCATCACCGCCGCCGCCAGTTCATCGGGGGATACGCGGACATCGTCGAGGTAGAGCTGCTTCTCGATGTTGAGACTGATGGAGCGCGTCTTGCTCTCCATCATGTCGGCCGCCGACCCCTTGGGCAGGTTGATCGCGATTCCCTGCTCGATGAGCGGGAAGGTGATGATGAAGGTGATCAGCAGGATGAAGGTCAGGTCCATCAGCGGCGTCATGTTGATGTCGCTGATCTGGTTGAGGGAGACGATGCTGGTGCGGCGGGCCATGGGTTACGCCTCGATCACATAGGTGTTCTGGATGCCGGAGACGAACTCCTGGGCGAAGTTGTCCATCTGGACGGCCAGCCGCCGGATCTGGGCGGAGAGCATGTTGTAGCCCACCATCGACGGCAGGGCGACCACCAGGCCGATGATGGTGGTGAGCAGGGCGCCGGCAATGCCCGGCGCCACGGCGGAGAGGGCCGCGTTGCCCGACTGCGCCATGCCGCTGAAGGCATCCATCACGCCCCAGACCGTGCCGAGCAGCCCCAGGAAGGGCGCCGCGCTGACGGCGGTGGCGAGCATGCCCATCTGGTCCTCCAGGCCGAGCGCCTCGTCGGCCACGTTGCGGTCGACGACCGAACGGAGGGTTTCGAGCTGGTTGAGCGTCAGGCGGCGCTGCGTGCCGGAGGTCATGTCGCCCATGAGCAGGTCGTCGGGATCGATGCCGTGGGCCTGGAGCTCGCCGCCGAGGGCGTTGCAGCCAGCCTTGTAGATGGCGTTGAGCGGGGAGCCGGGATACTCCTCGCGCCGGGTGAAGAGGGCCGTGGGATTGCGTTCGGTCCGGAACGCCTCGAGGAACTCCTCGGTCATGCGCCGCGCAAACTTGAGCTGGAGCGATTTGGTCCACATGATCGTCCAGGCGCCGGCCGATCCGAGGAACAGGAGGATGACGATCGCCTTGCCCGAAAGCGTGCTTTCCCAAAATGCGCTGGCAAGGTCGGCCGCCGGTAGCGAAACCAGCATGGAGGCAAACAGGTCCATGGTCGTAGAATCCCTTTCTTTTCTTAGCGTCGGGGCACCTTATGGAGTACCCCCCGAAAAGCCAATTAAAAAGCAGAGCAGCCCTTTACATCCCCCGGCCCTGCGCCTATGTTTTGCGGTTTTGCATCGCCTGGGAAGGCGCAACCTGATAGGAATTACCCGGTCATGACCAAGGAAAAGCAATTGCGTAACGGACTTCCCATCACCTTCCTCGTCGCCGGACGTCCATGCCTGGTGGCCGGCGGCGGCAAGGTGGCCCTGCGGAAGATCCAGCTGCTGCTCGAGGCCGGTGCGCAGGTGTCGGTCGTCAGCCCCGAGGTGTGCGAAGAACTGGCGCCGCTCGTCGATACGCGGACCGTCGGGCACGCCGCCCGCAAGTTCGAACCCGGCGATGCTGAAGGGCAGACTCTGGTCTTCGCCGCCACCAACAGCCGCGGCGCCAACCGCGGCATCCTTGAAGCCTGCCGCGAGCGGGGCGTGCCCTGCTGCTGCGTGGATGGCAACTGGGCCGACAGCGACTTCACCACCCCCGCCATCACCCGCCACAACCAGCTGACGCTCGCCGTCTCCTCTGGCGGCAACGACTGTCGGCAGTCGAAGATGGTCAAGAACAGCCTCGCCCGCCACCTGCGGATGATGGAGTCGGCCCACCTCGTCGTGGTCGGGACCGACCACAACCACTTGACGGTCGAAGAGCGCGAGCCGTTCCACCTGACCGGCCCCCGCTTCGAGCGCGCGGGCTTCATGATCATGCAGCTGTGGGGCATCCACGAGTTCATGGTCCTCAACACCTGCAACCGCGTCGAGGTGATCGCGGCGGTCTCCGAGGAGACGGCCCGCAACGGCATCCTGCGCCACATCATGGGCTTCACCCATCTCAAGGAGGACAAGTTCTACCTCAAGACCGGCCCGGAGGCGTTCGAGCACCTGTGCCTCGTAACCGCCGGAATGCTCTCCCAGACGCCCGGCGAGAACCACATCACAGCCCAGATCAAGGAGGCCCTGGAAACCGCCAAGCAGCGGGGCTGGGCCGGCAACATGGTCCAGGAGTGGATCTCCAATGCACTGCACGTCTCCAAGTCGATCAAGAACCAGGTGGCCCCCCTGCTTAACAGCTGCGAGATCGAGGACCTGGCCGTGCGCTACCTCGAGGCCAACGGCCGCGACCTGGCGCAATCGACCGTCATGGTGCTGGGCACCGGCATGATCGGCTCGGGACTCGTCAAGGACAGCCTCCCCAAGGCGGCGAAGATCGTCTGGTGCTACCACGTCAACAAGCCCGCGCTGCCCGAGGGCCATGGCGGAAAGATTGAACTCTGCACCTTCAACGACATGAAGAACCGGATCACCGAGGCCGACTTCATTGTCAGCGCCGCCGACGCGCCCGGGCACCTGCTGCACATCGGCCACGCCCCCTTCTTCAACCAGGAGCGACCGGTGATCGTCCTCGACCTGGGCATGCCGCGGAACATCGATCCCGAGCTCGACGGCCTGTCGACCGATGTCCAGGTGGTGGACCTCGACGACCTGAAGTACTGGTACCGGCGCGAGCTGGCCGACATGACCACCATCCTTGCCCGCAGCCGAGGCATCGTCGCCGACCACGGCGACCTCTACGGCAGGATCGCCGGAAGCTTCAAAAATGGCGATGTCCAGGCCTAGCGCCTACTCCATTCGCAGGCGGAAGAACTGGCAGGGCCACGCGGCATCGGCGGCACCTTGCAGGTTGGTGGAAGCCGAGGTGCACACGAAGGTGGTTTCGGTGATCCATCCGTTGGTCGATGTGAGCGACCCGATCCGTTCCAGGTGGTTGATGGTACCCGGAAACAGATCGGCATAGGTCAGCATGTAGCTGGAGTCGTCGATGCCGCCCCCTTCGCACGAAGGGGCTTTGGGCGTGATTCGTAGGCCATCCGTGCGGACGAAAACCGCATCATTCCCGTCACCTGCATCGGACGGAACCCAAACGATATAGGATGTCCCAACGCAGAAACGCCCTTCACCGGTCGGGATAGCCGACGAAATGGGCGTCGCCGCGTCTGTTGGCGGAGCCAGCAAGAACCAAGGCGTCTGCGGATTCAGTAGCTTGTCATAAAAACGGCCCTTCGTCACACCATTGGACGGAGATGTGAAGGAAGTCAGTGTCACCAGATATCGCTGGCCATCGAATGAAAGTGTCGGAAACATTTCGGATTCAAACGGCGAATTGGCAATGGCAATCCGGTTGGTGGCCACGGTCCCGTCCGACGATACAAAACGGGCATGGATATCCCACTGCTCATTATCTACCCCGACCGGCAAAGCATCGTGGAAGAGCACCGTGAATTTTTCGCCATCCCAGCACACCGCAGTCGGGTTGGAACTGGGTAGGTCGTTCTGGTCGATCACAAAGTTGTTGCCGACCCTGCCAACACCCACCGCCAACAGTTGCCCATAGACATCCTCCCCGTCATACATGCCTAGCCGACGCTCGGCCGAAAAGACCACCAGGTATTTCCCGTCGCCAAAGGCCATGGAATAGTTGCCATCGTCTTGATTCGGGGTATCCTGGGCAACCGTGATTTCCGAAGATCCCAACGAACCGTCCGACTTGACGAACCGTCCGTAAAGGTCGGGATTGTCGCCCTGCCGGTAATCCTGCCAAACCACGAGGAACCAGTCGTTGCCATACGGGATGCGGGCCAGATCATTCGGCCCTGCGTCGGCTGGCGGGAAGCTGATCTGGAATGGAGCCCCGATGGCTGTTCCTGCCGGACTCATCCTCTGTCCGTACATCTGCCAACTGCCGGACATGTTGCCATTCCACGTCACCAGATAGCTTCCTGCTCCATATCCAATCTGCGGGGTGTTCCCGTAAATCCCAAGATCGATCCGGCTTCCGGCCAGCCCTCCTTCTGGATCGACGAACTGGAAATAGAGTTTGTTGGTTTCCCCGCTCTCAATGGCGACAAGAACGTTGCTACCGTCGAAGGCGGGACATGCACCGCCACCTTCGGCCGTCGATCCCCCCGCGATCAGGAAGGGCTCGCCGATGCCGCCCCAAGCCAGCGAAACCGAAAGACCCCAAACCGCCACCAGCCCCGGCCATGCCTGCATCGTATTCATCCATGCCCCTTTCGAGAGTAACTGCGGATCATTCAATACGCGTATTCAATGTGCGTATTTATGCGCTAAGATAGGTCGTGCCGAAAACAAGTCAAGCGGGATCGGCCACCCCCAAATGTCCCGCGCCCCGCGTTGCATTTGTGGCTCCAACCGGTAGAGTTTGCGCCCATGGAACCGCTTATGCTGCGTGCCGGAACACGCCCCAGCCAACTCGCCCTGACGCAGTCGCGCGATGCGCTTGACCGCATCGAATCCATGCTTGTCGGCATCGCCTTCGAGATGGTGCCCATCGCCTCGGTCGGCGATGCCGACCGCACCACCGATCTGCGCGACAGCCCCGCCGACTTCTTCACCCGCGAGCTCGACGACGCCCTGCGGGGCGGTGCCATCGATCTCGCGGTCCACAGCGCCAAGGACCTCCCCGCCCCCATGCCCGAAGGGATCGACTGGTTCTGGCTCCCTTGGCGCGAAGAGCCGCGCGATGCGCTCATCCTGGCCCCGGGACGCACCATCGCGGACCTGCCTTCCAACCCCATGGTCGGAGTAAGTTCGGAGCGCCGCGCCGCCTACTGCGCACGCACCTTCCCGCAGGCCGTCCAGAAGACCATCCGGGGCAACATCGGCGAACGGATCGAACAGGTCGACCGCGGCGACTTCGACGTCGTCATCATGGCGGGTGCGGCCCTCAACCGCCTCGGCCTGGAGAAGCGGATCACGTCGTGGATCCCGCTGGAGGAGCTGGAGGTTCCCGAGGCCCAGGGCTACCTCGCCGTCACCTTCCGCGAAGGGGACCGGCGCATGATGGCCCTGCGCAACCTCTTCGTGCAGGCCGTCACCTTCGCCGGGGCCGGCGTCGGCTCGAAGCAGAACTGCACGCTGGCGACACTTCACGCCCTGCGCCGCTGCAACCTCTGCCTCCACGATTCGCTCATCGATCCCCTCCTGCTCGACGAGCTGCCGCCGCACGCCATGGCGACCGACGTCGGCAAGCGGTGCGGGGCGCATAGCAAGGAGCAGCACGAAACCACCCGGCTCATCTGCGAATGCGCACGGCAGGGCAGGCGCGTCGTGCGTCTCAAGGGGGGTGACCCGGGCATCTTCGGGCGCCTGGCCGAGGAGACGGATGCACTGGCCGCCCTGGGTATTCCATTCCGCGTCATCCCGGGGGTCAGCGCCCTCCAGGCCGCCACCACCGGAACCGGCATGCTGCTGACACGGCGCGATGTCTCCCGCGGCTTCGTCGTCCTCACCCCGCGCGTCCACGGCGGCGGCCTGGCCCGGTGCGATGCCGCGATGAAGGATCTCCTGCCGGTGCTCTACTACATGTCGATCAAGGCGATCGATACCGTCGCCCGCCAGCTGATCGACGACGGACACGCCCCCGAAACCCCCGCCGCGCTGGTCTTCAACGCCGGCGGCGATAACGAAACGGTGGTCAAGACCACCATCGGAGGGCTGCCCGGCGAGGCCGCCAGCCTCTCCACGAAGCGGCCCGGCCTGATCATCGTCGGAGACGTTGTTCCCTACGCCTACGCGACCGATCTCGGCGCCCTGCGCGGGCAACGGGTGCTGCTGACCTGCTCCGACGCGATCCAGCAGAAGGCGGTCGACGCCGTGGTCGACTACGGCGGAAAGCCCCTGCCCTACCCGCTTATCCGGCTGGAGTGCCGCCGCGCCTTCCCGCTGCGGTGGGAGGAGTACGACTGGCTGGCCGTAACCTCGCCCTCTTCCGTCCGCGCCCTGATGCAGCTCGTCGAGGACCAGAAGCCCGACTACCGCTCCATCCCGAAGATCATGGTCTGCGGGCGCGGCACCGCCGACGAGTTTGCGGAATACGGCATCCGCGTCGACGCACAGCCGGGCGGCTCGTTCAGCGCCGAGGCGCTGGTCGAGCTCGCGCATGCGCTGCTGAAGCCGGGCGACCGCGTCCTGCGCGTCCGGTCCGACAAGGCCGGGACCGACCTGGCCGAGGCCCTGCGCAGCACGGGGGCGGCGGTCGAGGATGCCATCATCTACGACAATGTCCGCGTCGACCACGAAGAGCTGCCCGGGTTCGATGTCGCCTTCTTCGCCAGCGCCTCGGGCGTCGATTCGTTTGTCGCGCAGTGGGGCGCGGATTCGCTGAAGGGGAAAACCTCCGTCGTCATCGGCCAACCCACCGCCCGCGCCATGGAGCGGCACGGCCTCGCGCCCGGCATCGTGGCCCGCGAATCGACCATCCCCGGCGCCATCCGGTCGCTGGCCGAGTTCTGCGTTTCGCAGACGATCGCCGAATGATCTCGCTCGATCCAACTCCGCCGCCCGAAGCGGCCAAGGCCACCGACCGCTTTTTCGAGCCGGGCGGGGTGCTGGAGCGGCATTGCGCGGAAGGCGGGATCGCGTTCGAGCTCCGGCCGCAGCAGCAGCGGATGGCGCGCGCCGTGGCGGATGCGGCCACCCTCGGCCACCACCTGGCGGTCGAGGCGGGGACCGGGGTCGGCAAGAGCTTCGCCTACCTGGTGCCGCAGATCCTCGCGGCGCTGGAGCACGACACGCGCTGCGTCATCGCCACCTACACGATCACCCTCCAGGAGCAGCTCATCCACAAGGACATCCCCTTCGTCTGCCGCGCACTCGGCCGCGAGGTCAAGGCGGTGATGGTCAAGGGCCGCTCGAACTACCTCTGCCTCCTGCGCCTGCAACGGGCTCGGCGCGGCGGCGGCGACCTGTTCGATGATGCCCGGGCGCGGCAGCTCGACGCCATCCACGCCCTTGCTTCGAACCGGCAGCTGGGCGACGGTTCCCTGCAGGAACTCGGGGAGCAGCCCGATCCCGAGGTCTGGAGCGCCATCTGCGCCGAGCACGGCAACTGCACCGGAAAGCGCTGCCCGTTCTACAAGGAGTGCTACTACATCAACGCCCGGCAGGAGATGCACGACGCCCAGGTGCTGGTCGTCAACCACGCCCTCTTCTTTGCGGAACTGGCGCTGCGGGCCGAGGGAGCCGCCATGCTCCCCCCCTACGGCCACGTCGTCTTCGACGAGGCGCACCAGATGGAGCAGGTCGCCTCCTCGCACCTTGGCCTCCGCCTCTCGCTCTACCAGCTCGAGTACTGGCTGCGGCGCATCCACTCCGAGAAGCAGCGCGGGCTCTGCACCCTGCTCAAGGACGGCCAGGGCGCCCTCGGGGCGGACCAGGTGCGCGAATCCGCCGACGGCTTCTTCGAGGCGGTCCGCGCGCACTTCAAGCTCGGCCCGCAAAAGACGCAGCAGCGCGTCCATGCGCCGCCGCCCATCGAGACCGACCTGGCCGCCAGGATCACCCGCCTCTGCGAACACCTCAAGGGCCTGGCGGAAACCACGGAAAGCGCCGACCTGCAGGCCGAGATCAGGAGCCTGCGCAGCCGGGGGATCGAGCTGCGCGATACGGTGGAGTCGTTCCTTCGGCAGTCGCTGGCCGGCCATGTCTACTGGGTGGAGACGCAGGGGCGCCGCCGCCTGCCGGTGCTCTATTCGGCCCCCGTGGACGTCGGCCCCATCCTGCGGGAAATGCTGTTCGAGACGATCCCATGCGTGGTGATGACCAGCGCCACGCTCGCGGTCGGCGAAAACCTCGCCTATTTCCGTCAACGCATCGGCGCGGAGGCCTGCCACGAGCTGCAGGTGGGATCGCCGTTCGACTACGGGCGCCAGATGCGCCTCCAGCTTGCGTCCAACATGCCGCCGCCCTCCGCCGACACGTTCGAGAAGGCCGCAACCCATGCGATCCGCCATTTTGTGATCGAGGGCCGGGGCCGGGCCTTCGTGCTCTTCACCAACGCCCGCTTCATGCGCAAGGTGGCCGATGCGCTCAAGGGCGATTTCGAGGACGAGGGCTACGGCGTCCTCGTGCAGGGCACGGGCATGCCGCCGCAGCGCATGCTGGAGATCTTCCGCGGCCACCAGGCGGGCGTGCTGTTCGGGCTCGACCGCTTCTGGATGGGGGTCGACGTGCAGGGCGAGGCGCTCAGCCACGTCATCATCACAAGGCTCCCCTTCGCGGTGCCCGACCACCCGCTCATCGAAGCCCGCTTCGAGGCGATCGAGGCGCGTGGCGGCAATCCGTTCCGCGACTACTCCCTGCCCGAAGCCGTGCTGAAGTTCCGGCAGGGCGTCGGACGCCTCATCCGCAGCGCCAGCGACCGGGGAACGGTAACGATCCTCGACAGCCGGGTCCGGTCGCACTGGTACGGGCGCCTCTTCCTTGGATCGGTCGACGAATGCCCGGTCGACGAGGTCGAGGTGCCGGGGATCGCCTAGCAGACAATGGTTGAGTTGCCGTTAAAATGGGTAGGGAGGTGCGTCCCTGCCAGTGAACTCGGCAGCGGCATCTCCTTCGTGCACTGCCCTAGAACCTACTGGCCTTCGAACGGCATGGTGACCGCGGAGTCGAACGGGGTTCCCTCGAGGGCTTGGATTTCGAAGAGCATGGCATCGCCGCGTTCCTCGATCGGCTGCACCGGCTGCCGGACGGCCACGGGCTGTGGCGCGGCATTGGTTTTAACCACCTGGTCCACAAGGGTTTCCACCGGTCCTGAGGCGGGCTGCGGCTCCGCCGCCAACGGTATGGAAGATACCGTCACCTCCGCCTGCACGACCGGTTCAGGGATCGGACGGCAGAAGGACATCCAGGCCGCCGCACCTGCAACGGCCAGCAACGCCAGGATTGCCACAACGCGTTTCATGCCTCTTCCCGGAAGCAAGGTATATTCCAACCCGCCTGCGAAGTAAAGGGATTGCGCATCGTCCGGCGGATCAGGGGGCCTCCACCTCCACGCGGTAGAAGGCGGACGGATGGGATTCGCCGCCAAGCAGCAGCGTGTTGACAGGTGCCGTGGCGGGAATGCCGTTGGTCGCCATGACCCACTCGTTGGACTGGAGGTTTGCAGCGCGCCAGAGGGCATAGCTTCCGCCAGGCCGGCTGTACCACTGGAGGGAGACCCCGGCGTTGGTGGCGGCGATGCCGGCGAACCGCAGTTCCGGTTTCAGGATGGAGAACCGGTCGCGCACGGCACCGTCGATGTTCAGGAAGATCGCATCGAGCCGCTCGGGTTCAATGTCCAGCACCAGGGAGCCGCGCTCCACCCTCGATACCGCCATGGCCGGATGGGGAAAATCGGCCTGCACCCCGCCCAGCTGTCCGCCGGATCCCGCGACCACGTAGACCGTGCCGGGGGTTCCGGATTTCACGTAGGCCCCGTCGCCCAAGGGATCGCCGTCCCCGCCGTCGACGGCATGCAGCAGCGGATCGAAGGTGGCGGACATGCCGTAATGCCCCTGCAGCAGGAACGAGCGTTCGTAGTCGTGGCTATGGCCCGACAGGACGAGGTCCACGCCGGCCGCCTCGATCAGCGGAAGGAAATTCTGGCGCATCTGGACCAGGTAGGCTTCGTCGTCGGAATCATGGCTTCCCTTGGTATAGGGCGCATGGTGCCAGAGGGCGATGGTCCAGCGGGAGGTGTTCGCGGCAAGGTCCTGTTCCAGCCAGGCGTGCATGGCGCCGTTCGTGGTCCGCAGCGTTTCCGCGGAGTCGAGCGAGACGAAGTGGATCCCGCCATAATCGAAGCTGAAATAGGCCTCGGACCCCGACGGCACCCCGCCGCATTCGCCGGCGGCGGGGAAGGTGAAGATGTCGTAGTAGGGCTCGCCCTGGGTCATGCCGGGATCGGCGTAGCCGTCGTGGTTCCCGAAACAGGAGAAGAGCGGCGTTTGGCGCAGGATTTCGGGATACATGGCGAAGACGGCCGTCTGGTACTGGGCATCGGTCCCGGTGGTGTAGGCGTTGTCGCCCAGCATCAGCATCAGGTCGGTGTGGCGACTTCCGGCAAAGCTCCGGTAGGCGTCGTAGACCCCCTTCGCGTAGGCGTTCGCGGTCCCCGAATCGCCGAGGATCCAGATGCGGACGGACGGCCCGTATGCGGGACCCGGCGCCGTCCGGAAAAACAAGTTGGCTCCGGACGCCAGGGTTTGCCCCTCCTGCTCCACGGCGTAGTAGTAGGTGGTGGCAGGCTGCAGCCCGGCAATGCGGACGGCGTGGTTGGTTGCCACAACTGCCGACGACTGAAGGTTGGTCAGCACCAGCGGAGAGGTCCCGTAGCGGACGGTGCCCGTCTGCGCAACATCCGACCGCCAGCAGACGGTGATCTCGCCGGTCGCGACCCGCTGGAGATAGGGCCCCCGCTGCAGCGTGGCGGCCGGCAAAGCGCTGGCCAACGCCATGGCGAACAGGGCCAATCTGCCGATGGGATGCATGGATACCGCCTTGGTTGATGGAGTTTCCTAGTCCGTGCGGAGGCGCACGTCAATGCGATAGAATCCCGGATCGCCGACACGATCGACGGCATCGGTATAGCTGTTGACCGGCCATGGGAGGATCCCGGAGATCGGCTCGAACGGGACATACTGGAGGCTGTAGGTCCAATGGATCCGGTAGAGGCGACCGGGCAGCGGCGTCCATTCCACCACGAAGGGGGGATGTCCGGCCGAAGGCAGCAGGTAGGCCGAGGCGAACCCGAAGACGGAATCGGGGTTGGTCGGATCGCTTCCGCCGATGAACTCGGAAACGTTGTCCATGCCGTCGCCGTCCGCATCCCCTGCCGGGAATGCGCCGGCGGGATCGGCGAAATAGGTGTTTTCCCACAGGTCGGGCAGGCCGTCGCCATCGCCATCGGAAGCCAACCCGCCCACCAGCAGGGAGAAATGCTGGAGCCCCCCCAGGAGCGTGCCGTCATGGTCCACGGTGATGGTGTAGGTGCCGGGTCGCGGAAGCGCGATGACGACCTGCTCGACATTGTCCACATGGTTCTCCCCCGTTGCGGTCGCGACGGCTTCGGGGTCGGCATAGCTGAGCGAAAAGGGGTAGTGGGTGCCGTCGGGTCCCGTGATCTTCAGGTCCAGGTCGTTGACCAGCACGGGGGTTCGGCTGTCGTGGGCATAGGTTGCCGGGCCCGGCGGATCGGTCCAGCAGAGGGTGGCGCGG
Organism: Kiritimatiellales bacterium; assembly: GCA_003246265.1. Lineage (GTDB taxonomy): Bacteria > Verrucomicrobiota > Kiritimatiellia > Kiritimatiellales > Pontiellaceae > Pontiella. Next base: position 10,939 of record QKAU01000071.1, on the reverse strand, counting down.
ACCGGCAGGTCGCCGTAGGAGATTCCCGTGTACGACCGGGAAGGGGTTGCGCCATCCAGCACCGCCTCGGCCAGCGCGATGCCGTTGCCATCGGCATATTCCTTCAGCAGTTCCGCCGCCGCGCGCGTATTCACCAGGCCCCATCCATACTGGTAGTCTGGCCCCGGACGGCCCAGGTCGTCGGCCGCGTGGATCAGCAATCCCTTGAGGGTGCTCGCGCGCATGGCCTGCCCCGGGAAGCGGCGGCCATAATAATCGACCAGCAGCGCGGCCGAACCGCAGGCGTTGGGCGTAGCCATGCTGGTGCCGCTGCGTGAGGCGTAGGAGTTGGTGGCGACGATATTGCACGAAACCAGCTCCGTGCCGTTGGCGACCAGATCCGGCTTGATGCGCCCGTCGTCGGCGGGACCCCAGCTGGTGAAGTCGGCGGCAAGGGCATTCGCCGGGGCGCGGGCGCCATCGGCCACGGCATCGGAAACCGCGCCGACCGTGACGATGTTCTTGGCATTGCCGTAGTAGGGCACCGTGTCGTAGCCGTTCTTGTAGAGGCCGTCGCCGAGGGGATGGATGGTGGAGTCGTAGAGGGTGTTGGTCCAGGTGGAGCCGTTGTCCTTCGTGTAGAAGATCCGCTCGCCGTCCACGGGGTTGTTGTTGCGCTCGTTGCCGGCCGCCTTGAAGGGCAGGAAGTAGGGCGCGCCGTAGGCGATCTCGTCCCAGTCGCGCGCGCCGTACCCGTACTGGCCGAAATATTCCTCGGTGCTCTCGGTCTCGAGGTTGCCCCACCAGTGGTAGCCCGACTGGCGCGTGTAGGGATTGGTCCAATAGAAGTAGGACCAGCCCGCCAGGATGCCGTAGGAGTGGTTGGAAAGATAGATCCGGCCCGGTTCATCCGGGGCCGCCGCGGCCGCCGCGACCATTTCGGCGTCGTTGTAGTTCCAATCGTATGAATCAATCCTCGCCTGGGGCGCCATCCCCCTGGCCGCGGCGGCGATGCCGGCCGCATTGAGCGTCCCGCCCACATGGGTGGAGTGGTAGTTCCCGTACGAATTGGCGTTGGAGATCGCCACGCGGATGCCGAACTCCTGGTGGTTGGTCCAGACCAGCCCCGCATCCCACACCCCGACCGTCACGCCCTGCCCGGCCACGTTGAAGGGGGCGGTGTCGCGCACCCGGTCCGCCGCGGCGGAAATGGCGGCGTTCGCGTTCAGGGTGGTGTAGAAGAGCGGTCGGCCCTCCTCGACCGCCATGAGCTCGAAAACGGTCTCGCCCTCTTCGTGGCGCATCGGAACGCCGTGCCGGCGGGCCCACTCGCGCGCCTCGGCCTTGCGCTGCGCCGCCCGCTCCCGCACCGCCCGGACAGCCTCCTTCCGGCGTCCGGGATCCTCTGCAAAGGTTTCGGGCCGTTGTGCGCGGACCGATGCAGACAGCAGGTACAACGCCGCACAGGCGGTTGCCGGGGTGCGGAAACCGCCCATCGATCCAAGGATGCCCGATAATCGTGCCATGCGAACCGTCCGGTTCCATCATAGACCATCCTCCGGCCCGCAACATTCACTCCCGGCCGGTGCGGCACCGTCAGGGCGCGAGATGGACTTCCACCTGGTAGAAATGACCCATGCCGGCATGCTCGACTGCATCGGTATAGCTGCCGGCCGGATAGGCCAGGACGCCGGAAACATTGGTGAAAACCGTCTCCGCAAGGTTCGTGCTCCACCCAACGGCGTAGCTGCGCCCTTCGATCACCGGCCCCCAGGCAAGGTGGACCGGTGGACCGGTGGAGGAGCCCGTCCCGAACGCCGTGATGGCAAAGAAGGAGGCGGGGTTGGTGGGATCGGTGCCGGCGATGTATTCCCTCCTGTTGTTGGCCCCGTCGCCATCGGTGTCCTCGCCTGGCATGCCGTTAGTCAGGCCGCCATAGTAGCGTAGTTCCCACTCGTTCGGCAGGCCGTCCCCATCCAGATCGGGATTGGCGGGAGCCACGTTGGTAGAGAGGCCGCTGACCAGCAGGGAATAGCGCTGCCCCCCATCCTGCAACGGGCCGTCGTAGTCGACGATCATCGTATACTCGCCGGCGGACGGGGCCGCGAGATAGACCTGTTCCACGTTGTCGGTATCGTTTTTCGTCACCGTGGTAGCGTTGGAGGTTGGGTGATCGTAGTCCATGCTATAGGGATAATTCGTTCCATCCGGCCCGACGATCTTGAGATCGAGATCGTTGACCAGCACGGGGGTCCTGCTGTCATGCGTCGCCTGCTCCGGACCGGGGGGATCGGTCCAGCACAACGTTGCACGAATCGGCTCCGATCCGTCGCTGTAGCAGACGAGCGAGTCGGTCGCGTTGGTCGGCGAAAGCACCCCTTCGGTCAGGCGCACCGCGTTTCCATCGGCATAGTCCTTGACCAGCTCGGCGGCTGCCAGGGTGTTCATCAAACCCCATCCGTTGGAATAGTCGGGCCCGGGATTTCCCAGGTCGTCCGCCGTGTGGATGATCAATCCCTTTAGCGTGCTGGCCCGCATTGCCATGCCCGGAAACCGCCGGCCGTAGTAGTCGACCAGCAACAAGGCGGAACCCGATGCGTTGGGTGTCGCCATGCTGGTTCCAGAGATGGCGTAATAGTCGGTATTCGAGCTATCGAAACAGGAGTAGAGCTGCCATCCATTCGCCACGATGTCCGGCTTGATGCGCCCGTCGTCGGCCGGCCCCCAACTGCTGAAATAGAGGTTCGAAGCGTTCGCGATCGACCGCAGATTGCCGTTCACCGCATCGGCCACGGCCCCCACGGTCATGATGTTCTTGGCGGTGGCTTCGGCGCTGATGTTGTCGTAACCGCCCTTGTAGATGCCGTCGCCGGGCGGATGCAGCGTGTCGTCGTAGACGACGGAATGCCACAGTATGATCTTGTTCCCTTTCACTTCACCCCAAACCACGGTTTCGCCGTTTGCGGGATTGTCGGAACGGTCGTTGCCGGCCGCAACAAACGGGAGGAAATACGGTGCATCGTAAACCACCTGGTCGTAATCCGCGGCACCGGCATCGTACTGGCCGAAGTAGATGTCCACCTCGCCGGGCCCGAAATCGAACCAATAGGGCCAATAATAGTACGTACTCCCACCCAGCCGCCAGGTCCACCCACCGATGGTTCCGTAGGAGTGGTTCGACAGGTAGATAGCGTTCGTTTCGCCTGGCGTTGCGGCCGCCCGTGAAATCATTTCCGCAATGTCCGCATCCCAATCGTACGAATCGATGCATACGGCCGGCGCCATGCCCTTCGCATTGGTGACAACCCCCGCTGCACCGATCGTGCCGCCGACATGCGTGGAATGGTAATGCGACGCCACCCCATCCAGATTGGCTACGCGCCCGCCAAACTCCTGATGGGTGGTCAGTACCGAACCCCCGTCCCATACGCCGACCGTCAGCCCGGCGCCATCGACATGGAACGGCGGCGACTGGCGCACCAGGTCTGCCGCGGTCGAAATCGCGGCATTCCGGTTCTTCGTTGCATAATAGACGGGAACGCCATGGCGGATGGCCATGAGCTCCATAAGCCGCTGGCCATCGTCGTATCGCAGGGGAGCGCCGTGTGCCTGCGCCCATTGCCTCGCCTCATCCTTCTCGCGCTGCGCTTTTTCCCTGGCACGTTGCACCGCGACGGCGCGTTTTGCAGGATTCTCCGCAAAGGTTTCGTGCCGCTGTGCGGCCGCCGCCGAAAGCGTAAGAAAAAGGATAACGGAAACGGATCCCAAGCGATGGGAGCCATTCACCACCTGCCGAATAGCCCGGTTCCCGCACATGGCACCATCCTCCCGTATCATGGACAGCCACTCTTTTCGGAACCGGCGGCATGGCATAAGGCGGACACCAATGCCGAAACCATGATCGCATAACCCCGTGTTTTCACGGCGCATTTCTACGCCGCCCGCAACACGTTGTATATCAAAATCAGCGGGTCCGGCAGGACGCCGCTATGGGTCGAGGCGGACCTCAACGCGGTAGAACTGCCCGTTGCCCACCCGCTCGACCGTATCGGTGTAGCTGCCGGCCGGATACGGGAGGTCGCCGGAGATGTTGGAGAAACTCCCATATACCAGGTCGGCATTCCACATGACCGTGTAAATACGCCCCATCAACGATGGGGCCCATTCCACCACGAAATTCGTGGTATCGGCCATGGCCTGCTCGGTGACCATGAAGAAGGAGGCATCATCCGTGGGGATCGACCCCGCGATGTATTCGGCCAGGTTGTCGAACCCGTCGTTGTCCGTGTCGACGGCCGCCACGGCACCGGTAATGCTGCCGAAATAGAGGTTTTCCCAATAGTCCGGCATCGTGTCCGCATCGGCATCCACGGAGAATCGGAGGTTGTCGATCGCCATGTCGCTGCGATAGTTGCCTCCCGTCTTCCCGCGCAGCCGGATGACGACATCGCGCATTCCGGCAAAGGGGGAAAGATCGACGACCGCGGTGCTCCAAGGGTTGCTGGAACTGGTATGCTGCTGGCCTGAACGCACCCAGACGTTGGAGTGCCACGTACCGTCGAAGACGTCGACCGAGAGGGTTCCCATGTCGGCACCATACATGTGGTACTCGAACATCAGGGTGGGCAGGGTCGAATGCTCCAGGTCGAGCCGGGTCGATTCGATCATTGCCGTCTTGTTGGGCTGGCTGCTCGCTTCGGTAAAGAGGTAGTAGCTGCCGGAGGCGGCACCGGAGGGCCCCGTGGAACCACTCGGGGTCGTGCCCTGCTGGCTGGTCCAATCGATATCGTCGCTGGTTGATTGCCGCCACAGGCTACCTCCGCCGCCCTCGAATCCATCGATGTTGGGCAACGCCTTTATGCCACCGGGCGGCACGACACGGACGCTGTATTGCCCTAGGCTGCCGTAGAGGACGTACCCGGTCGGGGGATTGACCAGCGGGTTCCCCATGCCGGTCGGCTTTACCTGCAGGTAGTAGGTACCGGCCGCCAGGTTGGTCGAGAAGGAAGCCTTCGTTTCGAGTATCGGGTTGTTGGTCGCCATGAGCGTCCCGATGCCGTTGTAGAGTTCGAGGTTGATATCGAGGTTCCCTCCCCATGTACCGTTCGCCGCGCGGTACGGCGAAGCCATGATATCGACCGCCCCTTCGTCCACCGTGAAAACGAAGGCGTCGGGATCGCCCGTGGTTTCGATGACCCCATCTTCCGCCAGATATCCAAACGCGTCGGCCGAAAGCGCATCGGCCGCACCGAGGGTGTCGCCGTGGTCGTCCGGCCGGTATCCGAGCCGGCTGGAGATCTGGTACAGGTCGTCCTGCGAGGATTGGAAGGCATTGTAGTAGTCGCCCTTGCTCCATTGCGAAACATCATCGTTGTACCCCGTACCCATGATCGGCCCCCAAGGGATGCCGCCGTTGACGTGGCCGGCATAGTATCCGTTGGTATACGTCGACAGATCGCTCGACATGTCGTGGGACAGGCTGAGATTATGCCCCAGCTCGTGGGAGATGACCTCCGCAGCGTCATCGGCGACATAGTCGATGCACCACGCCGGGGAGTAGCAGTTCCCGCCGTAGTTGTAGGAATACCATGAATTCCCGAACACGTCGAGATAGGCAATACCGCCATAGCCGCTGTGGGGGCATGGTACGCCGTTCTTATCGGTCGTGGGCGTGATCAGGGCATGGCCGGTCCGGGTTCCCCACACCGGCTCTTCGGTCGTCACATCGACGTCGAAGGGCGCATAGTCCTCCGACACCCGCTCCCAAACCTGCGTGATGATCGCCATCTCCGCGCTGCTGAAGGTGGTTCTGTCGCCATCCTTGTCGTACGGCAGGCACTCCCATTTCGCCACCCCTTTGGAGCTGTTCCATGCTGTCCCCTCGATGACATGGCCATTGAAGTCGAGGAACAGCACATTGGCGGAACCGGGGCGGCTGTGAAGTTGCGGCGGAGACGCAACGGGCACCAAGGCCCCGGCCGGCTCGATTCCCGCTGTGGCCGATTCCGCTGTCGCCACGATGGAACGGGCGGCCGCCCCGCTTTCCGCTCCGAAGGTGCAGACATAGTAGATCATTCCGTTGGGATCGACGCGAAGGGACTCCACATCGGCGAGAAGCTGCCGGTTTCGATCAAGCTTTTCGAGTGCGCGCCGCTGCGCCTCTTCGGGCAGCCGGACCACCCCGGCCTTGAATTCCCCCTCGGGGATGTCGGACAAGGAAAGTACCGTGGACGACATGACGGTTTCCGGATCGGATGGTACCGATGCCGAAGCAAGCTCCGGGGCCAGTGGATCTGCGCGCGCTCCGGACAGCGGCGACAGCTCTTTTTCCTCCTGGCCGGTCGCCGCCGTTCGCTGCGCAGGCAGCGGCGCTTTCTCAGAATGCAGAAAGGTAAGTAGCAGGGACAGGGCAACCGCCAGCCCTCCGGCCAATAAGAAAAGACGTTTCATCCAACCTCCGTTCAGTGGAATGCGAAAGATTCCCCCGCTTTGGCCGACATCGGCCTTGTTCATCACTTTCCGCCCGGCCTGGCGGGCAGGATACGAAGCAAGGTCTTAGCTAATTATGTGCCGACCCATAGGGATTATCCACCATGGAGTGCCGCCAGCTGCAAAGGAGGTGACGGCGTACGCAGGCATCGTGAATGGCCAACCCATGCTTAACAGGTGCATCCCCGGACTGGTGGCGACACGGCATCTTCTTTTTCAGGCAGCGCCATTGGGCTTCCGCTACTGGTCGAGGCGGACGTCCACCTGGTAGTAGTTTCCGCCACCGGCACGCTCCACCGCATCGGTATAGCTGCCGGCCGGATATGGAAGGTCGCCGGAGATGTTGGTGAATCCTGCGTAGAGCAGGTCGGACGACCACCCCACATTGTACACGCGGCCCGCGACCGGGTCCCATGTGACGATGAACGGTGCATTGCTACCCGTTGCGGAGACCTCGTATGCCGTTACTGAAAACAGCGATCCAGTCTGGTTCGGCTGGGTTCCCGCGATGTATTCGGAAGCGTTGTCCATGCCGTCGCCATCCAGGTCTCCATTTGCCAAACCGTTGGTCGGGTTGAGGAAATAGAGCACCTCCCAAAGGTCCGGCATGCCGTCGTCATCCGAATCGGAAGGGCTGCCGCTGACCAGCAGGGAATACCACTGCTGCCCCCCCGAGAGGGCGGGTTCGTCGACATCAACGGTTATAGTGTATTTTCCGGGAACCACCGAAGCGATGTAGACCTGCTCCACGTTGTCGATGTCATTTTCGGCACTGGCGGTGGCCATGGCGGAGGGATTCGAGTAGTCCAGCGTGAAGGGATAGTGCACCATGCCATCGGGGTCTTCAACCTTGAGGTCCAGATCGTTGACCAGGGCCGGCGACCGGTCATCCAGATCAGCCCGGTAGGTTCCGGGCGGATCGGTCCAGCAAAGGGTAACGCGAACCGGCTCGAGCCCCGTGCAGAAGAAGGTGAAGGTGTCGCTGCGATTCCCGTTGTCCAATCCGTCCTCGGTCAGCCTCATGGTGTTGCCGTTGGCGTAGTCCTTCAACAGCTCGGCCGCCGCCAGCGTATTCATCAAACCCCAACCATACGAATAGTCGGGTCCCGGATTCCCCAGGTCGTCGGCCGTGTGAATGATCAATCCCTTGAGCGTGCTGGCCCGCATCGCCTGGCCGGGAAAGCGCTTCCCATAGTAGTCGACCAGCAATGCCGCCGATCCGCATGCGTTGGGTGTCGCCATGCTGGTTCCAGACATGCTTCCATAGACCATATCGCCCGACCCCAAGGTAGAGGTTAAGCCAACCCCGTTGGCAACAATGTCGGGCTTGATGCGCCCGTCATCCGCCGGACCCCAGCCGCTGAAGCTGGACATGGCGGCATAGGGATAGGCGAGGATGCGCATCGTCCCGTATCCGGCATCGCCGATGGCCCCGACCGTCATGATGTTCTTGGCAATGCCTTTCGGTTGGATCGTGTCGTAGCCGCCTTCGGTGTTGCCATCGCCCAGGGGGTGGATCGCACTGTTGTACACATTTGATTTGAGTGCGCCCGATTCGTAGTAGAAGAAGGTTGCGCCTTCCGCCGGCGCCGGATCGTCCCGATCGTTGCCGGCGGCCTTGAACGGCAGGTAGTAGGGCGCATCGTAGACGATCTGGTCCCAGTACCGGGCAAAGTAGTCGTACTGCCCGAAGGAAGCCGACTCGCCCGCCAGGATGTTGCCTCCATACCAATAGCTACCATTCCATCCGCACAGGATGCCATACGAGTGGTTCGACAGGTAGATCTTTCCTGGTTCGCCCGCATAGGATGCCGCTGCCGAAATCATTTCGTCTTCATCGAAGGCCCAGTCGTAGGAGTCTATGAGGACGGCAGGCACCATTCCCTTGGCCATTGCATTGATTCCACTGGCGGCAATCGTCCCGGCCACATGGGTGGAGTGGCCATCCGTTGCGGTCTCACCGTCCTGCAGGCTGATGCGCCCGCCGAATTCAACATGGCTCGAAAGCACGGACCCCGCATCCCAAACTCCCACAGTCAGGCCTGCTCCATCGGCAAGGAATGGATAGAGCCCCACCTGGTTCGCCGCGGTAGACAGCGCAGCATTGGCGTTGAGCGTGGTGTAGTAGACCGGCTGCCCGTCCCGCATCGCCATGAGTTCGACGACGCGATCACCGTCGACGGTGCGCACGGGCAATCCGTGCAGCCGGGCCCATAGGCGCGCCCCCTCCCGCTCCTGCTGAGCCCGCATCCGGGCCTTGCCGGCCGCCTCCTGCCGCCTGGACGGCCGCTCGGAAAAGGTTTCGTGCGGCTGGGCCGCCGCGGATAGCGCAACCGGCAGAAGGATGGAGGAATAAGCGACAATGCGCCTGGAAACTTTCATGGTTTTGAAGAATATGACTTTCCCAAAGAGAACCAAGAGCAAATAACAACGGATCGACTTATTCGCGCAGGATGGCCCCAAGCTGCTGGCACAAGAACTCGGCCAATTTCTGGTGCGTCTTGTTGACCTTCTTGTCGGTGAGGGTCTGCGTGGCGGAACGGTAGACGAAGTTGTAGGCCAGGCTCTTCTTCCCCTTCTCGATTCCCCTGCCCTGGTAGACGTCGAATAGGCCGAACGATTCAAGATCGGCCGGATTCGCCTTGCGTACCAGCTCCACTACCGCTTCGTGGCTCACCGCCTGATCGACCACCAGCGCGATGTCGCGTTCCATCGAAGGAAACGGGGCGATCTCCTTCACCTTGGCGACCCGGAAGGCATTCCCAAGCAGCTCCTCCAGCTGGATTTCGGCGGCGGCCACCGGACCCGTCAGCCTCCATTCCGCGCGGGCCGCCTTGTTGACCAGCCCCATGCATCCCGCCGGCCGGCCACCGATCTCCACCGCCAAGGCCTTGCCGGGTTCGAACTCCGGACGGTCCGCAGCCTTGAACGAAACCTGCAGCTTCTGTGCCGACACCAGCCGCTCGACCAGCCCCTTCATCCAGACAAACATCTCCTCGTCGGAGACCGGTGCCCGCTTCTCGAGCAGGGAACGGCCAACGGGTCCCATCATGCCAAGCGATACGGTTTCGGCCTGTACCGGCCGACCCTCCACGCGGTTGAAGCTGCGGCCGAGCTCGTAGAAGCACGCCTCGCCGATCTGGCGCGATCGGTTGCGGCCGAGGCTCTCGACCAGTTGGGGAATCAGCGATGTGCGCATGACCGATTGGTCCATGCTGATCGGATGCGGCAACTCCTCGCGTGCATCGCGGTTATCCTTGCCGAAGAGGTCGAGCAGCGGATGGTTCACCAGCGTGTAGTTCATGATTTCGCTGGCACCAAGCCCCTGGAGCACGTTGCGCAGGCCGGCAACGGCGCGGACGCGGCGGTCGCTGGAACCCGGCACCACCTTGGCCAGCGGCGTCTTGGCGGGTACGTTGTCGACACCGTGGATGCGGGCGATCTCCTCGACCAGGTCGACCTCGCGCACGAGGTCGAGCCGGAAGGTCGGAGCCACGGCCACGGCGGTTTCGCCGTTGTCGTCCTCGATGCCGACCTCCAAGGCCACGAAGATCCGCTTCATCTCGGCAGGGGAGATGCCGGAGCCGATCATGCCCTCGATACGCGCCCAGGAAAACGGGATGCGCACCGGTTGGCGGGATTGGGGATAGGCATCGATGGTGCCCTTGCAGCAGGCGGCCCCCGCGAGGTCGGCCATCAGTGCGGCGGCGCGGCGGCTGGCCCACTCCACCGTGTCGGGATTGACTCCGCGCTGGAAGCGGTAGGAGGAGTCGGTGGTCAGGCCGAGCGTTTTGGCCGCATGCCGGATGGTCGAGGTTTCAAAGGCGGCGGCTTCCAGCAGGATGGTCGTGGACCCCGCCTTGATTTCGCTGTCGGCCCCGCCCATGACGCCGGCGATGGCGGAGGGCTTCTCCGCATCGGCGATCACCAGCATCTCCGGCGAGAGCGTGCGCTCGGCCCCGTCGAGTGACCGCATCGTTTCACCCGGCTTCGCGTTGCGGACGACGATGCGGCCACCGGCTACACGCGTTTTGTCGAAGGCGTGCAGCGGGTGGCCGGTTTCGAGCAGCACGTAGTTGGTGATGTCGACCACGTTGTTGATCGGGCGCAACCCGGCGGCCTCGAGCCGCTTCTGCATCCATTCCGGGGAGGGGCCGATCCGGGCTCCCTTCAGCACGCGCGCCGTATAGCGCGGGCACTTGGCCGGGTCCTCGACGGTTACGGCAATCTCTTCAGCCACCGCGTTTCCGCTTTCGGCGAGGTCGATGCCGGGCAGTCTGAGGGCGGTTCCGTAGAGCACCGCCATTTCGCGCGCCACGCCGATCATCGAAAGGCAGTCGGGACGGTTCGGCGTGATCTCGAGTTCAATGACGGTTTCGGGCGCGCCCCAGACCTCCACGAACGGCGTACCCGGCTTGAGCGCGGCGTCCAGCACCAGCAGGCCGGAATGGTCTTCGCCCAGCCCGAGCTC